>NZ_CP012541.1:0-613347 GCF_001298465.1 Campylobacter concisus
TTGATAGCAGACGAAATTTTAGAAAATCTTTCAACACAAATTTCACCTGAAGAATACCAAAGTTATATCAAGCAATTAAAATTTAACGAAAAGGCTTCAGACGATCATATTATAGTATTCACTGCACCAAATGAGTTAATGGCTAAATTTATAAATACAAGATATGCTGATAAGATCGCTCATCTATATGAAGTTAGAACAGGGATAAAGCCAAATATTGAAATTTCATCTACTAAAAGTAGCAAGGTATCGAAGCAAAATCAAATAAATGTTAAGCAAATAAAAACACAAAGTAGCATTTTAAATCCAAGCTACACATTTGAAAATTTTGTCTGTGGAGCGTCAAATCAATACGCATTTTTAAGCGCAAAAGCAGCCGCTGAAAAACCTGGCGTACTTTATAATCCACTTTTTATCTATGGCACGACAGGGCTTGGCAAGACTCACTTACTCCAGTCAGTCGGAAATCACTGCCTAAATAAAGGAAAAACCGTTATTTGCGTAACTAGCGAACAATTTATGATAGATTTTACCAGTCATATAAATAACCACTCAATGCCAAAATTTCGTGAAAAATATAGAAACTGCGATGTTTTACTAATAGACGATGTACAGTTTCTTGGTAAAACTGATAAAATCCAAGAGGAATTTTTCAACACATATAATGAACTTTTAGCAAAAAATGGTCAAATAGTTATGACTTCAGATCGACCTCCAAAGACACTAAAAGGCTTTGAAGATAGGATGATTTCAAGATTTGATAAGGCTTTTATGGCTGATATTACGCCACCTGAACTTGATACAAAAATAGCCATCATCATCAAAAAATGCGAATTTGATAAAATCGATCTAAATAAAGAGGTCATAAACTACATAGCTACAAACATGGGAGATAATATCCGTGAGATCGAGGGAGCTATCATAAATTTAAACGTATTTAAAACTCTTATGAAAGAAGAGATCACACTTGATCTTGCAAAAAGTATATTAAAAGATTTGATCAAAGAAAAACGTGAAAATATAAATTTTGATACTATCGTTGAAATAGTTAGTAAAGAACTAAATATCAAACAAAGTGATATAAAAAGCAAATCAAGAGTTACAAATATCGTAGAAGCAAGACGAATCATCATATATCTTGCAAAGATGCTTACAACAAACTCAATGCCACAAATTGCAAACTATTTTGGTATGAAAGATCACAGTGCCGTTAGTCATAATATTAAAAAGATAAATGAGCTAATACAAACTAATGAAATTTTTAGTCTAAAAGTTACTGAATTAAAAAATAAAATTTTGACAAAAGGATAAAATACAATATGAAATTTGTGAATAAATGTGAAAAAGAAAATATAATTTTTCACATTTCAAATAGCTGTATTTCGATGTTTAAAAGTACTTTTCACTTTTTAACATCACCTACTAAAACAAAAAAATTAAATTTAAAAATAGAAGGAAGTTTTTAATGAAGGTTTTAATAAACAAAAATATGCTTGAAAGCATAGTAACAAATACAAATCCATATCTTGAAAAAAGAGATCTTAGTGCTATAACTTCTCACATTTATATCTCAGCAAAAGATGGAGTTTTAAATATAAAAGCAACTGATCATGAGATAGGACTAGCGTATAAGCTAAGTAATGTAAAAATCATTGATCAAGGCTATGCAACTGCAAATGGTAAAAAACTACTTGACATTATAAAAAGTCTAAAAGACGAAGAAGTGATGTTAGAAACTGTAAATAACTATCTTTATATAAAACAAAAAAACTCAAAATACAAACTTCCAATGTATAAATTTGAAGATTTTCCAGAATTTCCAACGATAGAAGGCAAATCAAAATTTGATGTTGATGCTGTTATGTTAGGAAGAAGTTTAAAGAAAATTTTACCAAGTATTGATAGCAATAACCCGAAATTTGAATTAAATGGTGCTTTCCTTGATATTAAACAAGACTTTATAAATATCGTTGGTACTGATACAAGAAGACTTAGTGTATTTAAATTTCAAACACCAACTGAAAAAGAATTTTCACTTATAATCCCTAAAAAAGCTATCAATGAAATACAAAAACTATTTTTTGACAAGATAGAAATTTACTATGATGAAAATATCTTAATCGCTCAAAGCCAAAATTTTGAGTTTTTCACAAAACTTATAAATGGTAAATTTCCAGACTATGAGCGTGTCATACCAAAAGAAGTAAGAAAAAGACTTCAGCTAAGTAGAGATAAGATGATAGATGGTATAAAAACTATCTCAATGCTAAGTGATACAATGAAAATAACTTTTTCAAAAGACAATATAACATTTGAAAGTGTTATAGAAGATAACTCTGAAGCAAAAACTATGATTGATTATCAAACTGGCTTAGAAGATGAATTCTTTATAGGCATAAAAAATAGATACTTGCTTGATTTCTTAACTAGTATCGAAGATGAAAATTTTGAGCTTGGATTTAATGAAAGCTCACTAGCATTTGTTGTAAATTCAAAAGAATTAACAACAGTAATAATGCCGATAAATTTATAAGATAAGGCAAGATTATGGAAAATAATTACGGCGCAGAAAATATCAAAGTACTAAAAGGGCTTGAAGCGGTCAGGAAACGCCCAGGCATGTATATAGGTGATACAAACGTTAGTGGTCTTCACCATATGATCTATGAAGTCGTTGATAACTCTATCGACGAAGCGATGGCAGGATACTGCGATACGATAGACATTGAGCTTACACGTGAGGGCTCAGCTATCATTAGCGATAATGGCCGTGGTATCCCAGTAGATATGCACCCAACTGAAAAAATTTCAGCTGCGACAGTTGTTTTAACTGTTCTTCACGCTGGTGGTAAATTTGACAAGGACACTTATAAAGTTTCTGGTGGTCTTCACGGTGTTGGTGTATCTGTTGTAAATGCTCTTTCTAAAAAACTAGTCGTAAATATCAAACGTGATGGCAAGCTTCATAGACAAGAATTTGCAAAAGGTATCCCTCAAAGCGATCTTGAAGTGATAAAAACTACAAACCGCACAGGTACGCAAGTCGAGTTTTGGCCAGATGATAGCATTTTTGAAGTGACAGAATTTGATGATGAAATTTTAGTTAAGAGATTTCGCGAGCTAGCATATCTAAACCCAAAGATAACTATAAATTTTAAAGATCAAAGAAATGGCAGAAGCGAAAGTTTTCATTTCGAGGGTGGGTTAGAGAGCTTTGTAACTGATATGAACAAAGCAAATGCTGTTAGTAAAGCAGTATCATTTAGCGGCGGCGAAGATGATGTTATGGTTGATTTTGCACTACTTTACAACGACACTTATAGTGAAAATTTACTAAGCTTTGTAAATAACATCAAAACTCCAGATGGTGGTACGCACGAGGCTGGCTTTAGAGCGGGCCTAACAAGAGTTATTACAAACTACGTTCAAGCAAATGCTGCTGCACGTGAAAAAGATACAAAGATAACTGGCGAAGATATCCGCGAGGGACTTATCGCAGTTGTAAGCGTAAAGGTGCCAGAGCCGCAGTTTGAGGGACAAACAAAGGGTAAACTAGGTTCAAGCTACGTAAAACCTATCGTTCAAAAGATGGTTTTTGACGTGCTTACAAAGTATTTTGAAGAAAATCCTATCGAAGCAAGAGCGATAATGGATAAAGCTCTAATGGCTGCTCGTGGTCGCGAGGCCGCTAAAAAAGCTAGGGATCTAACTCGCAAAAAAGAGAGCATGAGCGTAGGTACACTCCCTGGCAAACTAGCTGACTGCCAGAGTAAAGACCCAGTAATTAGCGAGCTATATCTAGTGGAGGGCGACTCTGCGGGCGGTTCTGCAAAGCAAGGACGTGATAGAGTTTTTCAGGCGATATTGCCGCTTAAGGGTAAAATTCTAAACGTTGAAAAGGCAAGACTGGATAAAATTTTAAAGTCTGACGAGATAAAAAATATGATAACAGCACTAGGCTGCGGTATCGGAGATGAATTTGACGCTGAGAAGCTTAGATATCATAAGATTATCATCATGACCGATGCCGACGTCGATGGTAGCCACATCCAGACGCTACTTTTAACATTCTTCTTTAGATTTTTAAATAAAGTTGTAGAAAACGGCCACATCTACCTAGCTCAGCCGCCACTTTACCGCTATAAAAAAGGTAAGAAAGAAATTTATCTAAAAGATGAAAAGGCACTAAACGAATTTCTTATCGAAACTGGCATAGAGGGCGTTGATATAGAGGGTATCGGTAGTGCTGATCTGATCGACTTCCTAAAGATCGTTGCAGCTTATAGAAGTGTCTTAAAAGAGCTTGAAAAACGCTTTAATGTCCTTTCAGCGATACGCTATATGATAGAAAATCCAGACATCGTCTCAAAAAGCTACAATGAAATTTTTGAAATTTTAAGGGATTTCTTAAAAGCTGAGGGTCACAACATACTAAACCACTACGTTAGCGAAGATGAGGTTAGAATTTACGTCCAAACAGAGAGTGGTCTAGAAGAGCTTGTGGTAAATGAAAATTTATTCACAAATCCACTTTATGAAGAGGCACTTTATATCAGCCAAAAGATAAAAGAGCGCGGCCTAGACTTGCATAGTGACGTTATAGACGTGCTTGATGAAGTAGAGAAAAATGCGAAAAAAGGTGCATATATCCAGCGTTATAAAGGTCTTGGTGAGATGAACCCTGAGCAGCTTTGGGAGACTACGATGAACCCTGAGAACAGAAGACTTTTAAAGATCGATATAAACGACGCTATAAGCGCCTCTGATACGTTTAATCTCTTTATGGGCGATGAGGTCGAGCCAAGAAGAAACTATATCCAAGACCACGCAAAAGACGTTAAACACTTAGATATTTAAAAGGTGATCAAATTTAAATTTGACCTAGTTAGTAAAAGTATAAAGGATAAAAAATGAGCGAAGAGCTAGATATGAAATATGGCGAGAAAATTTTGAAAGAATTTGACGTAGAGAGTGACCTTGAGGTCTGGGAAAATAAGCAAACAAGAGACTATGTCATAAAGATTACTCTGCCTGAGTTTTGCTGCCTTTGCCCTCGCTCTGGTTATCCTGACTTTGCGACGATCTATCTTGAGTATATCCCAAATAAGTTAGTTGTTGAGCTAAAAGCGATAAAGCTTTATATAAATAGTTTTATGAACCGCAACATCAGCCATGAAGATAGTATAAATGAAATTTACTCTGTTTTAGAGAAAAAACTAGAGCCAAAATTTATGAAGATAGTTGGCGACTTTAACCCACGTGGAAATGTCCATACAGTTATCGAGATCAGCTCTGATCTAGTGGTGAAAAAGCCAGTTGAGGAGAAAGAATTTACTCCAAGAACTAGAGAGAGAAGTAGCTTTGGTGATAAGCCACGTGAAAGACGTAGCACGAGCGATCGTGGCAGTAGTAGAGCTGGTGGCAGCAGAGGTGGCAGAGATGATAAATTTCAAAAAGATGACAAACCAAGAAGAAGTTTAAACAAAGAGGGCTTTAGAAAAATAAGCTATGCCGATGATAAGAAGCCAAAAGTAGTCAAAAAGGATAAATAATGATAAGTGCTAAGCTTATAGAACATATCTTTAAAGCAGCATCTATATCACGTTGGAACGACTATCCAAAGATGGCAAATTTAGTCGAGCTTGATAAACAGGCTCATAAATTTATCATCGCTTATTTCATAGCAAAACAAGAGCAAAATGCCGACATAAACTATATCATAGAGGCTGGAATTTTTGAGTTTTTAAGCAGGGTCGTAGTCACAGACATACGACCAGATGTCTTTCATCACATCCAAAAGACAAAAAAAGAGCAGATAAATAGCTGGGTCTTAAGCAACCTAGAGGAGCTGATCTCGGAAATAGAAGATGGCAAATTTTTAGAGAGATTTAAAAATCACTTTAAAAACGACAAAACCCACGAAAAAGAGCGTCTCATCCTAAAAGCAGCGAGCTATCTTGCCACGAGGTGGGAATTTTCTATCGTCTATCAAACGAGCCAATTTTTAAGCGATATCGACGAGCTTAAGGCGAAGGTTGAAGAGGAGATGGAGGATTATTATGAACTAATTGGCGTTAGAAAGATCGCTATGAATCAAAAATTAGCCCGCCTTGTTGATCTAAGCGGTAGACTTAGATTTCAAAAGCGCTGGGCACAAACGCCTCGCATTCCAGAAACTGCGGTCTTAGGACATATGCTAGTAGTTGCGATACTTAGTTATTTTTACTCACTAAAAGCAAAAGCTTGCAAAAGACGCCTAGAAAATAACTTCTTTTGCGCGCTATTTCACGACTTGCCAGAGAGCCTCACAAGAGATATCATAAGCCCTGTAAAATACGGCGTAAAGGGGCTAAATGAGATCATCAGCGAGTATGAGATGAGGCTTATTGATGAGAGAATTTTACCATTTGTGCCTGAAAAAATAAAAGATGAGTTTAGCTACATCCTTGGCATCAGAAAAGATGGTGAGAAATTTATAAAAGATGAGTTTGAAAATAGAACATATGAGCGTAAAATCATCTGCCATGAAGGGACGATGGAAAACGTAAATGAGGATAAATTTAACTCAATCGATGGCAAAGCGCTAAAATACTGCGACAAGCTCTCAGCCTACATCGAAGCTGGAATTTCGATAAGCTACGGCGTCAAGTCAAAAGAGCTAACTGATGGCTTTAATAATATGTATAAATTTTTTAGTGAAAAACCTAAGATTGATGGAGTGGATTTTTTAGAAATTTGCGATGATTTTAATGAGCATTTTGGTTTAGAAAGACCCCTTCTCAGATAACTGCGGCACACACTTAATACAAGTGCTCTGCTGTGTTCCCACCCTGAAGCGGTGCTCATAAAAAGCATTGCACAGGTCTAAGAAGGAGCTTCGCAATCATACAGAAACTATACTTAAATTTTGTTTTATAGTTACATTTTTAAAAATTTAGCTTTAAAAGTATATAATCAGCCCAAATTTCATAAAAAGTAGAGTAATGTCTGGAAAGTTTAAACTTCGTTTTTTATCAGCTTTTAGAGATTTTTTTATCTATCATCACAAATCTTTAGAATTTCGTGCAAAAATTTTTGCCGCTATGATCTCTGCTAAATTTGACCCAGACGAAGATGATTTTTTTGTTTTAAATGACATTACAAATGAAATTTATGAAAATGACCAAACTAGAAAAGACTTTTTGATCCAAACTGTTAGAGAGTATGTAGCAAGAGTTAAAAGAAACGATAGGATCACACTTGATGCACTACTTTTAAGCATTGATAAAGACCTAAAAGATCACAAAAGATACGCCAAAAAGATAGATTTTTCTCACCTTCGTCGCTTGATGAGTGGCTGTGAGGAAGAAATTTTAGTTCAGCAAAGAGTTTATGAGTTTTTAATAAACGAAGTCAAACTCTATTCTTAAAATTATCATTCATTTTAAATTTTTAATCATCAACTAGTATAAAAATTATTTCTTCATCTGAATAGCAGTCTGGATCATCTCATCACTTGTTGTGATACTTTTTGCACTAGCCTCATAAGCCTTTTGTGTGACTATAACCTCACTTAGCGCTTGACCAAGATCGACGTTACTCATTTCAAGTTTATTTGAAAGAATTTGTGAACCATAAATGGTCTCACCAGCTTTATTTTTGTAAAAAAATGCTTCGCCTGAATTTGGAGTTGCTTCATAGAGATTATCACCCACTTTTGATACGCCTTGCTCATTTTGGAAGTGATATAGAGCTATTTTTGCAACTATAAATGAACGAGAATTGTCAAAATTTGCCATTATATTTCCACGATCATCAACGCTATATTTTGAGAGATTTCCTTCGGCGTAGCCATCTGCTTTTATGACAAAGTCTTTTTTTGAATTAGCCGAGCTTGTTATGCCATTATAGACATTTGCATCTCCATCGCCAAGAAAATTTAAAGCCACGTTTCCAACGCTTGTTAATGTATTTGTAACAAGTCTGCCACTACCATCAAAAGTAAGTGTTCCCATAGCTGTATTTTGTACAACACCATTAGCATCAGTTATCGTAGCTGTAGCATTCCAGGTAGTTTGATTGCCACCTTGAGGGATTTGCTTTGTAAAATTTATAGTTACTAAGCTCTTTGTGCCATCGCTGTTATATATCTCTGAACTTAGTTTTTCTTTATTAGCTACTTCAACTAGTGAAGTAACTTCAGCTTTTACATCTAAGCTAGCAAAATTCATAAATTTTAGGCTTTTATTGTTTATATGCCAGCTGCCATCGCTCTCTAGCGTGGTTGAAAACTCACTAAATTTACCATCGCCGTCTTTTACTTTTACCACTACGCTATCGCCTGCTTTTGCACCAAATCTTGTCTGACTTAGCGGAATTTGTCCATTTAGTGAGATAGTTTTGTTTGTATTATCGAGTGTATAGTTAAAATTTGCCGCATCAATGGCTGTTGTTCGCTTATCTGTTATAAGGCTTGAGTCTAGGTTACCTTTTAAATTTATATTTTTTGTTTGCTTGGCTGGCATATATAAAAAATGAGGTAAATTTATACCTTTTTGTGAGCCAGTATCGGCTAGTTTTAGATCTTCTTCTTTTGCAGTAAATGCCTGCGTGGTACCTTTTGTTTGACCATATTTTCTAAGAGCATTAGCACTTGGAGTGACTGGAGTAAAACTTGTTAATGTACCAAGAAGCAAGTTGCCTTTATTATCTACTAAATTTCCAGCTGCGTCTATATCAAAGCTACCTGTTCTTGTATAGTAGTTTCTACCATTTTTGTCAACAACACCAAAAAAGCCTTTACCACCTATGGCTAGGTCGAAGTTATTATCAGTATTTTGAAAACTACCATTTGTCATCTTTAAAGCTGTCGTTTGTTTCGTAGCTCCAAGACCTACTTGATTGTTAGTTGGACCACTTCCAGCAGAAGCCATATGTTGATTGATTAAATTTTTAAACTCAGGGATTGAAGCTTTAAAACCTACGTTGTTGATATTTGAAATATTATTTGCCCAAACATCCATGCCAAAGCTTTGTGTTTTAATGCCACTAATTCCGTTGTAAAAACCTCTCATCATGGCTTTTATCCTTCGTAAAATTCAGATATTTTATCCATTGGGACATATTCGCCTGCGATTTTTATCATGGCTTTACCATCTACAAATTTTACTGCTTCAACCGGATAGCTACCTACTTGAGTCTTGTATGAATTACCATCTTTTCCAGTGTAATTAACAGAAACTGTATATGCACCATTTGGTAATTGTTTTCCAGAATCATCTTTGCCATCCCAAGATATTCTGCGAACTCCTGATTTTAGATCTTTTATATCGATTGAACGAACGACCTCTCCATTTGCATTTTTAATTTCAAGCTTACCATTTGCAAGATCTGATTTAAAATAAAGTGCAAAATTTACAGTTTTTTGCTCATCTGTTAGTAAAACTGAGTTTGAACCAGTTGAGACCATTTTGCCAAGAGCTGATATGGCGTAGGCATTTGCATTTGATTTTAACTGATTTACAAGCTCTTTCATAGCTGAGTTTGTATTTTGTTGCATCTCTAGTGATGCTAGTTGGCTAGTTTGTGTGAGCATCTTTTCAGTATCCATAGGGCTTGTTGGATCTTGATACTGAAGCTCTGTTAAAAGTAGCTTCATAAATGCATCTTTATCTAGCTGCGCATTTGGGTTAGTTCCTGTGCCAGCTGCTGCATCTTGCTTTGCTTTTGCCTTTTTCTCGGCATTTTTTTGTTGTGTTGTTTGTGTAGTTATATCTGAAACTGAAGCCATGATCTCTCCTAAATATATCTTGGTATTACTAGCTCAAGCAAGCTTTGTTCCGCTTGAGTGTTTTCGCTCTCATCGCTTTGATTTGAGCTGTATTTATTCTTTGCTTGTTCTCTTTTATCTTGTCTTTGATTTTGATCTGAGAAATTCATCTCAAGCTCGGTAAATCCCATATTTACAAGGCTATTTTTAAACTCGGCTTGATTTTGCAAAAAGAGATTCATCGTAGCCGTGGTTGAGTTAAAATTTACATGCAAATTATTGCCGCGATTTACCATCGTGATCTCAACCTCGCCTAAATTTAGTGGATTAAGCGTGATGTTAAAACGAGTGATCGGAGCTTTGTAATTTTGAACCTGCTCTTTTAGCGTAGAAGAGAAATTACTAAGCGTCTCTTTTATCTCAGCCTTTGTTTGAAGCTGGTGTTTAGCACTACTAGCGATATCTTTTACCATTTGATTTAGTTCTGATTTATTATCGCTATTAAATGTCTCTTTGCTCTCTAAATTCTCATTTTTTTGTTGTTCTCTTTCAGGAAAGAGTAGCGACTCAAGAGTTGGAGCTTTTTGTGCCTTTTGCTCGTGTAAATTTACCTTTACTTTAGGCTGCTCGTCTGGTTCAACATCCACTATCTCATCATCAAGCTTTACTTCACTATCTAGCTTTTTAGGCTCTTCTTTTACTAAATTTTTAGCTTCGCTAGTTGGATTTGCCACTACCTCTTTTAGCAAGGTATCAAGCTTTACTACCTCTTTTGGTTCATTTTTGATGATGGTTTGCTCGACCTCATTTTTTAGCTCTTTTAGATAAAAAGGCTTCTCTTCGGTCTTTATCGGTGTGAAAAATTCTTTCTTGCCCAAATTTTTAAACATCTCATTTAGTTTTGGCACATCTTCGTTTGAAATTTCTATATTTTCAAGGCCAAGATCAAATTTCTTAGCAAGGTCGATAAGATCGCTAACGCTTTTAACGTTGCTAAGCTCTTCGACGTTTTGGGGCACACTTAAGAAATTTGCTATTTTGTCGCTGAAATTTGGAAACTTACTTACTTTTTCATTGCCATTTAGAATTTCTAAAACTTGCAAAAGCTGCATGAAATTTGCATTTTCATAGAGCTCATTTTTTGTATCTTCGTCCAAATTTTCTTCAAGTGCGGTTGAAATTTTTGCCGTGCTTTCGCTTTGAGATTTTTGCAGCGTCTCTTTTTGAGTAGTAACCGTTTTTACTATCTCTTTGACATCTTTTTCAGTGATTTTTTGGCCGCTATTTGCCTTGCTCGCAGCTGCATCTAAAACCATCGACAAAAATTCGCCGTTGTTTTGAGATTTTTTAGAAACAGAGGGCTTTTTATTCCCAGCAGGAGCCAGCAAATCTACGTTATTTTTCGCTGTATAAGCTTGCATTCAAACCTTTCAAATTTTTAAACTTAATGCCAAACATGCAAAATCTATTCCAAAAATTAATTTCTTGATATCAGCTTAAAATTTATAAAAATTTGGCTATAATCTGCCCCTATTTTAAAACTGACAAACGAAAAATAGCAAACTAATAAACGGAGAAAAATTTGGAAAAGATACGAAATATAGCCGTTATCGCACACGTCGACCACGGTAAAACAACAATGGTTGATGAGCTTTTGAAACAGTCAGGAACATTTAATGAGCATCAAAACCTTGGCGAGCGTGTAATGGATAGTAATGACATCGAAAGAGAGCGTGGTATCACGATTCTTTCTAAAAATACTGCTATTCGCTACAAAGATACGAAGATCAACATCATTGACACCCCAGGCCACGCCGACTTTGGTGGTGAGGTAGAGCGTGTTCTTAAGATGGTTGATGGCGTTTTGCTACTTGTAGATGCGCAAGAAGGCGTTATGCCACAAACTAAATTTGTCGTCAAAAAGGCGCTCTCACTTGGACTTCGCCCAATCGTCGTCGTAAATAAGATCGATAAGCCAGCAGGCGATCCAGACCGCGTTATAAATGAAATTTTTGACCTTTTTGTAGCACTTGATGCAAATGACGAACAGCTAGAATTTCCAGTTGTGTATGCAGCTGCGAAAAATGGCTATGCTAAGTTAAAGCTAAGTGATGAAAACAAAGATATGCAGCCACTTTTTGAGACCATCTTATCTCACGTACCAGCTCCAAGCGGTAGTGACGAGAACTCACTTCAGCTTCAAGTGTTTACTCTTGATTATGATAACTACGTCGGCAAGATCGGTATTGCAAGAATTTTTAACGGCAAGATATCAAAAAACCAAAATGTTATGCTTGCAAAGGCTGATGGCACAAAGACAACTGGTAGAATTTCAAAGTTAATTGGCTTTATGGGTCTTGAAAGAACCGATATTAATGAGGCTGGCACTGGTGACATCGTAGCGATCGCTGGCTTTGATGCGCTTGACGTTGGCGATAGCGTCGTTGATCCAAATAATCCTCATCCACTAGATCCTCTTCACATCGAAGAGCCAACACTTAGCGTTGTATTTTCTGTAAATGACGGCCCACTAGCAGGTACTGAGGGCAAACACGTTACATCAAACAAGATCGATGAGCGCCTTGCAAACGAGATGAAGACAAATATCGCGATGAAATACGAAAACATCGGCGAGGGCAAATTTAAAGTAAGTGGCCGTGGTGAGCTTCAGATTACTATTTTGGCTGAAAATATGCGCCGCGAGGGCTATGAGTTTTTACTTGGCAGACCTGAGGTCATCGTAAAAGAGATAAATGGCGTAAAATGCGAGCCATACGAGCTTTTAGTGATTGACGCACCTGATGATACGACAGGCACTGTCATAGAAAAACTAGGTAAAAGAAAAGCTGAAATGGTCTCTATGAACCCAACAGGCGACGGCCAAACAAGGATCGAGTTTGAGATCCCAGCGCGCGGCCTTATCGGTTTTAGAAGCCAGTTTTTGACTGATACAAAAGGTGAGGGCGTTATGAACCACAGCTTTTTGGAGTTTAGACCGCTTAGCGGAACTGTGGAGCATAGAACAAATGGCGCGCTAGTTTCGATGGAAAATGGCGTAACGCTTGCTTATTCACTATTTAATTTGCAAGATCGTGGTGTGCTTTTCCTTGATCCGCAAGCAAAAGTCTATGTGGGTATGATCATAGGCGAGCATAGTCGTCCAAATGACCTTGACGTAAATCCTATCAAGGGTAAAAACCTAACAAACGTGCGTGCTAGCGGTAGCGACGATGCGATCAAGCTTGTGCCGCCTAGAAAGCTAAGCCTTGAGCGCGCTCTTGAGTGGATAGAAGATGACGAGTTAGTCGAGGTTACGCCTATAAATATCCGCGTTCGCAAGCGCTATTTAGATCCAACAGAGCGCAAAAGAAAAGCAAAACTCTAATCAAAATTTGTCATCTAGCCCCTTTGTAAAGGGGCTAATAATTAAACTCTAAAAACAGCAAATAAATTTCTATAAATTTCTCATATTTTTTTGCATTATTTATTTAAGTTGGCTTTGTTTAAGACGATTAAAATTTATCAATCCTAAAACTATTTATGCTTTAAAATACCATACCTACTTTTCTATTTTTACTTTTAATATAATCAATATAAAAATGTCTAGTTTATGCTAGAATCGGCGTAAATTTAAAGGAAACCGATGAAAAAAACTAAAATTTATCATTACTCTCGCCGCGGCGTTTATTTTTAGCGGCTGCTATGAGACTACGCTGCTTACTCGCGTGCCGATCTCCGCGCTTGTTTCGGACAAAGGCGCGGACGTGAAATCAACGATCATGCTAACGGGTATAACGCCGCAGACGCACGTTACGAAAACGGTAACGGACAACGTGCGGGTTTTCGTCCCGGACGCTAAATTTAAGGACTTTCCGACCGGAGAAACCGCCTATGAGATGAGCGTTAGCGTCGGCAAGGACGAAAAAGGCGGCAAAAACTCGGATAAGCGCGCCGTGCGGATATATCTAAGCCAAGACGGCGACGTCTACGGCAAGCTTAGCAAAAACATACTCGAGTAGTACGCGGGCGCAGCTAAACAGAAAATGGAGCCGACGCTAAAAGCGGCGATCAAATTTGAAAATGACACGAACGTCGTTTATGAGCTGGTCGTGGGCAACGAGTTTAAGGCGAGCGACGAGGCGCAAACGGGCGGCGTTTATACCTTGGCGCCTGGGCAGGTTACGGGGGCTATCTGGGCGGATAGTACGGCGGTACGTGACGCGGTCGCGGGCAAAGCGGTCAAAATCGGCACTCTAAAAAAGGCGGCAAAATGAAAAATCCTAAAATCGGCTTTATCGGCGGCGGAAATATGGGCGGTGCGATGATAGAGGCGCTTTGGCGCGCGCAATCTGACGAAGTGGACGCGGGGCGAAGCTTTGCCGAGGAGGAGCGGAAATTTGACGGCGGTAGCGAGGCGCAAAGGGCGGAAAATTTAGCGCAAACAGGCAAAACCTCGAGCCAGCGCGAATGTGAAAAAAAGACGAAATTTGAAATCATAGCCTGCACCAGAAGTAAAAACGAAGCCTTGCGGCAGAGATTTAGCGTAAAAATAGCCGCGAGCGAAACGGATCTAGCGCGCGAAGCGGACGCGGTCGTGCTGGCTACTAAGCCCGCTAGCTACGAGGCTATCTTGCGCCTGATCGCGCCTGATCTTGCGGGCAAAATTTTGCTTCTTTTGGCGCCGAATTTTGACATAAAACGCGCTAGGCAAATCGTAGGCGAGGGCGTTTATATCGCTCGCGCGATGCCAAATATAGCAGCTTGCATCGGCGCGTCGGCCACGGCTCTTTGCTTTGACGCGGGTTTTAGCGATGAAGCGCGCAAGACCGTGCGCGAGATAATCGCTAAAATCGGTAAAATTTACGAGATAGACGAGGCCTGGTTTGCCGCATTTACGGGCATCGCGGGAAGCTTGCCGGCGTATGCGTGCGCCTTTATCGAGGCTGCGGCCGATGCCGGCGTGCGGGGCGGACTGCCTAGGCAGCTTTGCTACGACGCCGTTGCGGCAGCCGTGGAAGGGACGGCGCGCCTGATCCAAAGCGGCAAGCACCCAGCCGCGCTAAAAGACGAGGTTTGCTCGCCGGCGGGAACCACGATCGAAGGACTTGTCGCGCTTGAAAAAGGCGGATTTCGCGGCGCCTTGATGGATGCCGTCGCTGCTTGCATCGCCAAAGCGCGGGGTTAGGCAAATTTTTAAGGATAAAAATGAAAAATTTATTATTTGCGCTATTTGCGGCGTTAAATTTATTCGCTAGCGAGCCGGGCCTTTCGCCATTGCTAGCCGCAGATACGCTAGAAAAGGTCAAAAAATGCAAAAATACCGACCTAAACGCTACCAAAGAGTGCGTGCAAGCGGGCATAGTAGCGGCAAACTTAAAGCAAGACTACGGCGCGGCGGAGGGGCTATTTAGTCTAGCCTGCGCCAAAGGAGATGGCGAGGGCTGCTTTTATCTTGGCGAACTTTATAAAAATAACTTAGTAAAAGCTGCGGATAAGAGCGAGCGCGAGACTAAGATTAGCGCGTATTACAAGGCTAGCTGCGTCCTTTACGAGTATTTGCCCGGTTGCTTGGCGCTAGCTAATTTCATGCAAGAAGAGCTGGGCGACGAGGTGCAGTCGTTTGCGATAAACAATACCCTATGCAACAAAAAATACGCTCCCGGATGCTACAACGTGGGCTGGATGATAGAGCGAACGGGGGGCGATATAGGCGAGATGATGGAGTATTACGAGCGCTCGTGTAAGCTTGGCTACGTAGGCGGCTGTGCGCGAGCGGCGTGGCTGTATGAGGGAAATTTCAACGAAAATAGATACGAGCAAGTAAAAAAAGACGCGAAAAAGGCAAAGCAAATGCGAAAAAAGGCGTGCGAGCTAGGCGATAAGCAAAGCTGTTAGATTGATAATAAGGCGTTTTGACAAAAATTTTAAAACGATAAAACTCTAGAAAGTCTTAACATAGCTAGCAATGTAGAGTAGTAACTTTTAGTATATTTATAAATACTGTAAGAGGTTTACTAATTTATGTTTTTAAGTTTATAAAAGCTTTGCCATACTTTTTATAGTAGCTAGTGAAGTAAAGTTAAATTTTTACTTCACTAGATCCATAATTAAAATTTTTACAGAGCTTGTAAGCTAGAAAAATTTTACTTATACCTTCAGCAATTAAGCCATCCAATAAAACTCATTGATAAATTTTCTGCCAAATCTTATTTTTAATAAAAATGAATATTAACTTTCTTAAATAAAGCTAAATATAACAATGTAATTTTAAACCATTAGGTTATAAGATTTTTTTAAATTTTATTTTTAAGGATTGCAACATGAAAATGCTATTTTTAGCCCCTGTCTTAGCATGTAGTCTTGCTTTTAGTGCCGATGTCATCGCAAAAGATGCCAATATAACGCTAGATGGCAAGATGATAGGAAAGATCGAGGTTTTAACACCAGTTGAAGTCGTCGAAAAAGGTGATAAAACGAGTAAGATCAAGGTTAATGGCGTAGTTTCGGCAAACTATTTAGCCCAACTTCAAAGAAGTATAGAAGATCCTGAAGTTTTTGTAGCTTTTAATGACGAGAGCGAGGCAAATTTCAAAAAAGTAAAAGACCTTGAAGACGACTACGGCGAGGTTTGGTATCAAGTTGATGGCGTTTATGAAGTGCCAAATGACGCACTTGGTGGCAACCAAAAAGAGCTTTACGCAAAGTCAAAGAAAATTTACGAAGAGACCTGCTCGGCATGTCACAGGCTACATGAACCAAATAGCTTTACAGCGGCTCAGTGGCCAGCAAATTTAGCTGGAATGGTCGATGCTAAATTTGTCGCGCTAGATGAAACTGACCTAAATTTAGTGCTCAAATACTTACAACACAATGCCAAAAAAGTAAAATAAATTTTTCATAAGGGAGAAAATATGAAAAGACGAGATTTTATAAAATTTTCCGCACTTGCAGCCACTGCGGCGCAGGCAAACAAGATAGAGGGCGTGACTAAGACCATTTTTGACCAAAAGAAAACTTTTGGGGCAAATAGATTTGGTCTATTTTGGGCAAATACCAACTCAAATCAAATCGTCTCTGTTGATCCATTTGATGGTGATAAATTCCCAAATACAATGAATAACAGTTTGCCAGATCTCATCCAAAATGAAAGTCGCGTACTCTATCCGTACGTAAGAAAAAGTTACCTAAAGGCAAAAGGCGTAGCAAAAAGCGAGCTTCGTGGCAAAGAAGAATTTGTACGTGTTAGCTGGGATACAGCACTTGACCTTGCTGCAAAAGCCTTAAAAGAAAATTTTGACAAATATGGTCCAGAAAGCATTTACGGCGAATGCTACTGGTGGGGCGGTAGCGGCAAGATCAGCTGGGGTAGGACTGTTGGTCATAGGATGCTTAAGGTTTTAGGTGGATATGTAGAAGAGAGCGGTGACTACTCAACAGGTGCTGGTCTTGTCATTATGCCTCACGTCCTTGGAAATAGTGCAGTATATGATGCTCCTACAAAATGGGAGGCCATGGTTAAAAATGCTAAGAACATTGTATTTTGGGGTACTGATCCGCTTGTGACTGGTCAAATTTCATGGCAGCCTCCAACACACGATGGTTATCTTGGTATTAAAAAGATAAAAGATGCTGGCATTAAAACTTATAGTGTTTGTGTCTTTAAAAATGACACCACAAGATACCTTGACTCTGAAACTATCATCGTTCGTCCAAACACTGACGTAGCAATGATGCTTGGTATGTGCCACTATCTTTATGAAAACAAGCTTTATGATGAAGAATTTATAAAAAAATACACAGTTGGTTTTAATAAATTTAAAGATTATTTGCTTGGTACGACCGACAAAGTGGTAAAAGATATAAACTGGGCTAGTAAAATTTGTGGTGTAAAAGCTGAAGATATAGCAAAATTTGCTACTGTACTCGCAAAAGAGCCAAGCACTATTATCGCTGGTAGATCACTTCAAAGACAAGACCATGGCGAAATGGGCTTTTGGGGTATCGTAACACTTAGTGCGATGCTTGGCCACATCGGTAAAGAGGGTCTTGGATTTGAGTTTAACCTCTATTATGGAAACGGCAGCACTGATAAGATAGCACCTGCTCTAAAAGGCATCAGTACTAGGATAAGCGAAAAATATGAAAACGTAGATGGTGCTCCGTGGAAGAAATTTAAAAACGTAACCATCCCATCTTCAAGATCAATCGAAGCCTTGCAAAATCCTGGCAAAGAGATAGATTATGATGGCTCTAAGATCAAACTTCCACATATGAGAGTAGCTTATATGGCTTCTGGTTCGATGTTTACAAGACATCAGGATGTAAACAATGCAGTTAAAGCATGGCGTAAATTTGATACTGTTATCACAGCTGAGCCATTTTGGACAAGCACAGCTAAATTAAGTGACATCGTCTTACCAGTGGCACTTGAGGTAGAGAGAAATGACATCAACCAAAGTGTCCCATCAAGCGAATACATCGTGGCTTATAAGCCAGTAGTTGAGCCAATGGGAGAAAGCAGAAGCGACTACTGGATATGTTCACAAATTTGCAAACGCTGGGGCAGAGAAGAGGTCTTTACTGAGGGTAAAGATGAGCTTGGCTGGGCAAAAGAATTTTACGCAGATGCGGTGGAACAAGCCAAAGCACTAGATCTTAAAATGCCAAACTTTGATGAGTTTTGGAAAGAGGGCTATGTCAAATTTGACAAAGACAATGAAGAGACAAAATACTACACAAGACTTAGTGCATTTAGAGAAAATCCACATAAAAACCGCCTTGGCACGCCATCAGGCAAGATAGAGATCTACTCTCCAACTATTGCTAAATTTGGCTACAAAGACTTTGCTCCACACTTTGCTTGGATCGAGCCGTTTGAGTGGCTTGGTAGCGAAAAAGCTAAAAAATATCCATTTAGCATCACAACCCCACACTCAAGATACCGCTTGCACTCTCAGCTAAATAACTCAATAATCAGAAACTACGCTGAAGTAAGCGCAAGAGAGCCGATGCTAATAAATACAAATGATGCTAAGAAAAAAGGCATCGCAACTGGTGATGTAGTGAGAGTTTTCAACGATAGGGGTGAAATTTTAGTAGGAGCGCTTGTTACTGACATCATCCCAGAGCATGTCATCGCTGTTTGCGAAGGTGCATGGTACGACCCTGAAGTGCTTGGCGAAAGAAGCCTTTGCAAGCACGGTTGCATCAATGTCCTAACACGTGACAAAGGCACATCTAGCATCGCTCAAAGCAACTGCGGACATACGATACTAGCGGATCTTGAAAAATATAAAGGCGAGATCAAACCAATAACTGCCTTTTCTAAACCAAAAATTTTACAATCTTTGTAGAATTTATATAAATTTAGCCCTCGTTTGGGGGCTAAATTATTTTTAGGTCATTTATATCTTCAAATTTGATCCTAGTTTTTACAACCATAAGAGTTTTATTTTTGAAATTTACGTCAGATATTAGTCCGCTAGCACTTGTATAGGCGTAGCCGTCATGATAGCTCACATATACTTCATCAGCCGGCCTTAGCTCGCTTATCTTTTTTAAAATTTCATCGACTTTGCTCTCATCAAGATCTAGTTTTTCGCATTTTTCTCGCTCTTTTTGTCGCAAGGCTCGCTCTAAGGTTGATAGGGGATTAAACGAGCTAAAAATTTTCGCCCTATCTTTACTCGCCACTTTTGTGCCCTCCGATCTTTTTATTTCGATCTTGCCCAGTGGCTTCTGGTAGTAGATCGATCGCTCTTAAAACCGAGTTTTTACCAAATTTTTCTTTTATGAGATTTAGGGATTTTAAAACTGCTTTTTCTTTAGTATCATCCTCAAAAAGACTAGAGTGAGCTAGGCTCTCTTTTACTACGTCATTTGCACTGATGCTAATTTGCCTAATCAGCCCAACATTTTTTATCTTGTTTAAAAGTAGCTCTTCGGCTGAGCTCATCAGCATGCTTGAAACATTTGTTGGTGTCTTAAACCGAACGCTTGCACGTTGTAGTGGCTCAAATTTATCGGCAAATTTTATATTTATTGTTATTCCACTTGCCTTGACCTCTTTGTTTATGAGCCTAAGAGCGAGCCTGTCAGCCATTTCTTTTAGTACGACTACCGCCTCACAACGTTCGTAGTCTCTTGGTAAAATTTCAGAGCTAAAGTAGGATTTTGTGCTTGGTTTATATGCTTTTATATCAGCTATTGTCGTTGGCTCTATGCCATTTGCGTGATCTACCGTTATATAGGCATCAACTCCAAAAAATTTCTCAAGTAAGCTTCGCGGAGCATTTGCTATATCTTTCATACAAAAAATTCCATGTTTTTCTAGCTTCAGCCTAGTTTGCTTACCGATGCGCCAAAAGTCGTCTAGCGGTTGATGCGTCCAAAGGCGTTCTTTATAAAGCTGCTCGTCTAAAAATGCAATCCCATCATCACTGTGCTTAGCCAAGATATCAAGGGCGATTTTTGCAAGGTATAAATTTGTGCCCATGCCACAGGTGGCAGTCACGCCAGTAGTTTTTAAAATTTCATCCATTATCTTTTTGGCTATGGATTTTGCATCGGTATTATAAAATTTAACATAAGAAGTAAGATCGATAAAGGCCTCATCGATAGAATAGACATAGATATCATTTTTTGAGACATATTTTAGGTATATCTCATAAATTTTAGCCGCATAGTCGATGTAAAACTGCATTCTAGGCGGTGCGATGATAAATTTTATATCTCGTGGTATCTCAAAAAGCCTGCATCTATTTTTCACACCTTTGACTCTAAGAGCTGGGCTAACGGCTAGGCAAACACTTCCGTTGCCGCGACTATCGTCAGCCACGACTAGATCGGCTTTAAACGGATCAAGCCCTCGCTCCACGCACTCAACTGAGGCATAAAATGACTTTAGATCAATGACGGCATAAAATTTTTGTGCTTCGTTTTTCATGGGGTGATTATAGATGAAAATTAGTAAAAGTTCGTTTCTGAAAAATTGATCTTAAGGCTAAAATTTCTAATAAAAATTTTTTAGAAACAAAATAAGTAAAATGGATAAATTTTACTAGTGGGGTTAGGGTAAATGCAATGCATAAAGAAGTTAATGTAACTAATCGGACCTTCTATTGAAAAAAGTAGACAATCAGGTGTTTATATTGGTTTAACAGATAGAAGTGATGTAAATTCTAGCAAAGTAAAAATAAAAATGGCGAGTCTATGCTCGGAGCTTTTGCTATACCAACATTTGATAACAGCGATGAAGATGCCAAAATTATAAATTATGGACTTGGTATTTTTTCAAGGCTAAATTTACCACGTGATTTTTATATCGATCTCATGGCAAAAGCCGGTAAGAGCCAAACTAAGGTTGATGCGAAAGATGTTGATTATAAAATCTCAATGTCATACTACAATGCTAGCTTTGGTGTCGGCAAAAAGATAAAATTTGATAGTTTTATGCTTGATAGTGGGCTAAACTACACACTCTCTTATGTTAGTAGTGATGAGGCAGATATCGGACAAAGCACATTAAAATTTAGCAGCGTTACATCAAGTAGAGCTAAAATTTACTCAAAAATAGCCTATGATGCTGGTAAATTTAATCCTTATGGGAAAATTAGTGCCGAGTATAAATTTAATACAAAATCAAAAATAGCAGTAATCCAAGAAGACGAGGAAATCAGCCTAACTCAAAAAGGTACAATTTCAGAGGTTGAGATCAGTCTAAGATATACGCCAACTTATGCAACACTCATAAATTTTGGCATAGCACAATCTTTTGGTAAAAAAGATCAAAGCAGCGCAAAACTTCAGTTTGCTTATAGATTCTAAAAATTTAGTGGCTTTTTGGCCACTAAATTTTTACTCATTTTTATAGATTTAGCCGTAAATTTTCTTTAGATTTTCAAGCTTTGTGGTCGCATTTAGTAGTAGCATATCAGCGATCACTAGCCTTATCATCGCAGTTGCAACGACACTACCACGTATGCCTATGCATGGATCATGTCTGCCCCTTAGCTCAAAGTCCACTGCTTTGCCTTGTAAATTTAGTGTTTTTTGTTCTTTAAATATTGAAGGTGTAGGCTTAAAATGGCTCTTTAGTATGATATCTTCGCCACTACTTATGCCACCAAGTATGCCTCCTGCGTTGTTGCTTAAAAAGCCGAGCTCATCCATCTCATCGTTATTTACTGAGCCAAATGTCTCGCTTGCTTTTACGCCAGCGCCTATCTCGACGGCTTTTACACCATTTATGCCCATTAAAGCCGCCGCCAAGGCACCATCGAGCTTATCATAAAGTGGCTCTCCAAGGCCTGCTGGAGCATTTTTAACCACACTTAAAACAACTGCACCGACGCTATCGTGGTCATTTCTAGCTTTATTTACCGCTTCTTTCATAGCTTCTTCGTTGCCAAGAGCATAAATTTGTGAATTTTTAGCAAAATTAAAGTCTATCTTATCGCTAAAAATCTTGCCGATGCCAAATACCCCGCTCAAAACCTCAATATTAAACTCATTTAAAAGTAGCTGTGCAAAAGCCCCACCAGCTACCCTGATAGCCGTTTCTCTAGCACTTGAACGCCCACCGCCCCTGTGATCTCTAAAGCCATATTTTTTAAAATATGTAAAATCAGCATGGCCTGGGCGGAAAATTTCACGTAAATTTTCATAGTCATTCGACTTTTGGTTGTTGTTAAAGATAGCAAAACCTATCGGTGCTCCAGTACTTATGCCATTAAAAAGGCCGCTAAAAATTTCTATCTTGTCAGCTTCATCTCTTGCGGTTGTGAAGTTGCTTTGTCCAGGACGGCGTCTATCTAGCTCGCTTTGGATAAACTGCGTATCGACTTTCATTCCAGCAGGAAGACCGTCTATAACGCCACCTATGGCTACTCCGTGACTCTCGCCAAATGTTGTTAGGGTTAGTTTTTTGCCAAATGTATTCAAGCTTGTTCCTATTTTTTGATTTTTTCTAGCGCGATTTTTGCAGCTAGCTGTTGGGCTTGCTTTTTGGAGCTACCAATGGCTCTTGAAATTTCCTCGCCGTTTAGCAGTAGAGCGATCTCAAATTCTTTCTTATGATCAGGACCAGATGTAGCAATTAACTCATAAGATGGTATGACGCCAAGATGTGCTTGAGTGACTTCTTGTAGAGCTGTTTTGTAGTCTTTTTCAAGGTGAGCAAAATCGATTTGCGGATAGCAAAGCTCAAGTAAGTTGATAGAAATTTCTCTTACTTTAAGAAGTCCAGCTTCGAGATAAATAGCCCCCATCACAGCCTCAAAAGCATCACTTAAAATGCTATCTTTCTCGCGTCCACCATTGTTTTCTTCGGCCAAGCTTAGTCTTAAAAATTCACCCATCTTTAGATGCCTTGCCATATTTGCAAAGCTTTTTTCATTGACAAGTGCAGCTCTTAGTTTGCTCATGTCGCCCTCTGCGATTTTGCTAAATTTTTTAAAAAGATACTCAGCCACAATTAGATCCATCACCGCATCGCCTAAAAACTCAAGTCTTTCGTTGTTTAGCGCCTGCTTAGTACTTTTGTGAGTCAGCGCCTCTTCTAAAAGCTCAGATTTTTTAAATTTATATCCAAGACTCTCTTCAAATTCTTCTAAATTTTTCATCTTTCGTTCTCATCTTTTATCTTTTGTGCCTCGTCTCTTGCCATCTGGTCGCACTCTTCATTTTCAGGGTGTCCAGCGTGACCTTTGACCCAGCTTGCTATGACTTTATGCGGCTTTGAAATTTCTAAATACTCTTGCCAAAGTTCTACATTTTTTACATTTTTAAAATTTCTCTTTTGCCAGTTTGCAAGCCACTCATTTATGCTATTTACTACGTATGAGCTATCGGTAAATAGTCTCACTTCACAAGGCTCTTTTAGTGCCTTTAGCCCCATTATCGCAGCTTTTAGCTCCATTTGATTATTTGTAGTAAATGCCTCGCCGCCACTCTCTTTTTTCTGTGCTTCATTAAATCTCAAAATATAAGCCCAGCCGCCAGCTCCAGGGTTTCCAAGGCACGAACCGTCGCTAAAAAGTGTTACTGTCTTCACTCGGTTTTTCTGTGATGTGAGATAAAATTTTTACACTTCCTAGCTCGTGGCAGACCGGACAGCGGTAAAAGTGCATCGGAAATGAGTTTTTGCAGCTTTTGCAAATGTAGTTAAAACTAAGTCCTGCTGCATCAAATTTGGCATCCTTTAGTTTTTTGATGACGTTTAGCTCAAAGCCGTAAATTTCACATGGCTCATTTATATCGCCCTTTGCGTAAAAGA
The DNA here is from genome assembly GCF_001298465.1 of Campylobacter concisus. NCBI lineage: Bacteria > Pseudomonadati > Campylobacterota > Epsilonproteobacteria > Campylobacterales > Campylobacteraceae > Campylobacter > Campylobacter concisus. The sequence goes on from NZ_CP012541.1 coordinate 24,024, forward strand.
GCGATCTATACTTATCATCACTCAAATTTATAGGCGTTTTTAGGTTATAAAGCAGATCAAGTACGTCTTCAAATTTGGCACAAACTTTTAAATTTTCTAAATTTTCATTGTGTCTTATAAAAAGCACCAAGATCATGCGCTTTAAAAGCTCAAAATTTTGGCTAAGACGAGAGAGAACTTCTATCTTTTCATTAAAGCTTAAATTTCTATCATCAAGCGTGCTGATAGCCTTTATATAGGCCTTTTGATCTTTTACATTTACTCCAAGCTCCTCAAGTGAGTTTAGTGCATAAAGTGCCTCTTTGTAGTTTTTGAGCTTCTCATCTATCATTGTCAGAAAGCGAAGTGCGATGACATTTCTAGGACTTAGTTCGAGTGCCTTTTCAAAAACCTCACTAGCCTTTTTTAAAAAGCCAGCTTTAAAATAGACCTCTCCAAGCTCGTTTAGGATAAATTCCTTCTCATTTTTATCTCTAGCTTTGCCAAGGGCGATCAGATAGATGCTAATGGACTTTTCAAAGTCGCCATTTTTGGCGAAAGTTTGCCCTAACATACAAAGGCTTTGAGCGTCTATCTCCGGACTTTGCAGCATCTGCTTATGCTCGTCGCTTATACCATCTTTGCTGTCAAATTTTCTTATAAATTTTTCAATGCGTTTTTTTTCATCTTTGCTTGAAAAGATACCCCAAGCATAGCTTAGTGCAGCGATCATCAAAATAATGCTAAATAAAATAATAAGGCTAAATATCGGATCTCTATGCCCAATGAAAAAAATATCCACGCTCATACTTTGTAATAAAATTTTACTTTAATTATAACAAAGCAGTTGTATAATTTTGCTTATGATAGATCCAAAATCCATTGAAAAGCTTAAAAATCAAATCGATATCGTTGACATTATAGAGCACTTTGTGCCAGTCAAAAAGATGGGTGCAAACTACAAATGCGTCTGCCCATTTCATGACGACAAAAATCCTAGTATGAGCATAAGTCAAAGTAAGCAAATTTTTCACTGTTTTGCTTGTAAGGCCGGCGGAGATGCGATTAAATTTGTGATGGATTATGAGAAGCTTACCTATCCAGAAGCTATCGAGAGAATAGCTAGCCTTGTAAATTTTAGCCTTGAATACACAAGCGATAAACTTCCAACACAAAAAGAAAATAAGCACATTTTGGAAAAGACAAATGCCTTTTATAGGAGTGAATTTTTCAAGCATGAAGCCGCTGTGAGATATATATATTCACGCGGCATAAATGATGCGATGATTGAGAAATTTGAGCTTGGCTGGGCTGGGGAGAGCGCTAGTACTATCAGGCTTTTACAAAATGAAAATATCGAGCCAAAAGAGGCGCTTGAAGTTGGAATCGTAAAGCAAAACGAGAAGGGAATTTATGCTAGTTTTATCGAGCGTATCACATTTCCCATATATGCCCATACGGCAAAATTAGTTGGCTTTGGTGGTAGAACGATCTCGGATCATCCTGCAAAATATGTAAATTCTCCTCAAAGCATGGTTTTTGACAAGTCAAAGCTACTTTACGGCTACCACTTAGCTAGACAAAGCATTTTTGAAAAGAAGCAGATCATTATCACTGAGGGTTATTTAGATGTCATCATGCTGCACTTTGCAGGCTTTACAAACGCTGTTGCCGTGCTTGGGACTGCGCTTACGACTAATCACTTGCCACTTTTAAAAAGAGGAGAGATAAGCGTAGTACTTTGTTTTGATGGTGACTCGGCTGGTATAAATGCCGCTATAAAATCATCTCGTCTTTTAGTGCAAAACGAAATAGATGGAAGCGTTGTAATCATAAAAGATGGTGCAGACCCAGCGGATATGGTATTTGCAGGTAGAAGCGACGAGCTAAAAGAGATGTTTAGCTCCGGGACTGAACTTGGCGAGTTTTATATTGAGCAAATTGTAAAAAAATATGATATTACACGCCCAGTACAAAAGCAAAAATGCTTAGAAGAGATAGTGGAATTTACAAATTCTCTAAAGTCAATAATTGCAAAAAGCTATGAGTCGTTAGTCGCAAATTTGCTCAAAATAGAGCTAAATACTTTTAGCCTTCATGGACAAAGATATATAAATAGACAAGATCAAAATTTTACAAATGCTGCAACAAATAAACAAACAGCTCAAAAAAAAGATAAAACTGATATTTTAGAATTTAGCGTTTTAAAGAGTATGCTTGCAAATAAAAATTACGAAGCTATCGTTTTAAACGAGCTTGAGGAGAAATTCTTCTTGCATCATAAAGATTATTTTCAGGCTATTTTATTGCCAAATATTGAAGATAACGCGGTACTTGTTAGAGAAATTTATGTTGATGAAAGCTCAAATGTAGCTTCTAGTGAAGATAGCCTTAAAGAGGCCATTTTAAAGCTAAAACTAAAATACTATGAGAAGTTTCGCGAAGATACTAGAAAATCACAAAAGCCAAATAAAATCGAAATAATGCAAAAAATTTCAGAGATCATTAAAGGCTTACACAACAAGCTACAAAAAAATTAAATTTCAAAATTTAACACTTATTCAGCTTTAAATCATAAAACTAAATGTAAAATGCATAAAGTAATAAATATTTTTAAGATTAGTTTTATTTTTAAGGGTTTATTATGATAAATTTTAAAAGATTTGAGGCGAATTTTAATGCTATAAGTAGATTTGGAGCATTAAAAGGTGGAGGGCTAACAAGGCTTGCATTTAGCAAAGAAGACTTGGAAGCTAGAAATTTTCTTATAAATTTAATAGAAGAAAATGGCTTTAAACTTAAAATTGACAATGTTGGCAACATCTTTGCCATCTATGATGATGGCTGTGAGCCAGGCGAGAAGCCAGTTTGTGTGGGCTCTCATATAGATAGCGTGCCAAATGGTGGCTTTTATGATGGTACGCTTGGCGTTATGGCTGGACTTGAAGCATTAACCTCGATAAAAGAAGCTGGCGTTAAACTAAAGCGTCCGCTTTGGCTGATTAATTTTTGCTGTGAAGAGTCAAGTAGGTTTAAGACAGCGACCATTGGTAGCAAGATAATAAGCGGCAAACTTGGTCTACAAAGGCTTCATGAGCTAAAAGACGAAGACGGCATTTCGCTTTTTGAAGCGATGAGTAAATTTGGACTTGACCCACAAAATTTAAATGGTTCTATTTTAAAAGAACACTCACTTCATTCATATTTAGAACTTCACATTGAACAAGGCCCAGTGCTTGAGCGAAGCGGCATAAGCGTTGGCATAGTAAGCGGTATCGCCGCTCCTATAAGATTTGAAATTATTATCCATGGTAAGGCAGATCACAGCGGTGCAACTCCGATGAATATGCGTAGTGACGCGCTGCTAGCTGCTTCACACATCATAATCGCAGCCAATAAATTTGCTAAAAACAAAAAAACAGCTGTGGCTACTGTTGGTTACGCACATGCAAAGCCAGGCGTTTTAAACGTCGTGCCAGGCGAGGCAAGGCTTGGAGTTGATCTAAGAGATATAGACAAAGCAAGCCTAAATGAGCTAAATAATGAGCTTAGAAATTTTATAAACGAATTAAGCAGTGAGCTAAAATTTAGCTACGAGATAAGAGAACTTAGCAGCGACGAGCCAGTAAAACTTAGTGAGCATGCTATAAATTTGCTAAGCGAAGAGGCTACTAAACTTGGCATAAAAACGCTTACTTTGCCAAGCGGAGCTGGACACGATGCGATGAATCTAACAAAACTTGCAAGTAGCGTTGGCATGCTTTTTATACCTTGCGTTGGCGGCATCAGTCACAATATAGCAGAAGCTATAAATTTTGATGATGCTTTCAAAGCTACACAAATTTTAACAAATGCACTAATTAAACTATCAAATGAATAAGGAGAAACCTATGGACAAAATAGCAAATTTGGCTCTTTCTTTAAAAGATGAGCTGATCAAGGATCGCAGGTATTTTCACTCACATCCAGAGACTGGCTGGTTTACATTTTTTACAACCGCCGTACTAGCAAAGAGGCTTAGTGATCTAGGATATGAAATAAGCCTTGGCGACAAGGTCGTTAAAGCCGATGCAAGGCTTGGCCTTGGCTCAAAAGAGCAATGCGAAAAAGCAATAGAAAGAGCCAAAAAACTTCTAAGTCCTGAAGAGGCAAAATATCTTCCTTATATGAAAGATGGATTAACTGGCCTAACTGCCTTTATAGACACAAAAAGGCCTGGTAAATTTACAGCATTTAGATTTGACATAGATAGCGTCGATGTGACAGAGAGCGAGGATGCGGATCACAGACCTTGTAAAGAGGGCTTTGGTGCAGATATTGCTGGTATCATGCACGCTTGTGGACACGATGGACACGCATCTATCGGTTTAGGACTAGCAAAACTTATAGCTCAGAATTTAGATGAATTTAATGGTAAATTTAAATTTATATTTCAAACTGCAGAAGAGGGCACAAGAGGTGCTGTGGCTATGGAAGCTGCTGGTGTGCTTGAGGGGATCGAGTACCTACTTGGCGGACATATCGGCTTTCAGGCAAAAACTAGCGGTGGCATCATCTGCGGAACAAATAAGCTACTTGCTACTTCTAAATTTGACGTGCATATCACAGGTCGCTCGGCTCACGCAGCAGGGGCACCGCAAGATGGCGCAAATGCTCTTTTGGCCGCAGCACAAATGGCTTTAAATATGCATGGCATCACAAGACATGCAAAGGGTGTAACTAGGATAAATGTGGGCGTTTTAAAAGCGGGTGAAGGCAGAAACGTCATCGCTCCAAACGGCTATCTAGCTTGCGAAACAAGAGGTGAGGATACAAATTTAAACGAATTTATGTATGAAAAATGCATGGATATCGTTAAAGGCGTTAGCCAAATTTACGGAGTAGAGAGTAAGGTCGTAATGACTGGTGGCACAAGCGGAGCTGACAGCGATAAAGAGGTAACAGAAATTTTTTATGAAGCAGCTAAAGAGAGTCCATTTATAGACGATGGCAAGATCGTAAAAGAGCTTGATTTTGGTGCTTGTGAAGATTTTGCTCATTTTATGAGAGCTTTGCAAGACAGAGGTGCAAAGAGCGGATATATGATGATAGGAACAAACCTCAAAGCAGGCCACCATAACTGTAAATTTGACTTCGATGAGGAGTGTTTGGTAGCCGGAGTTGATGTCTATCTAAGATCTGCTTACAAACTAAATGGAGTAAAAAAATGAAAAACGCTTTATTAATTAGTGCTTCAAGTTACAAAGATACTGGCTATCTAAGGCACTGCGAGGGTTGGATTAAGGAATTTTTAGGAAGTGATGCAGACGAGGAGATACTTTTTATCCCTTATGCCGGCGTTAGACGCACAAATGACGAGTACGAGCAAAAGGTGCAAGAGTGCTTAAATAGCAAAAATATTAAGTCCATCCACCGCTATGAGGATAAAATTTCTGCTATCAAAAATGCTAAAAGTATTGCAGTTGGTGGCGGAAATACCTTTATGCTACTTCATATGCTTTATAAGCTAAATTTAATTGAGCCTATAAAAGAGGCGGTGGCAAACGGCACAAAATATTTTGGCTGGTCAGCTGGCGCAAACATCGCTGGCAAGACGATGATGACTACAAATGATATGCCTATCATCATGCCAAAGTCATTTGATAGCTTAAATATCTTCCCATATCAGATCAACCCACACTTTATAAGTGGTAAGCTAGCTGGTCATAACGGCGAGAGTAGAGAAGAGAGACTGGAGGAATTTTTAATAGCAAATCCAAAAGATACTATCTATGCTCTACCTGAGGGCACGGCTTTGGTGATAAGAGGCAATGAAGCTGAGGTCATCGGACATAGCGACATTTTAAAGCTTGAGTACAAAAAAGAGATAGAAAAGATAGCAATTAAAACAAAATTTAAAATCTAAACAAGGAGAGAGGTATGGAATCATTCAAACTCGTAGCTGCCATTCTTGGCATCGTTGCAGTTGTTGCACTTCTTGTCTTAAAAAAAGAGACAAGAACGGTTCTAATAGGTGTTGGTTTGGTGCTTTGTTTAATTGCACTAAAACCTATGGGGGCATTAAGTGCTTTTACTGACTATATGACTAAAGCAGGGCTTATAAAGGCTATTTGTGCTAGTATGGGTTTTGCTTTTGTTATGAAATACACAATGTGCGATAAGCACCTTGTTGGTCTTCTTACAAAGCCACTTAAGAACGTGGGCTTTATTTTGATCCCAGCAACAACAGTGCTAACTTATTTTATAAACATAGCTATTCCTTCGGCTGCTGGATGCTCGGCTGCTGTTGGTGCGACACTTATACCACTTCTAATGGCCTCAGGTGTTCGACCTGCTATGGCTGGTGCAGCTGTTTTTGCGGGTACATTTGGCTCAGTTCTAAGCCCAGGCTCTGCTCACAACGTATACGTGGCTGATCTTGTTAAAAAGACAGTTGCAAACTACACTGTTCAAGATGTCATAAAAGTGCAAATTCCTAGTGCATTTACAGCTCTTGCTATCGTAGTTATCACATTAACCATTGTCGCGATACTTTTTAAAGACTATCAAAAAAATATAAATTTCACTCTTGAGGGTGGTGCTAAAAACGAAGATAATTCGGCTTTCAAAGTAAATTTTATTTATGCACTTATGCCACTTGTCCCACTTGTGATCTTAGTTATCGGCGGAACAAGCCTTTCAAAAGACTATAGCTTCCTTGCATGGACAAAAATGGGCGTTGCTGAAGCGATGATACTTGGTGCGATCATAGCTATCTTTGCTACGCTTACCAACCCACAAAAGATCACAAAAGAGTTCTTTAACGGCATGGGTCACGCTTACGCTGATGTTATCGGTATTATCATCGCAGCTGGAGTATTTGTCGCTGGCTTAAAGGCGTGCGGAGCCGTTGATGTGGTTATCGCATGGTTAAAGACAGATCAAAGTTATGTTAAATTTGGCGGAACATTTGTGCCATTTATTATGGGTATAGTCACAGGCTCAGGCGACGCTGCTACATTCGCATTTAACGAGGCTGTCACAACAAACGCTGCTGCACTTGGCTTTGAGCAAGATAAGCTTGGTATGGCCGCAGCCATCGCTGGCTCACTGGGAAGATCTGCTTCTCCAATAGCAGGTGCTGCTATCGTTTGTGCAGGTATCGCTATGGTTAGTCCAGTTGAGCTTGCAAAAAGAACATTTTTAGGTATGTTTATCTCTGTTGTGGCGATCGCATTCTTTGTCATCTAAAGGATGAAAAATGGATATCGTAGAGAGATTTATAAACTATACGAAATTTAACACTACAACAAACAAAGAGAATGGATTGAAAGGCATCATGCCTTCTAATCCAACCGAGTACGAGCTAGCCAAATTTATAAAAGATGAGCTTAGCTCGCTTGGTATCAAAGACATCATTCTACAAGACAATGCTATCTTGATAGCAAAAATTCCTGCAAACTGCGAAAACGCCCCAAGTATCGCCTTTTTTGCGCACTTAGATACAAGTAGTGAGCAAAAAAACGACACCAAAGCTAAGATCGTAAGATACACAGGTGGCGACATCTGCCTAAACGAAGAGCAAGGAATTTATCTTAAATTTAGCGACAACCCAGAGCTTAAAAAGTATGAGGGTGATGATATCGTAGTGACTGATGGTACTAGCTTGCTTGGTGCTGACGATAAGGCGGCGATCGCTAGTATCGTAAATATGGCTAGCTTTTTCATGCAAAATCCTGAGGTAAAGCACGGCAAGATCGTGATCTGCTTCGTACCTGACGAGGAGCAGGGTTTGCTTGGCGCAAAGGCGCTTGATGCGAGCTTGCTTGGAGCTGATTTTGGCTACTGCCTAGACTGCTGCGAGATAGGTGAGCTAATATATGAAAACTGGAACGCGGCTGATTGCACGATGGTCTTTAAAGGCGTTTCGGCTCATCCTATGAATGCAAAGGGTAAGCTTGTAAATTCGCTACTTCTTGCACATAAATTTATCTCGCTCTTGCCAGGTGGCGAAGTGCCAGAGTGCACCGAGGGAAAAGAGGGCTACTTCTGGGTAAAAGAGCTTAGCGGAAATAGTGCAAAAACGACACTAAAGATCGACATAAGAGAATTTGACGAGCCTAAATTTCAAAAACGACTCCAGTTTTTAAGCGACATGGCAAATTCTTTTAACAAAATTTATGGAGAGTGCTGTGAGATCACGCTAACAACACGCTATGAAAATGTATTTAAATTTTTAAAAGATGAAAATTCGCTCCCGATAAAACTTGCAAAAGATGCCTTTAGTGAACTAAATATCACGCCAAACATAAAACCTATGCGTGGCGGATACGACGGTGCTGCGATCTCTGCAAAAGGCGTGCCAACGCTAAATTTATTCACAGGAGCAAACAACTTTCACTCTATCTATGAGTATCTGCCAGTTAGCAGCTTAAAAGCTTCAAGTGAAGTGATCAAAAAAATCATAATTAACGCTGCTAAATAAACTTCATAAAAGCCTAGATTTAGTAAATTTAGGCTTTAAATTTCACTTTCAGGACAAAAATGAAGGCTTTAGCTTTGTTTAGCGGAGGGCTTGACAGCATGCTCTCGATCAAAATCATAAGCGATCAAAACATTGAAGTAGTCGCACTTTATATGGATACTGGATTTGGTGCGGATGAGAAAAAGCACGAGATATTAAGAAAGCGTGCGGCTATGGCTGGGGCAAGCTTAAAGGTCGTTGATCTACGAAATGAATATCTTCGTGATGTGCTTTTTAACCCAAAATACGGTTACGGCAAACAGTTTAACCCATGTATTGACTGCCATGGATATATGTTTAAAACAGCTCTTAATATGCTAAAAAGCGAAAATGCAAATTTTATAATCACAGGTGAAGTAGTGGGACAAAGGCCGATGAGCCAGCGCAGAGATGCACTTTTCCAGGTTAAACGTCTAGCTGATGATGAGGACGATCTAGTGCTTCGTCCGATGTGCGCCAAGCTTCTACCGCCAACAAAGCCTGAGCGTGAGGGCTGGGTCGATAGAGAGAAGCTACTTGGCATAAGTGGGCGTGATAGAAAGCCGCAGCTTGCTTTGGCAAAGGAATTTGGCTTTGAGGACTATGAGACGCCAGGTGGTGGCTGCCTGCTCACTATCGAGAGCTTTGCTGTGAAGATAAAGGACTATTTAAAATTTGATCAAGAGATGCGAGATATCGATGTTGTGTGGCTAAAGCTTGGCAGACATTTACGTTTGCCAGATGGTGCAAAAATGATAATAGGCCGTGATGAGAGCGACAACAACGAACTTTTATTGCATCCAAATGATAAATTTGAGCAGGTGAAATTTAAAGCGAGTGACGACATCGTGGGAGCTGTTAGTTTTATAAGTAAAAATGCTAGCAAAGCCGATAAAGAGCTTGCTGCTAAACTTGCACTAGCATATACAAAAGCCAATAAAGAAAAGGAATTTGATGTTTTTGTGGGAGCTGATAAATTTAAGACAGTGCCTACTGATAAAGCATTGGCTCAAAATTATTTCGTAAGGTAGTTTTTATTTATTTTTACAGACATTTTTGATTTGTATTTGGAGTAATCAAAACAGTTTTTATCTACAAATAAGTTTAAAAATTATATAATCCAAAACTTATTTTCAAGTGTCACGGTAGCTCAGCTGGTTAGAGCGCTGGTCTCATAAGCCGGAGGTCGGGAGTTCAAGTCTCCCCCGTGACACCATAGATGTCCTACTTATCGATACTTTAACTGCCCTTTTTGCAGTTTCCCTTTCTTTAAAATTTCCTAAAAGTATGGTACACTTTTTAAAAAAAGCGGTACATTTTTTCAGGATTGTTTTATTTTACAAGATGCTTTCTATAAATTTGCTTTTATTTTTACTGATAGATAAAATTTTTATCTCAAAGTGAACAAACATAAATTTATCTCGCTTAAATTTACGGCACAACTTTTGCTTACTCTTTGAAGCTAAATTTCAAGGAGTAAGCTATGAAAGTTTCCTACAACTCCATCTTAACAAAACAGCACTACCAAAAACAGACAAAAAGCGAAGGCTTTGCAAATTTCTTGCCTAACACTCCAAATATAAATTCGATCAACCAAACCACTACTCCTAAAAATGACTTTGTTTCATCTAGCGCTATCGACTCTCTTTATCAGGCCAAATTTACTTCACAAGAGGGTTATGGATACAGTGTAGATGCTAAAGGATTTATGGGAGCTGACTTTAACAAAGCAGCAGGTTTGCCACAGGACTTTAAAATCCACAAAAGCACGCTTGATGCGATAGTGCTACACAATCAAAAGCACCCAAACTATACAAATATTTCAATGGATACAAGAAAGGATAATGCTCTGTTTGGAGAGGATAGCTTTGCAAATATCGATCTAGCAGACACTATAAAGCAATACTATAAAATTTTTGATCAAATTTCAGCTGGAGTGATCAGTAAGGGTAAAGAGTTTTACTCAAACGAAGATCTAGCAAAGATGCCAAAGGGCTACTTTTCAAAAGATAAAAAAATAGAGCATGTTGAATACCTAATGGGTAGGATGACTAGCGATGAGCTAGATGGGCTAACTGATAGAAGCAATGAAAAGATAACTCATGTATTTAGAACAGCACAAGACGCAGAAGATGCACATAGGTTATGGGATGATCTAAGCGATATAAATGTAGAAGTTAATGGAAATTTCCTTGACTTTTCTCCAGAAGTGATGACAACTGAGCATACTATCCCTTATATGTGGGTTAGTAGTGCTGGATATGACTTTAAGCCTGATATGTCTGTATATGACAATGAACAAGGCTATACAAAGGAGCAAATCTTTGTAGCATTTTTAAAAAACGAGCAAGGTCTTGTGCTGCAAGGTGGCACAACAAGGATAACCGACGAGGCTCTTAGCGTGTATAAAAACTATCAGATAATTACAAAACAAGATAGAAGCGAGATAGGCATACCAAAGGCTTATTATGATGAGATACTATCTGGTAAGAAAGATCTAAAAGATATACTAGCTAGGATTTTAAAGCTTAGAAATTTAGAGCTTAAAAAAGATCAAACGCTTGAGGGACTAGCAAGCAAGATAATGGACGTTTTAAAAGAATTTGATGAGAGGATGAAGACAAGAGAGCTTTAAAAAATATAACATAGAAGGCATTCGCTCTAAGCCATTTTGGCTACCATACTACTAAACATTTTTTATATTTGCCGATATAAGATATATATTTTAAAAGGATTTAAAATGAATGTATCACCAAATTTAGAGCCCATAAATATAAATTTACCCAAAGATATGATCTATTCAAGGGTCCTTCTTGGCGTAGATAGAGTGCAAACTTTAGACAATACAAATTTAAAGTCTGAGCTTAAAGACATAGCTACTAAGCTTATCTCAAATAGCACCTACTCTATCATCCAAAATGCTAGCACCAGTGGCGTGAAGTCAGAGTATGCTAAAGCAGACAACGGAACAAACGATGCTTTTTCTTATGTGGATATACAAAGAAGAAACTGGGACAAAAAAGACTTTGAAAACAAATATCTCTTTGGCGAAGATGCCTCAGCATTAAGAAAAGTGGATCAAACTAGAACCTATTTCTCATCCATAAATTCAAAAACTCCCATTAAGCCCATTGCGGCAGCAGATACTAAATTTACAAATTTAAATGACTACGCTTATGAAAAAACGATAAAAACCTCACTGGGTGACGTGGAGGTCTTTTTGGATCTTTATGACGATAATGACAAACTAGGCATAGGCAAGCTAGATGCAAATGGATTTTTATTTAACTTTGATAGCAACAAGGACGGAGTGATAAATTCTGGTGATAAATACTTTAATAAGCTAAAAGTTAGAGGCTACGATAAAGACGGAAACGAGAAAATTTTCAAACTAAGCGAAGTTTTAAGCGAGATAAACCTTAACGACTTTATCAAAAAAGATATTAGAAATTTAAGCCATGAGGCTATGGACTTTGCTAGCAAAAATACGGTTGATTACAGAGTTAGTTTAAATAACTCAAACCCTTATACTCTATTTTCAGCCGAGTATCGCTACCAAAAGATAGACAAAGAAGAGACTAATAAATTTTTCAAAGACCATGCAGACAAAGACGGCTGGGTAGATCTTAGGGATAATAAGATATTTAACGAAGAGAGTGGCTTAAACAACTTTGCCTATGAGAAGGTTGGCTTTGACGGCAAGAAAAAGCTTAGCGAGTTTAACCCTATCATAAAACCTTCTGGATCTAAACAAGATGAGAGCTTTTCATACGCAGGCTATCAAAAAGATAGCTTTATGAAATTTTATAACGACTACCAAAAAGAGTCTAGCGCTCACAGCAAAGATGTAGAGTGGATAAGCAAAAATTTAAAAGAAAATGATGTAGAAGACGCAGATGATCTCATCTCAAAGCTAAAAGCCACAAAGTCATCTTATATGATCGCTATGGAGAGTGAGTTTGAAAAAGCGACTGCGCTTGAGTTTAGCCTAGAAAATTTAGAAAGAGTAAAGCATGCTTTTGAAAGTGATACTAGCAAGGCAGCAGCTGCTCTAAAGGACACAGACAGCGTAATAGCCATGAAGCTAAACAAAAATGGCACTATCACGCTTAAATTTGATAGTGGAAGAGAGCTAGAGGTAAAAGAAATTTATAGCGACACTGGCAAGCTAATCAGCAAAGACGACAAAGATAGCAAAAGAGCAAGTATAAATTTAGATGCTAAGAGCATGAATGATGTAGAGCTAAATAGACTTGACTTTAAAGATATAGGCATAAAGAAAGACGAGAAGATATCTAGCCTAAAAGAGCTTGGAGCAAAGCTAGTTAAAAACCTCTCTGATAAATTTACAAGCAAATTCCTAATCAGACTTGAAAACGGCAAAAGTATCACCACCAAAGAAATTTACAACATCACCTACCTTGAAAATGACCTAAAATTTAAAGAGCTATCTAGCAAAGATAGGCTTTATAAAAAGGTAGATACGAGAGTTTAGGAGTAAATTTATGCAGACCAAAAACCCTTGGCAAAATAAAACTTTTTACAAAAAAGACGATATCTTTGGTATGAAGCTAAAAGGATACTAGATGATAAACGCACTTGGTAGCTACCCCTTAAATTTAGAGCAGAATATAAAGGTATCAACCAAAGTTGCCACCAAACAAACAAGCTCAGAGGTTTTAGGCTACAAGGTAGATAAGGATGGCTACTTTACAGATGAGTTTAATAAGCAAGCTGGTATCCCAAGTGATTATAAAATTCACTCAAGCACGTTGGAGTCTTTAGTCAGATCAAACGACATAATGGACCCAGACATCAAGAATTTTAAAAGTATCGATATAGCTAAAACAGTTGGCAACGCTTATAGGTTGCTAGCTCAAGTAGTTGGCGAAGATACACTAAGCTCAAAAGAAAGCTTCAGCGCAGATGATATAAGAAATTTCCCTCAAGGCTTTTCTTATGATCGACAAAGCCTGCAAGTAGATAAAAGATACGCTAGTGCTAGTGAGTATTCTGCGGTAGAAGATAGCTTTGTGCATACGCCAACAAAGACCATAAGCACGCTTTTTTACAATGGCTCTTTGTCTATTGCGGCAGACAAGCAGATACATCCAAAAAATGTAACATACATCTTTAACAACGCAAATGGTGGCAAAGAAAATACGGTCATTGGTATATTTATGGATCCACACGGAGAGAAATACACTAACAAAGATGGATCTATAACCAAAGGCGGTCTCATAGCTGGTGTGCTAAATCACAACCTAGACATATACGAGGGCGAAACCACTGCGATAGGAAAATATGGCGGCTATGATAAAAACATCAACACAAAGGAATTTCAAAGGTCATTTAACGCCTTTAACGCTATGTGGCAAATGGCTTATGGGGTAAATTTCTCAAAAGCAGATGATGGTGCTGTCTCTATGCTGCCTGATTATATGCAAGATTATGTAAGACACAGACAAAGCCTTGATAAATTTAGCGACCAAGAAGACGAACTATCATTTAAAAAGATGATGGAGCATAATCTAAAAATGCTAAAGCTACTCTTTGGCGAGATAGATAAAGATGGTAAGAAGAGTAAAGACTTTATGGATAGCTTTTTGAAATTTAGTATGTCACCTTTAAATTTAATAAAAGAGCTAAATGAAAACCCAGCTGGAAAATATCTAGTAGATATGCTCGGCATAAAAAGAGACGTTGATATAAAGGCGTAAATTTAAAAGAAACTAAGGATAGTAAAATGCAAATTTCTAATAATCTTTCAACCCCTAACTATCTCTCAAGAGAGAACATAGCAAGAGAGATGGGCTTTAAATTTAATGATATAAACGAGATACTTAGTAACGATATGGGTCATGGCATGACATTTCCTAAGTATATGAGCCTAGACGATAAAGCTAAAGCAAGGGAATACGATAGATATGATCACTCACTTACTGGCTTCGTAAAAGGTGAAGGAGAGGCGAGAGTAAGCATACTTGGCAAGCTAATGGGCTATGACGACGCTTTTTCAAAAGATAAGATAGATGAGCTAAAGAAATTTATAGATGATAGCGGTGCTTTGGGGCTTGAGAGAGCTTTTGGTGACTCAGAGACTTTATCTGTTAACGAATTTATAAAAAGATATACCAGAAAGCATGGTTTCTCTGACTTTACCTTTGGCGGAACAAAAACAGCCGAGTTACTTGATAGCGATATGAGCGTTGATGAGTTTAAAGCCAATTGGACTAAATTTGCACTAAATGAGCGCTTTGGTTTAGAGCTTGACGAGGAGCTAGCAAAAGAGACTATAAATTCTATCAACGATCTTGAAGCACAAAACGAAGAAGATAAGAAAGAGAAGAAATTTACACCTATACAAGTTACTAAAAAATCTCAAACCTATAAGCTTGAAGCTGATGAGAGATTTAAGGAGCTTTATAAATTTATAAAGAGTGAATTTGATAATGGCAAGAGCATGTTTGAAATTTTAGAAAAAGTGGCAAAGCTTAAAGTGGATAAAACAGCATAAGGGGGAGCTGAAATGTTTATTACTACCTACAATGGATCAATGCAATATAAAGAAATTTTAGATGACTACATAGCTCACGGTAATAAAAATTTATCTGCAGAAGATGAGAAAGCTAAAGTTGATGCTTATATGCAAGGACCATTTGGTGCTGGACTAGATAAGATAATCGGTATAGAAGAAGGAACGGAAGACTGGATAACAAAAACCATAGATAAAATAGATAGTATGCTATCGAACAAATACTCTCCAGAAGAGCGAAGAGCTCTATACGGAAAATACCCAGAAACCATAGAAAAAGCGATAGATTGGGAACTTCAAGGCTATATGGATTTTCTGAGGGATAACTCTATAGACGGCAAACCAACAATAGAAGGTAAGATGATAGGTATCGGCACAAAAGAAGAAGAAGATGAACTAGATGCTTTTATGGAAACTATGTCCTCCCTTTATCCAAATAATAATGACGAGTCGCTTAGTCTTTTAAATAGAACCGATCTAAGCATAGATGAATTTAAGACTTTATTTGCCAAAGCAAGAGAAAAAGCTACAAATGATGTTGCAGAACAAAGAAAACAGATAATCAAAGAAGAACAAGAATACAATGCAAATTTCGCTAAAGAGCAAAATGAGAAGAAATTTAAACCTATGCAGGTTAAAAAGAAGTATGAGACCTATGATATAAACAAGGATCAGAAATTTCTCTATGCAAGAGAGCTTTTAAATTTCAAAGAAAAAAGAGGCATAGACGTCTTAGAGCTTATGCAAAAGATAGACAAGAAGCAAATTTTAAATAAGATGGCTTAAATTTAAAGGATATTAGATGATAAACGCACTTAGTAGCTACCCCTTAAATTTAGAGCAGAACATAAAGGTATCAACCAAAGTTGCCACTAAACAAACGAGCTCTGAGGTTTTAGGCTACAAGGTAGATAAGGATGGCTACTTTACAGATGAGTTTAATAAGCAAGCTGGCATCCCAAGTGACTATAAAATTCACTCAAGCACGCTGGAGTCGTTAGTCAATGTTGCAGAGGGAACTTCATTTTTTAGTCGCACCTTTAAAAGCATAGATATAGCAAAGACTGCTGGCAATGCTTATAAAATACTCTCACAAGTAGTTGGCGAAGACACGCTAAATTCAAAAGATAGCTTTAGCTTAGATGAGATAAGAAATTTCCCTCAAGGCTTTGAGTATAATCGCCAAAGTATGCAAGTAACCAAGATACATAACTCCATTCATGACTTTGATGCAGCTGCTTCTAGCTTTAACTACAAAGAGTCAAACAAGCAGATGATAAGCACGCTCTTTTTCAACCCAAGCTTTAATGGCGGAGATGGCAGGCAACCACTAAAGCCAACAACAGATATCTTTAACAACAACAATGGCGGCAAGGAGAGCGTGGGAAGTGGTGTTTTTATCGATCCACACGGCGAAAGATACACTAATAAAGATGGCTCTATAACCAAAGGCGGACTTTTAGCAGCCGTCATAAATAGCAACCTTGATATTAAAGAAGGTGAAACTACCGTTTTTGGAAAGAAGCAAGGCTTTGATAAGAGCGTAGATAGTAAAGAATTTAGTAGGGCATTTGAGCTATTTGAGCTTATGGGTGAGATGAAATTTGGAGCAAATTTCAACAAGGCAAGCGACTCTGATCTAGCTGGCATGCCTGAATATATGCAAGAGTATGTTAAGTATAAAAGAGACCTTGTCTATGTAGATCTAACGACTGGGTTTGTCGGTAAGTATTCAGATGAAGAAGACGAACTCTCATTTAAAAAGATGATGGAGCATAATCTAAAAATGCTAAAGCTACTCTTTGGCGAGATAGATAAAGATGGTAAGAAGAGTAAAGACTTTATGGATAGCTTTTTGAAATTTAGTATGTCACCTTTAAATTTAGTAAAAGAGCTAAATGAAAACCCAGCTGGAAAATATCTAGTAGATATGCTTGGCATAAAAAGAGATGTTGATATAAAGGCGTAAGGGGGAGTTAAAATGATAACTAGCATAAACGGACTTAGCAATACACCGATACAAGATAACACTATCCACAAAGAAAATGTAGCCAAAGAAGGCAAGCAAGATAAAAGCGTCATCGAAGAAAAATTTGATTACTCAAAGTATATGTTTAGACCCTGGACTGATAATGTAAAAGAATTTATTGATATAGACCAAAGTAAAGAGGGCTGGATAACAGATACTATAAATCGAATAGATAGTATGCTGTCTGATTACCCCATGAAAGAAAGAAGAGCTTTAGCATCAAAACCTCCAGAAACTATGGAAGAATTTAGAGTCGGAGAGTTACAAAGCTATATGGATTGGCTACTTACCAACTCTGTTGATGGCAAGCCAACCATGTTAGGAAAATTAATAGGTATCGGCACAAAAGAAGAAGAAGATGAACTAGATGCTTTTATGGAAACTATGTCCTCCCTTTATCCAAATAATAATGACGAGTCGCTTAGTCTTTTAAATAGAACCGATCTAAGCATAGATGAATTTAAAACATTATTTGCCAAAGCAAGAGAGAAAGCAACAAAAGATGTCGAAGAACAAAGAAAGCAGATAATTAAAGAAGAACAAGAATACAAAGCAAATTTTGCCAAAGAGCAAAATGAGAAGAAATTTAAACCTATGCAGGTTAAAAAGAAGTATGATACCTATGATATAAATAAGGATCAAAAATTCCTCTATGCAAGAGAGCTTTTAAATTTCAAAGAAAAAAGAGGCATAGACGTCTTAGAGCTTATGCAAAAGATAGATAAGAAGCAAATTTTAAATAAGATGGCTTGATAAATAAAAAATAGCTATCTTATTTATTGTATAAAGTAGTGATTGCTTTAAATTTGACCCTCTATATGGTTTTATCCACTTTTTTATTTGCGACTTTTTCTAAAATTTCGAATATACTTTCGCCATTATCAAATTCAGTTTTTATAAATTTGTAAAATTCTTTAAATTTTTCATCGGCTTGCATATCATAAGTTTTAAATTTCTTAGTTACTTGCATAGGCTTAAAGGTTTCTTGTTTTTGCGTGTCAGTTTGATTGTCTTGTTCTTCATGATCGCTTTTTTGATCTATTAGTCCATAATCACCAATCTCTTGTGGCATACTCCTATTTATAACCTTAGAATATTTCTCAATAAATTCATCTACACTTATATTAGACGATTCAAGAAGCTTACGACCCTCATTACTAAAAGATACGCCAAATCTTTCTAAAGTTTGACGTATCTTTTGTCCTTCTAGATTATCATCTGATTTTTTGCCCCAAATGGTTTGCTTGTCATCATTGTTGGATTTAAAAGCCCCAGTAAAGTTTGTGCTATTGCCCATCACTTTCTTATAATTAACTCTACTTGCGAATTCTTTTCCTTCAAATAGTGAATTGTTATTTAGATTTGGCGAATAGGTTATATTATTAAGCATTGTTAAGGTCTCGCTTTGTTTAGATATTCCAGCATCTCTTTCATAGGTTTTAATTCTTTTTTATGGTATTAATTTGCATTAGAGCATCTTGCTACCATCTATCCAGCAATGCTGTTTTTATACACTAACACATATTCGGCTAAAGAATATAAATTCAACCTACTTAGGTTTAATGCTTTTATGGGCTAGAGTATAATCAATAACTAAATCGACCTTTTAGCGATTTAGTTTATATATAACTTATCTCTACACAAAAGTCTTGCTGATAGAGCTTATCCTTTTGCTCCAAGAATTTGCTAGAGAATTTATATCCTCGCTAGTTGGCTTAAATTTCTCATATTCGTTTGAAGTGACACTTTCTGCGTTAATGTTCTTTGATCTTGCATACATCAAAAGCGTGAGCTCTTTAAGTCTTTCTTTTATGAGCGCTTTTATGCTCTCGTTATCCTTACCCATTTTTTCAAAATCCACAAAATACTCTTTATGCTCTCCAGTGCTTGAGATATCATTTAAGGCAGCACTGCTAAACTTAGTCTTTGCACTATCACTTGGTAGTGGTCTAGAACTACGCAAAAATCCCATGAAAAGAGCTTCTTTGCTATAACCTTCATCTGCTTGATATACAGACATATCAGGGTTAAAGCTAAACTCATCACCTGCTTCGCTCATCGTAAAATCAACCTCTTTTACTATGAGCCTAACTCCTGCACTTGAAAGCTCTTTACTTAGAGACTTAGCGCTATTTAGCTCATCGCTGCTAGAGTAGATGTTTGAGATAGTAGAGTTTGATAGATCTTTTAGCAAGTATCCTTTGGCATCATAGCGAGTGCCTTTTGTGCTATAACCTTTTGGTAGTTTGCCTATATCTGCAAGGGTGTAGCTCTTTTTATCATCGCCTAAAGCAGAGGTCATTTGATCAAATAGTCTGTAGTAGTGCTTTATGGTGTCAGCCATATCGATGTTGTCAAAGATCTTTATCTGCTCGTCCTTGCTCTTGATGCGGTTTAGCACATGGTTACGCTCGGCAAATCTACTAAGCTCATCAAGCGTGCTTTTGTGAATTTTAAAGTCCTGTGGCAAGCCTGCAGCTTTGTTAAAGTCAGCTCCCATAAAACCAGCTTTATCCACTGTGTAGCCATAAGCTTGAAGGTCACTGAAATTTAAAGAGATGAGGCTGTTTTGAGAGGGAATAGTATAAGTAAATTTAGCTGGCTCTTGGAGTAATAGAATTAAGGAGAACACTTAATCACTATATTAGTGAAATATGTACTTCTTAATTCTTTTTTATTTAAGAAACTAAGAGAAAGGGGGTAAAAATGAGGAATTATGAAAAGATAACAGCACTCTATGAGAGATTAAGTCGTGATGATGAACTTCAAGGAGAAAGCAATTCTATTGTAAATCAAAAGAAAATCCTTGAAGAATATGCAGGTAAAAATAATTTAAGCAACATCATACATTTTACAAATGATGGAATAAGCGGAACACAGTTTGATAGACCGGGCTTTATGGCAATGATGAACGGAGTTAATCAAGGTAATATAATAGGTTGTATAATCGTAAAAGATATGAGTAGACTTGGCAGAGACTATCTTAAAGTCGGTCAATGTATGAAAATCTTAAGACAAAAGGGAGTTAGGCTCATTGCTATCAATGATAATGTAGATAGCTTTTATAGAGAAGATGATTTTACCCCTTTTAGAAATATTATGAATGAATGGTATACAAGAGATACTTCAAGAAAAATACAATCTACATTCAGGTCAAAGGGGGAAAGCGGAAAGCATACGGCAAGCTCTCCACCTTATGGATATATCAAAGATGAAAAAGACAAAGATAAGTGGATTGTAGATGAAAAAGCAGCGGAGATAGTAAGGAGAATATTCAATCTGACCATGCAAGGCAATGGTCCGTATCGAATAGCAAAGATATTGGAAAGTGAAAAAGTAGATATACCTGCTTACCATCAGCAAAAATTAGGATATGGACTACATCAAAGCAAAGTGTTTGAACATCCTTATCGTTGGTGCAGTTCTACAATTGTAAGTATCTTAAAGAAACAGGAATATTTAGGTCATACTGTAAACTTCAAAACAAGAAAGCATTTCAAGGATAAGAAAAGCAAATATGTATCTGAAGAAAACTGGCTGATATTTGAAAATACCCACGAGGCAATTATAGACCAAGAAACCTTTGATAATGTGCAAAGGATAAGAGGAAATGTAAAAAGGTATCCCGATGGTTGGGGAGAATATCACCCTTTAACTGGGCCTTATGTATTATGCAGATTGTGGCAGTAAAATGTATGTTCATAGAACAAGTAATTACAAAAATATTCCCTACTACACTTGCAGTGCTTACACGAAAGTACCCTGTGGAACGTTTTGTCCATCTACTCACAGGATAAAAGCGGAAGCAGTCTTAAACCTTATACAGGAAACCTTAAAAGACATTAAAAAATATCTTGATGAAGATCACGAAGCCTTTATCCGTTCCATTTAAAATGAAATGGAAGAAAAGGAAAAAGTAGAGATAGAAAAGACAAAAATAAGATTAATGGAAAGTAAAAACAGGCTTCAGGAACTTGAACGATTGATGTGCCGTATTTACGAAGATATGATACTTGAAAAAATACCAAGTAATAGATATGAGATACTTAACAGTCAATATGAAACAGAGCAAATAGCTTTAAGCAAAGAAATTAAAGACTTAGAGTTTGCAATATTAAGATATGAAAAAGAAACAGATAAGGCGAAAAAGTTTATATCTCTAATAAGCCGATATGAAAATTTTGATGAACTTACAACTACAATGATAAATGAGTTTGTAGAAAAGATTATTGTTCATGAAAGGAATAGAAAAAGTAGTCAAACATCAAAGCAAAAAAATAGAGATATATTTTAATTTTATCGGTAACTATGAGCCACCAAAAGAAGAATTGACTGAAGAAGAAGAAGAAAGATTAAAAATTGAGGAAGAAGAGAGAAAAATCAAGGAAAGAAAAGATAGACTTCATCAAAACTACTTAAAGCGTAAAGTAAATGGAAAACAACAGGAATATGAGGAAAGGTATAAGGCAAGGAGAGAACAGAGAAAACAAGAAAAATTAAAGGTTCTGAAAAGGGCAGGTATACAAGTTAATAAGTTAGAAAAAAGAGATTGAAGTTAGTTAATCTCTTTTTTAGTACAGGTATCAAGTATATCAATTATGTTATTTGCAATTGCATGGATAACAGTAACGGCAACAGAATTACCAAACTGTTTGTAACTTTGAGTATCACTTACAGGAATGATATAGTTTTCGGGGAAGCCTTGAAGTCTTGCAGCTTCACGAGGTGTTAGTTTTCGTGGATTTTTTCCTTTTTGCTCAATAAGTATTTCACTCCCGTCTTTATAATATCTTGCAGATAATGTATTTGTATAAGGACTGTTTTCATTGAACAATGTGTAACCAAATCCATTTCCTTTTATTTTATGTTCTTTCTTTCGTCGTTGATGACCTTGCCAAAGTGCATTTGAAATGGTGTATTTAGTATCAACATTTTGCTCTAAAATATTTCCCACAGAAACATCTGGGCAGGGAGGAATTGGAAAAGAAAAATCTTTATAGTTATCTATTTTATCCTTATCAAATCCAACAATGTAAATACGCTCTCTATTTTGTGGAACACCGAAGTCTTTTGCTTTAAGTATAATAGAATGAACATCGTAGTTTAAATCCTTTAATGTTTTTTCTATTGTTTTATAGGTACGACCTTTATCGTGAGATTTTAGGTTTTTGACATTTTCAAGAAGAAATGCCTTAGGTCGTTTCTCTTTAATAATTCTTGCAATTTCAAAAAATAATGTTCCACGAGTATCTTCAAAACCAAGCTTTTTACCGGCTTGACTAAATGCTTGACAAGGAAAACCACCGACAATAATATCATGATTAGGAATATCTTTTTCAGATATTTTTGTAATATCTCCAAAAGGAGTTTCACCAAAATTTGCCTTATATGTTTTTACTGCAAATTTATCAATTTCACTACTGAATACGACATTTGTTTTACCTGTTTGGTAAAATCCAAGCCTTGTACCACCAATTCCGGCAAATAAATCAATGATTTTATAGGGGGCATTTTCATTATTAGGGAAAGGTACTTTTTCAGGAAATGATAAAATATGTTTCAGCTCAATGGACGATGGCTGACTTTCTCCATTTTCCCATCTGCGAATTGTCCTATCTCCGAATTTGGACATACCAACAGCATCAGCTAATTCTTTTTGAGTCATTTGTAATCTGATACGCTTATTTTTTATTAAAATAGCAGGGGAATTATCTATGATTTGTGGTATAATATTCATATATATTCTCCTTTTTATATATGTTATTTCAAGGACTAACTGTCCTCTATTTGACACTATTGTACCATATAGAAGAAAATTTTTCAAGAAAGGAAAAGAGTTATGGCAAATATTTCTCTTGATGAATATAAAAACTTAGTTAAAGAAAAAAGGAAAGAAGGCTTTAAACAGCCTTATGACTTAGTTTATGATAATTTTATTACATTAGGATACGACAAAGTCCCTAAAGAATTCTTTTTAAGTAATGCAAGTGAAGTTGTTGAAAAACTTAGAAATAGCTGTTGGAGTGAATTTCAGCCATTAGAAAAAGACTTTACTTCAAAAATGCTAAAAGAGTTAGTTGATGATGAGTATATCAAAACTCTTACACCAATAGAGGCAATTACTTGGTTTGTGGAAGAATTTCCGGAACATATATATGCTTTGACTTTGTCAAATACTCAAAGTAGGAGGAGTAGAGCAGGTAAAGAATTTGAAAGTATTATAGAACTCATTTTGATTGGTGCAGGGATTCCACTTGACAGTCAAGGTAATATAGGTAAACAAGAGTTTGTCAATAAAGGTCTTGGTAAATTGGTAGATTTAGTTTCTCCGGGTGTTTTAGAATACATTGTAAATAAGAGAAATACTGTCTTAATTAGTGCAAAAACCACATTAAGAGAAAGATGGCAAGAAGTACCTGAAGAAATGGGAAGAACAGGTGCAAGAGAAATGTTTTTAGCAACTCTTGATACTTCTATTAGCTCTGATGTATTGAACACTCTATATGAGGCTAATATACAAGTTACAACAACAAAAAATATAAAAGAAACATATTATTCCGATAATGAAAGGGTATTAACCTTTGAAAAGTTGGTTGAAATATGTTTAGACAATGTTTCTCATTGGAAAAATTTCAACTACACAGTAGAACAAAATGAGCAAATGATAGAGCTTATCACTAAGCAAATTGAAAAACACCAAAATCATAAATTTGTAGAAGAATATTATGATGAGAGATTAAAAAACATAAAGAAGTAGACAAATTAGAATTTGTCGGTATATCATTAAATCGCATTTTTTCGATTAAACTATGGAATACAAAGGAGCAAATAATCATGAGCGAACAGAGAATCTATTGCATGGACCTTGTAAAAAAAGAGGATCCGGAAAAGGCTGTCAGAACACCGTTTTATCAGACAGAATCTACAGGCGGATCGGTCTGGGTTATCAAACCCGGTCAGACATTGCAAAAGCACTATCACCACAATTCCGACGATATATGGATCGTCCTTCAGGGAGAGGGAATATTCTACCCCCAGCCTAATGAAGAGGTTCCATTCAAGAAAGGCCATGTCATAGTATCGAAGAAAGACTCCTGCCACGGAGCAAAAAATACTGGAGATGAGGATATCATCTTTGTAAGTATAGTAGCACCTGTCCCTTCCGACTATGATCCTATAAACGAGTGACAGGAAAATAAAATTCCCGTTTGACAAAGGATTGTGATTATACTTGAGAAAGAAAAATGTTTATATAACATTGGGATACATAGCTGTATATCTGGTGATATATTGGTGAGAGCAACTTGATTGGTTGGCTATTTACTAATATTTCAACTGGTGAGCATAGTTATTTATATGGTTGGTTGCTCAGTAGTAATCTGTTTTGGTATGCACTTGCGATTTCTGCGCTTCCTTCTCTTTGGGGTAAGTTTAAGTTTTCGGCTGTTACTACGGCGGGATTTATTGTAGGTATTGTAGCAGGCATAATCGTTGAGAAATACAAGAAGTAAGTCAAATTTCAGTTTGTCGAGCTGAATAATACAGATTCAAGACGATAGAAAGTAAAACATCTATCGTCTTTTCTTATGAAAAAAACTTGAAAGGAGATGAAATTTATGGACAATAAAAACAGAATTAGAAAAAGTAAAAGAAAAGATTGAAAGCAAGTAAGAAGAAAAAAAATATGAAAAGAAACTATCTCAGCTTAAAAATCAGGAAAAGAAAATCAGAAAGCAAACGAGCCTTGAAGAAAGAAAAAAGCGAAACCATAGATTGATAGAGCGAGGAGCAATCTTAGAAAGTTTAATTGAGGGAGCAAGCGAGAAAAGTAATGAAGAAATAAAGGCTATTTTGCAAAGAGCATTTCAAAAAGACTAAGAAACGCAAGGACATAGTATAATTGTAATTCCCTTAGATTTTCTAAGGGCGCAATTATACACCCTTTAGGTGTCCTTGCGACCTGCGGTGCTTTTACCCTTGCGGGGAGCAAAGAAAAAAGCCGAAGCATTTTTCCGTATTAAAGGCAAAAGACAACTGAATATAATTCATTCGCTTTTTTATCATCAAGGGTAAAGCACATTCACTATCGCTCACCCTTGACAATAAAAATTTGAAACAGATAGCTTACATTAAGCCGACATACTGAAACAACAAAAGTTAAAAGTATAGTCGGCTTTTTCTATTGTACCGTTTCAAAACGCTCATTCAGTTTATAGAAAAGCAAAAGTATTTTTAAGACCGACATCTAAAACAACAAAAGAAAAATAAGAAGATGACAAATGCCACATTCCCAAAATGGGAGTGTACCTAAATCAAAGACAGTACTAATCAAAGGGGGTAGTGAAACACGACTTCCTTAAAAGATAAAAGGAGTAACGATTTGTTGCTACATTTTCATAACAAAAGATAGGAGAGAAAAATGGCAGATAAAAGGATGTTTTCAATAAAGATAGTGGATAGCGACTTATTTTTGGATATGCCATTAAGTAGCCAATGCCTGTATTTTCATCTATCTATGAGGGCAGATGATGATGACTTAAAAATTCTAATTACAAAAGGTTTTGTAATTGTCTTTTAAAGAGGGGTTATAGTCATTACCTATTGGAAGATAAATAACTACATCAGAAATGACAGACGAAAAGAAACGATGTATCTTGAAGAAAAGCAAAGTATAACGCAAACGGAAAATGGAGCATATATCAAGGTTGAAAATCTTGGTATACCAAATGACAACCAAGTGTCAACCGTTTGTCCGCATAGTATAGTTAAGGGTAGATTAGATAAGAGGAGAATAGAACAGGTTGCCCCAGTGTCCCTTTATGGAGAGTATCAAAATATTCATTTAACCGATGAAAAATACCAAAATCTAAAAGATAGGCTGAAAGGTCATACAGATACAATGACTGAAAAGCTATTAAGATATATCAAAAGTAAAGGCACAGACTACAAAGACCACTATGTAACAATCCTTAATTGGTATGAATTGGTATGAACAGGATAAAGAAAAGCTATCACAGAAAAATAATCAAAATAAAAGCCATAGAACCTATTCAACCAACTATGAAGACAGCGACAGCCTATAAAAGGTGTTTTTAAGGGTTTAATCATAAAAGAGGTGTCAGACTATGGTTAAGATAAAAATAAGCCTTAAAAACGCATTATAGAGCCTGATGTAGAAAAGGAGACTAAAATTATGAATGATAAAGAAAATATGATTACTACAAAAATTCAAGGGACAGATTTTATCTACAACAAAGATACTCACTATGAAGAAGACGGACATATCTATTGCAAGATTTGTAATGAAAGAATAGACGGTAAGGTAATTCCGATGTTGGATAAGCCTATGATTATCAGAACGGCTTGTAAATGTGATAGAGATAGAGCCGAACAAGAAAAAACTGTTAAAACAAGATAGGTTGAGACAAAGCTGCTTTATATCCAAAAATCAAATAGCCTACACCTTTAAAAATGCCGATGAAGATACAGATAAGGAAATCATCAAAAAAGCAAAGAACTATGTAAAACATTTTGAAGAAATGAGAAAAGATAATGTTGGACTGTTACTTTACGGAAATGTAGGAAGTGGCAAGACCTATGTAGCTTGTGCTATTGCCAACGCTATAATTACAGAATATAGCCATACAGTAAAAATGAGGAACTTTGCACAGATATTAAACGACTTACAAAAAGGCGGCTTTAATCTTGATAGAAACGAATATATCGAATAGATAACAAGCCCTACCCTACTAATTCTTGATGATTTTGGAATAGAGAGAAATACAGAATATGCCTTAGAGCAAATTTACAATGTAATCAATGCAAGATACCTAAAGGCAAGACCAACCATTATAACTACTAACCTTAATTTCAAAGATATAGAAAAAGAACAGGAAGATATAATGCTTGGCAGGATTTATTCAAGGATAATCGAGATGTGTTTACCTCTTAGGATAACGGGACTTGATAGAAGAAAAATACAGAGCAAAGAAAAGCTGAAGAAAGCACAAAACTTAATAGATGAATGAGAGCGATTGGAAAAGTAAAAAATTCTAATCGCTTTTTAATTGCAAGAAAAGGAATGATGATATGCAAAAAAATAATACAGAAACAAAAACAATAAAGAAGATTGGAAAAACTACCTATGAAGTTGTTGTACATTTTAATAAAAATACTACTGAAACAATGCAAGACAAATTGAAACGCATAATGCTTAGAGAAATTGAGAGTGAAAAACATCAAAAAAATGATAAAAATGATTAGAAAGTCCTTGACAAGTTGTTACAGGTTTGGCTCGCTAATCTTTTCTTTGGTCTTTTGGTTAAAAATATCACTAAAATTTGCAGACCTGCCTTGTTTGTGCTGTTGCTTAGTGTATGAATTTATATTGGTGCTTAAGATGCTAATATCATTCGTGGTTTGCCTCCTAGCTTCTTGCTTTTTAAGTTTTAATTAAAGTAACCATAAAATAATTGACTATCCAAATTTATCAGTCAAAATAAACAAGTGACAAATATGCCAATCACAAAAATTACAAAAATTTACTTTTACTAAGTCATTCTTTGGTGGGACTGATTTAATTCCAGTATGCGCCAAAATTCAATTCAGATATTAGGGCGAGCATACTCTATGTAGCTACAAAATGTTACCATTTGTTGCTCCATAGAGGCTCGCAAGGAGAGCTTGCCGCTCCCTTGACCCACGCTAAAAAATATTTTCTTAATTAAAAATGGCCATGCAGGATAGGCTATTTTTAATAAAATATTAAGTTTACTAAGGGTAGCCATAAGTATAAAAAATAATTAGACTAAATTATTTTTTGTGGTCTGCAAAATATATTTTAGTAGATTTTTAAAATGGCAACGTAACAAATAAGGTTTTTTGGAAGTAATAAATGAGATGGTTTGTCTAATAAACTTAATATAGTCGCTAAATTTAAAACATATCTTCTAGGCTTTGAGTTTTTTCCTTGCATACATCACTTGCATGGTGATGTATGCTGGTTTTTTTGGAGTATTCACGCTCCTCTATAAATTCTCTACATATTCTTGTAGCATCTTGTGCTCTATCTGTAAGCTCTCGTATGCTTCTCTCAAATTTTGGAATTTTTCTTCTGAATTTTTTAATTTTTCTTCCAAGCAAGATATTGAACTCTCGTACATATCTCTTTGTTGCTGCAAAGATTCCGTTAAGGCGTCGTTGCAATCTTTGTTCAAGCTCTTGACTTTCTTTATTAGCGCTGTCACATTTGTCCGTAATATCACAAGCTCCTTCTCGCAGTCTTGTTGCAAATTCATTATTTCTAATTCGTGTCTGTTCCTTTCGTCTTCGATCATCTTGGTCAAGCGCTCGTTCTCTTCTAGCAATGCTTTCTCTAATGCTGTCATCCTCTACTCCATTTTCATTAATATAAATTTCCTGCGCTCGTTCTCTGTTATCTCTTCGTCTTTTGGAATTGATATGTAATATTCCCTCTGGGTCTTGTCTGCAGTAGGTTGGCTGTATCTCCATTGTTTTGGTATCGTCCAAGCTACTTCTTCCTTTAATATCATTGCGTGCACTACCCAGCCAATTGCTATTCCCAAAATTAGTGCGGTAGCAACTGATAGCGAGATTATCACCGATCTGTCCTTGTGATGCAAGGATATTGTTTTTTGAAGTTCTTTCGACATATCTTTCTTGATTAAATCTATCTCTTTTAACAATAAGCTCCTCAAGTTTTCGCCTATTTTCTCTGCACTCTGCTTGTGTATTTCTATCATGGAATTCTCTAATTCTTCTGCTTGAGCTTTGGCTGAGTTCTCCAAGTCTTTGAGCACTGGTGAAGTCTGCATCGTATATTCCTCCTTTTAGACGATTTTTTGTTTTTTTAGTAGGCAGTATGATCGTTATGCCTTTTTTGTTGATCCTGGTTATTTCGATACCATTTTGTTTAAGAAGTTCAATCATGTGGTCTCTATTTTTAATATAGCCTTGCTTAACCAGATCGTGCAGCTTTTGGTCGAGCTCTTCCAAATTTTTATAATGATTGATGTTTTTCTTGCTAGACAATATAGTTTGCTCTTTTGCTGGATCATCTGGACTTGATAGTCCATACTCATCGTTAATGATCTTTTTAATTAGATCTATTCTAGTTTGATCATATTTAGCAAAATAAGGATTAAATGACCTGTCTGTTTCAAGATCTATCTTAGGGATAAGGAAATTTAACTCAAGCCGTCCATCCTTATCAGAATGCTCTACCCATAATACATTTGTACGTTCAAGCATATATTCACCCAAAAGAGCACGTTCAAAATCCTTAATGATTTTTAGTTTTTGCTCTTCAGTCAAAAAGTCATACTTCTCTTCAAATGATAAAACACCAAAACAGGTCTTTTGTTTATAGGTGATGCCTTTTATAATAGCTCTAGTTAAATTTTCATCACCTTTTATAACTCTTGCTGTTCCAGCAGCTTTTCTCTCATTTAAAAGATAATTTATGCTCCCAAGGCCACCACCAGTATAAGTACGAAGAAATTTAACTAGCATCACTAGTGCCTTTATTTGTATTGATGCAAAGTAAATCAAGCAACATATTATTTACACAATGCTTCATACACTTTATGTAAGACATCATTATCGTCCGCTATGATCTCAATACCAACTCTATCTAGGCTTTGCCCACTATTTAATTTGGCAGCTATTTGGTTCATGTTTTGTCCATGTCTAGATAGTTCAGCTAAAAGCTCTCTCATAATTGGTGCATAAATCTGCTTAGACAACATAGCTCTTAGGGCAAATTTTGAGAAAGTTAGGCCACTTTCTTGTAATTTATCATTAATTACCAACCATTCTGCATTACTTAGCCTAAGTCTTTTAGTTATGACTTTGGTTACCTTGCGTTTTTTTATCTTTTCAGAACTCACGTAAATTTACTCCTAATCCAAGAAGAAGCCACTCAAAAATCCTATGTCATAAAATTTTTGGCAGACTTGCTCTTTAAATATCTTTTAAGATTATTTTATAAAATTTCACAGCCTAAAACAAGGAATCTGATAGGCTTCAGGCCGCTAAAATGCGTGTTTTTTAAAAATACTATGAAATATATAATATAATTTTTGTAGCTTTTAAATTTCTCTTAGAAATTTAGTCTAGTATGAAATCAAGAAAATAAAATAATAAAAATGTAAGGGGTTATGCTCATCATAAAAGAGCACTTAGATAGGACAAGCTAATAACATAAAATTAGTTACTAGCAAATCACAGAAGACTAAAGTCTAGCTTAATGCTTAGTTAAATTTATCCTTTAGCATCTTGTATACTTCGTTGTTCTCTCTTTTGCCAACAACTAGCACCAATACTACGATCTCATCATCTTTTACTTGATAGGCCAAGCGGTAGCCGACATCTCTTAGCTTGATCTTATAGACATCTTCATAGCCTCGTAGCTTGTCTTTGGTAACCTTTGGGTTTTCTAGACGCTCACTTAGCTTCTTTTTAAACTGCACTTTTATGCTATTGTCTAGCTTTTGCCACTCTTTTAAAGCACTTGGCAAGAACTCATAGCTCATCTAAGCTTACTTTTACTGGCTTTTCACCACTTGCTAGAGCAGCATCTACTGCTTTGCTTAGATGATACTCTTCTATTATCTCTTTCATCTTTTCATAGACAGAGCTAGGTACTAGATAGGCGCTAGGGACATTGTGGTTTAGTATGGCTACGACATTATCTCCAGCTTGTTTTAAAATTTGAGCTGGAGACTTTTTTAGCTCGCTTATGCTAGCTGTGAAATTTGCTTGTATGGTTTGCATTTTTATCCTTTATTTAATACCTAAAATAATACTAAATAAGATATAAAGATAGTCTTAAAAGTTTATGCTTTGAAATTTACTCCTATTCATTATCATACGATACCATCTCTACTTTAGCCTTTAGTGTGTTTGCATTAATAGGTTTAGCATAGGTGTTTAGCAAAATTTTATACTGCTTTTCATGTCCTACTATCTGGGCTATAAGATTTGCTTCTACCTCGCGTTGCACTAGATAGTCTATAAAGTAGTGTCTAAAAGAGTAGAAGGTCTTTTTAGAGTCTTTGTCTATAAACTTTCTTTGGATCTGGCTTCTAAAAATTTCAGAGAAGTCCTTATTGCTTACCTTAAATATATTTCCGCTTTTCTTGCTATTAACATATTCTAGCAGGCCTAGATCTATGAGCTTACTATGGATAGGCACAAACCTAATGCTATTTTTGGTCTTGGTAGTTTTACCATCATTTGTGTTTATGTTAAAGCAGTAAATTCCATCTTTTAAGACTATATCTTCTTTATGAAGTTGTGTGATCTCTTTTATCCTCATGCCACTATAAGCAGCTATCATTGTGACGTAGTAGAGCTCACTAGCCTCTATCCTTGAACTTGGAGATTTTCCGCTTTGTTTGATGTTGGTTACTATGTCAAAGATTTTCCTAGCTTCTGATACATCGTATGGAAGCACTGCCCTCTCGCTAGGGTCTACGTCTATCTTGACGTTCATTTTTGCAGTTATGCTTTTACCTATATAGCCACTATCAAAGCAGTAGTTAAAAAACTGAATAACCCTTATCATATATTTTTGAATAGTAGGTTCAGAGAGTTTATCGTCCTTTTCTCCCAGCTTAAGTATCTGAGATAAACTTTTATCTTTATACCTACTCTTTTGAGCTAGCTTGGTTGGAATTTTATAAAGAAGATCTCTAAATTCAAGCAAGTTATCTCTCGTGATCCTATAAACTGGCGTATCTTCGTTAAAGTATAAAAATAAGAGCTTTTTTACGCCAGTAACTAATCTTTGCGTATCTGGCGACCACTTATCAGCTCTTTTAGTGTTTGTCTCAAATATCTCGAATGCATCCTTTAAGCTCTTTTGATCTTCTAAATTTAAAGCTGAGAATTGATTGCTAGAGCCAGATGTCGCTTGCAGTACTTGCCTGATCTCATACTCTTTGGTTATTTTGGCGCTAGGATTAAAAATACTAAAGCTACTATCGTCATCTAATTTTATCTTGATATTTTTTGGTGGATTTGGATCCAATATGATATCTTCCATGCTTCTATGGCTATTCTTTGTTCTTACTAGCTTTAAATTTGAAGTTGAGCCATACTTTTGATCTAGTATGGCATAAACCGTCTCGCTAATCCTCTGAGCCATAGCCTTAAGCTGCCCATCAGTAATGGGCAAACAACCACTATCTTCAAGCTCTTTTATATTTTCTTGGAATGAAGCTATGTCCTTAGCGTCAAACGAACTAGGTTTGGCATGTTTGGCTAAGTTATCACTAGAATCATCTTCAAGGAAACAGTGCTCACGCTTGTCATCAAAGAGCACACTGCTCTTCTCAAGCTTTGATACAAGATAGTTAAGTGTTAGTATGTTTTTCTCTAAAAGAGTTTGCCCTATGTTCTCTTTATTCTTGCTACCAAGAGCGCCAGCAGTGTTAGTGATATTACTTATATCCTTAATTAAAATTTGAGGCAGACCGCCATCTATCAAACTTTGTTTAAAGTAGTCATTGAGCGCATTTAGAAATTCTACATCCATCTTCTTATTAAGAAGAGAGTGCTCTTTGATGCTCTTACTAAGCTTTACTTTCATAAACGAATTTACAAAAGATTGGATTATGCTATCACCAAGATTCATGTGAACCGCCCTTTTTATCAAGTAAAGATTGTTGTCTAGAATTTTAGCCCTTTTTCTGGCTTTTTCCAAGAGATTAGTGGATGTGGAGAAGCAAATTTCTCGCTTTTCGTTAAAAAATTTTCTAATGCTTGGAGCAAGTGTGACTCGGTAGTAATATATACCGTTTCGCTCCCTTAAGTGTTGTCCCATATTTAATAGCCAACCGGTCAAAAATGGAACAGTTTTATGTAACTACTAAGTAAAAATCGTCTAAAGTGCGTATTTCAGGCTTTCAGGAGCTCATATAAAAAATCCTCATAAGCCGGAGGTCGGGAGTTCAAGTCTCCCCCGTGACACCATAAATACCTAAACTACGATGTTTCTACAATATTATATTGCAGTCACCTTTCATAAAATATAGCTTAAAGTTTGTAGCAAATTTAAAATTTATGTAGCAAAAATTTAAGCTGACTGTAATTTTAGCATATTTTTGCGTAAAATTTTTAAAATACTGCTTTAAAAGCATAGTCCTTTTTATAAATAATTTATGTCATTCTTTTTATTTTTTATATTACATACAAATACTATACAAACTATCATACCGCCAAGTTAAATTTTCAATATATCAAAATTAATAGAAAACAAAAATTTGTATCCAGTAATTACAACAAGAAGTAACGTAGCAAAGACTGTTATCGTCTTTAGTATAATTTTAAAAAACATCACAAATAACTATAGGCTCAAAACAAGTTAAAAACTTTAAAAGGAGTTTTTAACTATGATCCTACTGATGTTCCTAAAAAGTAACGAGTGTAGTGAAATTAAAAAATAAGTATATCTATCGTTACCAAATTTCAGAGAAGAAATTTCCTGAGATTTTGAAATA
Source organism: Campylobacter concisus (assembly GCF_001298465.1). Classification (NCBI taxonomy): domain Bacteria; kingdom Pseudomonadati; phylum Campylobacterota; class Epsilonproteobacteria; order Campylobacterales; family Campylobacteraceae; genus Campylobacter; species Campylobacter concisus. The sequence continues at coordinate 57,572 of NZ_CP012541.1, forward strand.
TTTTTCTTTAGATTTAGAAGCCATAAAGATAGCCAAAATCTATAAAATTTCTAGGAATTCTACAAATAAAATTCTAAGAGATTAGAATTCTTGTATCAAAAGGGTGCAAAAAATAAGTAAATTTAGCGGTGAGATTGAAATAGACGAAGGCTACTTCAGGACTAAAAGAGCAAGAGACAAGAGAGGTAGAGGAATGGCAAATAAAACACCAGTGTTTGGTATGCTTAAAAGAGATGGTAAGGTCTATTCTGGGATAGTTAAAAATTGCCCTACAAATGAACTAATGCCTATACTGTCGGAGTTCAGTGATCTTGATACTCTACTATATTATTCTGATTGTTGGAAGGCTTATGACGGATTAGTAAATTATGAAGCAAAGACTCGTTATTTAAAGGTATAAGTAAAGATAATTTTTTACTTCACCTTAAAAAAGCGAATTGTGAATTTAGATAGCATACTAAAACTACACAGGAAAACTTATATTAGAATCTATTGAAATTGATAAGAGAGAATCTACTTAACTTGTCTTGAGCCTAAATTTTAATAGCCTTTTTCATTTAGCCTTCTGTAATCATCACATCCCAACTGAAGTCCTAAATCACAAGCCTTCCCGTAATATTGTTTTGCAATGGAAAAATCTTGTTTTACGCCTCGACCGTTGTTGTATGAAACCCCTAAGTTATAGCAACCCTTAGCATTTCCACTATCACAATCTTTTTTAAACAGTTCAACAGCTTTTTGGTAATTTTGTTTTACACCTCGACCGTTTACATATGAAACCCCTAAGTTATAGCAACCCATAGCCTCTCCACTATCACAAGCTTTTTGATAAAGCTGGGCTGCTTTTTGGTAATCTTGTTTTACACCTTGACCGTTTTGGTATGAAACCCCTAAGTTAGAGCAACCCATAGCCTCTCCACTATCACAAGCTTTTTGATAAAGCTGGGCTGCTTTTTGGTAATCTTGATTTACACCTTGACCGTTTTCGTATAAAAACCCTAAGTTAGAGCAACCCCTAACCTCTCCACTATCACAAGCTTTTTTAAACAGTTCAACAGCTTTTTGGTAGTCGCCTTTCTCGTAAGCTTCTATTCCCGATTCAATAAGATCTTTGGAAAACCCAATAGAAAATAAAACTACAAGTAAAACTAAAATTCTTTTCATTTTTTACCTCTTTAATTTAACCTAATAGACGATATTCTGTCTTTTTTAAACTTAAATTATTATTAATTATCTATTTATTTTTTGTGATAAAATAGCATATATAGATTTACCTGCCATTTCCTATACTTTTTCTAAAAATAAACTCTGGTTTTAGTTCATATTTATTGCGTTTATTTATGAGAAGCGTGGCAAATTTTACTTATAAATCCATAATATTTTATTGCATTATCGTTGGTTAAAAAAGTAATAGTGTAACCTTTGCAAATTAAATCTCTTATGTTTTCTCAGCCGATGGTCTTATTTTTCTATATACGTCTATCAAGAATTAAAAAACAGTTAGACTTAGTAGATGAGTATCATTTTATTTTTACCTCTCCTAAATGACTACATGCCGTTGTTTCAGCCACAAATGAGCTACCCAAAGGCGTTATTTTTATACTTAAAAATGTAAACAACAGCGTTAATATCGACAATAGAAATAGAATTCACCCTTTTATATGGTATATATAGGAACCGATGGCAACATTACCTGCGATTATCTTGAGCCAAAAAACATATTAGACAACTTAAGGCTTCTTTGCAGAGGGAAGAAAGAGCCTATCTCGCCTTTATGTCAGAAATTTAACCACGAAACCAACGACGGAAAAGATATGAGTAAAATGTCAAAGCTATTAAGCGAAGCAATTAGCTCCATTATCAATAAAAAAGAAGAAAGCGATATCGATAGTTTGTTTTCAGCCGGCGGTACTTCTGCCTTGATGTCTGCTATATCAAAGTTAGATGATTTTGAACTAATCTGCTTTTTGGTTATAAAATGACGGAGCTATCCATGGCTATAGAGTTACCAAAAAGCACGGAATTTAACAAAAAAATAAAAATCCCAAAACAGAAATTTTATGAAAATTTAGAGATATCGCCTTCTTTGAAAAAAATATTTATAGAGCAAGTAGATAAAATTATTTGGAGCAATAAAATCGCGTCCTCAACTACCAACCTTGCAGGTGGTGATCTTGTAAAAGAGATCGAAGTGTTTGAGGTATCTTTAAAGAGCCCAAGCCTAGATGATGAGCTATTGCGCCATATAGATAGAGCGGTGCCGTATCATATAGTTTTTATCTTAGAGTACCAAGACAGATATAAAGTTTGCATTAGCTACAAAGAGACCGCTATATCTGGAAATATGGCTTTCAAAGTAAATTCGTACTACTATACCGACTGGCAGAACAAGCAAGATTTGCATTTAAAGCTAGAAAGCTTAAATCTTGACACAGCCTATGAAAATTTTATTCGTCAAATAGCTGGCGATAAATTACAAAATTTGATTTTAGGCGAAAGCCTTAAAGAGTCTGTAGCTAGGTTGGAGCAAAAGGAGCTTTTACAAAGGCAAATTTTAGCGTTAGAGTCTAAAATTCTCAAAGAAAAGCAGCTACTCTTAAGAATGATGAAAAGCGACGGCGATTATACAGCATATTACCTATAATGCGCTAGATGAAAAATACGATACTGCTGTTTTTACGGATCCTACGATAAAAGGTCAGCTTGACAAAAATGCGGTTAAAACAAAAAATATCTTTACGATCATGTCGTGTATGATTCTTCAAATGAGAAGAATTTTGCAATGGAACTAGATACAAGCAAGGACGTTGCCGTTTATGTTAAGCTTCCAAGTGGCTTTTATATAAGCACGCCTGTGAAAAATACAATCCCGACTGGGCGATCGCGTTTTATGAGGGTGATATCAAGCACATTTATTTTGTTGCGGAGACTAAAGGGTCTATGAACTCTATGCAGCTTCGCCAAGTCGAAGAGTCCAAAATTCACTGCGCAAAGGAGCATTTTAAGGCTATAAGCAATGATAGCGTAGTTTATGACGTAGTGGATAGCTATAAATCGCTACTGGATAAAGTTATGAAGTAATATTATCAAAGAGCTATACCATAATTTAAATTTAGAAGAGCTTTTTGCAACGCACCTAAACCGTTGCTGTCTTGCTCTTCTTTTTTTGCATTGAAATATTAACTATAATAGATAAGGTCAAAAAGTTATAGCAATATAAAAGTAATTTCTTTATAAAAATATCTTTGTGTGTGAATCAAATTTTTAACATGACCACTTCAACGCCTATAAAAATATATGCATTAAGCTATTTATAAGTATTTTTTTGATATGTAAGGTCACATAGTCAACTAATCAACAAACCACTTGGTATATCGTGCTTCTAAAACAAAAATCAACAATTATTGACCACTTAAACAATCTAGCCATCAAAATATCTTATAATATACACAAATTTAAAAATAAAATATTTTTAACCAAAGGAGGTTAAGATGATTAAAGCCAGTTAAAAGCAGAAGCTCTATTTTAAGTATTTAAAAGAGAGCTTCTGCGATAGGTTATTAGCATTCCTATTGTAATCGTTCTCTACTTTTAAACTACTTAAATAAAAACCTTATCAACAACTACCATATCAAAATAAAAGGCACACTATAGGTATGTCCATTTGGTGAGATGGCTATTACTGTCTCTTGATTTTTTAAATGGCAAAAAGGAGAAAAAATGCCAAATAAAAAAATAATTTTAAATGATTTAAAAATCATTAGAAGAAACAAGAAAAAAGAGGAGATTAAACAAGCTTGTATTGAAGTCTTGTTCGCAGAAAAAGCAACATTCAAAGAATGCAAGTTACTAATCGAAAATCATTATAGCGTAAAGCTATCAAATAAAGAGTTTTCCAAATGGAGGAAAGAGTATGAGGCAACAAATACCAATCAACCCTCTGATGCAGATCAAATTTCTGAGGTTAAAGAAGATAAAAAAGAAGATGAGGAGCTAAGCAATGGCACTAACAATCAAGAGTAGCGATACAGCAGTTGCGACAAATGCCGTAATTGCTCTACAAGAACATATTGAAATGGGCAATAAGGTTAGTGAAAATATTAGAAATAATATTGAGCTTTTTAATAAAACTGCGGATAGTTTTAATGGAGGTTTTAAAGAAAAAACAGATCTAATAGAGCAAGTAGGTGCTGAACTTATAAATGCAACAAAAGAGATTCAAGACAACTTTCAAAAAACTCTAAAAAGTGCAGATAAAACTATATCGAAGATCAACTCATCTTTTAGCTCTTTGATGAAGAATATAATATCTATATTAATTGCCTTTGTATTTATAGAAGTGATCTTCTTTTTTGGCTACTTGTTTTATGATAGCCATAAGACAAATGAAGCCAAATCTGCACTACAAAGCAAGCTAGATAAGGCACTTTATAACATATCTAATCTTCAAGGCTTTATTATCCATATCTACAACCAAGATGGTCAAAAAGCTAGTGAAGATTTTACTAAATGGCTAAACAAAAATGGTGACGGTAATGTTCAGTAGTAAGCAAATTTTTCTAATAGCAAGACACATACAATGTATGACACTTCGTTTTCATACCTTGTATAATCTTGCTCTGCCGAGGGCTACAATGCGAGATATAAGAAGCTTTAAAACGCTTTATCTCGCTATCACATTTTATGAAAGGATATCATATGTCAAAAAATGTCAAGGATAAGGTGCTCTCCGCAAGGATCACTTATCAACAATACGATAAGTTATCTAAAATAGCTCTAGAGTTAGATATGTCAAAATCAGAAATCATTTCCTATCTTATAGATAATGGCACTGTAAATTCTGAATCCATAAAAAAGAAAGAGTTATATCCAACAATCATTACATATTTTGCTAGACCTTTTAATAACATCAATCAAATAGCAAAGAAACTAAATATAGCTTATAAGACTAGTGGCAATATAGATTTAAAAACGATACTGCAGACACAAGAAGAGTTGTACAAAGTTCAATCAGTGCTAACTGAAATTTTAAGCCTAATAAAGAGTAGCTATGATAGTTAAGATCTCAAAGGGAGAAAAAGGCATAGCTGATTATCTAAAAACTGGCAAGAAAAGAGATTCGAAGCTAACTAGAGATGAAAAAGATGATAGATTGCCACTGGCTGGAAATTTAGATCTTATCGAGATGTCTGAAAAGCACCAGAGCAAGAAAAAGAATAAGAAACATAACTACTATCATATATCCTTGTCATTTACTTCAGAGGAGTGGAGCAGACTATATGAAAGTGGCAATATAGATGAGCTTATAATGGATTTTTTGAGGCTAACTTTCCCAAATCACGACATAGATGAGCTACTTTTTTATGCTGAAGCTCATCTGCCTATAATCAAAGAAGAGCCATATATTCCTCGCCCAGAAGGGGCACTAGAAAATAGAACATTAAACAAGAAACATAAAAATGGTGAACCACTAAAAAGAGAGCCTCATGTTCATCTAATAGTCTCTTTTGAAAATATGAAATTTACTCATAGTGTAAAAACCGGTGGAGTTATATATACAAAAGGTGTAGCCAAGCAACAAATAAAAGCTGTTATGGCTAAATCAGCAGAGAAATTTAAAAGAGTAGTTAATGACATCTTATCTAACAAGTATGGATTAAATAATATAGAGCCTTTAAGTATGGATGAAGACCAACTAAAAAAACAATATGAAAGCTTTAAAAGTGCAGCACAAAAGGTTAAGAAAGGCAAAGAAAAAGATACACAGATGAAGATAGAAACAAATGTAGTGATCGAGCCAAAAGCTAATACAAAAGAGCAGGATATAAGTGTTGAAGAGCTGCTAGCTGATGCTAGAAATTCTACAGCTGATTATCTATTAAGAATGATAGAAGAAGATGAGAGTTTCAAAAAAGACTATTATGATAGAGCAAAGAGGCTTAACGCAATGGATATAAGAGAATTTTTGCCTATGATCAATGCAAAATTTAACATTACCGCAAAACCTAAAATAGTAAATGACAAATATAAAGTAAGTGTAGATGAGTTTAAGGGAACTTATAATCTAACTGATCTAATGTGTAAGATAGTCTATAATGGCAGAAAAGGAGCATTATTTCACGTGGTTAATGAGCTAGAGCAAATGCTTATAGAGCTTCAATCCAATAAAAATGAGCCAAAGATAACATTAAGTGTAAGTAGTGACTTTGGCACGCCAAATAAAGACCCAAAAACTCAAGTGTTAAATAGCTGGGAAACGATACAAATAGAGCCATACAATCTAAAATCAATACTTAAAAACTATTCAGCTATATCAGTGGCAGGTTTTAAAGATAAAGGCAAAGAAGCTAGCAGTATTGACAGCATAACTCCTACGCTTATATATGATATAGATAGCTCTAAATTTACTGCAAATGATGCTCAAAATTTACTAAAAAGTAAAGGAATAAAAGGCTTCATATACCCAACCACCTATCAAGCGCCAGACACAAAAGTAGAGAAATTTAAACTCATTATACCCACAACAGATGCTCCAAGCTTAAATGAATATGATGAATACATAAAAGAGATAACAAGAGAGCTTGGGTTATATGACATAGTAAATAACTCCAGCTTGCATCCTAGTAAATTTCACTACACTCCAGTGCCAGGATCTGAAGTTATAAGCATTGGTGGAAAAACTTTTGATAATACAAGAGCCATTGAAGATGCCAGCCTAAAAACAGACATTAATAATATGGATATTAAAGCCATATATGAAGATTTACAAAATCTAAGAAAATATGAGCTTGGTCATGAGCCAAAAGATACCAACTCACATATTAAAAGAGCAAGCTATCAAGCTATATCATCAAAGATTCCAATAAAAGAGTTAATAGAATACTTTGACGAGAGCACTATGGTTAAAAAATATAAAGATCATCAAATACTTTCTGGCAATAGCGGTAGATATCTATACCTACCAGAAGAAAACACAGCCTACTCTTTTAACCAAAATAGACACTATACTCCATATATCTACATTAGAGATAAATTTGATGAAGCAGCTAGAAAGATAAAAACTGGGTTTTTAAATGATGACGTTATTAAAAAGATAGGGCTTAAACAAAATGAATATGAAGGCTTCGTAAAAGGCATCGATTACCATCTAGATATAAATAGATACTATTTAGCTTTTATAAATAGAACCGAAAACTTTAAAAAATATCTATCAGATATAGTTCGAATTAACTACCAAGGCCTAATTTATAATATAAAAACCTATATGAAAGATTGGCAAGATATGCAAGGTTTTAATAAGCTAAAGGAGCGTTATAAAACAGATAAGATATCTCTAGCAAATGATCATATATCATTTGGCTCACTAAAAATAATAAAGCAAGAGCTATATAATCAAGGACTTGATAAGGACTTTGGGGTGGAGCAATCAACACAACAATCAAATGAGATAGAGGGCAAAGAGCAAAATGTAAAGTCAGGATATGATGGTTTGAGAAGGTAGATTATCGTAAGCTGTTATAGAAGCCAAATTATTAGCCATCTCTCACCCCATAAATCCAAACGGCAATGCAAACATATCATCATCTAGCTTCATAGCCGTATCTCCAGTATAAAAAACTATGCCCTTATAAAATTTACTTTGTAAATTTTCTTTTAAGTGGTAGATATGCTTAAAGTCATCTTTGCTGATAGTTTTTGAGGATTTGACCTCTATGGCTATGAGCCTGCCTGATATCTCAAGGATAAAGTCTATCTCTTTTTGATCGCTCGTTCTATAGTAGTATATATTTGCTCTTTTTTTGCTACTTGTATTTGCCTTTAGTAGTTCATCAAATACAAATGTCTCATATATAGCACCTTTATATGGAGAATTCGCAAGCTCTTGCGCTGAAGAAATTTGAAGAAGATGTGCCAGCACCCCTGTGTCGGTGGCAAAAATTTTAGGAGTTTTTATAAGTCTTTTTAGGGCGTTGTTAAAATAGGGCTGAAGCTTTTGGATCTGGTATGTATGCTCAAGTACGCTAAAGTAGCCATCAAATGTCTTATTATCAAGCCCGGACTCTAGACATAGCTCATTTTTGTTAAAGATGTTACCACTTCTTAGCATACATAGGCGGTACATAGTGATAAATTTATCCAAGTTTCTGATGTTTCCTATCTCTTTGGCGTCTGATTCTATATATGTTCTTATATATGAGCTAAACCAGAGATATTTTGATTTCTCGGAGTTTATCTTTGTGATCTCTGGATAACCACCATTTATAATCTTTTCAGATAAGCCCTCATTATCATACTTCTTTAGCGAAAGATGGCTTATATCGCCACTTAAAATATCTATCAAATTTTCATCGCTATGACTTAGCTCTTTTTGAGAAAGTGGATATAGCTCTACTATGCCTATCCTACCAGCCAAAGAGTCCGAGATATCTTTAAAGCCCTTTAAATTTGCAGAACCGGTTAATACAAACTGCCCATTTGTTCTATCTTTATCTATAAATTCTTTTATGGCTAGAAGCAATATTGGCACTCTTTGTATCTCATCTATCACGATAGGCTTATTACAGTGCTCTATAAAGCCTTTGGGATCGTTTCTTGCGGATTCATATATGTTTATGTCGTCAAGCGTTATGTAGTTTGGTATATCTAAATTTAAAGCAAGGGTTGATTTGCCTACCTGCCTGGCTCCGCTTATCAAAAGCACTGGAAAGCTTTTCATATACTCTTTTATCTCATTGGCTATGGCTCGTTTGATATACATAGTATTTTATCCTTAAATATTTAGGAGTATAATACTATAATATATAAAATTTTACAAGGATGGTTTGGCTAAGATAATTGTATATTTAAATTTAATTCGTACTAAAACTAGTAAGATTAAATCAGCTACTGTAATTTTTTATTACACTGAGTATTTATTAGTAAAGCTTTAAGCAATATCACCTCAGATTTTCATATTGACAAATGGCAGTCAAATTTTTCCTCAAAAAGAGCAACGTAATAACCATTTTTGGCGTATTACACAGACTCTTTTATGCTGCGATCTAACTTCTCAATAAATTTTTACCTCATAACTTTATCCAATAGCGATTTATAGCTATCCACTACGTCATAAACTACGCTATCATTGCTTATAGCCTTAAAATGCTCCTTTGCGCAGTGAATTTTGGACTCTTCGACTTGGCGAAGCTGCATAGAGTTCATAGACCCTTTAGTCTCCGCAACAAAATAAATGTGCTTGATATCACCCTCATAAAACGCGATCGCCCAGTCGGGATTGTATTTTTCACAGGCGTGCTTATATAAAAGCCACTTGGAAGCTTAACATAAACGGCAACGTCCTTGCTTGTATCTAGTTCCATTGCAAAATTCTTCTCATTTGAAGAATCATACACGACATGATCGTAAAGATATTTTTTGTTTTAACCGCATTTTTGTCAAGCTGACCTTTTATCGTAGGATCCGTAAAAACAGCAGTATCGTATTTTTCATCTAGCGCATTATAGGTAATATGCTGTATAATCGCCGTCGCTTTTCATCATTCTTAAGAGTAGCTGCTTTTCTTTGAGAATTTTAGACTCTAACGCTAAAATTTGCCTTTGTAAAAGCTCCTTTTGCTCCAACCTAGCTACAGACTCTTTAAGGCTTTCGCCTAAAATCAAATTTTGTAATTTATCGCCAGCTATTTGACGAATAAAATTTTCATAGGCTGTGTCAAGATTTAAGCTTTCTAGCTTTAAATGCAAATCTTGCTTGTTCTGCCAGTCGGTATAGTAGTACGAATTTACTTTGAAAGCCATATTTCCAGATATAGCGGTCTCTTTGTAGCTAATGCAAACTTTATATCTGTCTTGGTACTCTAAGATAAAAACTATATGATACGGCACCGCTCTATCTATATGGCGCAATAGCTCATCATCTAGGCTTGGGCTCTTTAAAGATACCTCAAACACTTCGATCTCTTTTACAAGATCACCACCTGCAAGGTTGGTAGTTGAGGACGCGATTTTATTGCTCCAAATAATTTTATCTACTTGCTCTATAAATATTTTTTTCAAAGAAGGCGATATCTCTAAATTCTAAGTTCTATCTTACATGTTTTATAATCCATATTAGCAAGATTAATTTTAACTTTTTTATCCACAGTGAACAATTCTCTTATTAATTATAAGGTAACTAATAAATCGTGTGGTTTCTAATATACTAAAATAGACTCAAAGGTCGTTATAGCACTCAAAAAAGGATAAAGAATATAGAATAAGTTTTAGAAAATCTGATTAAAATTTTAAAGATCAATAAGATAAATTATCATAGAATAGTGAAATATCGTTTTGGATAAGTTCGAGATGATATTTAATAGGAAACAATATGAAATTTAAAGATTTTAAAGAAAAAAACAGTAGCAACTATGACTTTTTCACAGCTGATGAGATGAGCTATAAAGAATTTGTACAATTAAGCTTTAAAGAGTTTTTAACTAGCGATAGCGGCTCAAAGTGGCAGCTTGACATAGATGATAAAAGGTTTAACTCGTTTCCAAATTTCACCCAAAAACATCAAATTTGCATATCGAATTTAGACTATGAAGATAATGTTTTTCAGTTTAGAATTTGCTCTGAAAACAACGTATCAAGCCTTGGCTACCGCATGTTTACGAGCTTTGATAGCATACATAAAGACTTTGTCACAGACGATATCAAGTACTCTGATGAAGTTATGATGGACCTAAAGCTTGGCGAGCTTAAAGAGTTTCCTTGCATATCAAAATGCGGCTGGTGGATCAAAGATATCTGGCGAGATATGTATCCTATCTTAGACGAGACTAACAGCGAGGAATTTGTAGCTGGCATTATAAAAAACGAATTTACCAAAAAGATGACCGAGATAAATGAGTGCCTAAAAAACGCTCAAGATGGCGGAAAGCTTGACGAAATTATTGCTAAACTAAAAGATAAAATCAACTAAATTTAGAAATTTCCACCCACAGCACAAGAGCTAGCTGGATATGAAGTAAGTCCGTAGTCAGCCGACTCTACGTTATAAAAGTCCAAATTTGCACTTCGTGAGATGATATATTCAAAGCCTTTTTGATTTAGCTCGATCAAAATTTCAAGCTCCGTATCTCTTTTGCAGACTATGCTTTCAAAAAAGTGAGAGAAGAAAGAAATTTTGGTATTTTCCTTTTGCATTGAGTGATTTAGCATGAGCTCCATGTTGCTAAAAATTTTAAAGATAGTTTGATTTGTCTCAAATTTACCAAATCTAGCATAATAATTTTGCAAATTTGCGTCATTTAGTACGATGTTTTTGGTGCAGTTTTTAGTGATCTGCTCGTAAATAAGACCAAAAAGCTCAATAGAGGCATTTTGATTATCCATCACTCTATTTTCGTGATTTGTGACTACTACAAAGCCATCTTTTATCTCGTATTTTTCATTTTTATAATAAAAGCTAACATTTGCCACCTCTTGCTCAAAGCGCTTTTTATAAGCAAAAGAGAGATAGTTTAAAACGCCCATTTTATCGATAATAGCTGAGCTTCTTACGCCACCATCTAGCTCGTGCTGCATGAAGTATCTTATGAAGCTACCTTGCTCTATATCAAAGCTATTTAAATACTCGATCTTATCAAGATAGATGCAGCGGTAAAGCTTTACAAATTCTGGATTTAGCCTAACATTTATCTCATCTTGTAGCTCGCCATATTTGTCGGTTTGCTCTGCATCTATAAATTCGATTATATTCATCTGCTTTTCGATCTTGTCTTTAACAAAGATTGAAATTTTCACGTCCTGCATCTCATAAAAGCACTTTATCGTATCGGTGGCACTTTTTGTGATATCTGTTTTAAATTTCTTAGCAAGCTCTGCTTTTTTAAGGGTAAGTGAAAAGTTGCCATTTTTTAGTTTATTTTGTGAGTACAAAAGATAGAGTAGCTGCTCATAGACCATGAGATGTGAGTAGGTTAAAAATGTATTATCCACCACGATGACGTAGTAGCAACGTGTTATAGAGTACCTTTTATTATTTTGCAAAAATTCATCATAAATTTTTAATTTGCTTGGGGATTTACATACCTTAAAAACATCATATGATTCCAAAAATATATTTTCCATTACCGCCCCTTTTTACCTTATGCAAAAATATTACATAACTATTCTTTAAGCTAATTTGAATTTACAAACTAATTAATAAAAATAATTCTATAAAAATTAATATTAATTTAATTAAATATAGATTAATTATATAAAATATTTTTGTATAAATATATTTTTATTTACAAATTTTTATTTTATAAAGTAGAAATTAGCTATAAAAATATATTTTTTAAACTAAATTTAATAAATATAGTTATATTATTTTTCTCAGATAAGCATGCTTAGATTTTAAAATTTACAAATTGGGAGCTCAAAATGGAATTTCTAATTTTGACGCTATTTCTGATCAGTGGTCTTATCTTATATATAAAGCCGCAGATGAAAAAAATAGCAACGTCCTGCTTGGCTTTGGGGTGCGTAATACTGGTTGCACTAGAGTTTTACGTAAATTTATGGGTAGTCTTGCCAATAGGCAACTTTTAGGAGGGCAAGATGCAAACGAAACAAAATGAAATCCCAGCAAACGAACAAGGCTTTTTCAACCTTATGTCACTAGCCATCACCGCTCTTGTGGCACTTCCAGTTGGTATCGCCTGCTTGGTGCTTGGCTTTGGACTAGGTGATAACCCTTGCATAATGTGCTGGGCCGAGAGGATCACGATGATAGCTATCAGCCTAATAGCACTTTTCATCATCAGGTACGGACTAAAGCCTGGCTATCTGGCAGCACTTTTACTAATGGCTTGCTGGGGCATATTTAACGGCTTTATCCACTACAGCCTAGATGGAACATTTGGTGGCTATCTTGACATCAAACAAGGTTTTGGCCTTGAAATTTTAGGTGCCCACACTCAGTTTTGGGTTATGGTTGTTGATTTTTGTGTGATCATATTTTTGGCTCTTATATTTTTGTTTAGCAAAAACTTAGGCCTTATAATGCAAAAAAGCTCAAATGGCGAATACGGCGACTTTCTAAGCTGCTTGCCACTTGGCAAATTTGCAAATTTGGTCTTTATCGTGATCATACTTGCAAACTGCGTTCAAGCCTTTATAGCTTCTGGTCCACCACCATATCTAGGATCTAGCACACCACCTAGAATGAGCATCGATCCTTCAAAATGGTTCTGGGAAAAAGACCACTGGGATAGCTCACTTGACTTTAGATTTGACTGGAACCCTGAGCTTCCAGACCTAGTAAAGTAAGGAGTAAAAGATGAAAAAGATAATATTTTTTATCGCATTAGTAAGCCTTGCTTTTGGTTTTAGCTTTGACATGGATAGCAAAAATGGAGCTATCCAAAACATAAAAGAGCTAGGTCTTAAAGATACGCTCACTCTAAATTTGCAAAATGATAATGCAATAACTGGAGCTGACTACGATGAAGGCAAAAAGCAGTTCGCTCTTGTCTCAAACGACAATGAATTTTACATCGCAGATGAGAATTTAAAGCCTCTAAGTTATGCTAAGCACGACCGACATTTTATAATGGAGATGGAAGCAACAGTCGGAGCTACTTGGTACAAAAAAGAGCTTGGCATGATAAGTTACAACAAGACTTTTGTCTTCTATGAGCCAGCTAGTAACCTTAGTAAAGATGAGCAAAATAGCCAGTGGAGGCACCTATTGGCTGGATATGACGCGTGGAAGCTAAATGACCTTGGTAACAAGGGCAGATTTTCTACCATTAGATCAAAACAGCAGTACATCTTAGGCTGGGACTACCTAGAAAGTGAGAATAAATTTTTCACAGCTAGCGTGCCAAATGACGTTAGAGACTACTGGAGTGTCGCTATATTTGACGGCGACGATAAGATGATCTTAGAAGAATTTGTACCAAAAGCTGGAGCAAATTTACAGCTAAAAGAGGGTAGAAATTTAAACAATTACTACATTACTGGCATCGACGTAGAGCCCGATGCGCTCTATCTTTTAAGCAAAAATTTCTCAACTATTTTAAAGTTAAATTTGACCACCAAAGAGATAGACGAGGCATTTAGTTTTAGTGGGGTAAACAACCCAAGAGCATTAGCGATCAAAGATAATAAATTTTACATCTTCTCACGAGAAGACAAAGAGAATAAAGTTTTTATCTTTGAGATGAAATAGCCATCAAATTTAAGGAGAAAACATGCAAAGACGTTCTTTCCTAAAAGGCACCGGAGCAGCTCTAGCAGCAGCTGGAACAGCTCCTAGTCTATTTGGTATGGAGCAATTTGAGGTGGATTTTAACCCAAAATCCTATAAGAACGAGGAAAATGTAGAGTACCACTACCTAACCTGTCCCAGAAACTGCCGTGACGCCTGTTCGATGATCGCTGAGATCAAAGACGGCAAAATGGTAAGCATAAAGGGCGATCCAAAACACCCTCTAACGCAAGGCACAGTCTGCGTCAAGGGTCACACCTACGCCATGCACCTATATAACGCCGACCGTATCATGCACCCTATGAAAAGAGTCGGCAAAAAGGGCGAAGGAAAATGGGAAAAGATAAGCTGGGATCAAGCCCTAAAAGAGATAGCTGCAAAGCTAACTGAGATAAAAGAGAAATTTGGCGGCGAGGCTTTGACTGAGTTTGTCTACTCTGGCAACGAAGGACATATCTCGAAAACTATCGCACCGGGAAATTTCTTTGAAAAATATGGAGCCACAAGGCTTGTTAGAAACCCTTGTGACTGGCCAAGATACGCGGGTACTCCTAGCGTTATAGGTACTGACTTCTCAAAAGATGCACTTGAGATCGATGAGAGTGATATGTACATTAGCTGGGGATCAAACGAAGCTTACACAGCCGTACACTGGATAAGATTTGCTCACCGCGTTAAAAAAAGAGGCGGAAAGATCATCGTTATAAATACGATAAGAATTCCTCTTGCAAACCAAGCTGATATGTTTATCCAGCTAAAACCATCTAGTGACCCTGCATTTTGTCTAGCGGTCTGTAAATTTTTAATAGAAGAAGATCTATATGATCATGAATTTGTAGAAAAATACACAACAGGCTTTGAAGATCTAGTGCACGAGTGCTCACTCTATACCTATGGCGAGCTATCTGAGATGTGCGGAGCAAGTGTGGATCAGATAAAAGTCTTTGCTAGAGAGTACGCTCACGCAAAAGCACCAGCTATCATGCACGGCGACGGCGGACAAAGACACTTTAACGGAGCAAGACTTGTTCGTGCGGTTACATTTTTACCAGTTTTAACTGGCGCCTTGACAAAGCTTGGTGGCGGACTATTTTGGGCATATGTGCATGTAAAAGGCTGCTTTAATTTCGACAACTGTATGCCAGACCTATCTCCAAAAGATAAAGATGGCAAAAAGATAGAAAGACAGTAAGTAAGCTATATAGAATTTGGTAAAGGCATACAAAAAGAAAATCCAACATATCTTGACAAGCCTATAAACACGGTCATTAGAGCATGTATCAACTACAACTCAAATTTAATGGTAACAGCGCCAAATACAAATTTGATCAAAAAACGCATAATGGACGATGACTTCTTCTTAGTTGTCCTTGATCCATATGATATCGATACTTGCGACTATGCTGACTATGTGCTACCTGGTGTTACATTTATGGAGAGTGAGGATATCCAAAACGACCAAATTTCTGGATATGTTTGTTACAACGCTCAAAGTGTAAAACCTCTTGGCGAAGCTAAGACAAATTTAGAGTTCTTCAACGCTCTTGCAAAAGCGATGGGCTATACAGAAGAGTGCTTTAACTGGGATAGCGAAACAGTTTGCAGACGCTTTTTGGATACAGAATTTGCCAAAAAACAAAACATCACCTATGAAAAACTAAAATCAGTCGGCTGGATCAAGCCATTTAGAACGCCTGAAACGATGAAAGATCAGTTCCCGTACTACCCTTATACACCAAAAGACAAACTAATATTTGGTACAAAGAGTGGAAAATGCGAGCTTTACTCACAAACCTTTAAAGACGCAGGATATCATCCAGTAATAGACCTTGAAACTGACTGGGACTACTATGAAAAGAGCAATAAATTTGGAAAAGACTATCTCAAAAAATATCCGCTTTATTTCATGACGCCAGGTACTCAGCTCCAAGACAACTCAAACTGGGGCAATATGCCTTATATCCTAAAAAGGGTTATCGTTAAAGGCAATGCTGAGTTATTTATGACACGTGAAGATATGGAGGCTCGCGGTATCAAAAACGGAGACACAGTTGAGGCAACAAATGAAAAGGGAACAGCCGTCTTTACAGCAGTCGAGACAAATCAAATGAACCCAGGCATAGTCTATGCGTGGAACAACATCTGGGTAAAAGTGACTAAATCAAGAACTGGGGCAAATATACTTTGCTCTGATGGCGTTAGTGACCTAGGAAATGGCTCAACCTATACAGCTAGCTTTTGTGAAGTAAAAAAAGCAGCTAAACAAGAGATGTAAAGGGGTCTAAGATGAAAAGAAAACAAGGTTTTTTATTTGATTATAACTTTTGTATAGGCTGCAAGGCTTGTGAAATTTCATGTCAAGTCTATCACAACCAAGATCCAGATATCAACTGGAGACATGTTGATGGCCTTATGATACACGAAGATGGCATAGAAAAAGAGATCTTTATAACTCACTCTTGCCATCACTGCGATGAGCCAGCCTGTATGGATGTCTGCCCAGTTGGAGCATATATCAAGCTAGAAAATGGTGTCGTACAGCCACTTCATGATAAGTGCATAGGCTGTGGATACTGCTTGATGGCTTGCCCTTATGGCTCTATCACAAAAGGCAAGGACGGTAAAGCTCAAAAGTGCAATCTCTGCGCTGAAAAACTTGAGCGTGGCGAAGAGCCAGCTTGTGTAGCAGGCTGTCCGTGTGGAGTACTAAAACTGGTTGATAGCAACGTCAGCGACAGCGCTGGTATGCAAAAAGAGATGCCAGGCTTTAAGCACTTCTTTACCAAGCCAAACATCCGCTTTTATCCAAGAATGAAGCGAAACGAATTCATACACTAAAGAGTAAAAGATGGGTAAGATCAAAGAAAAGCTTAGCGTTAGCCTTAGTGTTGAAGACTTTTTAAGGCGATTTTTCTTAGTAGAGCTTAGAGAGCAAAATTTAGATGAGCTCATAAGCCTAAGCCTTAATTTTAGTGATAAATTTAAAAATCACAACTTCATACTTTGGCTAAATAAGTGCAAAGATGATCTAAATTTGCTAGACGAGCTAAGATATGAATTTAACAGGCTTTTTGTAGGGCCAAGACACCCAAAAGCTGAGCCATATGAGTCGGTTTATTTTGATTATAAAACGATGTTTGGCGAGAAGACTATGCAGGTGCGAAGCTTTTATGAAAGCTCTGGACTAAAGCTTAGTAAAGAGCAGTTTGATAAATTTCCAGATGACTTCATCGGATACGAGCTGCAATACCTTTACTTTCTAAGTTTCAATGCCTTACAAGCAGACGAAAAAGAGAAAATGGATGAAATTTTACATAAAAAATATGACTTCATCCGCACTCATCCGTTTGAGTGGTTTTATAAATTTAGCTCTCGCTGTAAGGAAGCTACAAATTTAGAAGCTTATGTGAGCTTTGCTGATTTTTTAAATTTATATCTTGAAAACGAGATAGAGCAATCAAGAGCTCTTCTAACTTTTAAGAGTTAAAGGATAGATAATGGAACAAACAACTTGGGGATGGCTCATAGTCATCTATCTATTTTTGGGCGGTTTAGGCGCCGGGGCATTTTTGTGCTCGGCTTTGGCTTATAAGGGCTTTTTGGGCTCGTTAAACGAGAGATTTTATAAATTCGGCTTTCTGCTAGCACCCGTTGCGGTAATAATAGGAACTGCGCTTTTGCTATTTGACTTGGCACCGAGCGCTGCTATAAATCCTATTAAAATTTTACAGCTCTATACGCGCCCGGTTTCGATGATGAGCATAGGTACGTATCTACTTACGTTTTTCATCATAGTCAGCGTTTTGGTGCTTTTGCAGATCAAAAAGAGCGGTAAAATTTGCGACATGATGCTCACGCTCGGAGCCATTCTGGCGCTTGGAGTGATGGGATATACGGGGCTACTACTTTACGTCGTAAAGGCGATTCCGCTTTGGGCTAGCGTGTGGCTGCCGATTTTATTTACGATCTCTGCGATTTCTACGGGGCTTAGTGCAAATGCCGCCGCTACGCTAAATGCGGGGTACGGGCTAAGCCACTGCGCGCATAAATTTCACGTCGTTTTAGTCGCACTTGAGATTGTTGCGGTGCTAGCGCTATTTGCTAGCGTGAGAAGCGAGGCTGCGGGCATGGCTAGCGTGACTAAGATAGTTAGCGGCCCGCTTGCGCCGATGTTTTGGATAGGCTTTGTCGTATTTGGGCTTGCTTTGCCGCTGCTAGGCGGAAGCAAATTTATGCTTCGCAGCTGCAGCGTGAATGCAGACGGCAGCGTCTGCGCGCACGGCAGCGAGGAGGTAAAAAGCTGCGTTTATAACGAATATGGCGTACTTGTGGGCGGCTTCTGCCTAAGGGCGTTTATCGTGCTCGGCGCGGTATATATATTTTAGTTTCTCCCTTTTTCTGATACTTGGGTCGGATGAAAGTCCGACCTATTAAAATATCTTAAAAATATTTTTAAAAGATTCGATAAAATACGTAAATACTTTATTTAGGAATAAACATGGATTTTGAGGACCAAATATTAAGAACTTGTGAAAATATAGATAAAAATCTTGCGAACAACAAATTGTGTGACGAGCGAGGATTTGTTAGCCAAGCTATCTTATCTCAGCTTAGAAATTTAGTAGAGTATATTTTTCAAAAAATTCACTCTAGTGAAGAAAAAATAGATACCAATGAGTATCAGCAGACAATTAATGAAAATGCTATTAAATATATCAAATCAAAGGGCGGAAATTTTACTTTTTTAATTCGTTTCCATAATTTTTTAGATAAATCTGTCTCGCATTACACACTTAGTGAAAATTCATCCGAACGTTTAATGCTTAAGTATTTTATGTATTTGGTCGAGTGTAAAAATTTTTTAAGAGAGCGATACAATATTGAAGTACTTAGAAATCTTGACAAATTCCCGCTTAATTTAGATAAGAAATTTATGGAATACTATGAAAAAATTGTAGAAAAGATAGAAAATAAAAATGTTTTAAGTAATTCCGGCAAAGAAAGCAATGCTTACTATGTGACAAAGGTAAAGCCCTTTATAGTAAAAGAACAAATTTATTATGAGGTAACATTTGTTAATGCTGTTGATACTTTTAGCAAATTTGATAAACTAATTGCATTTTGTAAATTTAGAATTTTTGATAATTATACTGTCAATTTATGGATTCGTAATGAAAATATAGAAATTCTAAACAAATCACTACAGGTAAAAATCATTGACAGTTGGGAAGTTTCTATTAGACCAGCTGAACTGCAAAATTTTGGTAAGATTTTTGAATGTAGTCAAAAAATAAATAGAACAAGCGAATATAAAGAATTAATGCAATTTTTGACACGTAAGAAAATTAGCCTAGTCGATTTGATTGATAGTTATGATTACCAAGATATAAAAAGAAACATTATTTCTAAAGGACAAGTTTCGCATATTTTTGATATTTTAGATAAGGCAAAGGCAGTTACCAAAGATGGTAGAAATACAATTAGGTATTTACTGCACAACTTACGTAATCAAGTAATAAAAAAGCAACTTCCAAATAATGAAGATAGATGCCTATCAGATTTAAAGCTAAATTCAAAATGCCTTCCATTTGAGGAAATGCCGTTTGCTACATCTTTAATAAATCACAATCCTAGCTTTTATGATTTGTTAGAATGTATGGATACAAGCAGAAGAGAGCATGAATTATTTGCTAGGGCAGTAAAAAGTAGGATTGAAAATAGCGGAAGCTTATTTGTTGATAAAAAGGAATTTAATTTTAACAATATAGATAATCTAAGATCTCAATTTAACTCAAAATTATGGCCAGGAAATAAAAACAATCCCAAAGGGCATACCGGTAGGAGAATTGAGGAATTTCAAAGTCACTTTTATATCAAAGAGTATGTCGAAAAATCTATCGAAATTATTGATGGGCTTGACAAATTGACACAGAGCGGTATTCAAAACTACTCAAATTCTGTAAAAGAGTGGATAAAGAACAATTTGACGCTAATTGATGATAAAGAAAAAGAAAATATTGTTATTAATCTATTTGAGAAATCAAAAGTCGCCTTGATTTATGGCGCAGCCGGTACTGGTAAAACGACTTTAATTGATTACGTATCACAATTTTTTAAAGAAAATAGTAAAATATTTTTAGCCAATACAAATACTGCTGTAGATAATTTAAAAAGACGTATTGCTGCGAGCTCAAAAAGTGAATTTAAAACAGTTGCTAAATTAATAGCTGGTACAGACACAAAATGCGATGTTTTAATTATCGATGAATGTAGTACAATAAGTAATGATGATATGCAAAAAGTACTTAATAAAGTAAAATTTGAGCTCATTCTCTTAGTAGGAGACATATATCAGATAGAAGCGATATCATTTGGCAATTGGTTTAAAATCGCTCAGAGCTTTCTTGATAAAGCAACTTTTACATTAGAAAAAACATATAGAACAAAAGATAAAAAACTTTTAAAACTTTGGGATGAAGTAAGAAGTTTTGGTGATTGTATTAGTGAAATTCTACAAAGAGAAAGCTATTCGCAAAAATTAGAAGATTTAAGTTTTGAAGCTAGTGATGATGAGATTGTTTTATGTCTTAATTACGATGGATTATATGGTATTAATAACCTAAATACTATTTTGCAAGAAAACAATAAAGCAAAAGCTGTAGAATGGGGTCTTCATAGATATAAGATCGGCGATCCTATTTTGTTTAATGAGGTAGAAAGATTTAAACCACTTATTTACAATAATATGAAAGGAAAAATTGTTAATATTGAGCTTGAAGAAAAACGAATTTGGTTTAGCATCGAACTTGAAAAATCAATAACTGGACTAGATGCACAAAAGTATGATTTTGAGTTATTGGAGAATAGCGATAAATCGGTGATAAAATTTTATGTTAATCAATACGGAACGGCTGATGAGGAGGGGAATCCTGAAAATAATGATGAAGAAACTGTTGTGCCGTTCCATGTGGCATACGCCATTTCAATTCATAAAGCACAAGGTTTGGAGTACAAAACTGTAAAAGTAGTAATAAGTAGCGAAGTTGATGAAATGATAACGCATAATATTTTTTATACAGCAATAACCAGAGCGAAGGAAAATCTACAAATATATTGGTCACCGGAAGTCGAAAAGAAAATTCTAGAAAGCTTCAAAAAAAGAAACAGCAATAAAGATATTGATTTTTTGCAGAAATTAAAGAAATAAAAGCCGCCCAAAGACGGCTTAAATTTTATCTCTCGAAAATAAAAATTTTATTCACACCGTCCTCTCTGGACGCGACGTAGAATTTACTTTCTTTGATAGCGAGCGCATGGGCATCGCTCGTACCTTCAAAGCTATAAACCTCCACGATCTTTCTGCTGCGCGGATCGAGCTTTAGGATGCTTGAGTATTGCTTTGAGAGAAGATAAACAAACTCGCCTTGCGCATCCATACCCGTGATATAGTAGTCGTTTATATCCCTGCCGTCCTTTACGCCGAGAGCCTCATCGAAGCTCGGCACGAACTCGGTCGAGAGCATGTTGTCGGCATCGCTAAAGCTCGCTATGCTCCAGCTTTGCTTTATGTTATCCGGCACGCTAGCGATGAAAAACTCGCCGTAGAAATCCGAGTGATCCCACGAAAGGATGAACTGCTGTTTGGCGCGCACAGTGGAGTAGCGGTCCTTGAAATCGAGCGTGAAATTTTCGTATCCGTCGTGCAGATAGCGCCACGCTTTGTTCGCTTCCTCTTTACTTTGATTCGGTGCAGGCTTGAAAAACTCATAGGTTTTATTATAGCTCATGAGCCCTACCGAGCCTTTAAAAAAACTCGCTGCGACGGTCTCCTCCATTTGGATTATCCAATCGGGTGTGCTTCGTAGATAGTTTTTTACGGTTTTTAGCTCGCCATCCATTTCGTAGAGCTCGAATTTTAGCGTACCGAGCAAGAAGTTTCCGCTTGCCGCGTCGTAGTCAAGCCCTGTGACGGGATTATTGTTGTTTAAATTTGGCGTTATCTCGCCGATTTTGCGTAGCGGCGTTAAATTTACCACTGCGCCATCCGCAGGATTTAGATTAAACTCACCGCCCAGCGCCAGTGCAGCGCACAAAAGGGTTAAATTTAGAAATCTTTTCATCTTCAGCCTCACTTCGGTAAATTCGGTAGTTTTGGATTCCAGCTTTCGCGAAAATCAATTTCGGTTTCTTCCCAGTGATCAAGCTCCCAAAACCACTTTGACGGATCGATGCTCATGCGCGAAGGCGTCGCGGAGGCTAGATAGGGCGGAGGGCCTGCCGTGATGAAAGCCTGGATGCAGTTAAAAGCCATGATGATAGCAAAGGCCACCACGGCTATCTTGCCTAGCGCAAATTTGGGTAAAACCGCGCCGTATGCGCCCTCTTCGCTTTTTTGCATTATTTTACCTACGTTTTTGCCTAGCAGCAAAATCACACCCAAAAATATAATGACGCAAAAATGTACCACTACGACCCAAAACTGCGTGTGTGCGCCTAAAATTTCAAGCCCGAAGCCTTGCTTGATGTCGAGGTAGCCGCCGCCCGTGCCGTCAAGGCTATAGTGTAAAAAGCCGTCGTAAAGCCCAAGGCACGCTAAAAAGAGGATTGCAGCGAGGTATTTGACCTTAAAGCCGTATCTAACGATAACTAGCGCCATAAACGAGATCGCTACCATGCAAAATCTCTCATGCCAACACATAATACAGGGACTATCGCCCATACCAAAGCCCAAAACAAGGCATGCGATACCTACTGGCAAAGCGATGAGAGCGAGCGCCGCGAGGGCAAAAAGGTTGAAAAATAGCTTCTCATCATCGCCCCAGCCCGCAGAAATTTCGGTGCTGCGGGTGAAGCTTTGAGACATTTTATCTTGCATACTTTCCATCGCTCGCTCCTAGAAATTTCCCATAGGCACGACGGCAAATTTATTTACCCATGCCATCATGATGACGAGTATCGCGACACCTGCAATACCAAAGCCCATAACCGCGCGCTTTTTCTCAGGCTTGAGCCACAGCAAAAGAGCTGCGACGAAAAACATAAGAACCATTAAAAATTCCATGTTTTCTCCTTTCTTGCTGAAATTTAATATCATAAAATATTAGGCTTTTATTTATTAAATATACATTAAAAAATATATTTTTACAAGTATAAATATATTTTTTTGTTATATTTTTATGCTATTAAAATATATATTACTAATAATTTTTTTATATTAAAGCTTATTTTAAACTTATTTCAGGCGTGTTAATTTGATTTTGCTCTTGTAGGTTTGTGCAATTGAAATTAATAAGAGATTTAACAAGCAGTAAGACGAAGTCATAACTAAACGCTTAATTTGTCTTGAGTCAAGGTGATTTTTCCACAATTGCTTTTTATACTAGCAATAGTTTATTGCCAAAGTAGTGCTAGTATAAAAACCCAAACAGCCAAAGTGGAATTTTATTTCCAACCCCTACTTCAATATCATCTGCCACTATAAATGAATTTGGCATATCCTTAATCTGCTCAAAGCTCTTTTTGGCTCCGCCTATTTCAAAGACAAATTCGCCTACTATAAAATCTCCGGCTTTGCCTGAGTAAATTTCAGTAATATTTCCAAGCTGATTGGCAAAGAATGTTTCTCTCACATTTCCTATTTCTGGGCTATTTATATACATTAAATTTGTATTTTCAAGGTAAATTTTGTCTGCCTTATCCATATTTTTTATAGCAAGCTCGTTTTTCATTAAAAGCCTTATAAGTCCAGCACTATCAAGCATAGCAAGATACTCTTTTAGCGTCCTATCATCCCTTATATCAACAAGCGATTTTAGGCTTGAGTAGTTTGGTTGATATGGGACGTTTGTGCTTATAGCATGAGTTAAGATCTTTAGCTTTCTTGCTGTGTTGCCGTTTAAATTTGGATATATGCTTAAAAGATCGCTATCTATCGTAGCCTCTATACTTTGTTTTAGAGTCCGATAAAAGGCAGTATCATTTGGCATATCGTTATAATATGGGTAGTAGCCTACCTTTAGATACTCTCTGAAAAGCTTAATGACTGCTAGCTCTTTTTGTTTTAAAGTATTAATAATATCAACAGCTATCTCCTGATGGCTTGCGAGCAAATTTGTAAGCTCAACCGCTTCTAAATTTATGTCGTATCTTAGCCCTGCATACTCCCTAAAACTCATTCCAATCATCTTATATACGATCGCTCTTCTACTTAAATCATGAGAGTTTTTTAACACTTCAAGAGCAGATGAGCCAGTAGCTACTATGTTTAACTCTTTAAAATTATCATAGGCAAATTTTAATACAGCCGATATGTCTTTACTCTTATGAATTTCATCTAGGTATAGATGCTTTCCACCATTTAATACAAACTCTCTTATAATCGAGGTTATATCGTTTGATATCTCTATGTCATCTAGACTTAAGTAAAGACTATCTTTGTTTTTACTGGCAAGCTGAGCCAAAGTAGTTGTTTTACCTATACCTCTTTGCCCAAGGATAACAATAAGCCTATGAGATAAATCCTTGGAATCTATAAAATATCTTTTGAATTTATGATTATTTAACCTTATAAGGTCATTGCTCTTTAAAAAAAGTTGATCTAGCAAGATTTACCCTTTAAATATGTAATGCAATACAATTATATCATAAAAAGATATGTGATAAGATACAAATAAGATTGTTATTTAAATACAAGTATATTTTTATTGTAAATGACTATATACATTTACAATTAAAAAGCACTCACCCTTCCCCTCCTTGATAAAAATTTACCTCTTCAACTAGATCCTTTAGAATTTTCGGAGTTACTGGTTCGCCATAAGTATTCATAGTGATCTTGTATTGTTGTTCATGCCCTACAAGGGCAAGCTATATGCTCGACCCTCTGGCCGCTTTGGATGAGCTTGTTTATGAAAGTGTGTCTAAATGAGTGAAATGTCCTTGTTTTATCACTATCTTTTACAACTTTAGTATTGATCTTCTTTCTAAAATATTCAGAGAAGTCTTTATTATCACAGCTAAATAACCTAACTGCTTTGTCACATTTCCTAGCTAGCTTCTTTTTACTCTCTATAAATTCAAACAGCCCAATGCTACTTAACTTAGAGTGGATAGGAACTATCCTTACAGAGTTTCTAGTCTTTAAAGTCTTACTCTTGCCTGTTTTTACATCTATTTTTGTATTTAAACTAAAGCATACTATGTTATATTTTTCAACTATATCATCTGTGTTTAGCTGTATTATCTCATTTAGTCTCATGCCAGAATAAGCTGCTATATGAGTAACGAAAAATAGCTCATCTTTGCTAATTCTTTGACTTTTGGTATCGCCACTTGATCTAATCTTACTCACAATATCCAAAAGTGCGTTTACGTCACTATCTTCATAAGGATTTTTATTTGTAACGTCATCCTGGTTTAAATTTATTTGTAGATCCACAGCTGGGTTCTTATCTATATAGTCGCTATCGTAGCAATATTTAAAAAACTCACTAACTCTAACAATATACTTCTTAATGGTTGATTTAGAAATTTTTGGTCTATCTTTTGCTAAAGCTATGATCTCATTTAAGCTCTTATCTTTATAGAGACTATTTTGAGAGAGCTTGGTTGGTAGTTGTAGTAAGATATTTCTGAAATTTAGCAAGTCATCTCTTTTTATCTTTTTAATATCTAGCTCATAACCAAATTTCATAGACATTAGCTTTCCTACATGTCTAACAAGACCAAATGTGCTATCACTCCAGTTGTTTGAAATACTCGTGTTTGATACATAGTTTTTAAATGCGCTATTTAGCGTGATCAAGTTAGCTTTACTCTCATTTTTAGTAGAAGAGTCTAGTTTGTATCTAAGACTTTTAGCTCTATTTGAGAAGAGCTTTTGAAAGAAATTTATAGCTTCATTGAAAGTCATGCCACTAGCATCACTTGTGTCATCTATCGCAAGATCTTTGGTTCCAATGTCACTTAAAACTATGCCTTTATCTTTATATTTATCTGCCTTATATAGCTTTACCTGACCACCAAAGGTAGGATCATTTAAATTTCCATATCCAAATTTTAGATCATCGCTTAGCTCGTTGTCTCCATCTGGTGATAACTCACAACCAAATATTCTTAAGATATCGTTTTGTGTGAGTGCTCCCTTTTGCCTAGCTAGCTCATTTATGGCATCTCTTAGCTCACTAACAGAGTGTTTTAAGGACTTTTTAGTGAAAGGCAGCACCAAATTCTGCCTTTTTAAAGTCTCTATGTCGTCTTGATAGCTATCTATGTTAGCCTCTTTAACGCCTTTTGCTATCTCGTCTTTAGTACTATCATCTAAATTTGCACTCTTGTGCTTTTTACCAAGTGGTACAAATGTCTGTTGCTTATCATTTAGTAGCTTTTGGTTTTTGCACATCTTATATGATATGTGATTTATGTTATCTATCGTTGCCTCAAGCACTCTTTTGCCAAGAAGCTTTTTGGTGTGAGAGTCAGTGCAAGATAGCTTTTTGCAGATATCATCAACCTCTTTTGATATGACGCTGAGCAAGCCATCTTCTTTTAAACTCTGTTTTAAAAACAAATTTAGTGATAGTAGCCCATCTAAATTTATATATCTGCCAAGCATATCATGCTCTTTGATACTTTTGGCCTCCTTGGCTTTTAAAAGCATAAGCACCAAGTGCTCTATAAGTTCGCTGCTCAAATTCATCTTCCATGCCTTTTTGATCGCGTTAAAAATTATAGAGTAGATCTTAGCACGATTTTTTGCTGTATCAAAGCGTTTTGTGAGGAAGGAGGTTATATATTCGGTTTTATTACCAAAATAAGGCCTCAGATATAGTGGGATAGCTACTCTAAAGTAGTATATGCCATTTCGTTTGACTAGATATTGCATCTTTGTTACCTATGCAATATAACTTTGTAGCAAAATGTAGCAGATACTTAGTGTGAAACTGGCTGTGTGTCGTCTTTTTGGTGCTTACACAAGGTTTATTTTTAAACCCTCATAAGCCGGAGGTCGGGAGTTCAAGTCTCCCCCGTGACACCATAACATCCTATTTTAGGCACTAGCAGTGATGCTTTTGTTCTTTCCCTTTCTTTAAAATTTCCTTTAAGAGTGGAACACTTAGTTACTAAAGTGGGACAGCCTCTTAAAAATTCCAATGATTATAAAGTCATCACCTTTTTAATACCATAAAATAAATTTGTTTTAAATTTTTGCTTCTAGCTTTTATTTTAGGTCACCTTTAAAATACCCCAAGGAATATCCAGCTACTGCCATTAAGCTTCAGTAAGCTTGATGGTAAAGATGAAGAGCTTCATAGTAGAGCCTTTGTAAATAATTTTCTTAAAGGCTTTCAAGAAAGCTTTGAGAAAGACTATACCGCATAGCCTTACGTACAAAAAATGAAAGAGGATATAATGACGAAGAAATAAAAGGTTATACGAGTTTGCAAACCGGTGCTAGTTATATAAATTTCAAAAACATAACCGATATGAAAGATCTAGTAAAGACCATAACTCATGAAAACCAAAGATCGATGGATATACAAGATCATAGGGATATAAATAAAAATAGAGACGATGATACCAAATACGCATCAAATTTCTCAAATTTTGCGAGAAGTAAAGCATCCAATTGGGGCAATATCAAAACAATGGAGAGATTTCTTAAATACAAAATCAATAAATAGGAAAGATAAATTATTAAATAATATGATAGAAAATGGTGGAAATATTTTTAGACATACAATTTTTCAAGGAGCAAATTATGATCTTCGCAATATAATAAAAGACAATACTATCGGCGGTAGTGGTAATGAATGATTTTTTTAATGCTTTCTGGCGAGAATTTCAATATAAAATCGTAGATTTAATCGTATATTTAGCCAATCATCACCCATTAGTTGCTTGGATTATTTTATATTTTTTGGGTTTGCTTGTACTATATTTTTGTTTTAAGTTTATTCGCCATTGTTATATAATCTATAATAAATCTAAAAATATAAAAATTTTAAAAATAGGTATATCATTTTTTATTCCTATTGTTATTGTTTTTTACTTTCTCGTTAAATTCACAATCTACAAATCAAATGGATATTTAGTTTATTTTTGCATCTTTTCGTGGATTTCTACTATTGGCGTGATTTTTGGGGCTTTTCGACCTGAAAAATTTATACCAGATAAACCACAGAATAGAAACCCTAAAAAACAAAAGAAGCAAAAAGCTAAATTTGAAAAAAGTAAGAATTCGTTTAATTTTACAAATGTAAAATTAAAAAATAAACAAAACAGCGGTGATAAATAGAAATTTTAAAAATATCTTTAAAATAGGAATGACTGAAAGAATAAACGAAAAACTATTAGCCAATACACCAAAAGGCGGAAAATTAGGTAGTGATGGTATATTAAGACATAACGGTAAAGAGTATGTAGCTCATAGTATGGATATAACGGGAAATAAAGTGATATATCAACAATTAGGTAAAAATAATAAACCGGTAGAGGTTTATAAAATTACTAACGATAAAGGTTATTTAGTGACAGCCTCTAAACCAAAGCTCTCTGCTTCGGAAAGCAGTCCTAGTACTTTAATAAAAGACGTAACAAAAGATATTAAATTTTATGATAGCTCAAAAACACCGGGTATAGTAGCAGGCGCCACCATAGGCGTAGGTATAGATATTGGATCGCAGTATATAAATAACGGCAATAGTTTTAAAAAATATTAACCATACAGAAGTAGTAATAAATGCATTAGGCGGTGCATATGGTGGAGCTGCTAGTGGTTTATTCTCAGCAGTAGGCAGAGGTGCTTTTGTTAACTCATCTACCGAGCTATACTCTCAGCTTAAAGATACATCAAAAGATCTAGATGTAGAGAGAGTGGTCGGAAAAGGTTTTGTTGGTGGAACTTTTGGTGCATTCGGCAATATAGCAGGAAATTTTGGTAAAAATATAAAAGTTGGCGATAGAGATTTACATACCGCAGCCGAAGTAGGAACAAATTTTATTACTACAGCCGGACAAGCTATTGTAGATAGCGTAGAAAGTAAAAAAGATAAAACAAAAAAGCAGATAAGTAATGAAGAATAATTGGATTGTATTTTTTGGGTCAATAGCATTTTTTATAGTAGGCGCTATTTGTATAATAATTCTAAAACTTCTTTTCGGAGAATATTATGTTGATGCCGTAGTCGCATTAATCATACTTACAAATGTATATTTTATGATAAAAAACGGCATAAAAAAGAGTGACTTTCAGAAAAAGAATTTGAAAGAAATGGACGTCACGATAGGCGGCGTCTCTTTGGTACAGGCTATATTTGTATTTATAATGTGGATTGGCTACAACGCCACAAGAGGGTAAATATAAAAAGTCGGCGATGTGGATTTACAGACTGAGGCTGAAACTGGAGCAAGTATATTTTACCGGAATAACACACAGGTGGCTGTAGATAGTATGAGCAGCAAAGATAATAAAAATAATAAAGACGATAAAAAAGAATGAGAACAGATATAAAAGTTTTGTTTAAGAACATTAATTTTAAAATGAGCATCATCTAAATTTTTTAGATATAATTACGCAAAAGTTATATTATTAAAATCAGGTAAAGGAACTCATGAAAAAAATATTTAAATTTCTATCTTTTTTAGTATTTATGCTATTTCTTACAGGATGTGCAAAAGATCTTATTATAAGCAATATGCCAAATTCAAATTTAAACTATCATGGCGATAATGTTCCTATAACTATCATAGCTTATAAATTAAGAGATGTGGCTAAATTTAAAGAAGCTAGCATTATCGATCTAGCCGAGAGAAATGGTGAAATACTAGGCTATGACAAGATTGACTCTATAAAAACACAAATTCAGCCAAATACAAATAGATATGCTTTTACAAATGTATATCCTGACGAGGTTCCGTATGTTGGTATTTTGGTACTTTATGCTGATCAGAGCAAGACAAATATCAAGGCTTACAAAGCCACAAAAGAGATAAAAGAAAAAAATATAGTTTTTGAAATAACAAAAAATGGCGTAAATGTTTTAGACGCTAGTAGCTCTAAAATACAAGCAAGCAAATAAAATGTCTGAAAAGCTAAAAGTCGTTTGGTATAACGGAATGAACGTTGATAAGGTTCATTTCGAGCAACAAGAAAGATATTTTGAGAGAAATTTAAACCTAAAAACCATCTATTCTTTTTCAAATTTATATGGCGTTTTAGATTTAGAAATTTCAAGCGATCTTTTGCTTCAAGGCAAAATAGGGCTAACTAAAATTTCTTGTATCTCTCAAGATGGTACGATTTTCAACGCGCCAGATCAAGATGAATTACCAGAGCCGCTTGAGATAAGCCCAAGTGAGCTAAACTCAGCCATTATAGTGCTAAAACTACCTATTAGCTCAGGTTTGGTCGATATTAGCTTGCAAAATAATTTACCAAACCTAAAATTTACAGCCAAGCAAGCACTTATTAGCTCAAGAGTGCATGATGAAGCTAGCAACGATATACTAAGTGAGTTAGACGATAAAGATGATTTTGAGCTATCTTCGGCCTTTACGCAAGATAAAGAAAATATAATCCTAGCGAGCCAAAGATCGTCTCTTGGAGTATTTGGCTCAAAGATGCCTTACGAGCTTAGCATACCAATTTGTAAAATAAAAAATATAGACCTAAACAAACAAATAACACTTGACGAAAAATTTATTCCAACTTGTATTGACATCAGTAAAAACACCTTTATAACAAATTTTATAGAGGAGCTTAGCTTTGCTACAAAGCAACATCAAGAGAGTTATTTTGGGTTGCTAGGAGGTATTAATCAAGCTAAAAATAGACTTGATTTTTCAACGTATTTAACACTAAATATGCTAAAAAAATGGCATTTAATATTCTCTTATTTGTCAAAGAAAGATAAATTTCACCCAGAGTATTTGTATGAAAAATTAGTTGATTTTCAGGCTGATCTGTTGGCACTTAGTCATGATAATAGTTTTAGTGAATTTATAGCCTACGATCACAATAACCTAACTCAAACTTTTGTACCTTTAATAAATAATCTAAGACTTTTGTTCTCACATATCTTATCTCCAAAATATATAATGGCACAGATTGTTAAAAATAATCACGGCTTTTATGACTGTATTTTTGATAATCCAAGTATTATTGAAAACTCAGAAATTTATTTTGCTATTCACAGTGATACGAAAAATGAGTATCTTCTTAAAAATTTCAAAGAGCAGTGCAAAATCCATACTCAATCAAATATAAAAGGCATAGTTTCTTCACAGCTAAGAGGTATAAACGTAGAGCAAATTTCTGTTGTTCCTAGTACTTTACCGAAGTTAAACGATTATATCTACTATAAGATAGACAAAAAAGATGAAATTTTTAAAAGCTTTGCAAATCAAAATGTGATTAGCGTTTATATAACGGCAAATTTACCAAATGCTGACATTAAAATGTGGGCTTTATTATAAGGATAAAAATGAACGAAAATCAAAATGAAACCTCAGTTTTAAGTCAAACAAATCTTTTGGGTCTTGGCACAAATCTTGCACTAGATCATGTGTTACCATTGCTTCTTTTGGCAAATAGGGTTTCAAAATTACAAAATTTTTCACAAAGTGAAATGGCAAATTTACGTGAAAAATTGATAAACGATATCTTAAGCACTACTTCAAAGATATCAAATCTAGGCATTTACGAGGAAGACGATATTATTAGACTTAGATATTGTCTTTGTGTTTTTATAGATGAGAGCTTGCTAAAAAATGAAATTTTTATGAACAGCTTTTGGGCCAATAATACTCTGACAACAAGATTTTTTAATGAAAATCTAGGTGGAAATAAATTCTTTGGCATTATGGATAAGTGGTTTGAAAATGTTGGTAAAAATAAAGATTTCTTAGAATTTATATATGCTTGTTTGGTGCTTGGCTATAAAGGAAAATATGAAACACAAGAAGATTGCAATGAAAAAATTTCTTATCTTTGTGAAAATATAGCTGCAGCCGTTTCTCCGCTCATAAAGGCCGATGAAAACGTATTTGAAAAGAGTTACTTAAAACAGACAAAGAAAAGTTTTCTTGAGGTATTTTCGTTAAAGCGTTTAAAATTTTATTTTATTTTGCTAGCTATTGCTATGATCGCAGCTGCATTTTTATATAGTACATATTCTATGGATCAAAACAATATTAGAAACAATAGTGTTCTAAATAATAAGATAGAGAATTTTATGGATAGCAAGTAAGTGCAAGATAATTTTTGTAATAAATTTAATGAAGATTTTTTAGAGAATGAGCTTTATATTAGTTTAACTGATGAAATGTCAAAGTATAAAACTTTGATGCATGATAGCATAAAGTGGGATTACGTATTTAGCTCATCTTTAAAGGCATTAAGTGAATTTAGTATTGATGCCAAGCTTTTAAATTTTTTAGCGATTTCTGCTATAAATTTAAATGACAAAGAGGCTTTTAAGACACTTATAAAAGCCTTTGCTTTTTTTCTATCTATTTTGAAAAAAGAGCCAAATTTACTCGCAAAAAATGAAAAACAACTACCTGCTAAAAAAAAGATAATAGCTCAAACAATAGAGCTTTTTACGCAAGCTAATGATAAAGCTTTGGATCAATCTGACGCAAAAGCGTTTAATGACCTTGTGCCTGAGCTTTCGCAAGAGCTTGGTACACATTTTGATACGCTTTATATAGAAGAAAAAAAAGAAGAAATTTTAAAAGCTAAAGAGCCAAAAGTAATTACTAAAACTGAGCCAACTTACCATCAAAGCGTTTCATTTAGTGGCAATGACATTAGTACATTTAATGATAGAGAATTTAGAGAATATTTTATAAATTTATCACTAATGCTTTTAAAGAGTGATATTAAAAATTTTACCGCTTATGCTTTAATTTTTGAAGCAATGTGGGGCAGAATAAAGGCACTTCCATCAAGTAGCGACCAAATAACACAGATACGTTATCCTGATGAAAATCTGATTATGCTTTTTAAAAAAAGTAAGGAACTAAATCTTGATAATTTAGAAAAATTTATAAGAAATTTAGCGCTTAATCCATTTTGGATAGAAGGCATTAAGATATTTTGCGAGTTTTTAAATAGTGCTGGACTTGCAAGGCAAAGTGATCTTATTTGTGATATGGTTTTAAATTTTATTGATAAATTCCCAGATATAAAAAAGCTCAAATTCCAAAGTGGAGAATCTTTTTTTAGTGAAGAGATAAATAAATTTTTTATTAAAAGCAACTCTTTGGAATTTACTTCCAGCAGTGATAGTAAAAAAGATATGAGTTTTGAAGATCTAATAAAAGAACTAGATAAAAGTAAGCATGCTTCAAGTGCTCAAAGTGAGCTTAATTTTATGCTTGAATTATCAAAAATTTTTACTACTCAAGGTATGAATAATAATGCAAAAGCTACCTATGCACAAATAGTTAATTTCATAGAAAATACCGAGCTTAAAGATTATTTATCAGACATATATATAAAGGCAAAAACATTTGTGTGATAAAATATGTTTTTTTAAATCACCTTTAATTTTATTTAAATATAATTCTTAAATCATTTATGAAAAAAGGATGTTACTATGGCAGATAATCTAATCCCACCAAAAGAACGCATAAATATAGTTTATAAAACTAAGACAAATGACCAAGAGGCTGATGTAGAGCTTCCATTAAAACTTATGGTAGTTGCAAATTTAACTGGTGAAAACCAAACTCCACTTGAAGATCGTGAAGTGATTTCTATCAATAAAATAAATTTTGATCAGGTTATGAAAAGCTTAGATATTCATACAAATTTCTCTGTAAAAAATAAGCTAAATTCTAACAATGAAGATTTAAATATTGACCTTGATTTTGAAAGCATTCATGATTTTAATCCAGATAATATTATAAATCAAATTCCTGAGCTAAAAAAACTTTTACAGCTTAGAAAAGCTTTAGTTGCATTAAAAGGTCCTATGGGCAATATGCCTGATTTTAGAAAAGCGGTTTTAGAAGCTATAAAAGATGAAGATAGTAGAAAACAACTTCTTTTAGAGATTAAAGACGAACAAGATAAGGAATAAAAATGTCTGAAACTAAAGTTAAAACTCCTATCATTGAAAGCATAATGCAAAGGAGTAAATATTCAAAAGATGACGAGAGTTATAGTGTTGTAAAGCAAGGAGTTGCTGAGTTTATTTCAAATATAATCACAACAAATAATGCTGAAGATAAAATAAATAAGCTCGCACTTGATGAAATGATAGCTCACATTGATACCCTTTTATCTGCTCAAATGGATGAAATTTTACATAATAAATCTTTTCAAGAGCTAGAATCAACTTGGCGTGGAATTAGATTTTTGGTCGAGAGAACAAATTTTAATGAAAATGTAAAAATTGATCTTTTAGATGCCACAAAAGAAGAAATTTTAGATGATTTTGAAAATAATCTAGATATAACTCAAAGTACACTTTATAAACAAATTTATTCAGCTGAATATGGACAATTTGGTGGTGAGCCAGTTGGTGCGATAGTGGCTGATTATGAGCTAGATAAATCAAATCAAGATATGACTTTTTTAAATAAAATGTCATCAATTGCTGCAATGAGCCATTCACCACTTCTTACATCTCTTTCTGCTAAATTTTTCGGACTTGATAATTTTGGTGAGCTTGAAAATATAAAAGATCTAAAAAGCATGCTAGAAGGCCCACAATATACAAGATGGAGAACTTTTAGGGAAAATGAAGATGCAAAATACACAGGATGTATGGTAAATAGATTTCTTACAAGATCTCCTTATGTGCCGGAGGATAACCCTATAAAGAGCTTTAATTATAGAGAAACTGTAAATAATCACGATGATATGCTTTGGGGCAATGGAGCTTATGCGTTTGCTACAAGGCTTACAGATAGTTTTGCTGATTATAGATGGTGCGGCAATATCATTGGGCCAAAAGGTGGCGGTGCCGTAAAAGATCTTCCAACTTATACTTATGAAAACTATGGAAGCGTCCAAACAAAAATTCCAACCGAAGTTTTGATCACGGATAGAAGAGAATTTGAACTTTCAGAAAATGGATTTATCGCTCTTACTTTAAGAAGAGATAGCAATAACGCTGCATTTTTCTCTGCTAACTCTGCATTAAAGCCTAAAATTTTTCCAAATACTCCAGAAGGTAAAGCTGCTGAGACAAATTTTAGGCTCGGAACTCAACTGCCTTATGTATTCTTAATCTCTCGTTTGGCTCATTATCTAAAAGTGCTTCAAAGAGAAGAGATAGGTACATGGAAAGAGCGTAGTGATGTTGAGCGCGGCTTAAATGAATGGCTAAGACAATACATCTCAGATCAGGAAAATCCACCAGCAGATGTTAGAAGTAGAAGACCATTTAGAAGTGCAAAAGTAATCGTCAGTGATATAGCTGGCGAGCCTGGATGGTATAAAATAGAGCTTTTGGCTAGACCTCACTTTAAATTTATGGGAGCAAATTTCGAGCTTTCTTTGGTCGGAAAACTAGACAAAGAGTAAGCTTACTATGTCGCTGATAGATAAAATTTTATATGAATTTAGTGATGAATCAAAACTACGTCCATATTTTAAAGATCTAGACAGCGACATAAAAGATCACATTGATACTATTTTAAACTCTAGACTTGGTAACTACGGCCGATTAAACGATAGTATTATCGATCTTTGGTCAATGGGTGTTGAGATAAATGAGCTTGGTCATAAACTTGGTATGGCAATATATGAACTAATCAGCTCAAATGAGAATAGAATAGAAGTAACATCTATCGGATACGATGACTCACTAAAGCCTTGGCGTATCATATTTAATATAAACTACAAGCATAAAAACGATAATTTTAAAGAGTATTTGCTAAAAGTTATTTTTAAAAACAATAGATATTGTGAGATTTTATAATGGATTATAATGAAAATAATCTAGCTTATTTTCAAAAAGAGATGGCATATCTTGATGAAACAAGAGCCCTTTTTATTAAAAATTTTCCAAAAGTAGCACCCTTTTTAGATACTAAAAGCAAAGATCCTGATGTTGAGAGCATAATAGAAAATATGGCTATTTTAACATCGAGGATTAGGCAAGAACTAGATGAAAATATCCCACTAATCGCTGAGTCTTTAGTAAATATATTAATGCCAAGCTATACAAATCCTTTTCCATCAGTTTGTATGCAAGAATTTGCCTTAAGAGATGACTTCTCTGGGGTAAAAGAATTTATACCAAAAGGAAGTATAGTTGAGTCAAAGCAGATCAATGGCATAACGTGCAAATTTCAAACAATCTTTGACATAAATTTGCTTCCCTTAAAGATAACAAAAGCTTTTATGTCAAACAATAAGAGTGATTATCTTCTAAATTTAAATATAAGCGTTACAAAGGACGAGCTTAGCACTAAAGAACTTGATATAGATTTTTTAAATTTATATCTTGGAGATAATGTTTACTTCTCTTCTACACTCTTAATGTGGCTAAAAAATTACTTGAAATTTATTACAATAAGTTTTGAAGATAGCGATCAAGAGATAAAGTTAAGCCCTGATAAACTTAGTTTAGATGAGTTTGATGAGCGTTTGATAAAGAGTGATGAGTTTGGATTTGAAGCATTTGAGCTTTTAAAAGAGCTATCATTTTTTCCTTCAAAGTTAAATTTTGTGCGATTAAACAGTCTTAGTTTTCTTAAAAATTTTTCTACAAAAAGCTTTAATATTAAATTCATATTTTCAAAAGATATGCCAAGTGGATATGTGCCAAGGCTAGAATATTTTTCTCTTTTTGTTACGCCTGCAATAAATTTATTTGCAATGAGTGCCGAGCCTATTTTAAATAACAATAGGCGAAGCGAATATAGAATTTTTCTAGATCGCTCAAATATCGATGCTTATAAAATCGTTTCAATTAATAAGGTGGTCGCTCATAGTAGTAATAATGAAAAAAGGATATTAAAAAACTATAAAAGTTTTGAGAGATTTGAATTTTTAAATGATGAGCGAGCAAAAGA
The DNA here is from genome assembly GCF_001298465.1 of Campylobacter concisus. NCBI lineage: Bacteria > Pseudomonadati > Campylobacterota > Epsilonproteobacteria > Campylobacterales > Campylobacteraceae > Campylobacter > Campylobacter concisus. The sequence goes on from NZ_CP012541.1 coordinate 94,847, forward strand.
TTATTATTTTGTCAGCAATAAAACAGATATAAAACTAAACTCTTATAAAGAAATTTCTTTTTTTAAAAGTGACTCTAAAGATCAAACCATTAGCATAGATGCACTTTGCTGCAATGGTGATTTACCTTGCAAACTAAGACTTGGTGAGATAGATAGAGTGTTATCCCATCAAGGAGTAACAACTAAAAATTTAACAATTCCAACTAGCGTAAAGCGAGTAAAAATAGATGGAAATCTTCTTTGGAAACTAGTTAGCATATTATCTTTTAGCTATCAAAGTATACTAGAGAAGGGCTCTTTTTTAGCACTTCTTAATACCTTTAGCGTGCCAGATGATGAGTTTTTTAAAAAAATTGCCAACTCGCTTTATGATATAAAAACAAAGCAAATTTATAGAGTTGATCAAGGCTTTGCAAAAAGAGGGTTGCTCTGCATATTCTATATAGATGAAAGCGAATTTGAGAGTATCGGAAATGTCTATGCTTTAGGTATAAATTTGGCTAAATTTTTATCAAAATTTGCATCAATCAATTCATTTTGTGAACTTAAAATAAAGTGTATAAAGAGTAAAATTTTGCTTAATTATGACTTCTTGGGTGGTACAAAAAAATTAATATGAACAAAGAACTAAATCAAGCTTCTTTTTTTAAATTAGTAAAGAACTGCCTAAAGCATCACGATAGAAGGGATATTTTTTTAAAAAATAGCCCAAGTTTTGCTTATCCAATTAATGAGCTTGAGAGCTTAAATAAAGAGGATGCAATAAAAATCGTCGTAAATTTTATGGGTCTTTTGGGAAGTGGCTCGCATCTTACGAGCTATATTTTAGAAAAGATCTCAAAGAGTAGCGATAATAATTTTGAAAAATTTTTTGACTTTTTTGACAATTACTTGCTTTGGCTTTTCTTTGATAGCATTAGTTTAAAAAATTATGCAAGATCCTTTGAAAAAGAGCTTGATGATAAAATTTCAAAGATTTTATTGGATGTATTAAACATAAGCAATAAAAAATTAGCAAAAAAATTCTTACCATTTTCTCCGCTTATTATTAGCCAAAGAAGGCCTAAAAGAGAGATCGAGTTTGCCTTGCAGCGTCATTTTAATTTAAAAAATAAACTATTTTTACTAGAAAATTTACCAAATCAAATTTTCATAGCGCCTTCAAATTTAAATTTGCTTGGTATCAAAAATAGGACTTTGGGCAGAAATTTTATACTTGGTAAAAAGCTTTTTGAGAAACAAACTAAAATAGCAGTTTATATAAATGGCATAGATTATGAAGAAGCTATTGATTTTTTCCCAAAAAGAAGAAAATTTAAAGAGCTTCAAGATACTCTTATCTTTTTTACAAACAATGAATTTGTTGCCGATTTATACATAAAAATAAACTATTCTCCAAAGATGCAATTAAAGCTTGGGATAGATGAAAGTTATAGTAAAATAGGCCTTGGTGCAAGGCTTAAAAGTAATAAAAATATGTCAAATTTTATAAAATTTAGGCTTTGCTCTTAAATTTTTAGATATAAAATCTAAAATATTTGTTATTATTACATTAAAGAAATATATTTATTTGTAAAAGGATGTGCATCAATGGCATTTATCGATTACCTAAGAAGATTTTTTGTCTTTTTTAGATTCAAACACAGTACAATTTTGGTAGCTTCTATTGCATTAAGTATCTTATTTTGGCTTTATGCTCCACTTATAGCTTTTAATGATGTATATAGCTTTGCTAGCATAAGTTCAAGAGTCACTATATTAATTGCATTTTGGGCAGTTATTTTGTTTTTTGTTTTAATCAAACCATTAATGCACTATTTAGCATCTCAAAAAGATGAAAAAAATAATAAGCTAAAAGAGATAAAAAAAGAGTCTATGGATAGTTTTGGTAAGGCAAAAAGAAATTTTATGCTTTCTTTGAAAGATGCCAAAGCAACATGGAAAAAAGATATAAATTTTAAAAAATTACCTTTAATAATGATAATGGGTAATGAAGGTGCTGGAAAGAGCGCATTTATAAACTACTCAAATATAGAATTTCCACTATCTGATAGTTTGGATACTTATAAAAAAATACACAAAAGTACAACAAACTTTAATCTTTACATTTCAAAATTTGGCGCACTTTTAGATACTGAGGGTATACATTTTGCACAAGAGAGCTTGTACCAGCCAACAGCTACTGAAGAGCTTCCTGAAGATGATGTGGATAAAAATAGGGATTACTTGCTTAAAAAAAGCATCTGGAGTGAATTTTTGCACTTTTTAAAACGAAATGATTTTAACGCTAGATTAAGTGGCGCGGCTTTAATCATAGATACTAAAAAATTCCTTGAAGGCACGCAAGAATATTTTGATGAATTAATTAGATATATGATAAAAAGGGTTAATGACTGTGAGAAACATCTAAACATTAAATTCCCTATTTATATTGTTTTTAGCAAACTTGACTTAATAGATGGCATGGGAGATTATTTCAGGCTTTTCAATGAAGATGTGGCAAATAAAGCTCTAGGAATAAACTTAGATCCAAATTTCTCAAAACAATCACTAGAAACTGAACTAAAAAACCTAAGCGAGTCATTATTTAAACATCTCATGAGTAAGAATTCGATTTCGCATTTATTGGAAGATAAAAAACGTTCATATCTCTTTTTAAAACAACTTGATAATTTTTTTGCTTTAGTAAAAGATTTTGTAGCAAAGCTAAGCTCTCAAAATGCACTTAAAAATAGCTCAACCATAAATGGAATTTATTTCGTTAGTGCTTATCAAGAAAATATACCTATAAACTACCTTACAAATACTATTTGCGATAGATATAACATCAAAAAACCACTTTTAAGAGCAGTAAATAACTATAGCAAACAAAGCTATTTTGTAAAATCATTTTTAAAAGAGATAGCTTTTAAAGCCAACTTAAATAAATTTAGTGCTCAAAATAGATTTACAAAATTTGCAAATTTTATTTTAGTAGCCATACTTTGTGCTGGAGTATATTTGGGTTCTAGTTTTATTCTAGATACCAAAAATATAAAAGAGCAAAATGCTATAAATAATGCAAATAAAATTTCTTCATACCTTGATGGTAAAAAATACAAGGATCTCTCTCCAACACAAAAGATTGAGCTTCTAAATTTACTAAAACAAAGTCTAAATGACTATCCAAGAATCTTTAGCGGCGATACTAAATTTGAGTATATAACACTAGATACTTCGTATAAAGGCTTTACTCCAGTTAAAGCGCTTTACTATGATTTAAATGCTGATTTTTTCAAAAATACAGTTTTAACTGAAATGGAAAATATACTAAAAAATGAAAGCGATCCAGATAAGCTAATAAAAGCATTTTATATGTATGATTCGCTCTTTGATAAAGATTACACAAATGTGGATTTATTTAAAATTTGGATTAGCACAAACTGGGATAAATTTGAAAAATATGGCGTTGCAAAAGATGAATTTTTATCTCATATTGAGGCTATTTTAAAGGCAGAAAATTTAAACATAACTGCAGATACAGTTGCTCAAAGTATAGCAAATACGAGACTATCACCTGTCCAAAGAGCACAAAGACTCTACTACATACTTGAGTTCATATCATTTAAGGATGATAAATCTTTTTACGATATTAAAAAAGATGTTGAAAATTTATACACAGTAGTCCAAGAAAAAGAAGCATTTAAGCCATTTAATAAAATTTATACAAAAGAAAATTTAAGAGATTTCTTGTCAAAGCTTAGCTCAAACATAGATCAAACAGCTGGAATAGAGTCTTGGCTAATGGAGACAAATTCTTCTTTAAAAGATATTAGCTCAAATGATAAGAAAGAGTTAAGTATTGCTGTAATAGAGCTTTATTTGCAAAACTATGCTGATAAGTGGAGCCAAATTTTAAGAGAAATAGAACCAAATGAATTTACTACAAAAAAAGAGGTCATAGAAGAGCTCGACATCTTGTCAAAGAGAGAAAATCCTTTAAATTCTTTAATAAAATTAACTAATCAAAATACAAATTTAAATGATGAGAATTTACTAAAATATATCTATTCTCTAGGATTTGCTTCAAGTGAGATAAAACGTGTTTTCAGCGATTTTAGTGCTAAATTTACTAACTATCATGCGTTAAATTCTAATGACTTGCTAGATATTATAAGTAATGACGTAACAAGCGTTTATAAAAAAGTTAGTGACTATAACTTCGAAATGCTTCAAAGCAACGATGATAAAATAGTTTATGCAATAAATGGTATAAAAAATGAAAACGACCCATTTGTTGTCTTAAATAATGATGCCAAGAAGCTTCCAGATGAGCTAAATGAATATTATCAAAAGTTATCGACACTTGCGTGGAAACAAGTAGAAAATGGCGCTTCAGCGCTTTTATCAACAGCATATAGAGATGATGTTTTTGATGATTTTGAAAGTCTTATCAAGCCATTTTATCCATTTAACGAACAATCTCCAAAGGCTGTCAGTATAGAAGAATTTAAAAGATTCTTTGGCAAAAATGGAACTTGGAATAGCTTTTATGATAGATATCTAAAACAAATCTTAAGTAAAACCGCTGATGGTTACAAAATAAGACCAAAATACGTAAAAGAGCTAAGATTTAATAGGGATTTCCTTAAAAATATCGCCTATATAGACAGAATTTCAAATTTAATGCTTGATTCAAATGATGAGCTAAAATTAAATTATAATTTAAAAGCTGTCGACTTATCGGCAAATTTTAGTCATATAAATATTAGTTATTCTAATAACTCTTTGACTTATGATCATACAATTGCCTCAAATTTGATAGTTTCAAGCAAAAATTTTGATATATCAACGCAGTTTAAATTCAATGCAGTTTCAAGTGCTGGAAGTGAAAGAAAAGAGTTAAGCTTTGATGGAGAGTGGGGCTGGTATAAGATATTAAAGGCTTCAAACTTTAGTAGCGTTGGCGTTAGTACGCTTAATTTTGATGGTAGAAGAGATTCGTATTTTGGCTTTGAAGTAACACCAAATGGAGGAGAGCTTTTAGAGCTTATGGATATCATACCAACGATAAATTTACCAAAGAAGATGCTTTATTAAGGATAAAATATGCAACAAATAGCAGCAGTTATACAAAATTACGATAAAGCGTCAAGCTTTTCAGCTCAATTTATCATTTTTGATGAAAATGGCGGTGATATAGGCTCACTAGACACTACAAAATTTTCTTGTAATGATATGAGCGATTCAATCGCACCAAAACACGCTCATGTTGGATTTGAAGAGGGGGTTTTCACAATTTGTGGCTATAAAGATTGTGAAATTTTTTATAGTGATTCATATTCAAAGCTTCCGGATGACTATGAGAGCGTCATAAATTTGGGTGATGTCTTTAGGATAGGGGAGTTAAAATTTATATTTATAGACTCTTCTAGGATTGATGAATATATAGGAAAAGCCCATAAGATAATAGAAAATACGAAAAATTTTGACAAGCTTGATGATAAACGTTTTGAACCAGTTGGTAAAATTTCAAATGTTGATTTTAAAGAAGAGCCAAAGATAAACTCATTAATAAATGAGAAAAAAGATATCACTTTAAATGAAAATGGGTACGATGCAGTTTTAAATTTAAATGAGATAGCTCAAAATTTTGATGAAGAAGAAAATACAAATAATCAAAATATGCTTACTGCAAAAAGCATGGATGAGCTTTTGACAAAGATAGTTGAGAGTATAAAATTGCAACCAAATATGAGCCCTATAAGTGAGCAGACTAGGACTTTAAATACAAAAGATATGGAAACAATCATGAAAACTCTTCCTCTTAGTGACTCAACAGAATTAATAAATGCGGTTTTGGTTAAGCTTATCTGCAAAGAGCTATATAGCCAAATGTATGATATAGTCGAGAATAACTCATTTTTTAAATATCTTTCAGGAGCCGTACTAAAAAGCACTAAGGAAGATAAGGAAGCGTTTAATTATCTATTACATAAAGCTATTCAAAGCTATATGTTAAAAAAGTAATGTTTTTAATAAAACAGAAAGTAAATAAAAGATAGAATAATCCAAACTTTTTAATAGGAGTAAATATGTCACAACCAGTGTATATTAAAGTGAAAGGTTCTACACAAGGACTTATTTCAAGTGGTGCTTCAACAGAAGCTAGTATAGGTAATCGCTATCAGTCAGGTCACGAAGATGAGATCATGGCTCAAGAGGTTTCTCATATAGTAACAGTTCCAACTGATCCACAAAGTGGCCAACCATCAGGTCAAAGAGTTCATAAGCCATTTAGTTTTACTACATCACTAAATAAAGCTGTTCCACTTCTTTACAATGCTTTAACACAAGGTGAAAGACTTCCAGAGGTTGAGATATATTGGTATAGAACATCAACTAGTGGTGGTGCGGAGCATTTCTTTACTACAAAACTAGAAGATGCAACTATAACAGATATTACTCTAGTAAGTCCAAATGCTCAAGATAAGCTAAACAGCGACAAAACAGAGCTTTTCAAAGTTTCAATGAACTATAGAAAGATAGTTTGGGAACACGTAGCTGCAGGTACAAGCGGAAGCGATGACTGGAGAGAAGCTACTAAAAAAGCTTAAAACTAACCTAGGGTTTACCCCTAGGGTTAATAAAATCATCTTCTAGCTAGAAGGACACAGATGAGCCCTTTTTATCTTTATCTTTTAAATTAACATGATATGTGAAATGCGATATGAAACACCTAGTCATAATCATATTTCTCATAGCATCTTTATATTCATACGAAGTAAATTGTTTAAATATGTTTGCTGTGATCTTTGATAAAAATACGACCGATGATAATACTGCTAAATGTATAGAATATTACATAGATGAGCTTGGGTGTGATGCTAATATAGTCCCAAGTTTCACTAATGATGGCTCCAATTTACTAGATGCTGCTTATGAAAATAATAAGACTAAAACGTTTGACTTACTTTTGAATAAAGATATTACGCCAGATAAATGGCTAACTGCAATTATAGCAACAGAATTCCTAGTCTTTTTTAGAGAAAATAGCGATGGCATAAAAGACAAAAAAGCAAGCCCTGAGCTATTAGAATTTATAAAAACACCAAAATATAAAGAATTTAAAGAGGAAAAATTTAAATTAATCAAAAAACTATTAGATCATGGGCAAGATCCTTATTATTATGGTTATTTGAGAGTTATATTAAAGATAGTAGGAGATGAAAAAGATTTAGATAAGCTTTTGGAAAGTGAGAAAAGATGATGGATTTTTTTAACACTAGCAAAAAGAAACTTGATATAAAACATGATAATACAGAATTAAAAAATTTTAATGAAGAAAATAATAAATTTACTAACTCACAAAATGCTATTGATACCTTTACTTATCCTTTCTCAAAAATACCAATTATTGGAGAGGTTTTTAAAGGAAATGCAGATGCCGCCAAAAATTATATAGATAAAGATGCCAATCTTAAAGAAAAAATAAATAAAGAAGCTGAACGTGGTGGAATAGAAGAAGAAGTTAATAGATTTTATAATATCAAAGAACCAGAAAAGAAATACTTTAAAAAACTTAGAGAAGAAGAAAACGAAAAAAGATTGAAAGAGTAACAAATGGACAAAAATTTAACATCACCAACATCATCACTAACTAAGCCTGTCATGCTAGCATCCGGTAACTCAGTGGCAACAGACGGCTTTGTGGACTACGGCGTATCTAGCGATACTTTCTCGACTCTTCAGATAGCAAACGAGTCAAACGATAAATTTATCGTTACACGTGCAGATATTTATGAAAATTTAGAAAGTATATTTAGCATAGAGTGCTTTGCTTATATAAATTTGGTGAAAAACCCACTTTATGAAAATTTAGACACCATCTACAATAACGATAAAAGTTACTCAAGCATATATAAATATCTTGATAAAAGTATAAAGCTAAGCATAAAAAGGCCGTCTTCAACAAATAAAAATATCGTTCCAGATGGTAGCTCAAACGATATGCACTTTAGCGGAATAGTAAGCGATGTAGAGTATCTTGGCGTAGACGATGAGACTAGTACAAATATAGATAAAAAATACTTCTTTAAATTCAAGCTAACTTCGCCACTATATAGACTAAGCATAAATAGAGCAAATAGAATTTATACAGACCAGAGCATTTTAGAAGTAGTAAAAGATATTTTAGCTTTTAATAAACAAAGACTAACCAAAGAGCTAGACTTCTCAAATATCAAAAATAACTACAACAAAAGAGAATTTATAGCCCAGTACAATGAAAGCGACCTAGCCTTTATAACAAGACTTTGCCATGATAGTGGTATATATTTTTATGAAGATAATGAAAAAATTTATTTTCATGATACATTTATACTAGCTTATAGCAATCAAAATGAAAATTTTACTTCAAGCGATACAAGCAGTGGCAAGGAAGCTAGAAAAGTAAGCTTTAATGTAAATTTGAATAATAATCTAGCAACCGAACACATAAATAAAATAACAAAGAGCGAGACGCTAAAAGCAAATAGCTTTACGCACTCTTTTCAAAATACAGCTTATCCAAATGTGTTGGAGAGTAAAAATGAAAAGATATTTGACGAGCAGGTAAATATCTATGATAAGCATATAAATTTGGACGAGTATTCATTTAGTGATACTAGCTTGCTTGAAGTTAGCACCTACCTTAAGAAACTAAGAAGCGATATGCTTTTAAAAGAATTTACCGCTAGCTCAAATGTATTTGCATTAAGTTTAAATGACAATATCTCGGTAGCTATTGATGCTAGCAAGGGCGAATATGAGTTTAAAATAATAGCTTTAAAGCATACTTATATTGATGAGAGCGTTTTAGAAAATACTTTAAATTTAGGCGATAATGTCCCATTTAAAGATAAAAAATTTATAAGCTCATACACAAATGAGATAAGCATCATTCCAAGTAGTGTGAAATTTGTCCCAAGCTACAAACAAAAACCAAAAGCACCAGACATCACGCTAGGTCTTGTAGTCGGTCAAGATGGGCTAAACAGCCAAAATAACACGATCCATACTGATAGCTATGGTAGGGTAAAGGTGAGGTTAAATGCTTTTAGCACACAAGAGATAATCGATAAAGACGACGCTATCAACGCAAGCTATCACAAGAGTGCTTATCTAAGAGTGATAACGCCTATTGCTAGCAATAGCTCAGGCTTTTTTGCCATACCAAGGATCGGCGATGAGGTTATCATCTCGTTTTTACAAAATGACATAGATAACCCAGTAGTAAGCGGTAGCCTATATAATGCCTCAAATACGCCACTTGTAAATGTGGATAGCAACTATCACCAAACATCTCTTAGCTCAAAGACAATTGGCGCAAATGAGACCGGTATAAACGAGATTACTTTATCAAATTTAAAAAATAAAGAACAAATTTATGTAAAAGCAGAAAAGGACTATGACGAGCTTGTAAATAACGACTTTTCTCAAACAATACTAAATGATAAAAGCTCACAGGTGCATGGAAGTTATACTGAGCGAGTAAAAAAAGCCCACATTCAGACGATAGATCTAGCAAAAAATGTAAATGTGGGAGCTGAATATCTAACAACAGTCGGACTTTCAAAAGATACAGTAGTGGGCGTCTCAAATACGCTAAATGTAGCTGTTGATAACAATACAAGAGTAGGTCAAGATAGTCATGAATTTGTAGGACATGATAAATTTGTAGAAGTAAAATCAAATCTTAATACGACTATACATAATGATGAGATGAAAGAGGTAAAAGGCACAAAAGAGCAAAATATAGATGGTGGTTATAAGCTAAATTCACAAAAAGGCATAAATGAATTTAGTAACGAGCATATTGTGCTTCAGGCAAATAGCTACATTGATATAAATGCTAAGTCAAATTTCACAACAAAAACAGCTGCCCAGCACACAGAGATTGCTGATTCAAAATTTAGCAATATAGAGACGACTTATGAGGTAAATGCCAAAGATAAGATAATCCATCAAGTAGGTAGCACAAAAGTAACGATAGAAGGATCAAGCGTCGTGATAGAAGTAGCTGGCGTAAAGGCGATATTTGATAGTAGAGGGCTAAGAGTTATTGGTGGAGATATAAAGGCTTTATAAGATCATATTTAAAGACTTACTTTCCATTTTAGTAGGTCTTTAAATTTTTAAATAAAATCAATCTCTACTAAAACTAATGCTAAGAATTTTAAAAGCAAAGGCTAAATTTTAGGGCTACGATAAAAGATAGTCACACAAATTTTTCAACTCTGTACCCCAGTACAATAGACAAGCCTTTCTAAAATTTATATAATTCATTCAAAATTTCAAATAATATAACAATAAGGAGAATATGATGGCTAAAGAAGCCGGAGTAGTTAAAAGCGTAAACGGAGGAATAGCAAGAGCACTTAATGACTTAACAGGAGAGGTAAGACAATTAAGTGTAGGAGATATTGTATACCAAGGTGAAAAGATAGTTACAGATAGTTCTAACTCTAAAGTAACAATAACTCAAACTGATGGTAAAGAAATAACTCTAATAGGTAAAGATACTATAACTCTAGATCAAGATACTAATAGTAATCAAACAGTAGCTGATATCTCAGCTCTACAAAAAGCAATCTTAAATGGAACAGACTTAAATGCTCTAGAAGAAACTGCTGCAGGTGGTCCACAAGCAGGTGGTAATGGTGGAGATGGCGTAAGCTTATCTTCTACTAGCTTTGCAGAAGGAGGCCACATTAGTAACATCAATGCTAATGTAGGAAGCATAGATGCTTTATCTCTAGCAGCAGGTGGAGATAATAGCTTTGGTGTAAGTGGTGGAAGTGCTGTTGGAGCTGGGGCTGAAGCAACAGGACCTGCTTTACCAGCAGGAAGTATAAAAATTCCTTTATCAGCATATGTAGGAGAAAGCACATCTTCTGCGCTCTTAGACTCATTTGCCTCTTCTATACCTAATGGATATCACGTATATAGACATACCGACGGTAGAGATTATCTAGCTCCTAACGATCCTACCGCTCCTAGTGCATTTGATTATAAAGAAGGCTGGTATGTAAGTAAAGACGGTAACCTTGCTATTGGTCAAGATAATGCTAAAGACCTAGCGGTAACTAGCACAGCAAAAGCTTCAAACTATCCGGATGACGGATCGGTAGCTAAGATAGTAGGTCCTAATCCAAGTTTAAAAGTGTTTGGATCGGATAACATAGATAAAATAACAGTAGACAATGCAAAAATAGAATCTGTATATGGAGGAGTTGGAAACGATAATGTCAATCTTCAAAACGGTGCAGAGACAGTAGAAATTTTTGGTGGTTCTGGAAATGATGGTATAACCGTAAATAATTCTACGGTAAGTGGACGAGCTATCAAGAATGATGAAGGAAGGATAATTAGATACGAAGCTATCAAAGGCGGTGATGGCGTAGATACAATCTCTATACAAAATGAATCCAAGGTAAGAGGTAATATATATGGCAATGCCGGACAAGATAATATATCCTTAGAAGGCGGAGCGAAAGTATATGGAGCAATATATGGCGACACCAAAACTATGAACGATATATACGAAAAGCAGGTAAATCCGGCTTTAGATATAGTAGATAGCGGTGCCGATATCGATACTATAACTTTAAGCGGTGCGGGAACCAGTGCGAAGCATATATTTGCCGGAGACGGCGATGATAAGATCGTGGTAAAAGATGGCGCAAAAGTAACAGGAGAAGTAAGGGGCGACGAAGGCGATGATAAAATAACCGTATCTGACAACCAAACATACGTTAGCGCCATAAATGGTAGAGGTGGCGACGATACTATCCTAGTAGAAAATGGCGCAAACGTAGACGGTATAGTCGGAAGATGGGGTAATGATAGTATAACTGTAACCGGAAAGGGTACTACGGTAAAAGAATATATTCACGGCGACGACGGTAACGATACGATTAAAGTTTTGGACGGTGCCGTCGTTAAGGGTGATATTGAAGGTAATGCTGGTAACGATATTATAGAAATCGACGGAGGAGCTAATAAAGAAGGTTTTGTCGGTGGTAAAATTATTAGTGGAGATGGCGACGATACTGTTACAATAAGAAATATGAATCTAAACAAAGTCGACAATGACTACAATAAAAACGTCAAGGTCGATACTGGAACTGGCAACGATACCGTAAATTTATATAACGTTACTGTAAACGATACTAATATCTGGACGAAAGAGGGTAACGATACTGTAAATGCTACCGATACTACATTTAAAACGACAAGCGCAATACAAGGAACCGGAATAGGAACCGGAAGCGGTAATGATGTTGTAAATATAAATTCAGGGTCTAATTTCGAAAGCGGTACGCATATAAGTGCAGGCGAAGGTAATGATATTATCAATATAAATTCTGGAGCCAATTTAAACGGCGGTCACGTTTATGGATATGCAGGAAACGATACTATAAATATAAATTCTGGAGCTACTTTGACGAACTCTTCGGTTCGAGGCAATGAGGGCAATGATACTATAAGCATAAGTGGTGGAGCTACTATAAATAATTCAGGTAGCATAGCTATAAACGGAGATGAGGGCAATAATACTTTAGTTTTGAAGAACGGAGCTTCTGCTGGATTTAATAACTTAAATTTTGAAAACAAAGTATCTATAACTCATACAGATGGAGACGTAAATATAACCAATATGGAAGGCGATCAAACTGTGGATCTATCCCAGTTATCTGCTATAACGGATAAAAATGTAAAATCGGTAGATATGACGAGTATAAACGGCGCAAAACTAAATATTACTGCACAAGATGTGCTAGATATCAATAAAACTACCGGCGATACTCTTACCATAAGAGGCGGTAGCGATGATACTATCCATAAGACCGATGAGTCTATATGGCAAAATAAAGGCGATAGAACGTATTCTACAACAGTTACAAACAACGAAACGACACATACTGTAACGATCAAAATAGAAGATAGCATTACGCACGATTTATAACCTATTAATAAAACCCAAGAATTTCTTGGGTTTTACTCCAAATAAAATTACCACAGTTTTTAATCTTGTATTATTCTGGCAACTGTTCTAATTTTTGGCTTTAACAACTAGTTAACGTAGCAATAAAACAAGTTAGATAGTGTAGAGAGTAGCAAAAATAAGTAACCAATGTGGAATATGTAACGATATTATCGACTTCAATAATGTTAAAAATTTTTGAGGGATTAAGTTGAGTGATCATGTTAATATAAACGAAAACGCAGTCAATAATAATGTTGAGCTTAATTTATAGGTTAGTCTCTATCGTACCATAGTACAATAGACAAGCCTTTCTAAAATTTATATAATTCATTCAAAATTTCAAATAATATAACAATAAGGAGAATATGATGGCTAAAGAAGCCGGAGTAGTTAAAAGCGTAAACGGAGGAATAGCAAGAGCACTTAATGACTTAACAGGAGAGGTAAGACAATTAAGTGTAGGAGATATTGTATACCAAGGTGAAAAGATAGTTACAGATAGTTCTAACTCTAAAGTAACAATAACTCAAACTGATGGTAAAGAAATAACTCTAATAGGTAAAGATACTATAACTCTAGATCAAGATACTAATAGTAATCAAACAGTAGCTGATATCTCAGCTCTACAAAAAGCAATCTTAAATGGAACAGACTTAAATGCTCTAGAAGAAACTGCTGCAGGTGGTCCACAAGCAGGTGGTAATGGTGGAGATGGCGTAAGCTTATCTTCTACTAGCTTTGCAGAAGGAGGCCACATTAGTAACATCAATGCTAATGTAGGAAGCATAGATGCTTTATCTCTAGCAGCAGGTGGAGATAATAGCTTTGGTGTAAGTGGTGGAAGTGCTGTTGGAGCTGGGGCTGGAGCAACTACACCTAAAATTGGTATAAACATAAGCTCTGCTGGCTCTATCGAAGGCGGAGTTATGACTTATGACTTATCTTTACCTACTGCATTGACAGCTAGACCTACTACGTTAAATTTAAATTTTAGCGGCGGAGTAGCTGGAAAAGATTATGATGCAAACTCTATAGAGTATTCTACTGATGGCGGTAGCACTTGGACACACGGTACTATAGTAAATCTTGCCGATGCAAATCAAATAAATAACGTTAAAGTAAAAGTAAAAACAATAGACAACTATGGACTTAAGGATGTTGATCTAGCTCATAATCCTACCGCAATGGGTGTCAATCAAAACCAAGGCGAACAAGACGGAAGCAAGTATTCTAATCTAAACGGAGTAGAGTACGGCATATATAAAAGAAATTTAACTCTAAACGTAACTACCGATAACGATGAGATCGCTAACTCTCAAGCTAACGGCAAAATTACCGATAACGACGATTATGTAAATATCAACCAAGGACTTAATGGTGCTAACATTGCTACTGAAGATGGCGAAGATACACTAAATATGAATACTGGTGCATATGCAAATTCTGATATTAATTTAGGAGTAGGCGATGATGCGCTAAATATCAAAGGCGGAACATTTAGTAAGGTAGATATCGATTTGGGTAGCGGTAATAATAATGTAACTATAGAAAACTCATTTGGTGATGTAGATGATAATTCATACAATAAAACTCGTATAATGAACTGGCAGAGTGGAAACGATACCGTAACTATAAAATCAGGCGCTACCGTTAAAAATGCTGAGATAGGAGTTCATAATGGAGAGGACGTTATAACTCTAGAAAAAGATGCAACACTTGAACACTCTAGAGTCATTATGGGAGATGGCAACGATAAGTTAAATATAAATGGTACCGTTACTAGAGAGTCTCATATAAATTTAGACAACGGCGAGGATACTTTAAATGTAGGCGAGGGCGCTAAAATATCTGATTCTGATATTCAGACGGACGATAGCGGTAACGGATATAAGGATACAGTAAAAATTGCAAATAAAGTTACGCTTGAAAACTGGGCTGATATACAAGCTGGCGGTGGTAACGACGAGATTACGGCTGGCGATAATCTAACCCTTAGCAATCACTCAGGTATACACGGCGACTGGGGAAATAACGGAAGCGCTGGAACCGGTAGCGACGACGGCGATGATATAATTAAAATAGGTAAAAATTTAACTATGAGCGGTGGCTCTGTAATAAGCGGTGGCGGCGGAAACGATGAAATTACCATCGGCGATAAAGCTAACATCAGTAACTCGACTATCGACAGTGGAGCCGGTAAAGATGAAATTTATATGACTAACGGAACTAAAGTTACTAATAGCAAAATACTTATGGGCGACGGCATTAATACTTTAAATATCACTAGAAAAGAAATAGACCCTGACGACGATGATCAGTCATATGATGGTAGTATAAATTTAGATTCCGTAAAAATTCAAGGCGGTGCTGATAAAGACATCGTAAATATCTCTGATACTACGGGAGGATCGGTAGCTGACCCTAAAGTAAAATTAGAAAATGATACTTCTATAAATTTAGGCGATGGAGATAACGAAGTAACAGTGTACGGAAGCGTACTACTAGGAAAAATAGAAAATGGTACGCCTACTAAAAAGATCATAACGACCGGAAGTGGTAAAGATAATATCACTCTACAAAACGGAGCTGGTATCGAAGAAAGAGTGATAGAAACTGGAGAGGGCGCAGATCAAGTCAACGTATACGACGGAGCATCTTTAAATTTCGCAAAAATAGAAACCGGCAAAGGTAACGACGTAGTAAGATTTGAGCATTTAACTAGAAACCCGCTTCAAGGTGCTTATGACTATTCTGCAGCAACCGAAACTGATATAAATATGGGCGACGGTAAGGATAGCTTATTTCTAACTGGTATCGGTAATAACGGCAATGCAGGCAGAAGATCAGACTTCCAACAAGTAAATATAAATATGGGTGACGGAGATACCAAGCATGTGCAGATAAACAGAGGAAAAGTAGAAACTACTAATATAACTACCGGTAGCAAAGGCGATTTGGTACAGATACAAGGTGACTCTTTAATGGAAGGTAGAAATAGTATATATACTGGTGCTGGTAAAGACGACGTAGAAATTAGGGGTTCTAAACTTAATGGTACCGCTACCGCAAAAACATTTATAAATACCGGTGCCGACAAAGATCACGTGGTGATTAACAATTCTGCTTTAACGCATGCGGTAGTCGATACGGATAAAGGCGACGATGATGTTGATATCGAAGAAGGAACAACATTTAACTATAACATTATAAATACTTCAGAAGGCAACGATACTATAACTATTAACCGCGACCCTGGCGATGCTCGCATAACCTTTCAAAGTTCTGCTTTAAATACAGGCGATGGCAACGATACGGTAAAAGTTACAAATACTACGTTCTTAAAACTTGCCGATGGTAACCCATCTGCTATAGATACTGGTAATGGCGACGACACAATCACTATAAAAGACGGCACTATATTCCAAGACTTCTCTTATATAGCTGCTGGAAATGGTGTAGATACTATAACTCTAGAAAGTGGAGCTAAATTTAATCAAGCTAATGTATATGCAGATGCTGGCGACGATATAATAAATGTTAACGGAGCAGAATTTAAAGGCGAAAATGCATATAACCATAATGCTGGCGTACATGGTGGAGCAGGAGATGATAAAATTTTCGTTAACTCTGGAAAATTTGATAATGCTAAAGTAGAGGGTGATGCTGGTAATGACACAATCCATATCAAATCTGGAGCTAGATTTGAAAATGCTTCTATATATGGTGATAGCATAGATGGTCTAACGACCGGTAACGATACTATCATAGTTGAAAAAGGCGCAACGCTAATTAATACGACTATCAACGGTGGGGCTGGATATGATACATTAAAGATTGCTGATGATAGTGTAAACCTTACTAAAGTTACAAACATAGAGAAACTAGATTTAACTGAGGGCGATCACAATATGACTCTAACAGCTAAAGACGTTTTAGATATGACTGATAGCAACAATAAGCTAAGAATAGGTGGTGATGGCAATGATAATCTTGATCTTGCGAGTAAGGGTTGGGTTTCTTCAGGTACTACGACTACTGATGAAAAAGGTATTAACTACAATGTTTATACTAACACAGAGGGTGGAAAAACTGTAACTCTAGAAGTTCAAGACCAAGTACACGTACTTTAATATCTATACTTTTAATCCCAAAGGAAATTCCTTTGGGATATTCTTTCTTATCATTAAATTTTTATAATTTTTTATCTTTTTAATTAGTGTCAAATTCACAAATTTTTAGTTATTTAAGTGGTTGGTATATATAAATTAGTAAGTCTGGATGATAAACAAAGGCTGAAAATGGATTAAAATTTGGCGGTAAATGTAGATAAAATTACCACCGTAAGGACAAATTATTTTCCAGTTGGGTCTAAGTCATTTAAGATATAATTTACTTCATCATCGCTTAGCTCGTAGTGTAAAAATTCTTTATAAAATTTCTTCGTTTCGGCTGCTATATCTATATCTTTAAAAATTTCAGGATTGTAATATCTTAGCCGCCCATAAAATTTGCAAAGCTCCCTCAGCTCCGTATCTATCCAAGCTAAAAACACCTGCTGGATTTACAAAAACTTTTTTGTTTTTAACAGCATTTGTGCCAGCATAGACTTTGTTTTCATATATCTTTTCTATAGCGTCTGGCGATTTGGCTCTACCTATGATGATCACATCTGGATTTATATTTGGTATCTCTTCTGCGTTTAGTTCAAGCATATTTCCGGCTTTTTACACTGCATTTATGCCACCTGCGACAGTGATCCACTCATCGATTATGGTATTTAAGCCATCTACTTTGAATAAATTTTTTACCCTCTGCTATGTGAAGCACTTTTGGCCTCTCATTTTGAGTTATCTTACTAGTTTTGCTTAGTACTTTTTGGAGATTTTGATCAAAATAGTCATTAAATTTTTGAGCTATCTTTGGTGCGTTGCCACCTATGAGTTCAGCCATTATGGATACACTCTTTTTCATATCTGCATGATTTGTAAATGACGGATAAAGTACATTAAAGCCATTTTTTGTTAGCTCCTCTTTGTTCTTTTTATCGGTGGCTATCACGATATCAGGACTTAGCTTGACGAGCTCTTCTACTTGCAAGCTCTTGCCATTTACACCATTTGGGATAGATGAAATTCTAGGATATATATGCACAAACCATTTGTTGTTTTTTATGAGATCGGTTGTTGCGACTATTTTGTCAGCACCACCTAGCATCAAGACGATTTGGTTATTTGCATACCAAAGTGTAGCGATCTTTTCTACGTTTACAGGGATTTTGACGATGTCGCCAGATGTGTCTTTCATCTCTCTAAACTCGGCCGCATTTGTACTAAAAGCAGCCATCAACGCCATTAAGGCAGTAAAAATTTTTCTCTTTTTCTTCCTTTTTATAAAATATATATTTTTATAATTTAAGAACTTTATTGGATGTAATAATGGTTTAAATTTGTAAAATTTATAAGAAAAATTTCCCTATCCATACAAAATGGAAGGGAAATTTATGTAAGAGTTAAATTGCTTATTTCTCAAAAGCTTTTTGTAAGCTAAATGGAAATGCCTGATAGCCCATCGCATTTGTCATTTTTATCTCGATGCTAGGCTCTTTTGCACCCCACTCAAACTCATCTATATGTGGACTTGGAAGTCCTACTGGGCGACCTTTGGCGATGTCAAACTGCATACCAGCAACGGCTGAGTAGACCATGATACTATCAAGGTCATCTTGATACTGTGTAAGGCTGGTGACCGAGCTATACCACTCTTTACCACGCTCTTTGCCGTACTCCCAGACTTGCTCGACTGTCTTTTTGTTTTCATCTATTTTATAAACAACGGCACGAGAGTATTTCATTCCTGCCATTGCGGGTTGCTCCATTCCTCTTGTATCGCCGTTGTCAAAGACAGTGAGATAGACAAGACCTTTTTTAGATTTGCTATCTATCCTAAATGCCGTATGTTGTGTCCACTGCCAGTCAAAGCCGCCTGTTTCGCTCTCGTATCCTGGGCATTTTGAGTACTCATCTTCGCAGACTATTTTGTTACCTTTGGTGTCGACTGGTTGAAGAAGTTTATCTTTAAATTTATCGCTCCAGCCTTTATGAGCACCCATTATCCATTTTACTTGTTTATCACGGCCGATTTTGATGACTGCATCTTGGTGGCGGCTTGAGATTATGATGCTATCGTCGCTTGGGTCATAATCCACGCTATTTACGTGAGCCCAGTTACGTCCAGGGCCTGCGCCGACGATGTCACCCCACTTATCGTGAGTATCCATCGACTGAAGCTCATCAGAGCTTGCAGTGTGGCCTGCTTTTTTAGCGTCGATATTTAAGCAAACTGCGCCTTGATCAAGTGTTTTTAGCACGATATCGCGGTAAGGATCGAGAATTTCATAAAGCCTAAAGTCATCAACTACGTTGCCATCTCGGTCAAGCTCAACGATCACGTCGCGCACCGTTCTTACGTTTTTGCCGTCAGCCCTTTTGTAGTCAGCATTTGCAACGCGCAAGAAGTAGTGTCCATTTTGTGCTACGTCCATCGAGTGAGAGAAGTCGTTGTAGCTAGCTGGTAGCTCGCGGTTAAAAATTTCTCTACCCATGATGTCGTATTTTGCGTATCTTTGGCCATATCCCCAAGTCATAGCACCGTCGTCATTTTGCTTAAAGCCCATCATTACGCCAGCGTTAAATGGCTGTTTTAGGTCGTAAATTTTACTTGGCTCAAGATACCATCTAACCTCGCCTTTTGTATCAAGGATAAAATTATTTGGGCTGTAGTTCCACTCGATCGCACCGCCAGCTGGGTTGTTCCAAACGACTTTTGTACCCTTGCCTGTTTTATTGACAAAGTTATTTACATAGTAAAGCCTGTTTGCAAATTTAGTACTCGCAGGCTTAGTAACCTCGATCTTGTCAAATAGCGCGCCCTTTTGATTTGGCGTGCCAGCGCTCTCTAGGTAGATAGCTGGAGCGTAAATTTTATAGCTCTCTTTTATATGCTCGGTCTTGCCCTTGTAGCTCTTGTCGTACTCGACTTCAACGGTGTTTTGATAGTCTGGATACATACCAAAAACTGGGATACCGCCATGTGTGCGAAGATGCTTGTCGGCCACTTTGTAGCTTATTACCTGACCGCCTTGTTTTGGCACGATAGTGACCTTAGCGTTGCTTAGTGTGTAGCCGCCATTTTTGATGACTGCAGTAAGAGGCGCTGTGTCGTAAGGATTTACCACTACTTCGCCGATAGCTCCTGTTATAGCGTAGTCAAGTTTAGCTCCGCTTGGACCGCCTATCGCAAAAGCGCTCGTACAAAGTGCAGAAGCAAGCGCAACAGAATACAAAGTCTTTTTCATAACATCTCCTTTAGATAAATTTTATAAACTCTACTCATAAAGCTTATAAAATTTAGAAAAAGCCTTGGAATGTCCAAGGCTTAAAATAGGTAAAAGGAGTAATAAAAAATATTGCGTCCTTCGTAATTGTAATAAAACCTTATAACATAAAAATCACGATAAACTTTATAATGGCTTAAAACCTAAATTTATATTAAAAATTTTTGTCTTTTCGGATCTTAAGCTAGCATTTACGCTTTAGCACTTATAATCAGCCCCAAACAATGGAGCAAAACTTATGACACTAACTTACAATGCAAAGAAAATTTATGAAAATTGGTTTGACTCAAAAAGTGAGCTTGAAGAGAGCAATGCTAGCTTTTTAGAGGATTATTTAAATTTTTTAGGCGATATTAGTGAAGTGATAAATATTGATGAAAAAACAAGACTTTCGGTTATCATCGCCTCTCTTTGTGTGAGTAAAAGTGCAAAAAGCTCATTTAAAAGCTTCGTTAGGGCTGCTTTAAATGTGGGCATATCAGTAAAAGAGATAAGAGAAATTTTATATCAAGCAGTGCCTTATGCTGGGCTTGGCAAGGTAGAAGATTATATATTTTTAGCTGATGAAATTTTTAATGAGCGCTATATAGAGCCTGAAAATATGCCTAAAAAATCAAGAGAAGGCAGAGGTGAACGAGGCCTTGAGATACAAAGAAAACTCTTCCCAGCGGTTGATAAATTTATCGCATCAATGCCAAATGATCAAAAACATATAATGGATTTTTTATCACAAAACTGCTTTGGTGATTTTTATGCAAGAGATGGGCTTAGTTTAGAGCTTAGGGAGCTTTTGACATTTGTCTATATCACGACTCTTGGCTTTGCAAAGCCACAACTTTTAGGACACATTGCTGCAAATTTTGGCATCGGCAACGATAGAGCTAAACTAATAAGCGTTGTTACAACTCTTATACCATTTATAGGCTATCCAAGTGCTTTAAACGCATTATCAGCAATAAATGAGATAAGTTCTAGTAAAAATTAAATTTTTAATCAATGCGATATCTTATAAATTTCAGCAAAAATTTATTCTAGCGTTAAATTTGCGGTTGAGCTTGGTTGTAGAATAACTCAAAATAAATCATCTAAAGGAGATTATCATGAGTTTTCTATCTAAATTTAGTAAGGCTATCTTTGCTGTTGCGGTGGCTGGTGCGATTAGTGCTAGTGCATTTAGTGAGGGTGAGGACTACGTCAAGCTTGAAAAGCCGCTAAGCGCGGGACAAAATACGCTAGTTAAAATTTTTAGCTACGCTTGCCCATTTTGCTACAAGTATGATAAGAGCGTCACTCCAAAGGTAGTTGAGAAAATCCATGGGCTAAAATACGAACCATTTCATCTAAAGACAAAGGGCGATTACGGTGAGGTTGCGAGTAAGGTTTTTGCCGTGCTTATCGTTATGGACGAGGCAAAAGGTGTCGGCTTATTTGATGAAAATTCGCTATTTAAAAAGGCTAAATTTGCCTACTACAAGGCTTATCACGACAAAAAAGAGCGCTGGAGTGATGGCAAAGACGCTGAGGGTTTTTTAAAGACTGGACTTGAGGCTGCTGGCGTTAGTAAAGCAGACTACGAAAAAGAGCTAGCTAATCCAAAAGTGACTGAGCTACTTAAAAAGTGGGATGAGAGCTATGACGTGGCCAAAATTCAAGGCGTGCCAGCATTTGTCGTAAATGGCAAATACCTCATCATGACAAAATCAATCAGCTCGCTTGACGGCATGGCAGCACTCATCGAAGAGCTTCTTAAAAAATAAGGCGTCACATGAGCTTTTTTAAAAAAATGGCTAAATTTCAAGACTCACGCATCTCTTGGGCGATCCTAGTCTTTGTGAGCGTTGGGCTTGTCGTTATCGCGCACTCACTCTTTCAAAACTACGCTTATATGCCTCCTTGCGAGCAGTGCGTCTATATACGTTTTGCATTTTTATGTATGGCACTTGGCGGCGTGATCGCTATGATAAATCCTAAAAATTTACTATTTGCTCTAATTGGCTACGTCTTTGCCTTTTGGGGAGCGGTGCAGGGCATAATGTATAGCGTAAAGCTAGCTAAAATCCACGATGCGGTGCATGGCGATGATCCTTTTGGTGTGCAGGGCTGCTCTACTGAGCCACAATATCCATTTGGCTTGCCGCTTGAGAAGTGGGCGCCTGACTGGTTTATGCCAACAGGCGACTGTGGATATGACAGCCCTATGGTGCCTGATGGCGCGGTACTAAGTGATTTACAAAAGAGCATAGTTGATCTTTATGCGGACGGCTGGTATCTTGTGCCTTCATCTAAATTTATGTCGATGGCTGATTGTACGCTACTTGGGTTTAGTGTTTGTTTTGTAGTGCTTGCACTTATGCTCGTTTCAAAGCTTTTATCCTTTTTAAAATGAAATTTAGTTAGCCCAAATTTGGGCTAACTTAGGATATACTGCACGCATGGGTATTAATTTAAAATCACAAAATATTAAAATCTACGCCATCATCTTGCTTGCTAGCCTTTTTGTAATACTTCTTGGGCTAAATATTTACAGCAACGCCAAAGAGAAAATCATAGAACTATCTGATAAAAACAATATAGCAGTTAGCAAAAATATCGTAAATAACTTTCAAATTTGGCTTGATGAGCGTATAAATTCACTCATTCGTGCGTCAAAATTTATACAAAATGCAGACATCGTAGATGACGATGAAAAGATAGCTGGCTTTATAAAGCTCTTTAAACAAAACGCAAAAGAATTTGATCTAATGCAGCTTTTAAGGGATGATGGAGAAATTTTTGTAGATGGAGAGAAAATTTTAGAAGAAGTTATGCCAAAGAGCGAAAGAGCAGGGCTTATCTGGTATGTTGAGACAAAAAATACAAATGCCCCAAGTGTAAATTTTATGCAAAAACATAAAATTTTAAAAGGCTCAACTCTAAATTTATGCGTTCCAGTCACAAAACAAGCGAAATTTAAAGCAGCACTTTGTGGCGTCGTGCGTATAGAAAATATCTTTAATAGCATTAAAAATTTTAGCCTTGCGCCAAATTCTTACTCATTTTTAGTGACTCATAGCGGTGAAATTTTAACATCGATACCTGATCTTGCTTTAAAAAAAGAGATCGAGGAGAAATTTAAAGAGTTGTTTTTAAAAGATGAAGACATTACAAGCTTAAAAATAGGACAAAATTTAATCCAAGTAGCTGAGATACCAACGATAAATTGGTTCATAGGAGCTGGCACAAATAACGAAGAGGAAATTTCAGCTTTAACAAAAGAAGCTTTAAAAAATGCTCTAAGCTTGCTCTTTGCCTTCGTTGCGCTCACGTTTTTGGCAAATATTCTTCATAATTTTATGTATAACAAGATAAAAAAGATACAAGATGAGTATGAAACATTGCTAACTCATAGAGCCAAAATGAGTGAGGCTGGCGAGCTAATAAGTGGTATCAATCATCAATTCATTCAGCCTGTAAATTCGCTAAAACTAATGCTAAGCTCTTGCATAATGTTAAAAAAGGAAGGTAAATTAAGCAATGAGGAGCTAATAAATTTGCTTGAAAAAGGACAAAGCTCGGTCAAACTTCTTTCAAGTACTATTAAAATTTTTAGAAATTTTTATAAAAGCGCTGAAAATGTGAGCGAATTTGAGGTGCAAACAAGCGTTAAAAATCTAATAACCCTCATGCACACAGAGCTTAGCCGTGCAAATGTTAGTGTAAAATTTAGTGGCTTTAACGAACAAAAAGTTCGTCAGATAGAAAATATAATCCAACAAATTTTACTAATCCTAATACACAACGCAAAAGACTCACTTGTCGAAAGCTACAAAGATGAGCCACTAAAACGTATCATCGAGATAAAATTTAGAAGCTTTGAAGATAAATGCTATATTGGAGTTTATGACAATGGGAATGGCGTAAGCGAGCAAATGAGTGAGAAAATTTTTACTTGGCTAAATACCACCAAAAAGCAAGGAAATGGTATAGGACTTTATTTTGCTAAAAAGCTAGCGCAAGAAAAACTAAATGGTGATGTAAGGCTCGTAAATAACGCAAAGCCAACGGTGTTTGAGTTAAGTTTTGATATAAATTTAAAGGACTAAAATGCAAGAAGTCTTAGAAATTTTAAAAAAGACGTCCGTCTTGGTAGTCGAAGATGATGATATGGCAAGAGAGCTTATTATTAGCGGGCTTAAACCTTATTGCGAACAGGTAATTGGTGCTTGCAATGGACAAGATGGCGTGGAAAAATTTAAAAAGCAAGGCTTTGATATTGTGATGAGCGATATTCACATGCCAGTGCTTAACGGCTTTGAGATGATGAATGAGATGAAACGTACAAAGCCGCACCAAAAATTTATCGTCTTTACCTCTTATGATAGCGATGAAAATTTGATAAAAAGCATGGAGGAAGGGGCGATGCTCTTTTTAAAAAAGCCTATTGATATGAAGGATCTTAGAGCAATGCTTATTAGTTTAAGTTTTGAACGAGATGAAAAGCTAGTTTATTTAAGCGATGAGGTGAGTATAAATTTAAAAAGAGAGAAAATTTATAAAAACGGCATTGAAATTTATCTTAGTTTTTTGCAAAATAAGATATTTTGGCTCTTTGCTTATAATCTAAATAAGCTAGTTACTTATGAGATGATAGAAGAATTTGTCTATGAGAGCGATGTTAGCAAGGCGGCTATCCAAAATGTGATACTTCGCCTAAAACGCGAGCTTGGCGTGAAATTTAAAAATATTAGTGAGAGTGGATATATTTTAATCACAAAATCTGAATGATTTGGAATTATCGCCACCTTGTACCATAGTACAATATACAAAAGTAATTAAATATACTAAAATACCGACAAATAAAAATAAGGAATAAAGATGGCAGCAGTAGCTGGTATAGTTAAAAGCGTTTCATCTGATGTTATAGCGATAGACCAAAATGATCATGTAAGAGTTTTAGATGTAAATGATAAAGTATATATCGGAGAGGCTATAAAGGGCGAGAGCGAAAGTGCAAGCATTACAATCACTGCAAATGATGGACAAGATATATCAATAAACGGATACGATACTCTTTGGCTAGATAGTAGCGTAGTAAGCGATGATATTGGTGAGTCTAGCATAGATACTGACGCATTGTTTAAAGTGCTTCTTGGCAATGATTATGTATCGATTTTAGATCATATAAATGAAAAAGTAGATGATATCCTTAGCGCAACCAATTTAGAGCAAGAAGAGCCAAATGATGAGGCTAGTGTAAATATTAGTTTTAATGAAATAGATCCAAATTTAATAAATGAGCATGGATTAAGAGAAGATGATCTTTTAGCTAAAATGAATGAACATAAAGAGAGCGACAAACAAGTAGATCCTAGTTTTGAGCATACAAATCTTAACGCAACTACGATATATATAGATATCGATAACGACTTAAATAAACTTTCATAAATTTGAGCTTTTTGCTCAAATTTCTTCTGCTTTAAAAAACTCAAATTTATCTAATATCCTCTATAATAAGCCAAAAATTTCAAAGGAAAACGATGAAAAAAATTCTAATCATCGCAGGCTCTTGCAATAGTGGCACAGCTGGACTTCAAGCAGATATAAAAACATGTGCTAGGCTTAATTGTTATAGTGCAACAGCGGTAACTTCTTTGGTCGCTGAGACTACGGATGCTGTAAAGAGTGTAGTTTGCTTAGAGCCTAGTTTTGTCAAAGATCAGCTAAATACGCTTGCGGAAGAATTTAGCTTTGATGCGATTAAGATAGGCATGTTATTTAGTGAAGAGATCATGGAGGTGGTGCGTGAGTTTTTACTAACTCAAAATACCAAAGTAGTGCTTGATCCAGTTTGCGTCTCAAAAAGCGGACACAAGCTTATAAAAGATAGTGCGGTGACAAAGCTAAAAGATCTAATGAGCTTAGCTACGGTAACTACTCCAAATTTAGATGAGGCAAATGTGCTTTTTGGTGATGATTATAAAGATTTGCCTTGTGACGTCATCGTAAAAAAACATATCAGCGAAGATAGTAGCATAGACACACTTTATAAAAAAGATGGTTCGCTAAGAAATTTTAAAACCCCACTTGTTAATCCGCTTGTAATGAGTGGAACTGGTTGTAGCTTCTCAACTGCACTTGCTTGCTTTTTAGCAAAGGGCAAGAGCTTAGAGGAGTCTATACAACTTTCAAAAGAGTATATTTGCTCTATCATAAAAGAGAGCATAGATACAAAACTTGGTAAAAATCGCCTACTTTGGCATGGAGCGAAGTAAAATTTATCCCTCTGATCTTTGCACGGCAGCTGAGTGAGTGATGATGTCGTGCAGATTTAGTTTATCTTTTCTAAAGAAACAAAGGCAAAGTCCAAGTATGCTAAAGCCAGCAAAGGCAAAGCAAATTTGGCGCAAGATGGTGTGAAAAAAGCCTAGTTTTCTACCGGTTTTTAGGTTTATTAGATAAATTTCTTGTGCTTTGTAACCCGGAGTTTGTGCTTTTATGCTAAAAAAAAGGCACATTATAAGCGAGATCAGGCTATTTGCACCAAAAATAGCAATTTGGTTATGCAAAAATGCCTCTTTACCATCAAGCACAAGATATGTTGTCGCATAAAATATCGGCATACCGATGATAAAAAGATCGATGATAAAGGCCTTCGCTCTAGCCCAAACAGATGCGATTTTTGCCTTTTGTTTTGCCAATTTAATTTCCTGTATTTATGTAGATACGGCTAAATTTCTCCCAGTCATATAGATAGACTAGGTTGTCGCTCTCGCCGCTATCATGTGTGACGCAAAGCATAGTAGAGGCGCGTGAGACCTTGCACCAGTGATTATAGAGATCAAGTTTTTTGATATCACTTTCTAGTACACCAAAACAGCCTATATACTCATAAATGCTAAGATCAAAAAAGCTCTTATTTTCGGTCCTTAGCAAGCGTTTTTTGCTATTTTCTTGCATTAAACTAGCTCTACGCCTTTACCATTTACTACTTCACCGATCACGTAGCCATCGCTACTAGCTAGGACAGTATCAACGTTGTCTTTAGGCACAACTAATATCATGCCAACGCCCATGTTAAAAGTCCTCATCATCTCGCTTTCTTCTACTTTTTGAGCGATGATTTTAAAAATTTCAGGCGTTTTTATAACGCTTTTTTGTACTTTTGCACCAAGTCCAACAGGGAAGACGCGAGGTAGGTTTTCAACTATGCCACCACCTGTTATATGCGCCATTGCTGTGATCTTGTCTTTTAAACTTAAAAAGTCGCTCACATAAATTCTTGTTGGCTCAAGAAGCACGTCGATGAGCTTTTTATCGCCTACTTTTTCATCAAATTTTAGTCCAAGCTCGCTAACTACTTTTCTTGCAAGAGAGAAGCCATTTGAGTGCAGACCGCTACTTGGAAGCGCGACTAAAACATCACCAGCTTTTACAAATTTGCTTCTGTCGATATCGTCAGCCTCAGCGATACCCACGGCAAATCCAGCAAGATCAAAGTCGCCCTTTTCATACATCGACGGCATCTCGGCTGTCTCACCGCCTATCAGCGCGCATTGCGCCTTTTTGCAGCCATTTGCGATGCTTTTTACCACCTCTTTGGCACTCTCTATCTCAAGCTTTGCAGTCGCGTAGTAATCAAGGAAAAAGAGCGGTGTAGCGAAGTTGCAGATGAGATCATTTACGCACATTGCGACTAAATCCTCGCCAACGCCGTCAAATTTCTTGGTGTCGATAGCTAGGCGAAGCTTTGTGCCAACGCCATCAGTCGCTCCTAAAATGGCTGGATTTTTATATCCACTTGGTAGTCTGACCGCTCCTGAAAATGACCCAATACCACCTATAACGTTTGGTGTTTGTGTAGATTTTACGAAAGGCTTTATCGCCTCAACAAAGCTATTTCCAGCATCTATATCCACTCCAGCATCTTTATAGCTTATCATCTTTGCCCTTTTTTGTAATTTTCTAAAACTTTAGCCAAAAGTTGCTAAAATTGTCATCAATTTTCAAAAATGGAGCGAGTTTGCAGAAATTTCCAAACGCTTATGTCATTACAGGCTCTATTGCTAGCGGTAAAAGCACAGCTATAAATTTGCTAAAAGAACGAGGCTTTAGTGTGATTGATGCGGACGTGATCGCTCATGAGCAGCTTGAAATTTGTAAATGTGAGATAGTGGAATTTTTTGGAGAGCAAATTTTAGACGAAGCTGGCAAGATCGATCGACAAAAACTTGGTGTCATTGTTTTTAAAGACCCAAAAAAATTAAAAATTTTAGAGCAAATTTTGCATCCAAAGATAAAGGAAGAAATTTTATCTCGTGCTGCGAAGCTTGAGTGCTTGGGGCAGGTTTATTTTGTCGATATCCCTTTATTTTTTGAAAAAGAGGATCGCTACGCTGAGTTTAAAAATGTAGCTGTAATCTACGCACCAAAAGAGCTTTTGCTAAGCCGCTTAATGAATCGAAACGGTCTAAATTTAGAGGATGCAAAAGCTAGAGTAGAGCTTCAGATGGATATTGAGCAAAAGCGAAAAAAGACAAATTTTATCATAGATAACAGTGGCGATAAAGAAAATTTAGAGCAAGAACTAGAGAAATTTCTAAGGCAAATTTGCGGCTGAGTTTATATAAATTTGGCAAAAAATAGAGCAATTTTAAAGGAAAAATAATGCAAGTTTCAAAGTACAACGCTAGTGGCAACGATTTTGTAATATTTCATACATTTTTGAGCAAAGATAGAGGCGAGCTAGCAAGGCAAATTTGCAGCCGAACGAACAGCGTTGGAGCTGATGGGCTCATCGTACTTTTGCCTTACGAAAAGGGCGTGAAATGGGAGTTTTACAACAGCGATGGAAGTTACGCTGCGATGTGTGGCAATGGCTCGCGCGCGGCTGCTAGATATGCCTATCTAAACGGCCTTGTAAGTTCAAACGAATTTGCCTTGCTAACCGGCAGCGGCGAGGTGATGGCAAGCGTGAAAGATGAGTGCGTCGAGGTCGTGCTAACAAGTCCAAAAATTTTAAGCGAGCCACTAAATGAAGGCGGCAAAACTTGGTATTTTTATGATACTGGCGTGCCTCACCTTGTAAATTTCACACAAAATTTAGAGGAATTTGACGTCAAAGAGTGCAGGGCGCTTCGTCAAAAATACAATGCAAATGTAAATTTAGCCAAATTTGAGGGTGGAGTTTTAAAGGTTAGAACCTACGAAAGGGGTGTGGAGGACGAGACGCTAGCTTGTGGCACTGGCATGGCGGCTTGCTTTTACGGCGCTACTTTAAATTTAAACGCACCACAGAGCCTAAAAGTCTATCCAAAAAGTGGCGAGGAGCTTGGGCTTAGGCTTGAAAACGGCAAAATTTTATTTAGCGGAGCGGTGAAACACTGCTTTGATACGAGTGTTGAAATTTAGCTTTTAGGGTGAGTTTTGGAGCCTACTCTTAGCTAGTTATGGTAAATAAATTTTTAAATTTATATTACTAAATTTGTGCCTAGCTGATGAAGTAAAATTTTTATAGTGGCTTTAATTTGAAATTTGAATACAAAATAACTAAGTTAAAAACTCGAAAAATAAATTTTAATAAAAATTTGAATAGAAATTTAAAAAAAAGAAGATCTCCGCCGAAGCGGAGAAAAGGTGTTATTTCAAAGCATCTTTTGCTTGTTTTGCAAGTGCCGCAAATGTCTTCGCGTCATTCATAGCTAGATCAGCTAAAATTTTTCTATCAAGTTCGATCTTAGCTTTGTTTAAGCCGTTGATAAATCT
Organism: Campylobacter concisus; assembly: GCF_001298465.1. NCBI lineage: Bacteria > Pseudomonadati > Campylobacterota > Epsilonproteobacteria > Campylobacterales > Campylobacteraceae > Campylobacter > Campylobacter concisus. The sequence goes on from NZ_CP012541.1 coordinate 124,990, forward strand.
TGAATAGCTAATATCGTTTAGTCTGCAAGCTGCGTTGATACGAACGATCCATAAACGTCTGAAATCACGTTTTTTCTGGCGTCTGTCGCGGTATGCGTAAACTAAACTTCTCTCTAGTTGCTCTTTAGCTTTTCTAAAATGTTTGTGTCTAGCACTGAAAAAGCCACGTGCTAACTTTAAAACTTTCTTATGGCGTCTTCTTCTAACTACGCCTGTTTTTACTCTTGCCATATTTATCCTTTTACAAATTGGCGCTCACAAAGTGAGTCTTGCCCCTAAATTTGGGGGAGTTTGAATGACTTTTTTGTCAAAAACTTAAATCTAAGCTGCTTATACGCCGAGCATTTTGCGAACGGCTGAGACGTTTGTGCTATCCACGTAGTGTGGTCCACGAAGGTCTCTCATACGCTTACTAGGTTTTTTTGTTAAGATATGGCTTCTAAAAGCAGAGCCTCTTTTTATCTTATTTTTACCTACTTTAAAGCGCTTAGCAGCACCGCGAACGGTTTTCATCTTTGGCATGCTAATCCTTTTTGAAATTTTATACGCAAGTGCGTAAGTTTTGGATTATAGCGAAAATACCTTTAGAAAATTTAAATTTCACTTAGACAAAATTTGCAATAAATTTACATTAAACTTAAAAGAATTTTAAAATTTATAATTAAATTATTAAAATTTACATATAATCACAAAAAGAAATTTTATTTCACTAAAGGAGTAAATAATGAAAGGCAAAATTCTTGCATCAATCGTTGCTATGAGTGCGATTTTAGGCACAAGTAGCTTGGCATGCACTACCATTTTAGTAGGAGATAAAGCTTCAAATGATGGCTCCATGCTGGTCGCTAGGAGCGCAGATAGCAAGGCTATAAAAGCTCAAGTCTTTTTGATACATCCAGCTACGAAAAATCAAACTGGCATGCACAGCTCAAAGGCGCATGACGGCGCAAATGACTTTACATATCCGCTCCCAAAAGATGGCATGAGATACACAACCATCGCAAATTCTCACACAAAACTTCACGGAGCTGTCGGCTACAATGAAGCTGGCGTTGGACTAAGTGGCACCGAGACCATATACGCAAAAGATGAGCTTTTAAAGATCGATCCATATAATGAAGAGACCGGTATCACCGAAGATGACATCCCAGACGTGCTTTTGCCACGTATGAAGAGTGCAAAAGATGGCGTTAAGCTTCTTGGTGAGATAGTTGAGACAAAGGGCGCCGGAGAAGGCTTTGGCGTAGTATTTATTGACGCAAACGAGCTTTGGTACTTTGAAACAGGTACAGGTCACAAGTGGATCGCTACAAAGATCGCTCCAGATGAGTATTTCGTCACTGCAAACCAAGGCAGACTTCACGCCTATAAAGAGAATGATCCAAATTTCATGGGCGCAAAAGACGTCATTAAATTTGCGATTGATAACAAGACTTATGACCCTGCAAAAGATGGCGAATTTAACTTCACAAAGGCTTATACAAGGGATGATGAAAGAGATGTGACTTACAACTACCCACGCGTTTGCTGGGTACAAAGCATGTTTAACCCAAGTCTAAAACAAGACTTCGCCGATGGTCAGAAATTTCCAGTATTTTTAAAACCAGAGAAAAAATTAGGCGTTGAAGATCTAAAAGCTGCAATGAGAGCCCACTACAACGGCACTGCGTTTGATAACTACGCTAGCAAAGACGAAGATAAGAAAAATGTCTACCGCGCCATAAGCGTCTTTAGAACATACGAGTCTCACGTCATGCAGGTGCGCCCATGGCTACCAAAAGAGATCGGCCGTGTGACTTACGTAGCTCTTGGCATGGCTGATCTTAGCGTTTATTTGCCGTATTACGAGGGGCTTGATGGCTTTATAAAAGGCTACTCAGACGGCTCATACGACGCTGATGACACTTCGATATACTGGGTTTATAGAAAGCTTCAAACCCTTGTGATGACTGACTATGAGAAGTATTCGCCAGTGGTAAAAGAGGCATACGCTAAATTTGAAAAAGAGTTGGCGGTAAAACAGGCTAAATTTGAAGATGAGTACGTCAAACTTTATAAAAAAGATAAGAAAAAAGCGGACAAACTCTTAAATGAATTTAGCCAAAAGACAATGCAAGAGGCTAAGGATCTAACTCAGGAGCTTACAAATAAGGTCTTTACTATGCTTACAGCTGATATGGATGCTAAGCTAAAATCCCTAAATAAAGGCAAAAAAGACTAAACATTCTGGGCGCGAAATTTAGTAGCGCCCAAACTTTAAACAAAAATTTGGCAAAGAGCGTTTATAATGCGACAAAAATTCACTACAAAGGAAAAACGCTGATGCCTTGTCCCATGCATAAAGCTCATTAATCTCGGCAAAAAACATATCAGCGATTTTCAAAAAACACGCAAATTTTTAAATGATTTTACATTTTTTCACATTGAAATAAATCCATTTTTGCTAGCAGGTCCGCTGCATTGTAACTGCATTTTTAATAGCAAAGCTAAGCAGTGTTTAAAATTTGGCAAGGATCTTTTTAGTAGAGCTTTTTATAAATTTTACTTTAGTTTAAGAAGAAGCGGGTGTCATCCGCCGTGTTTTGGGTGACCCAGACTTGTGCGTAGCACAACAACATTGAACATGCTGGGGGTTTGGGTCGCAGAGATAAGGGGGCGGTTTCGTAATTCTAGCCCCCTTGTACCTGCATAAAAATATTCAAGGTTGCTGTGTTTTGCACAGATTTAATTTAAAATAGAAATTTAAAAAGGATAGAAATGATAAAAAGTTATGTTTTAGGTTTTCCAAGAATCGGTGAAAAAAGAGAGTTAAAGCGCGCATTAGAGGGCTTTTGGGCTGGTAAAGAGGGCTTTAGCGAAGATAATTTGCAAGAGACTGCAAAGACGCTTCGCCAAAGACACTGGAAATATCAACAAGACGCTGGCATTTCGGCTATTAGCGTTAATGATTTTTCATTTTATGACCTAATGCTTGATAACATCATCGCTTTTGGCGCTACGCCTCCAAGATTTGCAAATTTAAGCGGCTTGGAGCAGTATTTTGCTTGCTCAAGAGGCAATAAAAATGGCGTTGCGATGGAGATGACAAAGTGGTTTAACACAAACTACCACTACATCGTGCCAGAGCTTAGCAGCGAGAGTAAATTTAGCCTAAAAGCAGACAAAATTTTAAATGAATACAAAGAGGCGAAGGCTAACGGCGTAAAAGGCAAGGTAAATTTGATCGGCCCTATCACATTTTTGGCCCTTTCAAAGACGACTGACGGCAGCTGCCCATTTAAGCATCTTGACGCGCTTGTAAGCGAGTACAAAAAGTTACTTGAGCAAATTTCTAAGCTTGATGATGAAATTTTAGTGCAGTTTGACGAGCCGATCTTTGTAACAGACAAAAACGAAAGCGATCTTTTGCCACTTATCACAAAGGTCTATAACGAGCTAACAAGCGTAGCTAGCAACGTTAAGATCGTATTTGCGACATATTTTGAGCATGCGATTAAAGCAGTTAGCGAAGTGGCTAAAACTAAAATTTACGGCATCGCACTTGACTTCATCCACGGTAAGAGAAATTTCGAAGCACTTGAGACTATCAAAAACAGCCATTTGACGCTATTTGCTGGCGTGATCGACGGCAGAAATATCTGGAAGAGCAACATCGATGAAAAAGTAAAACTTGTAGGTGAAATTTCAGAAAAAATAGGCGGAAAAGACCTTTACATCGGCACTTCATGCTCGCTTCTTCACGTGCCATACACTCTAAAATATGAAGAGAATTTAAACCCAGAGATCAAAAGCTGGCTAAGCTTTGCGGTTGAGAAGCTTGACGAGATCAAGATCATCACAAAACTAGCAAACGGAGAGAAGCTTGATGAGAGCGAAACAAAAATTTACGAAGAGAACAAAAATGCTGTTAAAACTCGTGCTACTTCAAAGCTCATCCACTCTTATAGCGTTCAAAACCGCATCAAAAATTTAAGCAAATTTGAGCGTGATGAGAAATTTGAAGATCGCATAAAAATTCAGCGCGAAACACTAAAATACGGCATCTTGCCTACAACGACAATAGGCAGCTTCCCTCAAACGGTTGATCTTCGTGTACTTCGCCAAAATTTCAAAAAAGGCGAGATCGACGCGGCTGCTTATGAAGCTGGCATCAAAAAATATATCGATCACTGCGTGAAATTTCAAGAGGATATCGGCCTAGACGTGCTAGTACACGGCGAGCCAGAGAGAAACGACATGGTCGAGTACTTTGGCGAGCAGATCAGCGGGTATGCATTTAGCCAAAATGGCTGGGTACAAAGCTACGGCAGCCGCTGCGTCAAACCACCACTCCTCTTTGGTGACGTAAGCCGCCCAGAGCCGATGACTGTTAAGTGGATGAAATACGCTCAAAGTATCACAAAACACGTAATGAAGGGCATGCTAACAGGTCCTGTGACTATGCTAAACTGGAGCTTTGTGCGTGACGATCTGCCAAGAAGTGAGGTGGCAAAACAGCTCGCGCTTTGTATCTATGACGAGATCGCAGACCTTCAAAATGCAGGCATCAGAGTGATCCAAGTCGATGAGGCAGCATTTAAAGAGGGCTATCCGCTAAGAGCTGAAAATATCCCAGCTTATGAGAAATTTGCGGTTGATTGCTTTAAGCTTTCAGTAAGCTCAGCTGAAGCAAAAACTCAGATCCATACGCATATGTGCTACTCTGAATTTAACGATATTATTAAGACTATCGAGGCTATGGATGCTGATGTTATCAGTATCGAGACTGCAAGAAGTGGCAACGAGCTACTTAAAATTTTCAAAGCCGTTGGCTACAAACAAGAGGTTGGACCTGGCGTTTACGACATCCACAGCCCACGTGTGCCAAGTGTCGAGGAGATCGTCGCTCAGATCAAAGCTCTGCTTGAAGTCTTACCAAAAGAGCAACTCTGGATCAACCCAGATTGTGGCCTAAAAACCAGAAAATGGGAAGAGGTCGAGCCAAGCCTTAAAAACATGGTAGAAGCTGTCAAGATCGTAAGAGGTCTATAGTCCAAATTTTAGCGTCTAGTAAGCCTAGGCGCTAAACTCCATTTAAATTTCAAAAAAAGTTAGAAAATGTTAAAAGATAAGATCATAAACAATAAAAGTGGCATAGTTCTTTACGGTCTAACACCTCCAAAGGCCGAATTTGACGAGGTGAAGCTTAAAGAGATCGCTGCAAAATGGGACAAGAGGATCACATATGTGCAGGCTGATGGCTTGGTGCTTTACGAGATCCAAGATGAAAGTAGCCGTATAAAAAGCGAGCGAACCTTTGAATTTAGTGATACATTAAGCCCTGAAATTTATTACTCAAAGTATCTAAATTTAAAGACACCAAGCATCTTTTATAGAGTCGCGAACAAATATAATGAGAGCGAATTTAGAGCAAATTTAGCCAAAAGTAGTAGTGACATAAATGTCTTTGTCGGTATTGCTTCTGGCAAAGTAGAGCCTAAAATGAGCTTAGAGCGTGCTTATGAGATCGCTAGAGACGAGTTTAAAGAGCTTGTAGTGGGTGGTGTTTGCATAGCTGAGAGGCATGCTAAAAAGGGCGATGAAGAGCAAAGGATGAGCCAAAAGGCCAAAATGGGAGCAAAATTTTTCATCTCGCAGGCGGTTTTTGATGTAAATTTGGCTAAAAATTTACTAACAAGTGTGGCAAAAAGTGGGTTAAATTTGCCTATAATTTTGACTTTTACGACTTGCGGCACGCCAAAAACGCTAGAGTTTATCAAGTGGCTTGGTATAAGTGTTGATGAAAAAAGCGAGAAAAGGATGCTTGAGAGTGATGATTTTTTAGCCACGGCATCACAAATTTGCCTTGAAAATTTCGCAGAGCTTTATGAATTTGCCAAAAAGCTTGGTATAAACGTCGGCGTCAATGTTGAAAGTGTAATGGCAAAAAGAGCCGAGATAGAAGCGAGCCTAGAGCTAACACATAAGATGAGAGAGGTGTTTTGATAGTTTAAAAGCTATCAAAACTTATATTTTAGATAGTTTTAGTAAGTTCTTAGCCTTTTTTAGCTTTAATTATATAAGATTTTTAAGCTCATTTTAAAGTAGATAAAATTTATGACAAATATATTATTATGTGGTGGTTCTGGTACGAGGTTGTGGCCTATTAGCAGGACTTTGATGCCAAAACAATTTATTAAATTATTTGATGACAGGTCACTTTTTCAGCTAACTGCACTACGAAATAGTGAAATTTGTGACAATACATTTGTGATTACAAATATTGATCATTACTACTTGGTGATAGATCAGATAGAAAATTTAAGTATCACAAATTTTAAATATCTGCTCGAGCCAGTTGGTAGAAATACTGCACCAGCGATCACACTAGCTTGCCTTGCACTTGATCCAAATGAGATTGTTTTAGTAACGCCATCGGATCATTTGATAAAGGACATTAAAGCATACCACACAAGCGTAAAAGCTGCAAAGGAGCTGGCAGAGCAAAATTTCTTAGTTACTTTTGGTATAAAGCCAAAGTCGCCTGAGACAGGATTTGGATATATAGAGAGCTATAATGGTGATGTAAAGGCTTTTTATGAAAAGCCAGACCATGAAAGGGCAGTAAAATTTCTAAAAGATCAAAATTTCTACTGGAATTCTGGTATGTTTGTTTTTAAAGCAGGCATTTTTTTGGATCAGATGAAAATTTTTGCTCCTGAGATATTTGAAGCGTGTAAACTTGCTTTTGATAATGCAAAAAAAGACGAATTTGATATCAAAATAGACGTTATCGACATGCAAAATATTCCCCAAAATAGCATAGATTATGCTGTGATGGAAAAATCAGATATCGTAAAAATGGTATCCTTGGATGCTTCTTGGAGTGATCTTGGAAGTTTTGATAGTTTGGATGAGCAGCTACAAAAAGATATCAATGGAAACACAATAAATAGCGATCTTGTGCAGATAAATTCTCACAATAATCTAGTCCTATCTAGCGGCAAAAAAATAGCCTTGATAGATGTTGATGATCTAGCCGTAGTTGACACCAAAGATGCTCTTTTGATCTCTAAAAAATCCTCTAGCCAAAAAGTAAAAAATGTTGTGGAAATTTTAAAAGAGGAGAGCTCTGAGCTTTGCAATACTCATGTTACGACAAATAGGCCATGGGGAAACTACACGGTTCTTGAAAATCAAGATGGATATAAGATAAAAATCATAGAAGTAAAACCTGGCAAGAGGCTATCTTTACAAAAGCACTTTCATAGAAATGAGCACTGGATAGTTTTGTCTGGTAGTGCCACAGTTACGATCGGCGAGACAACTAGACTTGTTTGTCCTAATGAGTCTATCTATATAAAAATGGGCGAAGTTCATAGACTATCTAATGAAGGAAAAATCCCTGTGGTTTTAATAGAAGCTCAGGTTGGCGAATATACAGGTGAAGATGATATAATTCGCCTAGACGATGATTTTAAAAGGTGATTTATGGATAAAAAAGTAGCGTTAATAACTGGTATAACAGGTCAAGACGGGTCGTATCTGGCAGAATTTTTACTAAAAAAAGGCTATATAGTACATGGTATAAAAAGACGAACGAGTCTTTTTAATACAGATAGGATAGATCATCTCTATCAAGATCCACATGTTGATAATAGAAATTTTTTCTTGCACTATGGCGACATGACAGACTCTATGAACCTAACAAGGATCATCCAAGAGGTGCAGCCAGATGAAATTTACAACCTAGCTGCCATGAGCCACGTACAAGTAAGCTTTGAAACTCCAGAATATGTCGCAAATGCTGATGGCACAGGCACTCTTAGGTTGCTTGAGGCTATAAGGATATTAGGACTTGAAAAAAAGACTAAAATTTATCAAGCTTCTACCTCTGAGCTCTACGGAAAAGTACAAGAGACACCGCAAAGTGAGACTACACCATTTTATCCAAGAAGCCCTTATGCAGTCGCAAAGATGTATGCGTACTGGATAACGGTTAATTATAGAGAGGCTTATGGTATTTTTGCTTGTAACGGTATATTGTTTAACCATGAATCACCAGTTAGAGGCGAAACATTTGTAACTAGAAAGATCACAAGGGCAGCTAGTAAGATAGCGCTCGGGCTTCAAGACAAGCTTTATCTTGGAAATTTAGACGCCAAAAGAGACTGGGGCCATGCAAAAGACTATGTGAAGATGATGTGGATGATACTGCAAGCCCCACAGCCAGAAGACTGGGTGATAGCGACTGGACAAACGACAGCGGTTAGAGATTTTGTAAAATTTGCATTTGCCTATACTGGTATAAATTTGAGATTTGAAGGGGCTGGCGTAGATGAGGTAGGGGTCGTAGACTCACTAAATTTTGAAAAGGTAAAAGAGTTAAAATTAGACATATCACATTTAAGCATTGGTCAAATAGTGGTTTGTGTAGATCCAAGATACTTTAGACCAACGGAGGTTGATTTGCTGCTTGGAGACCCTAGCAAGGCGGAGAAAAAACTAGGCTGGAAGAGAGAATTTAACCTTCAGGACCTAGTAAATGATATGATGAAGTCGGACTTAAAGCTCATGGCAAAAGATCTCTATCTAAAAGATGGCGGATATGAGATAATGAGCTATTTCGAGTAAAAAATGGATAAAAATAGCAAAATTTATTTAGCAGGACATAAGGGATTGGTAGGCTCTGCTATAGTGAGAAATTTAAAATCAAAAGGCTATGAAAATATAATCACAAGAACTCATAGCGAGCTTGATCTTATGGATCAAAAAGCAGTTTGTGAGTTTTTTGAAAAAGAAAAGCCCGAGTATGTAGTGCTAGCTGCTGCAAAGGTCGGTGGAATAGTGGCTAATAGCACTTATAGGGCTGATTTTATATATGAAAATTTACAAATTCAAAATAATGTGATCCATCAAAGCTATCTGCATAAGGTAAAAAAACTATTATTTCTGGGGAGTACTTGCATATATCCTAAAAATGCTCCACAGCCAATGAGCGAGGATGTGCTTTTGACATCTCCGCTTGAATACACAAATGAGCCATATGCGATAGCCAAAATAGCTGGCATGAAGATGTGTGAGAGCTATAATTTGCAGTACGGCACAAATTTCATATCTGTAATGCCTACAAATTTGTATGGTCCAAATGATAACTTTGATCTAGAAACTTCGCATGTATTGCCAGCACTTATAAGAAAGATACACCTAGCAAAGCTTTTAAGTGAAGAAAAATTTGGCGAAGTGGTAAAAGATCTAAAAGTAAGAGATATAAATGAAGCTATGGTTTATCTTGATAAATTTGGTATTTCAAAAGATAGAGTAGAAATTTGGGGCACAGGAGAGCCTAGACGAGAGTTTCTACACTCAGAAGATATGGCCGATGCCTGCGTGTTTTTACTGGAAAATAGAGACTTTAAAGATATTTATGATAAAAATAGCAAAGAGATAAGAAATACGCATATAAATATAGGTACAGGCAAAGATATCTCGATAAATGAGCTAGCAAATTTTGTTAAAAATATAATTGGCTTTAAAGGCGAGCTATATTTTAATGATAACAAGCCTGATGGAACGATGCTAAAACTAACGGACCCGTCTAAGCTCCACTCTCTTGGCTGGAAACATAAAGTAGAGCTTGAATATGGGATAAAGACACTTTATGAGTGGTATTTAAAAAATATGGAGAAAATAAAATGAAAGTATTACTGTTAGCAGGTGGGTATGGAACAAGACTTAGTGAGGAAACTGATATAAGACCAAAGCCAATGGTTGAGATAGGTGGAAAGCCAATATTGTGGCATATTATGAAAATTTATTCTAGCTACGGGTTTAATGATTTTATTCTTCTTCTTGGCTATAAGGGCTACTATATTAAAGAGTATTTTGCTAATTATTTTTTACATCAGAGTAATTTTACTATTGATATGGCAACTGGAAAAACCGAGATATTAAATAATTCTAGTGAACCTTGGAAAGTAACTCTTTTAGATACTGGATTAGATAGTATGACAGGTGGAAGAATTAAAAGAGCAAAAGAATTTATAAAAAATGAAACCTTTATGCTCACGTATGGCGATGGTGTAAGCGATGTAAATATTAAAAAACTTGTTGAATTTCATAAACAAAATAAAGTTAAAGCAACTATGACAGCCATCCAGCCAGCAGGAAGATTTGGAGCACTAGATATAAGTGCAAATTTAATAAATAAATTTGTCGAAAAACCCGCCGGTGATGGAAATTGGATAAACGGCGGTTTTATGGTATGTGAACCAGAAGTCTTGGATTTAATAGAATCGGATGAAACTATTTTCGAGCAATACCCACTGCAGATTCTAGCAAAAAATAGCCAACTCGGCGCTTATAGGCATAGCGGTTTTTGGCAGTGTATGGATACTTTAAGAGATAAAGTGTATTTAAATGAACTTTGGAATAAAGGAAAGGCACCATGGAAAATTTGGAAATGAAAAACCTTTTCTGTGGGATTTATGAAAATAAAACAGTTCTGGTAACAGGGCATACAGGATTTAAAGGATCTTGGCTTGTTTATTGGCTTAGTCAAATGGGTGCAAAAGTTATAGGTTACGCACTAGAAGCTCCTACAAGCCCAAACCATATAGGACTTTTAAACCCAGATATCATTTCTGTGACTGGTGATATTAGGGATTTAGATGGATTAAATCAGATATTTAGTAAATATAAGCCAGATATTGTATTTCATTTAGCAGCACAACCTATTGTAAGAATATCTTATGAAAAACCGATAGAAACTTATGAAACAAATGTTATAGGAACACTAAAAGTTTTTGAAGCTTGTCGCAAAAATAATGCAAAAGCAATAGTAAATATCACAAGTGATAAAGCTTATGAAAATAAAGAGTGGGTCTGGGGCTATAGGGAAAATGATCCAATGGGAGGATACGATCCTTATAGTTCAAGCAAGGGGTGTGCAGATTTATTGACTTCTTCCTATAGAAATTCATACTTTAATACAAAAGATTATAAAAAAACACATAATACTTTATTAGTAACTTGTAGAGCAGGAAATGTAATAGGTGGTGGGGACTGGGCTAAAGATAGGCTTATAACGGACGTGATGGTATCAGCATCACAAGGCAAAAAAATAAGTATTAGAAACCCAAATGCCACAAGACCATGGCAGCATGTACTAGAGTGTATTAGCGGGTATCTTCATATAGGACAAAAACTTTTAGAAGAACGAGTTGAGTATTCTGGGGCATGGAACTTTGGCCCAAGCAATGATAGAAGTATTTGTGTAGAAGAAGTTATAAAAAATATAAAAAAGCATTGGAATAAAATAGATTATGAGATAAGTCAGGATCTAGGTCAACCTCATGAAGCAAATTTACTAAAGTTGGATTGCTCAAAGGCTTATGCTTTATTGAAGTGGAAAGATGTTTGGGGTAGTGAGACTACATTCGAAAAAACTGCAAAATGGTACAAAGCTTACTATGAAAATAATAGAGAGATATTGACGCAAAGCGATTTAGAAAATTATATTAGAGATGCAAATAGTAAGAAAATAGAATGGTCTGTAAGTAAATGAAAATACTATTGGCTGGAAGTACAGGTTTTTTAGGAAGGTGTCTATTGGAGTCTTTTATAAAAAATGGACATGAAGTTATTGCCTTAAAAAGAAGTACATCAAATACAAATATTATTGATAAAAATTTAAATGACATTAAGTTTTATAATGTTGACGAGGTGGCATTGCGAGATATTTTTAAAAATAATAAAGTAGATATAGTGGTTAATACTGTTACTAATTATGGGAAAAATAACAATAGTGTATCTGAAATAGTAATGACAAATTTAATGTTTGGACTAGAGCTTTTAGAAAATTCTATCAATAATACTAAAGCATTTATAAATACTGATACATTATTATATAGAAACATAAATGCGTACGCTTTTTCAAAAGCACAATTAGTAGATTGGATGATTTATTTATCAAATAAAAATACAAAAATTATAAATGTAAGATTAGAACATATGTATGGCCCTTTTGGCGGGCATAATAATTTTATTTGTTGGCTAGTAGGACAACTAAGACAAAATGTACAAAAAGTTAAGTTAACGTCGGGTCTTCAAAAAAGAGATTTTATTTATATTGATGATGTTGTAAGTGCATATGAAGTGATTATTAAAAATATAAGTAAATTTCAAGATTATGAAGAATTTGAGCTGGGTACTGGAAATTCAATTGAAGTTAAAGTTTTTATAGAAAAAGTATATAAAGAGATATTAAAACAACAAAATATAAATACCAAGCTTCTTTTCGGGGCCATTGCTTATAGAGAAAATGAAAATATGGACATGAAAGCAAATATTCAAAAGCTGGTTAGTTTTGGATGGAAACCAGAAGTTTCTATAGAAAGTGGAATTAAAAAAATATTAAATAGTAAGGATTGATATGACCAAACAAAACATACTAAAACAAGAAATATTGAAAAAGACAAAAGAATATTACGAGTTGGTTCATAAGCCAATTCACGAAAGAAAATTTATAGAGGGTGAAACAAGGGTAAATTATGCAGGTCGAGTATTTGATGCTAAAGAAATGCAATATTTGGTGGATAGTGCATTGGACTTTTGGCTCACATATGGCGATTACAGTAAACATTTTGAAAAAGAACTGGCTAAATATTTAGGTATTAAATATGCATTATTAGTAAATTCTGGAAGTAGCGCAAACCTACTTGCTTTTTTTGCACTTACATCACCTCTTTTAAAGGACAAACAGATAAAAAGAGGTGATGAGGTAATAACTGTAGCCGCAGGATTTCCAACTACTGTAGCACCAATAGTTCAATATGGAGCAATCCCTGTATTTGTAGATATGGATTTAAAATATGCAAATATAGATGTAACTCAATTAGAATTAGCTATTAGCAAAAAAACAAAAGCAATTATGATAGCCCATACGCTTGGCAATCCATTTAATTTAAAGGTTGTAAAAGATTTTTGCGACAAGAACAATTTGTGGTTAATAGAAGATAATTGTGATGCATTGGGTTCAACATATGAGAAAAAATATACTGGTACTTGGGGTGATATAGGCACTAGCTCGTTTTACCCACCACACCATATGACAATGGGAGAGGGTGGAGCCGTCTATACTAACAATTCGCTACTTAAAAAAATAATTTTATCAATGAGAGATTGGGGGAGAGATTGTTGGTGTGAAAGCGGTGTTGATAATACTTGCGGATGTAGATTTTCTAAAAGTTTTGGAACACTTCCAAAGGGATATGACCATAAATATGTTTATTCTCACTTTGGTTTTAATTTAAAGGTTTCGGATATGCAAGCTGCGATTGGCTGTGCACAACTTGAGAAATTCCCTAGCTTTGTAGAAAAAAGAAAACTAAATAGAAAAAGGCTGTACGATGGATTAAAAGACTTGGATCAGTTGATTCTAGTGGAAACTCAGCCAAACTCTGATCCAAGCTGGTTTGGTTTTATGATAACGCTAAGCGATAGTGCTAATTTTACTAGAAATGAGTTAGTAAAATATTTAGAAACAAATAAGATACAAACCAGAAATCTCTTTGCTGGTAATATAACAAGACATCCAATGTTTGATAATATGGTTTTAAATAAAGATTATAGGGTGATTGGGGACTTAAAAGTGACAGATAAAATAATGAATGATAGCTTTTGGATAGGACTTTATCCTGGTATGGGTGATATGGCGATTGATTATATGATTAAAAATATAAAAAATTTTATTAAATTAAGAAAAGGGAATAAATGAGATATTTAATAACGGGCGGATGTGGCTTTTTGGGAACAAATATAGCAAGTAGGATTTTAGAACAAGGAGACGAGCTTATAATATTTGATTCTTTGTATAGATATGGAAGTTATCAAAATAAGGAATGGCTAGGAACTAAAGGTAAATTTGTTTTTGTTTATGGGGATATAAGAAATATAAATGACATAGAACAAACAATAAAAATATATAAACCCGATGTGATTTTTCATTTAGCTGGACAAGTAGCAATGACAACATCTATAGAGAATCCAAGAATGGACTTTGAGATAAATGCTGTAGGAAGTTTTAACCTTATAAATGCGGTAAGGCTATATAGTCCTGATAGCACTGTTATTTACTCATCTACAAATAAAGTTTATGGTAATTTAAATCAATATAAGTATAAAGAAACTGATACAAGATATGAATGTATTGATAGGCCAAATGGTTTTAATGAAGAAGTAGCTTTAGATTTTCACTCTCCATACGGTGTGTCAAAAGGTAGTGCAGATCAATATATGTTGGATTTTACAAGAATATATGGAGTAAAAACCGCGGTTTTTAGGCACTCTTCCATGTTTGGTGGAAGGCAGTTTGCTACTTATGATCAAGGCTGGATTGGATGGTTTGTTCAAAAGGCAGTAGAAATAAAAATAAATACCCTAAAGGAACCATTTACAATATCTGGAAACGGAAAACAAGTAAGAGATTTGCTTTATGCTAGTGATTGCGTAGATTTGTATCTGATGGCTTCTCACAAAATAGATGAAATAAAAGGACAGGTTTTTAATATAGGCGGCGGAATACAAAATTCATATTCGCTTTTAGAACTTTTTTCTTTTTTGGAGCAGGAACTTAATATTAAAATGAAATATAAGCAGTTGCCACCTAGAGAGTCTGATCAAAAGATATTCGTGGCAGATATAAATAAAGTAAAAAAACTTATTGGTTGGGAACCAAAAATTTCAAAAGAAGAGGGCGTAAAAAAAATGATCGAATGGGTTTTAAAATAATGCTGCTTGATATTTTGATACCCACATTTAACAGAATTGAACCTTTAAAGAAGAATTTGGAGTTGCTAATAGATTATGTCTCTAGGTTGGATTGTAAAGATAAAATTAGAATCATAATTTCTGATAATTTTTCAAGTGATTCTACTTTTGATGTTTTAAGTATATTAAAATCTAATACCGATATAAAAATTATAATTTATAGACAAGAAGAAAATATAGGACTTGAAAGAAATGCTGTTTTTGTCTTGTCAAAGTCAAGTGCTAAATATGTTATGTTTTTGGGCGATGATGATTTTTTGCATTTTGATTATCTAAAAAAAATAGTGGAACATCTGGAAACGGATAACTTGGCATGTATAATTCCATCATTCCTTGCTAAAAGAGTTGATGGTGCCATTGTAGGATATAGGAGTCTTGGTGAAAATAAAAAATATGCAAAAGGCTTTTTGTCTGCGCTTACTCTTTCTATTTTGGGGCATCAATTAAGCGGGATAGTGTTTTTGCGTGAAGGTATATTGGAAAAATATCTTAGCAGTGAAGAATTTAGAAATATTTATCTTTTTATAGCTTTTGTAGGTTTAAATTGTTTAAGGGGTGGCGTTTGGCATTTTACAGAGTATCCAGTGTATGTAACTGTAGGCGAAGAAAAAGATTGGAATTATGGAGACGATGCGCTTTTTAGTGAAAAAATAAAAAATATACCTATTATTTCAGAAAATTTTTTACAGAGATTTAGATTAGAGAATAAGTTTTTTATAGATAATATATACTCTATTTTTATGGTGTATAGTAGTTTAAGCAAAAGAGTAAAAGCTCTTTATCTTGCGTCAACATCTCAAAATCTATCTCTTGTATTTAAAGCATATATTCCTTTTTTGTTGTTTTTATTTGCAATAAACAAAACAACCAACAAGATATTTAAAAAAATTGGGATTAGATAATGAATAATATGTATTTGCTTTCATTGGTAATGCCAACCTATAATAGAAAAAATGAGATATGTATTAGTATAAAAACTATTTTATCAACACTTTTAGAAAATATACACAATAATGATATAGAGTTATTAATTTTAGATAATGCTTCAGATTATGATATAGAACAAATTTTACAACATGTCTTACAACTAGCAAAAGATAAGTTAACAATAAAAATAATAAAAAATGATATGAATATTGGTAATGACTCAAATTTTTTAAAAGGATTATGTGAGGCAAAGGGAAAGTATATATTACAGTGTAGTGATAGATATTATTATAATATTAATTTTTGTGAATTGTTGCGTTGTTTAAAAGAACAAAATCCTCATTGCATAATTTGGAGTGATAGGTTTAGAAAATATACACAAACAGAAATAACGCTAGTAAATAGTTATAAAGACGAATGGTTAAAAGATGAATTTGCAATCATAGATGATAACGATGTTTTTTTTAAAATAAAAAAAAATGATTTATTAAATTCAAAATATGTTCAATGTGGTTTAATCAATGCTTTTTCAGATTCAGTGTTTCTAAATAGAGGATCAGAATATTTTAAAATAAAATTTAATAAATTTGAAAAATCACATATGTTGGGGGTTGCCGCACAGATAGATGCTATTGATATGGCTAAAAGTATACATATTTTTAGAGTAGGTTTTAACAGTATTATTCATCAAAATATCGGAAGTGGTAATTTGTATAATAGACATAATTATAATGAAGTTCTATATGGAAATATTTTACTTCAAAAAAAATATCCGTTTATTGGTTCTGCTAACGACATAAAGCTATCACAGGTTATAGGCTTAATGAATTTATCTTTAAATGATAAGGCTGGATTGTATTTTGCATTTATAAAACCTGATAAAAACCTAATAAATAAAATAATTAATGATAGTAAATTGCATCTTAAATGGCATCAAAAATTAGATCTTTTTTTCATAAATTATTCTTTTCCTGTATTTGTAATAAGGATATATTTGCTTTTAAAAAATATTTATTTGATTATAAAAACGAATTTTTTAAGGTTCAGAGCCGATTCTGATACTGTTGATAAAATACAAAAAGACTTTAAAAATAATCAATGTAAGATGTAGCTGTGCTTATTGTTAGTAATAAAAGTCTTATTAAAAACCTTGTATCTATAATATCAATTGATGTTCTTGCAAAATCTAGTAGTTTACTTCTTTTACCCATTTATTTAAAACTTATGACTCAGGAGGAATTTGGCATATATTCATATGCTATAGGATTGTCTGCATTTTTTACATCAATTGGATCAATGGGGTTGTATGGTGCCATTAATAGATATTTTTATGATAGAAGATATTCGCAGAATGAAGTAGTTAGTACATTATTCTTGATATTAGTTATATCAATAGTATCTTTTGTTTTTGCTTTGATATCAACAATTCATATATGGAGAGACCTGGTATTTGGTAATTTAAAGAATAATGTTGTTGTTTTGGTTATTTTATCTATATTTCATGGAGCAATAATTCAATTTTTTATGAGTTTTTTTTATATTGATAAAAAATATAAAGAAATTAGAAATTTTAATTTGGCGAGATTGGTATTGGTTAATAGTATATCTTTGGGGGTTATGTATCTCTTTTCACAAAATTCTGTAGTAGAAAGATTAAGTGCGCTAATAATATCAGAGCTTTTAGTGTGTATACTATTTTTTAAATATATTTTGCAATATTTTTCTTGCAGAAAGTTTAATAAAAATTTAGCTAAAGATAGTGTTATATTTGGCTATCCGCTTGTTCTTAATGCTGTATTGGGATTTATTTACTCTTTTGTTGATAAATACTTCATACAAAATCTTTTTGATTTTAATTTAGTGGGTGAATATTCTTTTATTTTTGCATTTTCATCTATGTTTGCTATTCTATTTTCAAGTATACACAATTTTTGGTTGCCATTTTTTTTTAATCCAGCAAATAAGCATTTATTATCTATTAAAATTATCCAGCTAATTAGCTTATTATTTGTTTTGGCTATTGTTTATTATTTTGTGGTTCTATTTTTACTAAAATTTCTATTTGTTTTTGGGGTTTTTAATTCGGCGTATAGGGCTGGTATTCCGTATTTGTGGGTGCTAGTGTTTTCACAGTTTATTTTGTCGGTTTCCAGTCTTTTAAATAATTACTTTTCCTTATATAACAAAACCATATATGGCCTATATATATCATTGATTATGTCGTTCGTTTCGATATTCATTATGTACTTTTTTATTAGTGCATATCAGGTATATGGTGCGGCTATTGCTGTTTTGATAAACTCTGTAATTGGCCTGATGCTCACTCTCGTATTTGTGAGATATTTGAAGGTGAGGAATAATGAATAATTTATTAAAATTAGATACATATAGTTTTGATGAAAAATGTGTATATTGCGGCAATAAGCTGGTGTTGGAGAAGTATTTTTTTTATGGGTGGAGATACTTATATGAGTGTAGATGTACAAAATGTCAGGCAAATTTTTTAGTAGACATGCCAATATTTTCTGGCATACCATACCCCGCTATTTATGATAAAGATAAGAAAAAAGTAGTAAATAGTGTTGCCGATTGGTGGAAAGATCCGTTAGAAAACATTAACCTAAATATGGTAAATGATAATATAATATCTTATTTAAGTATCAGTATAAAAAGAAAAAAAATAATAGTTTTTAATTTGCTAGACTTTGTTTTTGGTCATTGTTTTATGCGTTTAGAAAGATTAACATACTATATTGACAATGAAAAGTATAATGAATATGATTTTTTAGTGATTATTCCTTCGCAGCTTAGATTTTTGATTAAAAATTTTGAAAATAAAATCTCATTAATTGAAACAAATACTTCTTTTTCAAAGTACAAATATTTTTATACTTGCATAGATAGGAAAATAAAAAATAGTATTCAAAGCTATTGTGATGTTTATTGTGAAATGCTCAAATATCCGCAGCAAGAGTTTTTGGGGTTGACGAAATTAAATCTTCCTATAAGAAAATGGGTGAATGAGATAGATAAAATAGTTATTGTCTATAGGAAGGATAGAACAGTTGGAGTTACTAGTAGGTCCCAGTATATATTTTACAAAAAGTTAATACTAATGTTAGGATCGCTAGACATAAAAGTTATTTTAATAGGAGATAAGGATAAGTATTGCTTTTCCAATGTTTGTGATTTGAGAGTGGAAAAAATGGAACAAAATACAGATGATATATGGAATGAAGCTTGTAGCGGAAGTATAACCATTGGCGTTCATGGCTCAAATATGCTGATTCCCAGTATTTGCTCATCCTACAATATTGAATTTGTTAATACCGATAAATTATATAATTTTGGTCAAGCTACAGCGTTTTTAGAAAATTTAAATCATCAAGAAACCATTCAAAAATATAGATATGTTTACGGAAATAAATATCTTAGCAACATAGATCCGAAAATGGTTTATGCACTAGTTAAATCTATTGTGGTTAAGATGAATTATGTTTTTAATGCTGTAAGACATGAAAAATTTGAAGATATAGACACAATAAGAAAGTTGTATCAAATGGCAAATAATTGTAAATTAACCTATTCTTTTTATGATAAAATTAACTCGGCAATATATAAAATAAGAAAATTTATAAATATATGAATAATATACTAGTATCGGTTTGCATCCCTGTGTTTAATCGTGAAAAAATAATTTCACATACTATTGATAGTGTGATTAATCAAAGCTATAAGAATATTGAAATTATAGTCTCAGATAATTGCAGTACTGATAATACTTTTAATATATTGGAGAGCTACGCTAAAAAGGATCGTAGAATAAAATTATTTAAAATGGAAATAAACAAAGGTCCAGTTGAAAATTGGAGAAATTGTTTTGTAAACTCTTCTGGGCAGATTATAAAATTTCTATGGTCGGATGATTATATTGATTTAGATTTTATAAAAAGGACGTTGAAAGAGCTAAAATTTAATGTTGGTTTTGTTTATACGCCAGTGAAGTGGTATGATGTAAAAAGTATGAAAATTTGCCAAGATATTGGTTTTAAAATAGTTAATAAGTCTTTATTGACATTGGATTTTTTTGTAGAATCATTGATACTTCAAGGCAGTGTTCCTGTTTCTGGAACATGTGCTATATTTAGGAGAAATATTATCGGAGACCTATTTAGTAGTAATATTAGCAATTGTTTAAATTTAAACTATAATATTAATGGAGCTGGGTTTGATTCATTAATGTTTTTATATGCAAAAAAAAACTATAATTATTTTGCTTACACAGACGATGTTTTTGCCTATTATGGTGTTGATAAGGATAGTATTAGTGTACAAGATGGAGAAAAATTGACTCCATATTATTTTTCCTTTTTCTTTGGCTTTCTTAAAGAGTTTAAATATGGTACAAAACTGATCGCTAAATTTAAAAGTAGGATTTTATTTTATAAATTTTTTTATATAAGAGATGAGCATACGAAAGATTTGCTAGACAAATTATTATTTATTATAAATAATAAGCTTGATTATTTATTTCTTATAAAGCTTATAGTCAAAAATTATTTTATGGATAAATTAAAAGCATTCCAAAAAAGAATTCTTAATAAATTAAAAAATGTTTACAGCTCTACATTATTTGATTTAAAGGTTAAACAAAATGATACAGAATAATAATTTATATGTTTATGCGCCTATAGTATTATTTGTATATAATCGCCCAAATCATACCAAGA
The DNA here is from genome assembly GCF_001298465.1 of Campylobacter concisus. Taxonomy (NCBI): domain Bacteria; kingdom Pseudomonadati; phylum Campylobacterota; class Epsilonproteobacteria; order Campylobacterales; family Campylobacteraceae; genus Campylobacter; species Campylobacter concisus. The sequence goes on from NZ_CP012541.1 coordinate 145,455, forward strand.
AAGTATTAGAAGCTTTATTGGCAAACGAGTTGGCCCATCAAAGTGAAATTTTTATATATTCAGATGCGCCTAAAAGTCAAAATGATGAAATTAATGTCGTAGAAGTAAGAAAATATATAAAAAAAATAAGCGGATTTAAAAATATTACTATAATAGAACGAGAAAAAAATTTTGGTTTGGCTAATAGCATAATAGATGGCGTTGGTAAAGTTATAAATGAATATGGTAAAACAATAGTTCTTGAAGACGATATCATTACTAGTCCGAATTTTTTACAATTTATGAACAATGCTCTTGATTTTTACTCAGATAATAAAAGTATTATGTCGATTAGCGGTTATATGTATCCGTGTGAAATTCCATATTCTTATAAAAAAGATATATTGCTATTTAATAGATTTAGCTCTTGGGGCTGGGGAATGTGGAGCAATAGATGGAATCTAATAAATTTTGATATAACCGAAAATGATAAGATATTTCATGATAAGAATCTGCAAAAGCAGTTTAATGTCGGGGGAGAAGATCTATATAATATGCTTTTACTTCAACTTCAAGGAAAAATAAATTCATGGGCAATAAGGACTGCTTTAGCAAGCGCGCTACATAACAAGGTAACGGTTTATCCTATAAAGAGTTTAGTTAAAAATATTGGATTTGATAATTCTGGTGTTCATTGTGGAGAAACACATGTCTATGATATTGTTTTGGATAGTATGTTTTTACCAGAGGTATCCAACGTAAGCATAGATGATAATATTGTAAAAATAATAAGAAAGAAATTCAGCCCTACTAAATTACAAAAAATAAAATCTTTTATAAGGAAAATAATAAAATGAACTTTATACCTATATCACAACCATCTATTACACAACTTGAAATAGACTATGTAAATGATGCTGTAATATCTGGATGGGTATCTTCACTAGGTGAATATATTACTAAATTTGAGAATGAATTTGCATCTTTTTGTGGGACAAAATATGCGCTCTCTGTTTCAAACGCTACTGTTGGATTGCATTTAAGTTTAGTTGCGCTGGGTATTGGTAAAGACGACGAAGTGATTATCCCAGATCTAACTTTTGTTGCAACTGGAAATGTCATAAAATATGTGAACGCTAAGCCCGTAATTGTTGATATTGATCCAGATACCCTTTGCATGGATGTTAATTGCATTAACAAAGCTATTACTAAAAATACAAGAGCAATTATCCCAGTCCACCTTTATGGACATCCAGCTGATATGAATAAAATAAATGAAATAGCTAAAGAAAATAATCTTTTAGTTATAGAAGATGCAGCCGAAGCTCATGGTGCAGAGATAGATGGAAGACGTGTTGGTGGTTTTGGTGATGTTGGTGTTTTTAGTTTCTATGGTAATAAAATTATAACTTCTGGTGAAGGTGGTATGATCACGACTAACAACAAGAATCTTTATGAAAGATTAAAATTTTTAAGAGATCATGCAATGAGTTCGGAAAAACGATACTGGCATACCGAAGTGGGATTTAATTATCGTATGACAAATCTCCAGGCAGCACTTGGACTAGCCCAATTAAGAAGAATAAAAGACTTAATACAAAAGAGGATTGAGATATTTGAATGGTATAAAGAAGGGTTGTCTGGTATTGAAAACATTTCATTAAATAGAACTCAGGCAGGCATAAAAAATGTTTATTGGATGATATGCCTAGAAATATTGGGCTATACAGAAAAACAAAGGGATGAATTTTTGGTAAAGCTAAAAGAAAAAGGTATTGATGGAAGACCATATTTTTATCCATTGTCAGACATGCCTATTTTTGATAGTGCGAATACTTATAATGCTCATAATATTTATAAGACAGGACTTAATTTGCCAAGTTTTTTTGATATCACAGAAGAGCAAGTTTTATCTATATGTAAAACTATAAAAGAAATTTTATACGAAAAATAATATTTTATAACAATTATATAAAAAGGATATTTTTTGGCTGTATTTGAGAGTTACTATAATGATTTTTACAAGGAGTTATCTAAAATAGATATGCAAAATAATTCTTTTTCCAAGATAGAAGATATGTTGCCAAAACTTTATGGCAATGAAGAATTCTTGGATATAGGCTGCGGATATGGTAGTGTTAGTTATGAGCTTATTAAGAAAGGTTTTAGTGTATCTGGGGTTGAGATCAACAATGAAGCATTAAAAGTTCTTTTGGATAGAGGATTTAAGATTTATAAAAAAGATATTTCAGAGTCCTTAAATATAAACGAACGTTTTAATATTGTATTATTAGATGTATTAGAGCATGTATTTGATCCAATGAGATTGCTTGAAGAGTCAGTGAAGTTAATCAATCGAGACAATAATGATATAAATGCTGGGGGGGGTATATCATAATTAGTGTTCCTCTTTATTTTGATCTTCTGGATAGATTAAAAATTTTATTTACAGGGAGTGTTATTAGTTTGGATAATTTATGCTATGGAATTGATAATTATAAGAAGTTTAGAAGTTATAATTATGATCACATACGTTTTTTTAGACCGAAAGATGTTCTTGAAATGGGCGAAAAACTAGGGTTAATAGTTGATAAAGTAAGCTATGGTGCAACCGGTTATATAGGTAATAAAATATTAAAATTTATTGTGAGACTAATCTCAAATAAATATACAGTTAATTTAGTTCCTAATTTACTGGCACATTCTATGAGAATTAGATGGAAAGTGAAATGAAAAAAATTGGTATTCTTGCTTTTGCGGATCCAAAAAGTGGTGGCGTTTATCAGTATACGCATTCTATTATAGATGCTTTTTCAAGAGATAAGAGTAATACATATATTATATTTACCAATACCAATAACAGAAGTTTTGATGAGTATAAATTGGAGGTAAGAAAAATAAAAAGTCCAAATATTTTTTTTTATAAGCTAATAAGAGCATTGCAGACTCTTTTGCTTATTAGGAAACCATTCTTTTTTACCAATTATGAAAAGGATATCTTTTCTGATATAGATAAATTCATTTCTCCTACTATATCTTTATATCCGCATTTTTATTTAAATAAACCTTTTATTTTTACATTGCATGATATGCAAGAAAGATATTATCCGCATTTTTTTACAACAAAGGATAAAATCCTTAGATGGCTAAATAATAGGTCTTTATCAAAAACAGCAGATAAAATTTTATGTGAATCTCAATTTGTAAAAAGTGATATTATAAAATTTTTGGGAGCTGATCCAGATAAGGTGCATGTAGTCCAATCACCACCTCCAAAGTGCTTTAATAGTAGCACCATAGATAAAAATTTGTATAAAACTATAAAAGCAAAATATAACCTTCCTGAAGAATATATCTTCTATCCAGCTCAGTTTTGGCCACATAAAAACCATATAAAATTATTAGAAGCTTTTAGCATTGTTAAAAAGGAATTCAAGGATTTAAGATTGGTTTTTACTGGTTCAAAGCAAAATAACTTTCAAAACGTAGATCATAAAATAAAAGAATTACAATTGCAAAATAGTGTTATCTATCTTGGCTATATAGATTATTCTGATCTTCCATTTTTATACAAGATGTCTAAATTTTTAGTTATGCCCACGCTTTTTGAGAGCATTAGCATCCCGATATATGAAGCATTTTCATTAAAAGTTGCAGTTTGTTGTTCTAATGTTGTAGCATTGCCCGAACAAGTTGGAGAAGCTGGTTTGTTGTTTGATCCAAATAATGAGAATGATATAGCTGAAAAAATGATTATGTATTTAAACGATAGTGCATTACTGGAAGAAAAAGCTTCATTGGGATACTTAAAAATAAATAGTTTTGATTACGAAGCATATAAAAATAATATTATAGAAATAATAGGATCATGAGTTAATGTCTTATTTTTACAGGATTTTTTATGACCCAAAAGCTATACTATAAAAACTACAATGAAAAACCAACTAAACTTAGCGTAATTACCGCAACTTATAATGCGGATAAATTCTTGCCTAGATTGATAAAAAGTCTAAAAGAGCAAGTCGATAAAGATTTTGAGTGGATCATTTCTGATGGAGCGTCTAGCGATAAGACTTTAGAAATTTTAAAAAATATTGGTGGGATAAATATAAAAGTAATTTCGGGCGAAGACTTTGGGATTTATGATGCTTTAAATAGAGGCATAAAAGCTTGCAATGGAGAATTCTATCTTGTTATCGGTGCTGATGATGAGCTTTATCAAAATGCTATTAAAGATTATAAGAAAGCTATGGAAGATGGTGTAGACATAATAACAGCTTGTATTGATACTGATAATGGCAAAATTGAGCCAAATGGCGGACCAAGATGGCTAAAGGCACAAGCTCACTACATCTCTGGACATGCTGTAGGCTCAATATACCGCACAAGTCTTCATCAAAAACTTGGTTACTATTCAAGAAAATTTCCAATAGCGGCAGATCAGCTATTTGTATTGACTGCTGCAAATTATGGAGCAAAGATAAAAGTTGTAAAAAGTATTGTCGGTAAATTTTCAAATGATGGAGTTAGTAGTATTGATATGTTAGGAACTCTTTGTGAATTTTACAGAGTTCAGGTGGTGATGGGCGAAAATAAATTTTTACAAACCGTCCTATTTATTTTAAGACTTATTAAAAATTTTAGAAAATTATAAAGATGTATAAATGAAAGACTACGATGTTTCTATAATAGTTCCCATATATAATGTGGAGAAATATATAGAAAAGTGTGCAACTACGCTTTTAGAGCAAGACTATAACAATATAGAGTATATTTTTGTAAATGATTGCACTCCAGATAGTTCTATGAAAATTTTGAAGGATATTATTGAAAGATACCCAAATAGAAAAAACCATGTAAAAATTATTAATAAAATAAAAAATGAGGGCTTACCGCAAGCTAGAAAAAGTGGGTTGAAAATATCAAGTGGCAAATACATTTTACATGTAGATAGTGACGACTGGGTCGATAAAGATATGGTAAGTTCTTTGATTAATGAAGCTAGAAAAAGTTATGCAGACATAGTTTGTTTTGACTATATTAAAGAATTTAATAAAAAAAGCGTTGTAAAAAGTTTTTTTTATACAAAAAATCATCCAAAGTCTAATTTGAACTTCGTAAAAGCTATTTTATCTCATGAAATTTCTGTTTCCATGTGTGATAAATTGGTTAAAAGAGAGCTTTATGAAAATGTTGAATTTCCACATTTTTCGCACTGTGAAGATAGTTTTGTAAATTTACAACTTTTTTATGAAGCAAAAAAAATTACTCATATTACAAAACCATTTTATCACTACAGGACAAATCCTAATTCGCTTTCTAGTAGTTTTTCAAATAATAAAAAAGCCCTTGGTGATTTTGCTGATTTTAGCATAGCTGTAAAGAAATTTTTGATACAAAAAGATCTTTTTGATGAATATTTTAAATTTCACATTCCTACTATTTTAAAATTTACTTTGGATTATTCTGAAAGCGATTTTAAAAAACAAATAATTGCTATATGCCCGGAAGCAAATAATATAAAATACGTTTTTCAAATCAATAGAAATATAATCTATAAAATTTTATATAGCACAGTCTTTATAGGGTTCCCGCAAATTTTTGTTTTTGCAAAAAAAGTATTTATTAAGCTTAGAAATTTTTAGATTCATATGATCGGAGTTGCTATGAAAATTTTTATAATCGGTAATGTCTCGTCTATGATGATAAATTTTAGAGAAGAACTCATAAAACTACTTGTATCAAAAGGGCATGATGTCTACTGTTTAGTTAGTGACTACAATGAAAAAAGTAGAAAAAAAATAATCTCATTGGGTGCAAAACCGCTTGACCATACTTTAAATACAAAAGGGCTAAATCCATTTAAAGATCTTATTGCGACATATGATTTGGTTAAACTATTTAGGCAATATAGGCCAGATGCGGTTTTTTCTTTTTTTGTTAAACCAGTTATTTTTGCAACTATAGCCGCAAAAATAGCAAGAGTACCACGAATAGTAGGCATGATAGAAGGGCTTGGCGGAGCTTTTACAGTTCATAAAAATGGGCAAACAAAAAAGGCGAAAATTATCAAAACTATACAAGTTCTTTTGTATAAAATTTCACTACCATTTCTTGACGAGCTTATATTTTTAAATAATGACGATAAAAAGGACTTGATTGATAAATACAATATAAAAGCAAAGTCCATAAATATATTAGGTGGTATAGGTGTTGATCTTGATAAATTCTCATATACTAAAGCACCTACTGATCCTATAAGTTTTATTTTTATAGCAAGGCTTCTTGCAGAAAAAGGAATATTTGAGTATTTAGAGGCAGCTAAAATCGTAAAAGAAAAATATAAAGATGTAAAGTTTTATATATTTGGTGGTTTTGATGAGCACAATCCATTTGGATTAACGCAAGAAGAGCTAAAACCTTATCTTGATAGTGGCGTAGTTATATATCCTGGCTTCGTAAATGATATAAAAGAACGGATAGTGAATAGTTCCATTTTTGTCTTGCCTTCGTATTACAGAGAAGGTGTGCCAAGAAGTACGCAGGAAGCCATGGCAATAGGAAGGGTAGTAATAACCACAAATAGCGTAGGATGTAGAGAAACTGTTGAAGATAGTGTAAATGGGTTTTTGGTACCACCATTTGATAGTAAAATTTTGGCACAAAAGATGATTTATTTTGTACAAAATCCAGAAATGATAGTCCAAATGGGTATAGAAAGCAGAAAAATAGCTGAAGTAAAATTTAATATAAATGAAAAGAATGAAAGACTTGCAAAGATTATTATTGGGAAATAACACATTGCTATTTTTTGCTTTTTTAATTTATAGTATTAAAGATTTTAATTTAAAAATTTAGGCTTATCTTTAGCGGGCTTATCATGATTTAAATAATAAAACCAAGACAAGCTTGCTAGTTTTCTAAGCTAGACTTCTACCTTGTTAGTCCACTAACTGGTTTTGTATTATTCTTATCAGCCTTTTGTTTTAAAAATTCCTCTTCCTCTTTTGTAGGTTTATACTCATCTTTGAAAAATTTTTTTAGCATTAATTTTTTGCTCTAGCATCTTCTTCTCATGAATTTTTATATATCGGCTTTTAGTATTCAAGGCAATTTCTAAAGCTAGCCCTGTGTTCTGCATCATAGTGGTAGCTTACACATTTTAGCTCTTTATCGCTATCAAGGAGTTTTTATGACGACGTGTGAGTCGCCGCTATTGACCGGGTAGTTTTTCATCTTTGCCGATAATTGCGAAGTAAGTGTTAGCTAATTCTAATTTTATCCATTGCATTTACTGCTTATAAATAAATTTAATTACCAAGGAATTAAGCTAAATAAAATAGAAAATAAAATATAATCCCAAATCTTTGGTCCCGTAGCTCAGTTGGTAGAGCACTACCTTGACATGGTAGTGGTCGATGGTTCGAGTCCATTCGGGGCCACCACTTCTAATAAAACATCCTAAAATAAAAGATTTAAAAATTAATTATTAGTAAATTTTCTAAAGATGCGGTAAAGATTTATTTCAAATAATCTTTCACATCATACTCTTTGCCAGCATCGTGATCTTTTAAAAGTTTTGCCACGATAGGGCTTAAAATGATGATGGCAATTAAATTTGGCACGACCATCAAACCATTAAACATATCTGCTAGACTCCATACAAAATCAACCTTTTGCAAGCTTCCCAAAAATACAAAAACGACTACTAAAATTTGAAAAGCTCTGACCGCTTTTGCCCCAAGAAGGTATCTTACGTTGATTTCAGCAAAATAGTACCATCCAAGAATCGTTGTAAATGCAAAGAAAAATAGGCAAACAGCTACGAAACTATATCCGCCAACCTTACCAAAGATATGCGATGAGAAAGCCTCTTGTACCAAGGTTATGCCTGTAAAGACTGCTTTGCCATTTTCAAAGCTAATAACATTTGCAGTAAGCACTACAAAAACGGTGATATTTAAAACGATAAAAGTATCTACAAATACGCTCATTATGCCAAGTACTGCTTGATCGACCGGGTGTTTGACATTAGCTGCGGCGTGTGCGTGCGGAGTTGAGCCCATGCCAGCTTCATTACTAAAAAGACCCCTTGCTATGCCGTATCTCATCGCAGCTGCTATACTAGCTCCAGTTGCTCCACCCCACGCAGCTGAAGGATCAAATGCTGCTTTGTAGATAAGCAAAACTGCATCTGGAATTTCGTGAAAATTTAAAGCGATAATGATTAGTCCAACACCTACATAAAGTAAAGCCATCAAGGGCACGATCTTTTCAGCCACTCTTGCGATCGCCTTTACGCCACCTATAAAGATGACTGCGCAGACGATTGCTAAAAAAGCTCCAGTTATCCACTGAGGTATACCAAAGGCTCCTTTAAAGCCGTCTGAGATCGAGTTTGCTTGCACCATATTGCCGATAAAGCCAAGTGCGATAATGATAGCGATAGCGAAAAAGCCAGCTAAAATTTTTGCCCATTTTCCCTTTAATCCACGACTTATATAAAATGCCGGACCGCCTATCGTGTGCCCGCTATCATCTTTTGTACGGTAAATTTGAGCTAGGCAAATTTCAGCAAAATTTGTAGCCATGCCTAAAAACGCAGCGCACCACATCCAAAAGATCGCTCCAGGACCGCCCATGATAAGAGCCGTTGTCGCACCTACTAGATTGCCAGTGCCAACTTGTGCGGCGATCGCAGTTGCGACCGCTTGAAACTGGCTCATACCGGCCTTGCCAGCAGCTTCACCGTGAAGTGAGAAATTCCCAAAAAGCTCTTTTAGGCCCATTTTAAACTTAAAAATTTGAACAAACCCAAGCCTAATAGTAAAAAATAGTCCGGTGCCACAAAGTAGGGCAATAAGAAAGTATGGACCCCAAAGAAATGAATTTATACTCTCAACGCAATTATTTAAAATTTCAGCAAAATTTGTAGGCATTTTCTTGACTTTCATTGGTGTAGTTTAGAGAGCGAGTATATTTAAAAAAATATAAAATTAGAATAAATAAGAAAAATTTTTTAGCTTGGCTTAAAATTTCGTGCTAGTTTTCGGCTTACTCGCGGTGAATTCGTTTTTTACTAGCAAGATTTTGCGACCAATATTTTTACGCTCTAAGGCGTTTTTTGATTGATAATTTCTAAAATTATGTTTTTGCATGTTTTAGGCAACTTTTTTGAGAAATTCGCAATCTTTCTTGCGTAGATATAACTTGGCAAAACGTATGGCTATTAGTTTTGCTAAAAATTTTATCAAAAGCGTTTAAAGGCTTTGGTATTAAATTTTGCTTCATTGTTATTTGCTGGATTTGCCATATTTTGTCCGCTATTTAACTTGCTGGTAGCCAAACTTTGCGTCAAATTTTCTCGCCGATCGCCGCCCAAAGCTGTTTAAAAATTTTCTGGAAATCCGCTTGCTTTGCCATAAGCTGTCGTTAATCTACTCCAAGGCACGTATCCTATCTTTAAATTTGCGATGTATGCTAAATTTTGCTCGTTCATCTACATTTCTTTTAAAATTTACTCCATAAATCTGACAGAGTAAAGCCCAAAATTTAGCCCTTGGATTTTATTTTATCTAGCCACTCATTTAGCGTCTTCTCAAAGCCTATGCCCTTGCTTTTGTAAAAAACGAGCGGTTTTTCTAGGTATTTTTGCTCGACCCAGCCGCCAAAATCATGCGGATAAAGGTAGTCTTTGCTCTCTTTTGTGTGATTTTTTAGATATGGTGGGATCTTTAAAATTTCTTCGCTTTGCACGTATCTTAGGGCGGCATTTATCGCGTTGTAGCTCGAGTTTGACTTTGGCGAGCTGGCTAGATAGACGGCGCACTGAGCCAGTATAATCCTAGCCTCTGGAAAGCCTATCTCTTTTACCGCGCTTAGCGTGCTGGCGGCTAAATTTAGCGCATTTGGGTTTGCGTTGCCGATGTCTTCGCTGGCAAATATCGCCATCCTTCTAGCGATGAAGTCCGCGCTCTCGCCTGAGTCTATAAGCCTTGCTAGGTAGTAGATGACGGCATTTTCGTCGCTTCCACGCAGGCTTTTTATAAAAGCACTTGCTAGCTCGTAGTGCGTGTCGTCCTCTTTTGCCCCCTCTTTTAGGGAGTTTTGGCGAAGTATTTTTAAATTTTCTAAGCTCACATTTTCATCAAGCGTGACGGCAAATTCTAGTAAATTTAGCATAGCTCTTGCGTCGCCGCCGCTACTTTTAAAGAGATACTCTTTTGCCTCTTCGTCAATGCTAAATGAAATTTGCTCTTTTATCTTGCCAAGAAGCTCCTCAAAATCGCCACTGCTAAGCGGCCTAAACTCAAAGAGCATCGAGCGACTTCTGATGCCTGAGCTTAGCGTGAAAAAGGGATTTTCTGTGCTTGCACCGATGACTAGGGCTTTATAATTCTCCATTGGTATTAGCAAGGCTTCTTGCTGGGTCTTGCTAAGCCTGTGGATCTCGTCTATGAAAAAGAGTGGCTTATTTAGGGCGTTTTCGTAGTTTTTTAAAATTTTACGAAAGTCATCTATCTTTAAATTTCCGCCGTCAAACTCGTAAAAGTCGTAGTTTGCCCCACTTGCCACAGCCCTTGCAAAGCTCGTCTTGCCACAGCCTGCTGGACCGTAAAATATGGAGTGCGGGATCTTTTGTGTAGCTATAAATTTTAAAAAAGCCGCTTTGACTGCCTTTTGGCCACAAATTTCATCCAAATTTTTTGGTCTAAACATCAGTGCAAGTGAGCTCAAATTTGTTCCTTTAATTTGCTGGTTTTGGTAAAATTTTAGCCTTAGCACTAAGGCTCTCTATCTTTAGCTCGTAAATTTTCATGATACCAAGTCCGTAATTCGCAGCCACGTCAAATGTGCTCATCGCATATGCTGTGTATTTTTGGCTAAGAATTTTTAAAATTTCATATCTTTTGGCCTCGTCCTCGACCTCGTAGGCTCTTGTTTTTGCGATCGCACTTTTATATTCAGTCGTAAAAACCTTGCCTCCAAGTGCCTTGCCATCGTCTTTTATCGCATCTAGCTCGCTATCATTTAGATACGGGACTTTGTTAAAACCAACGCAGACAAACTCTACTTTTCGTCCATCTTGAAGTAGTTTTGCCTTACAGCCAGCGGTAGCTCCGTGTATAAAAATGCTTTCACCAACTCTAACAGGCGAGATCGGTACGCTAAAAATTTCTCCTTCATCATCCACGCATGAAATTACCGCATATTCGCATTCATCTATGATTTTTAAGCCATCTTCACGGCTTAGCTCTCTATCTTTTCGTCTCATTTTTTATCCTTTTTTTGAAAGAGTATTTTAAAATTTAAGTGCTTAAAGGCTAGTATAACGCAAAAATTTCAAGGAAAAACATGAAAAAAATAGCTATTTTTGCCATTTTGCTTGGCGTAAATTTAGTCCATGCAAACGATGTTTGCAATGAATATATCAAACAAAGTAGGCTCTATCTTGACGAGTTTTATGCCAAAGAGAGCAAGCGACTTGCAAATGATGAAAAGGCGTTAAGGCTTTTTGAGCTTAAATTTGATGAGCTTAAACAAAGACAAAGCGGTCAAGAAGCCATAATTTTGCAAAACAAAGATGAGAAATTTTGCAAAAGAAAGCTTGAAGAGACAAACAAGCTTTTAAATGATCTAAAAAAATAGATCAAATTTTTACGTTTAGATCCCAGTCTATTGGCGTTTTGCCGTGGTTTGCTAGGTAGATATTTGCTTTTGAGAAGTGACGGCAGCCAAAAAATGCTCCACGAGCCAGTGGGCTTGGATGTGCTGCCTCTAAGATGAGGTGCTTGCTGGCGTCAATGAGCGGTGCTTTGGCTCTGGCTGGATTGCCCCAAAGCATAAAAACTACGTTGTGTAAATTTTCGCTTATCTTTTTTATGACGGCGTCTGTAAAGCCCTGCCAGCCAAAGCTTGCGTGAGAATTTGCCACTCCAGCACTAACGCTTAAAGTTGAGTTTAGAAGCAGCACGCCTTGCTTTGCCCATTTTGTTAGATCGCCGCTATTTGGCTCTTTTATGCCAAGATCAGCGTAAATCTCTTTATAGATATTTATAAGACTTGGTGGGACTTTTACGCCATTTGGTACTGAAAAGCTTAAACCCATGGCTTGATTTGCGCCGTGATATGGATCTTGTCCTAGGATGACTACTTTGACGTCGTGAAATGGCGTTAGGTTAAATGCATTAAATATAAGCCCACTTGGCGGATAGACGACTCCAGCGCTCTTTGCTTTTAAGAAATTTTCTTTGATGCGAGCGAAATTTTCACTCAAAAGCTCATCTTTTAGCACCTCTTTCCAGCTTGGTTCGATCTTTACGTCATCTAAATTTATCTGCATTTTCCTGCCTTTTTTGGTTTTAGCTGTATAATTTTAACTAAATTTATCCAAAGGAAAGAGCGGTGTCTGAGCAAATTTTTAATAAAATCCATGACCTTCTTACTAAAAACGAGGCTAAATTTAGGGTGATAGAGCATGAGAGTGCTAGGACTTCAGAGGAGGTTGCTAAGATAAGAGGTACGAAGATGAGCCAGGGCGCAAAGGCGCTGGTATGCTCTATAAAGGGCGTAGATGAGGAGAAATTTAGGCAAATTTTTAAAGATGAAAATGTGCTAAATGATTATTTGCTAAGCGATGAAAAGCCAGCGATGAAGGCTGGTAAAATTTATATTTTGGCTGTATTGCCAGCCGATATGCAGGCAAATCTTGATAGCTTGACACAAAAATTTGACGGCAAAAGGGCAAGCCTAGCTAGTCCAGATGAGGTTTTGGAATTGGCAGATTGTGTTTTTGGTTCGGTGCCACCATTTAGTTTTCATAAAAATTTACACATTGTAGTTGATGAAAGGTTACTACAAAGAAACGATGAGATCGCGTTTAATGCGGGGCTACTTGATAGATCGATCATTTTAAATACAAAAGATTATACGAAGATAGTGCAACCAACGCTAATAAATTTTGCAGAATAAAAAAGTGCCAGGCTAACCACTTCCTAGCACTAAATATTGTCGGGAGAAAAATGAATTTAAATAATGCAAAGACGAGAAATTGCTAAATTCATTTCAAGAACAAATATTATCAGGCATAATCTTAAAATATAATAAATTATATAAATAAAAATCTTTAAATTTAGGGATTTAGACATTTAAATATAAATATATATATTTTATAAATAAATTTATAGATCAAAGCTTGTGGATTTAAAAAGAATTTATAAAAATTTGCTTAGTAAATATTAAGTTTAGCTTAAAGCCCATTTAGATAAAATCCTTAATCGTTCTTTTATCGTAAAAAAGACAATTTGATATAAGGAAAAACAATGAGCGATATCATCGCATACAAACTAAATGGCGAAATAGTCGATACACAAAGTATCGCAGGGCGCGAAAGTGGTGCCGAGCCTATCTATTTTGACAACTCAAAAGAAGCACTACACGTTATTAGACACTCCTGTGCGCACCTCATGGCACAAGCTATCAAATCACTCTATCCAAAGGCGAAATTCTTTGTCGGACCAAACGTAGAAGATGGATTTTATTATGATTTTAGAGTTGATGATGAGGGCACGAAACTAGGCGAGAGCGATCTAGCAGCGATCGAAGATAAGATGAAAGAGCTTGCTGAGAAGAAATTTGACATCGTTAAAACCTGCTCAACTAAAGCTAATATGAGCGATAAATTTAAAGATGACGACCTAAAACAAGAGGTCTTAAAAAGAATCCCAGATGGTGAAGTTAGTAGCTACGCGCAAGGCGATTTTGAAGATCTTTGCCGCGGACCACATGTGCCAAATACTAAATTTTTAAAATTTTTCAAGCTTACACGCGTGGCTGGGGCTTATCTTGGCGGTGATGAGAACCGTGAGATGCTAACTAGAATTTACGGCACAGCCTATGCAGATAAAGAGAGTTTAAAAGAGCACATCCACATCATTGAAGAGGCTAAAAAGCGTGATCACAGAAAGCTTGGCACCGAGATGAAATTATTTACTTTTGATGAAGAAGTGGGTGGCGGCTTGCCGATATGGTTACCAAATGGCGGACGCTTGCGCTCTAAGTTAGAGCAAATTTTATACAAAGCTCATCGCGACCGTGGCTATGAGCCAGTGCGTGGGCCAGAGCTTTTAAAGGCTGATGTGTGGAGAAGAAGCGGTCACTACGCAAACTATAAAGAAAATATGTACTTTACGACGATTGACGATGCGGAGTATGGCATAAAGCCGATGAACTGCGTTGGTCACATCAAAGTTTATCAAAGTGATATCAGGTCTTACCGCGATCTACCGCTTAAATTTTTCGAATACGGCGTAGTGCATCGCCATGAAAAAAGTGGCGTTTTACACGGACTTTTCAGAGTGCGCGAATTTGCCCAGGATGACTCGCACATCTTTTGTATGCCAAGTCAAATCAAAGAAAATATCCTAGAAATTTTAAAATTTGCTGGCAAGATAATGGAGAATTTCGGCTTTCACTATGAGATGGAAATTTCAACCAAGCCGGCAAAAGCGATCGGTGGGGACGAAATTTGGGAAACGGCGACCAAAGCACTAAAAGAAGCGCTTGACGAAAACGGCTTTAAATACGGTATCGACGAGGGCGGTGGCGCATTCTACGGTCCAAAAATCGACATCAAAATCACCGACGCGCTAAAACGAAAATGGCAGTGTGGCACGATCCAGGTCGATTTTAACCTACCTGAGCGCTTTGATCTAGGCTACATTGACGCAAATAACGAACGCCAGCGCCCTGTAATGCTTCACAGAGCCTTGCTTGGTAGTTTTGAGAGATTTATAGGAATTTTACTTGAGCACACTGCTGGTGAGTTGCCATTTTTCATCGCTCCAACGCAGGTCGTCATCGTGCCTATTAGCGACGCGCATTTAGACTACGCAAAAGAAATTTCACGCGAACTAAGAAAGATTAACGTCGATAGCGAGATCGCAAGTAAAAATGAGAGTTTAAATAAGAGAATAAGAACGGCTGAAAAACAAAGGGTGCCTATGATAGTCGTGCTAGGTGACAACGAAGTAGCGAACAAGAGCGTTGCGCTACGCGACAGACAGGCTAGGACGCAGAGCGATATGAGCTTGGCGGAATTTATAAATTTAACGAAGGAGAAACTTAGTGAGGTACATTTTTGAGTAAGGAAAATGAAGTATTGCTCAATGAGGACATAAGGGCGAGAGAGGTAAGATGTGTAGGGGATGATGGCACGGCATACGGTGTCATCTCAAGAGAAGAGGCTTTAGAGATCTCAAATAAGCTTGGGCTTGATCTAGTGCTTATAGCGCCAGACGCAAAGCCACCAGTTTGCAAGATAATGGACTATGGTAAATTCCGCTATCAGCAAGAGAAAAAGCAAAAAGAGGCCAAGAAAAAGCAAAAGACCATCGAGATAAAAGAGATAAAACTCTCTGTCAAGATCGCCCAAAACGATATAAATTATAAGGTTAAACACGCAAGCGAGTTTTTGCAAGATGGCAAACACGTTAAATTTCGTGTATTTTTAAAGGGGCGTGAGATGAGTACCCCAGAAGCTGGCGTAGCTATGCTTGAGAAGGTCTGGGAAATGATAAAAAATGAAGCTGATCGCGATAAAGAACCTATGATAGAAGGTCGTTATGTAAATATGCTTGTAACTCCAAAAAAGGGTTAAATTCTAACAAAGGGCAGGCTAGGGCTTGCTCTTTATTACATTAAATTTTTAATACAAAAACTCATAAATAACTATTTTCAAAGATCCTATCATTTTTATATGTGTTAAATTTACGCAAAGGCGTTTTCAGGGTTGATATATCTTATGGTTAAATTTGATAGGCAAAATTTGGATGTGGTTTAAATTTAGTAAATTTTGGTCTTTACTTGCTGGAATTTACCCGCTTTGTTATCGCTCGCATGGGCGTTGTGCTGAAAATAATCTAGGAAAATCGACTTTCTTGTGAGCTTACAAAATTTTAGTGCTTGCGTGAGTATTTTTAAGCTAAATTTTGCCTAATATCTAGCTAAATTTGGCAATGGGATATCGCTTTAATAATGCTTTTTACAAAAAGCTTTGACTACTCTTGGTTTTATGTGACGACCAAATTTGATGAGAAATTTGCTTGTTCATGGATTAAATGTAGCAAATTTTAATTTTTGCTTACTAGAATTTGCTCCATCCTCTTTCTGCCAACCATTACATAGACACTTTGCTGAAATTCGACTAGGCAAGAGCTCGCTTAAAAGAGTAAATTTGATAACTTTTTTCGAGTTGTAAATTAATGGTGCCTGTGCGAGAGTTATAAGCTAAATTTCGCCTAGCAGCTGTATAAATTTGCTAAAAAATTTGCTTGTTTATAGCTTAAATTTATAAATTTTTTTAATTATCCCTTGCCAAAAGAAAACTCGCTTCTAGCTAAAAAACCAAAGTGATTTACGTCCAAATTTAACTTGGACGTAAATTTATAGAGCCAAGAGCAAAATCAGTCCTACACATACCCCTGATCTATCATCGCATCGGCTACCTTGCGAAAGCCCGCGATATTTGAGCCGAGCACCAGATTTCCCTCGTCGCCAAACTCCTTGCTAGTTTCATAGCTTAGCTCAAAGATGTGATTCATGATGCCGTGCAACCTGCGATCAACCTCGTCAAAGCTCCACGAGCTCATGCCGGCGTTTTGCATCATCTCTAGGCCCGACGTGCCTACGCCGCCGGCGTTTGCCGCCTTTGCAGGAGCGAAGTAAAAATCCTTTTGCGCTAGCATAAAATTTATCGCATCAAGCGTGCTTGGCATATTTGCCCCCTCGGCTACGAAGCGACAGCCGTTAGTGTAGAGCGTCTTGATATCGGCTAGGTGAAGCTCGTTTTGCGTCGCGCACGGAAACGCTCCGTCGCATGGAACGTCCCAGACGCCGTTTCTGCCCTCTTTGTACTCGCTCACGCTTACGTATTTTGCGTTCGGTCTAAATTTAACGTATTCGCTAAGGCGCGCGCGTTTTACTTCTTTTAGCTCTTTAAGTACCGCTAGATCTATGCCCTCTGCGTCGTAAACGTATCCGTTTGAATCAGAAACCGTTATAGGCAGCGCGCCTACTTGATAGAGCTTTTCTACCGTGTAGATGGCGACGTTTCCGCTACCGCTTATGCTGCACTTTTTACCTTCTAGCCCAAGCCCAGCTTTTTGTAGCATATTTTGCGTAAAATAGACCAGCCCGTATCCGGTCGCCTCCGTGCGCGCTAGGCTACCGCCCCAGTTTAGGCCTTTGCCCGTTAGTATACCGTCAAATCTGCCCGTGAGCTTTTTATACTGCCCAAACATATAGCCTATCTCGCGCGCGCCCACGCCGATGTCGCCTGCCGGTACGTCTACAGTGTTGCCGATGTGGCGGTATAGCTCGCTCATAAACGCTTGGCAAAAGCGCATTATCTCGCCCTCGCTCTTGCCTTTTGGATCAAAGGTGCTGCCGCCTTTTGCGCCGCCGATATTTACGCCCGTGAGCGAGTTTTTAAAAATTTGCTCAAATCCTAGAAATTTTAGCACGCCAAGATCCACGCTAGGATGCAGTCTGATGCCACCTTTATAGGGGCCGACGGCTGAGTTAAACTGCACGCGGTAGCCGTTATTTACCTGCGGTCTGCCGTCGTCGCCCGTGTATGTGACGCGAAATATCACCGTGCGCTCAGGTATCACGATACGCTCTAAGATCGCGTGTTTTTGGTACTTGCTCTCTCTTTTTATAAGCGGCTCGAGGCTGTTTAAAACCTCGGTCGCAGCCTGGACAAAGACGCCTTGACCCGGATTGGTCTTTTTTATCCACTCCATCGTTTTTTCGATATACTCGCTCATTTTTGCTCCTTTTCCCTTTTTTTGTAGTTAAATATTAGCTCGGCTAGAAAAAATTTTTATTTAAAGATATTTTAATATTTTTATTTTGGGCAATGAGTGTTACATATTGAAACTAAATTTATAGAAAGTGGTTTTTGTTTCGATCGCTGGGATAAATTTATAAAAGAGAATTTAGGCTGAGTGGAGCCTAAATTTACTAAATTTGCGCCATCTCTTGCCAAAAATCAAGTGCTGTGTCGTCTGCTTGGACAAATTTTAGGATTTGCTCGGTTGATGGCAGTGTTTCTTCATTTAGCCTTGCTATATCGATGCTAGCAAGTGCTATGAAAAATTTCTCAAAGTCGTTTGCGACGCACCTGCTGCAAAGCTCCTCATCTCCAAAGAGCCATGCATAGACCGCGCCACTCGTGCAATCAAGCAAAAATATCCACGGATCACCCACGGCAAAGACTATTAAATTTAAAGGGCGAGCTTCACCTTGCCACCATTTGCCACCAAACTCATCTACGCTATTTAGTCGTACTATCTCGCTTGCATAGTCGCCTCTAGAGCCAAATTTGACATTGCAAATTTCAAAATTTCTAAGGTCAAATTTGCTTAAAAGCTTTATAAATTTAGCTGGGAAATTTACGCCAAGAGCTTCTTGTGCGTTTTTAAGTGCTTGTGTGGTAGCTTTAACATCATTTTGAAGCAAGAGCCTCATGCCAGTCATACCCTCTTGCTCTAGTGGCAAAAAAATTTGATCTAACTTTTGAGCGATTTCATCTAGCTTTAAAAACATATCAGTCCTTTAATTTGCTAAATTTTGGCAAATTTTATCAAATTTATTTCAGCGTGCTTTTAATTTTGGCTCATTTGTTACCAAATTTAGACCATGATCTTCATAAATTTAAGAAGCTGGCAGAGATAACTAAGAAAACTAGCAATCACTAAATGTGAGATGTTACAAAGGGTTAATGATGAGGTAAATTGGCTTGGTAAAGTCGCGTAGCCCATAAAAGAGATTTATGACGATGCTAAAACATACGAATTTGAGGGCTTTTGCGTGTGCATGAGCTCGCCATTTATGATGGAGTGCAAAGAAATTTTGGGTGGTGCAGCGATCAATAATGAAGCAAAAGATGAAAATTTAAACGCGAGTGTGCCGCCTAAAGAGCATAGTACAAGAATAGGCAAAACTATCTGGTGGCTAAAGCTTGGCACATATCTCTACACGCCAGTTTACCTGCGTAAGGGGTGCTTTACTTTGGCACCGCTGCCAATAACGGACATCTCTATGCTGTTGAGGCAAAAAGTGGCGAAGTGATATTTAAATTTAAAACAAGTGGTGCGGAGCATTTTCCTTAAGTCGATGGTTAAATTCTACTCGCAAACCGCAAAAATAAGCCAGTTTTGATAAGCGCCAAAGATGGCTTGCTTTTAAAAGAGATAGAGTTTGAGAAATTTAGACTTAGCGCGGATCAGATCATGCCAGTAGACTCTACGCTATGGTAAATGATAAAGCCAAGACGCATACAGTTTGCGTGGAAATTTAGCCTTGACGAAATTTATCGCCAAAGCCGCAATGAGACAAATTCACCTCTTCTTCTTATATCTTTTTATAGCCTCTACGATGACCTCTTCTAGGTCGTCGTTTGGCTCTTTATTCATATCGTCATAGGTGTTTTCAAGGATAGTTTTTAAGTTTTTCTCAACGTAGCTAGTATCGAAAAATCCTCTTCTAAACTCTTTACTTTTGCTAATCGTTAGCAAAAATGGGATGATCGTTCGCACGCCTTCGATGGTAAATTCTTCAAGAGCTCTTTCAAGCTTATTTACCGCCAGATCGTAGTCGGTCGCCTTTACGATCAGCTTTGCGATTAGCGAGTCATAAAATGGCGGTATGGTGTAGTCC
This sequence comes from Campylobacter concisus, assembly GCF_001298465.1. Taxonomy (NCBI): domain Bacteria; kingdom Pseudomonadati; phylum Campylobacterota; class Epsilonproteobacteria; order Campylobacterales; family Campylobacteraceae; genus Campylobacter; species Campylobacter concisus. The sequence continues at coordinate 165,156 of NZ_CP012541.1, forward strand.
TTATAGACGTGGCTATCGACGCGTACAGATGGGCCAAGAGCTGGGTAGTAGCCCTCGATCGTGCCTGGTGCTGGGATGAAATTCTCCCAGACATTTTCAGCCGTGATCCTTGCTTCTATCGCGTAGCCGCGCGGTTTGATGTCGCTTTGCTCGATCTCTAAAATTTCACCAGCTGCGATCCTTATCTGCCTAACGACTAGGTCGTGGCCTGTGATCTCTTCGGTGATGCCGTGCTCCACTTGGATACGGGTATTCATCTCCATGAAGTAAAAGTTGTTGTAGTCATCTAGCAAAAACTCGATCGTTCCTACGTTTGAGTAGCCCACAGCCTTTGCAGCAGCCACCGCAGTCACGCCCATGATCTTTCTTAAATTTTCACTGATCGATGGGCAAGGTGCGATCTCAATAATCTTTTGGTGGCGCCTTTGGATAGAGCAGTCACGCTCGCAAAGGTGGATGATATTGCCGTAGTTATCGCCTAAAATTTGAAACTCGATGTGACGAGGATTTACGACAAGCTTCTCCATAAAAACTTCATCGTTGTTAAAGTAGGTCTTTGCCTCTCTGGTGCACGATTCAAAGGCATCTTGCATATCTTCTTCTTGCCAAACTTCTCTGATGCCACGGCCACCACCACCACCGCTTGCTTTTAAGATGACTGGATAGCCGATGCGTCTAGCGTGCTCTTTTATGGCATCCATGCTCTCGTCATTTAGCTTTTCTGTGCCTGGAACGATTGGTATGCCGTTTCTCTTCATCAGGTATCTTGCGATATTTTTATCACCCATTTTTCTGATCACTTCAGCCTTTGGACCGATAAAGATAAGCCCAGCATCCTCGACCGCCTTTGCAAATTCGTAGTTTTCGCTTAAAAAGCCGTATCCTGGGTGTATCGCGTCAGCTCCGCACTCTTTAGCAAGCTTTACGATAGCTTTGGCGTCAAGATAGCCCTTAATCGGATCTTCGCCCACTTGATAGGCCTCATCAGCGATCCTTACATGCAAGCACTCGCTATCTGGCGCTGTGTAAATTCCTACGCTTTGAATGTGTAAATCCCTACAAGCTCTGACTATCCTAACTGCGATCTCACCACGATTTGCGATAAGAATTTTATGTATCATAGGCTATCCTTTTTGAGTTTTGCTTATCATATAACTATTCGTTTTATTTTTAGATAAATTTATTAAGTCTGGTTTTAAAATTTGAGTGCAAAGGCTAAATTTACACTCAAATTTTTCTATCTATTGATGATTTGTGGAAAAGGTGTGGCTAGGGCTTTTTTGCTAAAATCTTGCGACTCGATCGTGAAATTTGCAGCAAATCTTTGAATGCCCTCTTTTTTATAAGCACGCCTTTGGATGGTAAAAAGGACTAAATTTCTACTTTGCTTGGTGTAGCGATATATCGAGTGCTCAGCTGTTGGCACGCCATTTAGGTTTGAAAATATTGTGATATCAAGATAAATTTCATTTACTAGCGAACCCTTTTTATAAGCTACTTTTAGTCCTTTTGCTTTTAGCTCTTTTAGATCATTTATCTTTTGCTCGACTGCTTGCTCTGGCGTAGCGTCAAATTTAAGCGTATTTAGCGAGAGCATGTAGCTAAAACTCTCTAGCTTTTCGCCAGGGAGCAAATACTCCTGTGTGAATAAATTTGGCACAGGCTTGGCTGAATATGCCAATGAGTAGAGTCTGTTGTCAAATTTTATCTGCACCGGCTCAAAGTACTGAGTCGCTGCAAGTAAGAGCGCTGGTAAAGCGATAAATGCTAAAAATTTCTTCATCAAATTCCCTTAAAATGGATTTACTATCATGACCCAGATAATGATAAGCATCGCGATAGTTGGCACTTCATTGTAGGCTCTAAAGAAGATGCCGCTTTTGTTACAGCGTTTCTCTTTGAGCTGCTTCATATAGCGTCCAAGGTCTAGGTGATAGATAGCCATTAAGATGACAACTAAAATTTTGACATGGATGTGACCAGTTTTTATAAGATCAGGCATTGCAATAAGTATCAAAATGCCAGTGAAAAATGAGCCAATGAGCGCGACCCAACCGATGTAGTGATACATCTTATACTCCATCACTTCGACCACTTTTACAAAGTCTGGCTTGTCCATGTTTTCTACGTGATAAACGTAGAGCCTTGGCTGATAAAACAGCACTGCCATCCACGAGATGAAAAACAAATAGTGGAGGTATTTTAAGTAAAGATAATATTCTGCCATAACGTCTCCTTATCTAAAAAGTATCTCTTTTCTAGCTTCAAATTCAGCCTTGCTGATCGCACCACTCTCAAAAAGCTCATAAAGCCTTTTTAAGTCCTCTTCTTTATCTTTTAGTTTTAGTCTCTCTTTTAGCTCGACTTTTTGTAAATTTTTCTCGACATAAGCACCAACCAAAAATGCATCGATGATCCACCAAATGCCCCAAATAGCTAAGAATAAATAACCAACGAGGATGATTTGTAAAGAGTAACCGATAAAAAATAGTCCCATCATCAAAAAGCCAGTGATAAATTTACCAAGGTAAATTCTATGCGCTCCAAGCCAGCCAGTAAATAGCCAAAGCGCGTATGCGACGTAGATATTATTTCCCACTCTCTCTCCTTTTTCTAAAACTTTGCCAAAGTATCATCACGACGCAAAGATCGATCATCGCGTCAGCGAAGTTAAAGACCGCAAAGTTAAACCACTTGTGCCAAAAGACGTAATCCACGACGCCGCCATGGATAAATCTATCTGTGATATTTGAGCTGCCAGCTCCTAGCAAAGCTCCAAGCCAAATGGCATGCGAGCAAAGCAGTTTTTTCTCAACAACTAGATAGACAAAAACGCCTAAAATGAGGGCGATCTGGATAAATTTCAGCCACTCATCTAAAAAGGCTAACATCGAAAATGCAACGCCCTTATTATATGTAAGAACTAGCGAAAAAAACTCTCCGTCCCACGAAAAGCCATCTATAAATATCATTTTTATCGCTTGATCAACGATAAAAATGACGAAAAACGCGATGAAAAATTTGACTAAGTTTTTACGCATTTAAGGCTTTTATGAAAAATTTCTCAACTTCATCCATGCGTTTTTCAACTAAAGTTTGATTTTTACCCTCAAGCAAAAGTCTGATCAAATTTTCAGTGCCAGAGTATCTAAAGAGCGATCTTATGCCTTCTTTTGCAAGGCTAGCCTCAAGCTCTTTTAGCCCCTCTATCTTATCAAGCGGCTTTTTCTCTGTGATCTTTAAATTTAGCAAAATTTGCGGATACGGCTTTAGCTCGCCAAAAATTTCACTAGCTTTTTTGCCTTTTTTAAGCATCATCGCAACAACTTGCATTGAGGTAACAAGGCCGTCGCCAGTTTTGGCATAGTCGTTAAATATCACGTGACCGCTTTGCTCACCGCCAAAATTTATACCATTTTCTTTCATCATTTCAAGCACATATTTATCGCCTACATTTGAGCGAAGCAGCTTGATCTTGCGAGCTTTTAGATAGTCATCAAGTGCGGCGTTACTCATTACCGTAGCTACGACAGCTCCACCTTTTAGCGCCTTTTGCTCGTTTAAAAATGCAGCTAGTGAGCCAAGTATCGCATCGCCATGCACAACTTCGCCGTTTTCGTCAACTACTACAAGCCTATCAGCATCGCCGTCAAATGCAAAGCCGATGTCGGCACGAAGCCTTTTTACCTCGCTTGCTAGGTCCTCTGGATGAAGTGCGCCACAGTTTTGGTTGATATTGCTACCATTTGGTTCGTCGTTTATGACGATGACATCGGCTCCAAGCTCGCTAAATACAGTTGGTGCGACCTTGTAAGCAGCGCCATTTGCTACGTCTAAAACTACTCGTAAATTTTTTAAATTTAACTCTTTTGGGAATGAATTTTTTATCTGCACGATATATCTGCCAATAACATCGTCGATCCTCTTGTTTGCACCGATCTCTGTCATCGTCTTTTGGGCGTTTGCGATGAGCTCATCGTCGTAGAAGATTTTTTCTATCTCAGCCTCTATTGTCTCATCAAGCTTGTTGCCAAAGCTATCAAAAAATTTGATGCCGTTGTCGTAGTATGGGTTGTGTGAGGCGCTTATCATGATGCCAGCGTCACAGCGCATATTTTCTGTTAAAAATGCGATCGCAGGTGTTGGCATAGGGCCTATTTGAAGGACGTTGTAGCCAACTGCGGTTAGTCCTGCAACGATGGCTGTTTCTATCATATAGCCGCTTTTTCTAGTATCTTTTCCAACCAAAATCACATTTGTCGCTGAGGTCTTTCTAAAGTAAATTCCAGCAGCCATTGCAAGGCGCATAGATGTTTGAGCTGAAAGCTTTTCGCCAGCCTTGCCACGAACTCCGTCTGTTCCAAAAAGTTTCATAAATTTATCCTTTTTATTATAAAATGGTGCTATTTTATCAGAAATTATCAAATTTAAAATCTAAAATTTTATTTGTTTTAAAGCAGACTTAAATTCAGTTACAATTAAATATATTTTTCATATAATCACGGACTAAAATTATCAAAAAAGGTATATTATGGCAAACCATAAATCTGCTGAAAAAAGAGCTAGACAAACTATAAAAAGAACAGAAAGAAACAGATTTTATCGCACTAGACTTAAAAACATCACAAAAGCAGTGCGTGTAGCTGTAGAAGCTAAAGATCTAAATGCCGCAAATGAAGCTTTAAAAGTTGCTAACAAAAGCATCCACAGCTTCGTAAGTAGAGGCTTTTTGAAGAAACAAACTGCTGCTCGTCGCGTTAGTCGCCTTGCTCAATTAGTAAATACTCTAAAAGCTGCTTAATCTATTAAAATTTAATGTTTGCTGATAAACTTCATCCATTTTTGGATCGCTATGATGAAATTTCTACGCTTCTAAGCGATCCAAATATAGCAAACGATATCGAAAAGATGACAAAGCTCTCAAAAGAGCAATCATCTATCGAACCAGTCGCAACTGCTGCAAAAAAATATCTACAAATTCTAAATGACATTGAAGAGAATAAAGCCCTGCTTGAGGACTCTGAGCTTGGCGAGCTTGCAAAAGATGAGCTTAAAAATTTAGAAATTTCAAGAGAGAAGCTTGAAGAAGAGATCAAAATTTTGCTTCTCCCAAAAGATCCAAACGATGATAAAAATATATTTTTAGAAATTCGTGCAGGTACTGGTGGCGATGAGGCTGCACTATTTGTTGGAGATCTTTTTAATGCTTACATTAGATATGCAGAGCTTCGTGGATATAAATTTGAGATCGTTAGCCAAAGTGAAGGTAATACTGGTGGTTTTAAAGAGATCATCGTACTCATAAAAGGTAAAGGCGCTTACTCAAGACTAAAATTTGAAGGTGGCACGCATAGAGTTCAGCGTGTACCAGAGACTGAGAGCCAGGGCAGGGTGCACACTTCGGCTGTGACTGTGGCTATCATGCCAGAAGTCGAAGATAGTGAGATTGAGATTAATCCAAACGATATAAGAGTCGATGTTATGAGAAGCTCAGGCCACGGTGGCCAGTCGGTAAATACAACCGATAGTGCCGTTAGGATCACACATATACCAACAGGTCTTGTTGTCACAAACCAAGATGGCAAGAGCCAACACAAAAACAAAGAAGCTGCGATGAAGGTGTTAAAGGCTAGACTTTATGAGCTTCAAGAGCAAGAGAGGTTTGCAAAAGAGACTAGTGAGCGAAAGAGCCAAGTTGGCACCGGAGATCGTTCTGGTAGGATAAGGACATACAACTATCCGCAAAACCGTATAAGCGATCACCGTATAAATTTAACACTTTACCGCCTTGATGTGATTATGGCTGCGGGACTATTTGATGAGATCATCGAGCCGCTTATCACGCACTATCAAGCAGAAGCTATGCTAGAAGCTGGTATTTAAATTTTCAAATTTTTACTTCAAATTTTATAATTTATTTCTTTACTTAAAAATATTATTTTAGTTTAAAATACTTTTAAATTTACCAAACTTTAAAGCCAAATTTACAAGAATTTTATAAAAATAGATATTTAGAAGTAGTAGTTAGTAATATTTTTTCTCATTTTTTTCAAAATAATATAAATTAAATTTTTAGATTTTATTTCTCAAATAGCGATTTTTAGGATATTTAAAAGTATAAAATTTTTATTTTTGATATTATAATTTTGTATAAATGGTTTTAAGTTTTGCTTAATAATTCTACCTTACAATTTCACCATAATTTAATTCAAAAGAAGGAGACAAAATGTCAATAAGTGCAAGAAATCAACTAAATGTTGAGATCACAGAGGTAAGAACAGGTGCGGTAAATTCGCTAATATCTGCTAAGCTTGCAGGCGGTGAGGTGCTAAAAGCAACTGTTACGGTTGATAGTGAAAAAGGTCTTGATCTTAAAGTTGGCAAAAAAGCTATCTTTTTATTCAAAGCTTCAAGCGTTATCGTTTCAAAAGATGACAGCATCAAACTTAGCGCTACAAACCAAATCAAAGGTGTTGTTAGCGAGATAAAAGACGGAGCTGTAAATGCTGAAGTTATTATCGATGTAAATGGCAGCAAAATTTCTGCTATCATCACAAGAGAGTCAGTTAGTAGTCTAGCTTTAAAAGCAGGAGATAAAGTAACTGCAATTATCAAAGCAACTCAAATCATAGTTGGTGTTAAATAATTTACGGAGCAATTTTGCTCCGTTCTCCTAACTAAATCCCATTCTTAAACTAAGATCTAAAATACTATAAAATTTATCAACGAAATTATAAATTTAAATAAGTCGTAGTGAATATTTTTTAGAAAATTTATAACTAAAATTTATATTATTTTTTTACTTTTATAGCCTATCTGCCATTTTAAGCAGAGCATGGCACGCCAAAAGTTCACCACACAATGGGCGGGTTAAATATCAACACAAAAGCCCAAGTCATAAGCTCTCAAACGGCTATGCCTATACCAAATTTATATGCATCTGGCGAGAATGTAGGTGGCGTTCATGAGCCATTCGTCTAGGCCCAGTCGTGATAACTGACCGCTTGACATTTAGCATGATCACTACTGAGAGTATCAGTTAAAAAGATGTGGCAGGCGTTTGCTCGCCACTATAAATTTTTAAATCTATAAACTCCATTTTTCACTCTCTCAAAAATTTTCTTCTCTTCAAGCAGCTTAAAGGTATTTATTACGGTTGGTTTGCTCACATCTAGCTTTTCACAAATTTCTGAAATTTTTACTACAATAAAGCCATTTTTATCGCAGCTTTTAACTAGCAAATTTATAATTTCTACCTTTTTCTCGCCAATGATTGCCTTATAAATTTCTTCATTCATGCTAGCTCCAAATTTTATATCCTATCGCCACGCACCAAAGCGCGCCACATAAGAAATTTGCGATCATCACAGCCGCACTTCCTGCATCTTTTGCTGCCTTTGCTAGGGCGTGATAGTCTGGGCTTGCAAGATCAGTTACTCGCTCTAAACCTGAGTTTAGGCACTCGCAAACTAGCACAAATGCCATGCTAAAAATCAAAAATAGATTAAAAACAAGGTCAAAATTCCAAAAAAATAGCGATAGTGCTGCTAATAAAAATATGCAAATTTCTATACGAAAGCTCTTTTCATTTTTAAAAATTTCAGCCAAACCCTCTCTTGCATAGCCAAAATTTTTAAAAAATTTATACTCTGGCTGGTTTCTCATAATTTTCCTTTTTGTGATTTTTGGCATAATTATAATTAAAAAAAGGATGAAATTTGAAACTTATTAGCTGGAATGTAAATGGCCTTAGAGCACTTGTAACAAAGGATGGTTTCGCGTGGCTTACGGAGCAAAAGCCTGATTTTTTAGCGCTTCAAGAGATTAAAGTCAAAGAAAGTGACGTGCCAAAGGAAATTTATAACCTTGGCTTTAAAGATATCAGTGTAAACTCGGGTGAGAGGGCTGGATACTCTGGCGTGATGAGCCTAGCAAATTTTGACATTTCTACACAAAAGGCAGCTTTTTTTGACGATACGGAGGGGCGTGTTTTGGAACATAGATTTAATGATATCGTGCTTTTTAATATCTATTTTCCAAACGGTCAAAAGGATGACGAAAGGTTAGCCTATAAAATGGACTTTTACGAGAAATTTCTAGCTTACTGCAAAGAGCTTATAAAAAGCGGCAAAGAGGTAATATTTTGCGGCGATGTAAATACCGCTCACCGTGAGATCGACCTTAAAAATCCAAAGGCAAATGCCAAAACTTCAGGCTTTTTGCCTATTGAGCGAGCGTGGATAGATGAGGTGCTAAAAAGTGGCTTTATAGATACTTTTAGAGCTATAAATGGCGACGTAGCGGACGCTTACTCGTGGTGGAGCTACCGCTTTAATGCAAGGGCTAAAAATGTCGGCTGGAGAATTGATTATTTCTTTATTTCACAAGGATTAAAAGATAGGCTAAAAGACGCATTTATCTTGCCAGAGATCACAGGTAGCGATCACTGCCCAGTTGGGATAGATATAGAAATTTAGCCACTATTCCATTCTACGAGGCTTGCCCAGTAAGAAACCTTGTGCATAAGGTATTCCAAAATTTTTGATTTGATTTAAAATTTCTTCTGAGCTTGCGAACTCGGCTACTATTTTGTAGCCTTGTTTTTTTGCAAAGCTTACGATGGTTTCTACTAGAACTCTAGCATTTTCATCAAATGGAAGCTTTTTGATTATCGAGCCGTCTATTTTTATGGTGTCTATATCAAGCTCCAAAATTCGGTAATAGTTTGAATATCCTGAGCCAAAGTCATCAATAGAAATTTTACATCCATAGCCCTTGACGCGTTTTATGAAAGAATTTACCGCAACATAGTCGCTAAGCTCTTCGCTCTCTAGCATTTCAAAGCAAATTTTATTAGGATCTTTACACTCGTTTAGCTTGCTCTCTATAAGCTCTCTCATACTAGCATCAGCAATATCGGTAATTGATAAATTTATTGAGAACATATAATCTGGATATCTTTTGGCTAGATCAAACGCAAGACTTATCACCTTTTTGGTTATTTGCGGATATAGTTGCGTTTTCATGGCAATATCTAAAAATTCGCCCGGATAGTGTATCTTACCATTTTGATCGATTATACGAACCAAAACTTCATAATACTTTGCTTCGGTCTCATTTTCTTCTAAGTTAAAGATGCCTTGTGCTTCTACGATGACTCTATCGTTTTCTAACGCATCTTCAATTAGCTGAACTGCCAGCTGGTTTTTGTGATATTTCATCTCAATGGCGTCATTTTCTAGGTAGTAGTAAATATTGCTACCATTTTCTATTGCGAGCTGATTTGCAAGGACTGATTGCATTAGGCGGTTAGTTTGTGGGGTATCGTTTGGCAATGAAACACCAAATACTATCTTTATGCCTGGTAAATTTTCAAATTTTTCATCAATAGCTACATTTATTCTATTTGAGCCAAAATATTCTCTAATATATTCAATATCTCTTACGATATTATCGCCTTCATACCACATATAAAATGCGTCATCTTGAAATCTAAATAGCTTTGCTTTTATCTCAGAAGTATCTATGCAAAGCTTTAGTGTATCAGCTACTGCTTTTAGCATTGCATCGATAATCTTAGTTTGATAAAAGAATCTTAAAATTTTAAAATTCTTAATGCTTAAGCAAATGAGCACTCCATCTTTTTGTGCGTCTAAAATTTCAGTTAAAGCAAAGTAGTTGCCAAAGCCTGTTAGCTTATCGATTGAAGATTGTATTTTTATTTGTTCATTTTTTTGGGTTAGCTCGTTTAATATCAGTGTCTCTTTAGTCCTATCAAGTTTTACCGCTATATAGCCCTCAAATTTATTCTTAAAGAAAAATGGTGAAAATTTTACCTTTTCATATAAAAAATCACCGCTTTTTGTTCTACTTATAAGCTCATCGCTCTCCCAAGGTAGAGATTTTTGCACAGCCTCTTTTATGGATTCATAAAAGCTTTGCGGGTGCATATATGATTTTAGTATTCTAGGGTTTTTGCCTATTAATTCTTTTAGCTTGTAGCCAGTTTTTTCTTCAAAGGTTTTATTTACATATGAAATTCTATTGTCTTTGTCACAATAGATAATAGAACTATGATCGTTTTCAATTGTAGAACTTAGGAGTTTTATCTGTCTTAAGCGTCCTGAGGCTATTTTAATTTGAAAGAGGCCAAATGTACAAAATATTATAAATGTAAGCAAGCAAATTGTCTGAGCTATTTTTGTGTTACCAACTGCGTCAGAGTGAATTTCTAGAACTTTATTTCTAAAATTTTCTATTAGAATATCAAGATGTAGTTCTTTTGCACTATTTGAGATTGTATGTAAAGTTTTTGTAGCTTGAGTCGCATAAAGTATTTTGTCTAATACGCTTTGGGCTTTTTTGTTATCTTTATACTCGTTTTTATACATTTTTATTTGCTTTGAAATTTCATCTATTACTTCAGGACTAAGCATCAAAGCACCTTTTATCGCATAAAATATAGGCTCAAGCTTATTTAGAAGTGCGAGATTTTGTATCTCATATTGACTTATTTGGATATAAGAATCTATAGATGAGTTTACATAAGCTGATCTTTGTGTAAAAAATACTTTTTTAATAAATACATCTCTTATACTTTGTAGATCTTTTGTTATTTCATTTTGATAAAACAACATCATCTCATCACTAAGCATTGAAAGGTTACTCAAATTTGTATCAAAAGAATTTATGTCAGCATTGAGTTTGTCGTAGTTTGAGACATCATAAATATTATTTAAAGAAAAAGTTATCTCATTGTCTATAAATTTTAGATTTAAAATCCCGTCATCAAATTTATGAGCCGTATCAATGGCTATATTTGCTTTATATATAAAAAAAGCACTAATGAAAAATATAGCTACTAAGACGCTAAGTATGGTTCTTATTCGTTTAGTACTCATTTAGTATCCTAGGCTTTTTACCATTTAATGTAAGAAAAAATGAGTATAAAGCATCAATTTCATCTTTGCTAAGCTCATATCCTAGCTGATAGTTACCAATAAAGCTTATAGCCTCTTTTAGATCATTTATCTCTCCATGAGATAAATATGGGGCAGTTTTTGTAATATTTCTTAGTGATGGTACTCTTCTTAATCTTTTGCTTGTATCTAAGGCAGAAATTCTTTCTCGGCCAATATCTTGTGTCAAATTTCCTCCTAAATTTCTACCATTATGACAAGCGGCACAGCCTATATTATTAAATATCTCAAATCCTTTCTTTGCACTATCATCTATGGCATTGTTATCACCTGATATAAAACGATCAAATGGCGAATCAACACTCAAGACAGCCTTCTCAAACTCAGCTATTGCATCTGCAATATTATCAAAATTAATGCCGTCATTATAAATTTTTTTAAATAAAATTTTGTACTCAGAGATATTATTTACAGAATCCACTATCTTGTCGTTATCCGAGTTTAGTTCTATTCTAGAAGTTATGGACTCTTTTACTTGATCTTTTAAATTGCTAATCTTTGCATCGCTATAAAATAGATAGTTTGCTGCAGCATTTAATATGGTTGGAGGATTTAAAGTGCCTTTTTCCATGCTATCTTGGTTGCTTCCGCTTAAATTCCAATACAAGTTATGACAAGTTTGGCAAGAGTAGTTTTCATTTGGGCTTAGTCTTTTGTCAAAAAAGAGTTTTTTACCAAGCAGAGCCTTTTCTTCATTATATTTTACTACCGTGAGAGGTTTATAGGATTCATATTTACAAAATGAAATCGTGATGATAAATAGACAAAGTATAACGCCCTTCATAACGCCCCTAATTTTTAATTTTCTTTTTTATATCGGCAAATTTTTGATTTTTTATATAGTACATTATTTTATTGTTTTTTGAAATTTATGATACAATTCGCTCGATTTAGAAAATATTTATATTTCAGGGAGGAGAAGTCATGAAAAAAGGCTTTACGATGATTGAGTTGATCTTCGTGATCGTTATATTGGGTATATTAGCCGCGGTTGCTATACCAAAACTAGCTGCAACAAGGGATGATGCAGAGATAGCAAAAACTGCTACAAATATACAAACACTTATTGCTGATTTGGGTTCTTACTACACTTCACAAGGCGAATTTGCTAGTAATTCGGATATTAAAGAAGCTGTCAAAAAAATGTCAAATGTAAAAATACCAGTAAAAGCAAAAAATGATGAGTGTTTAGAGGTACGTCCTGGAAATAACACTAGTGGTGAAATAGGCATTACTATAAAAACAGGTGGTCTTTGTGAACAAGTTTGGGGATTGCCAGGACTAGTAGATGTTAAAGCTCTAATCGAAAGTAGCGACAATAAGACAGCTAATACGCTTAAATTTGGCGGCATGGGCATAAAATATAAATAAAATTTTTAGCAAGGTATTTCCTTGCTTTTTATGATATTTAGCTTACTAAATTTTTAATATAACAAAGACTGATAGAAATACGAATTTTTACACAAATAATTTATATACATAAAAATAAGCTTTCTAAGTTTTAATGCGTTGCCAAAAGATATCAAATCTTAACTATGCTAATGAGTAATGGCTTTTTATTAAATTTAGTTGATTTTCTTCTTTGCAAATTTTAAAGATAAAAAACGTAAAATCAAAGCATGGATTTACTAAAAGACCCGTTAAATAAGCTCATCATCTCGCTTTCGCTTCCGGCTGGCACCGCAATGATGTTTAATACTCTTTATAACGTCACTGGCACATTTTTTGCAGCAAAAATTTCTACCCTTGCCGTAGCTGGTATGGCTATGAGCTTTTTACTTTATCTAAGTATTGTGGGCATTGGGCTTGGTTTTGGCTCAGCACTAACTGCGCTAATAGGCAATAGCCTTGGAGCAGGAAAGATAAAAATGGCTAAATTTTATGCGGCAAATGGAGTTACTTTTGTGCTGGTATTTGCTATTTTTATGGGGTTTTGTGGCTATTTTTTAGCACCAAATTTACTCACTTTTTTAGGAGCTGATCATCACTATTTAAAAGAGGCGCTTGATTACGCGGGTGTTATCTTTCTTGCTGCACCATTTTTCTTGATTATCAAATCTCTAAACGGCGTGCTTGTGTCACTTGGAGATACAAAAAGTTACCGCGATTGGCTATTTTATGGCCTTTTTATCAATGCATTTTTTTGCTACTTTTTTGCATTTATTTTGGATCTTGGTGTAAAAGGGCTTGCTCTAGCAACAGCGAGTGTTCAGCTTTTGGGCATGATCTACCTTTTTGTAAAAGTTAAAAAGGCTAAGATGATCGAGCCAAGAAATTTAAGCTATTTTGTGCCAAATTTTAGCATTTGGGCAAAGATTACAAAGCAAGCTCTACCAGCTTGCTTAAACTATCTATCGATGTCGCTTGGCTCACTTGTACTTTTAAAATTTATAAGCTACTATGGCGTAAATACCGTAGCGGGATATGGTATAGCTTTAAGGATAGAGCAAATTTTGGTATTGCCGACCATTGGTATGGCCGCAGCAGTTTTAAGTATCGTTTCAAGAAACTATGGCGCTAAAAATTTTAAAAGAGCTAAGCAATGCTATAAAATTTCGCTTCTTTTTTTACTTATTTATTGTGCATTTGCTTGCGTTTTTATTAGATTTTTTGGTGAAGATATGATAAGAATTTTTGATGATACGCCGGCAGTTTTGGAGATAGCAGGGCTTTATCTTGGTATAAATTCTCTTGCTTACGTAGCTTATGGCACGATAAATGTCTCAGGCAGCACTCTTCAGGCCATAAAACGCCCAGTGGCCATCTTTTTGCTAAATGGATTTAGGCAATTTGTGCTTCAAGGATCACTTTTTTACGTGGTAGTCTTCTATTTTGGTCTTGAGATAAAATTTATATGGTTGGCCCTATTTTTTAGTGTTTATCTCACAGCCATTTGTTTTGTCTTTTGGACACTTTATCAGTTAAGAAGGGCTACTGACGTAAGCTTTTAAATTTAAAACAAAAAGCAAAAAAGCAAAGTGAAGCAACTAAGATTATGCTAGCTCCGCCTGTTAGGTTAAAATAAAAGCTAATAAATAGACCGCTAAAGCAAAAAACGACTGAAAAGATAGTGGAGATTAGCATCATCAGTCCCAGTCTTTTGGCAAAAATTTGTGCTAAATATGGCGGTATAGTAAGAAGAGCGATGACTAGAATCAGCCCAACAACACGGATCGTAGCCACCACACAAAGTGCCATCATACATACTAATAAATAGTGAAAAAATGTTGTATTTACGCCGCGCAGCTTTGCAAATTCTGCATCAAAACTAATAGCTACAAATTGACGATAAAAAAGGGCAATGAGTGCTAAAAATAAGATATCTAAAATACTCATAAATGTTATATCTTGCCCACTCACTGCTAAGATAGAGCCAAAAAGATAACTCATAAGATCGGCATTGTATCCCGGAGTTAAATCGATAAAAATGATACCAATAGCCATGCCAAATGCCCAAATAGCACCGATAACTGAGTCGATGTTGGTTTTATCTTTTAACGTGATAGTGGCGATTATAAGGGCTAAAAAGAGTGAAAATATGCTAGCTCCAAGAAGTGGTTCGAGCGAGAAGAAAAAGGCAAGTCCGATGCCGCCATACGCTCCGTGCGCGATGCCGCCAGCGATAAAAGTCATTTTATTTATAACAACGAGCGAGCCTATGAGCCCACAAATGATACTAACTAAAATGCCAGCAATAAAGGCATTTTGCATAAAATTTAACTCTAAAATTTCACTCATTTCATCTCTTTAGCTTAAAAACATTACTTTTGATTTTGCACTCACATTCGCCAAGTGCGATCTCGACATCGCAAAAATGGCTATGAGATTTTGCTAAATGCTCTATAAATTCTCTTTTTGCGGTATCTTCATGAGTTTTATGGATATGTAAATTTTTACTCACATAGGCGATTTTCGTAGCATAATTTAGCACGATATTTAGATCGTGACTTACCAAAACTACGCCAACACCACTTGTATTTATATTTTTTAAAATTTCATAAATTTCAGCCTGACCCTTTGTGTCGATACTGGCTGTTGGCTCGTCTAAAACGAGAACCTTTGCATTTGCACAAAGCGCTCTTGCGATATATACTCGCTGTCTTTGGCCACCGCTTAGCTCACCAATTCTAGCGCTTGCAAATTCTTTCATGCCAACTTTCTCAAGGGCACCAAGAGCCATTTGTTTCTCAGCTTGCGAGTAAAAACCAAAAATTTTTTTATCGATTAGCCCCATTAAAACTACTTCTAAAACCATCATCGGAAAGCTTTGATTTGAGAGAAAATTTTGAGGCACATAACCTATAAATTTACTAACTTCGCTTGGCTCTTTTCCAAAGAGCTTTATCTCGCCACTTTGAGGCTTAAGCAGCCCTAAAATAAGCTTTAAAAGCGTACTTTTACCACCACCATTTGGACCGATGATAGCTAAGAACTCATCGCTACTATAATCTAAATTGATACCTTCTAAAACCACTTGCTTATCGTAGCTAAAGTTTAAATTTCTAATTTTTATAATTTCTTTCAAAACAGACTCTTTTGCGTAAATGTCGTAGTAAAAATAAAAAGTCCAAGCCAAAGCATAACGCTAAGAGCCATAAATTCGGCATAGATTTTAAACTTTTTTAACTTAATGTTTGTGCTCTCATTTATCTTGGCTCCAAAAACAGCCGCTAAAAATATCACTGCGCTCATGCCAAGCGCCATAAATAGGCCGCTTATAACGCCTGCAAAGTAGCTGCCTAGCTCATTTGCTAGCACAAAGACAAGTATCGTGCCAGGACAAGGAATAAGTGCCGCAGCAGCCGCAACCAGCCATTCTTCTTTGTTTTTTGGTTTTTTTGTAGTACAGATATTACAGCCACAGTCGCTAGTAAATTTTGTATTTTTACTCAAATTTTGGCTTAAACTTGAGCTAAAAATATAAAATTTACTTAACTCTTTTTTGCTTGAAAGATAAATTTTGACCTTTTTATAAAGCATAAAAATCGCTACAAAAAAGATAATAACGCCAGAAAATGCTGTCGTAACGCTTGCTGTATCTTTTGTCAGATCGCTACTGATCTCACGTAATATCATAAAACTAGCAAGCACAAAAATAAACGCACCCACAACATGTAAAAATCCGATCTTTAAAGAGAAGAAAAAGGCTTTGGCGTAGCTTCCACCAGTTGCGGCGAAATATGAGCTTGTAAGCACCTTACCATGTCCCGCAGATGCAGCGTGTAAAAAGCCATAACCAAATGATATGAGCGCTAAAAATAGCAGAGTTAGCGGACTTTTTTGATCAAAATTTCTTAGAATTTGCTTTAATCTATCAAGCATGCTTAGACTTGTTTTTGAAACAAGATCAAACTTAGCTTCATCGATCTTATCGATCTGGCTTAAATTTTCATCTTCAAAATTTACTGAGTTTGGCTCCTTTAGAAGCTCTTTTAACGCAGGCTTTTCGTTATGAGCTTTGGCCGCAGCCTTACTTGAAAATGTAAAAAATATTAAATTTGCATTTGGATTTGGTATCGTCCAAAACTGATCTGACACTAAAAATGCGTTATTTTGTGTAAATTTAAAATTAAAATATCCCTCTTTATCGTCCATTTCAACAGATACCACAAAGCCATCTTTGATAAGCAAATTTGTTTTAAAACTAACATCAAATTTTAATCTGCCCTCATCAAAATAGAGTTTATACTTTTTTAAATTTAGCTCAAGCTTTGTAGCATTTTCATCTTTGTAAAAGTGCTCAATATTCGTTAAATAGTGCCTTGGCACAAGATAATCAAGTAAATTTAAGCGGATCTTTTTGATCTCGCTTTCATCTATCTTTTCATCCTGATTTAGGTCAAAATTTTGCCTCATAAGCTCTGAGAAATTTTGCGAAAATGTCCATGAAAAAGCAATTGTAGTGATATTGTTTTCGTTTGAGTCAAATTTTACGCTCACGTGAGCGGTCGGGCTATAAAGCGAGCAAAGGGCACACCCGAAGGCATTTATAGCAAAGAAGCAAATGACAATCAGGCGTGCTAACATTTTTTATAGACTCTTAGCAAAAATTTCTGCTGTTTTTTTCATCTCATCTAGCCAATTTTCTGGGAGCTGATCGATGCTTATGACCTTTGAGTCAGTCTCTTTTGCTACTAAATTCGCAGCCTTTGTTGGAAACTGTGGAGCTACAAAAATGACCTTTACGCCGTGCTCTTTAGCTTCTTCTATGAGCTCTTTTAGCTCAGCTGGCTTTGGCTCTTTGCCCTCTATCTCGATGGCGATTTGCTCTAAGTTATAGCGTTTTGCAAAATATCCCCAAGATGGGTGATATACGATAAATTCGCGAGTTTTAACATCTTTTAGAGTATTTTTGATAAAACTATCAAGCTCGTCAAGATTAGCTTTAAATTTAGCTAAATTTTCCTCATAGAGCTTTGCATTTTGCGGGAATTTCTCTATTAATGCCTTAGCAATATTATCAGCTTGAGTTTTTACTAAAACTGGATCAAGCCAAATGTGCGGATCAAGGCCATCATGATGATGGTGATGATGTTCGCCAGCTTCGTGGTCATGGCTATGATGCTCGTGATGCTCATGTTCATCGCTCATAGCGATCTTTTCGATACCTTCTTGTGTTTTTACAATGTGTAAATTTTTAAAAGATTTTGAAAAACGCTCTAGCCAAGTATCTTCAAACTCAATACCAATAGCAAAGTAAAGCTCGCTCTTTTCAAGCTCCTTCATCTGTTTTGGCTTTGGCTCATAAGTGTGCGGATCAGCACCTTTGCCAACCATTGTATTTACGCTTAGTGTATCACCAGCAATCTGCTCAACAAAAAATTTTGTAGGCAATATACTAGTCGTAACAACTGGCTTTGCAAAAAGCGACAAAGCGCAAACTGCTAAAAAAACAAAAATCTTTCTCACCATCTCTCCTTTGTTTGAAAAAATATTGCGGAAGTTTAGCAGATTGCAACTTGGTTGCAACTTAAAGAACAAAAGCCTAAATATAGTGCTTTTTAAATGAAATTTAAAACTTTTAGCGTTAATATACAAAAAATAAAAAGGGCAAGGATGAATGCAAGAAATTTCTTAGAAGAGCATAGTATCAAAGCAACTGCTTTTCGCATAAAGCTTGTTGAAATTTTGCAAAATGCCAAAACTCCATTAAGTTATGATGAAATTTTAGAAAGCCTTAATGCAAATAAAACTACTTTTTATAGAAGCATAGAAATTTTTGAAAAAAAGGGCCTTGTCATAAAAACTGAAAATAATCATAAAAGCTACTACGAACTAGCAAATGAGGCAAAAGCGTACTTTATCTGCGATGTCTGTCATAAAGTCACAAACATTGATATGCCTCATCTAAATGTCGCTAAAAATATAAAAAGCGCCGTGATAAAAGGCGTTTGTGATGAGTGTGATCACGAATAAAGAGCGATTATCTCAGCCGGAATGGCTTTTGGGCGATTTGTTTTTAGATCGATATAGACAAACTCGGTCTTGCCGGTTGCTATTAGCTCGTCATCCTTTTTAAACTCAAAGTATCTACAAGAAGTCGCCTTGCCTTCAGCTTGTGTGTAAGTATGAATTTCTATCTCATCCATCAATTTTACGCTTTTTATATATTTGGCTTCATTTTTTCTAATGAGCCAGATCTCGCCTCTTTTATACTGCGCCTCAACCGTGTCGCCAACCGCTGCAGAGTGTGCAAATGCAGCCTCTTGCATAAGAGTAAAATAATAGACATTATTCATGTGTCCGTGCATATCAATGGCTTGTGGTGGGATTATTGCTTTGTAGATAAAATCTTTCATTTCTGACCTTTTTTGCTAGAATTATAACCAAAAATAAGGAGCTAAAATGCAAAATTTATGGGATAAAAAGGCGTCAAATTATCAAAGGTTTGATGGCAAAGTAAGTGCTATTCAGCAACAAATTTTTGCTAAAGCCTTAGCTTGGGGAGTTGATTTTAGCGGTAAAGAAATTCTTGATATAGGCTGTGGTACCGGTGTTTGGACGATATTTTTATCAAAAACTGCAAAAGATATAACAGGTATCGATAGCTCAAAAAATATGATAGAAATTTTAAATGAAGATGCTAAAAGATTTGGCGTGACAAATTTAACCAGCGAGGTTTGCTCTTGGAGAGAATTTAAGCCCACAAAGCGCTTTGATATCGCGATTTGCACGATGAGTCCAGCGATTGCTAGAGATGAAGATTTTGTTAAATTTCATAGTATCGCAAAGCAAAAACTCTACCTTGGCTGGGATAAGCCTAGAAGCTCTGATTTGATTGAGCCATTTTTTGAAAAATTTGGCCGCACTCTCTCGCAGAAAAATGTTGTAAATAGACTTGAAGCATGGCTAAATGAGCAAGGCATAGCTTATAAGAGTGAAATTTTAAATGAGACAAGGATCGCAAGACGAAGCATGCAAGAAGCTGCTGAGAATATCTGCTGGCACCTTGAGATAAACGGAGCTAAAAACTACGATGAAAAAGCGGTTTTAGCGATGTTAAAAGAGAAATTTGACGGCGAGTTTATAGATGAAAAGATAGAGTCGCAGATGAAGCTTTTTATCTTTTAAGCTAGTTTTGACCTAGAGAAAAATTTTTTACCAAATTCGCTAAAAATAACTCCAAAGATTATTAAGATCGCGCCAAAAATTTGTATGAGTGTTAGCATTTCGTCAGCAAAAAAATAGCCGATAAAGCCAGCAGAAACTGGCTCTAGGCAGAAAAATAAAGCTGCTTTGCTGGCTGTTGTATATCTTTGAGCGATGGTTTGTACAAAGTAGCAAAAAATGGTGCCAATAAATGCAGTGATGAAAATTGCTATAAAAAATTCCCTATCGTAATTTGGCACCACACTACCTTCAATAAATGCAAAGACAAATGAGAGTAAAGAGACGGTGAGAAATACCACAAATACGAGTAGATAAAGCTCACATTTTCTTACAAAGTGGCCATTTAAGCTCGTGTAAAGTGCGTAAAATATGGCACAAAGTAGGGCAAGTGCCTCGCCAGCTCCTAAAGCAAGAGTGGCTCCACTTAAAAGCCATAGTCCAAAAATAGCAATAAATGCACCAAAAATAGCAAAAATGGTTATTTTATTTTTAAAAATAAGTGCTGTCATAAAAGGCACAATCACACACTCAAGCCCTGTGATAAAGGCAACACTTGAGCTAAAAGTAAGCTTTAGAGCATAAGTTTGAGCAACAAATGAGCCAAAGAGAACTACGCCAAGAATAGTGCCATAAACCACACTTTTTTTATCAAAAATTTTAGAAAATTTAAATGCTATAAGTCCCATAAAAATAGCGGAAATAAAAAATCTACAAAAGAGCATGACAAAGACACTATTTGTTCTTAGTGCATTTGCCATAGGTAAAAACGTAGCGCCCCAAACGATGGCAACTACGATAAGAGCGATGTCAGCTTTGTTTTGAGCGGTCAAATTTCTCATTTAAATATCGAGTCTAGCACCTTTTTGCCGCTATCTAGGCTAAAGCCACTTCTTAGCCCCTTTTCCTTCTCGCTCATAACGTTAAATAGCCCATCTAGCGTCTTTCTCGTGATATATGCGTTTAGGTCTTCGCCATCATCTGGCACATATTCGCTTTCGCCTAAATTTTTAGCTAGGCTCTTTACTGATTTTATCGTTTCGTTGTTTTTTACTGAGTTGCCGATGAAAGAATTTAGCCCATTATAGGCAGTCGCAAAGCTATTATCGCTCATCATTTTCTCAATGATCGGAGTAAATGCTGCCTTTAGCTTTTGGCTGGAGCTTTGCTGCAAATACTTTGTAACGCTGTCACTACCGCCGTTAAAGAGCTTTTTGACATCTGCTTCGCTCATATTTTTTATGCTCTCGCTAAAAATTTCAGCAGCCTTTGGTACAGCCGTGGTCGCGGCATTGTTTATCGACTTGCTAAGATCCTGCGCCCACTTCTCTCCGCCCACTTTTTTGGCTAAATTTGACGCCATTTCAAGGCTTTTTGGAAGTGGGATTTTAGCTGTGGCGTTGTTTATAAAGCCCTCTTTTGAAAGCTCGCTCACAGCAGCATTTAGCGCCTCGCTAACTAGGCTTTTGTAATCTCCACTTGATGCATGAGTGGCGATTTTGACGCCTTTGTTTATCATATCATCCATATTTGTGGCTTGTAAATTTAAAGCAAGTGCGCCACAAAGAATAACAAGAGATCTTTTCATCTTCTCTCCTTTTTAAAATTTAGAGCAAAATCATACAAGAAATATCTAAACACTTAAAATAAATTTAATCTTTTTGCACTAGAATTCACCCTTTTTCTAAAGGAAGATTATGCAACTTTTACTTCTTAGCTTCGCTCTTAGTATGGATAGTGCGGCACTAAATATGGCAAATGGTGCAAGGTATAAAAATTTAGCTCTTAATAAAATTTTATTTATTGCTTTTATACTTGGCTTTTTTCAGTTTCTTATGCCGCTTCTTGGTTATCTTTTAGGTGTTAGTTTTGCAAAATTTATAAGCTCGGTTGATCATTTTATTGCATTTTTTATACTTTGCTTTCTTGGTTTTAGAATGTTTAAAGAGGCCTGTAACAAAGAGGAGTGTGAGTATCTTAAGATAGGATTTAAGACCATTTTGTATGGGGCATTTGCTACTAGTGTGGATGCTCTTGCCGTTGGCGTCACACTTAGCTTTGAAGAGATAAACATCTTTCAAAGCTCGCTCATCATCGGTGTAGTCTGCTTTGCATTAAGTTTGATTGCTTTTTATATAGGTAAATTTATGGGTGAAATTTTAGAGAAAAAGGCGCTCTTTTTGGGAGGAGCGATATTAATTTTTCTAGGTTTTAAAATTTTAATAACACATTTAATTGAAAGTGGCGCAGTTCAATAAAAATTTAAAATAACAATTAAAAATAATATTTAAGATTAACTATATTTTAAAGCTTATATGGATAAGATTTTGGTTTTTAGAAGTGGTGACCCATACGAGACTCGAACTCGTGTTACCGCCGTGAAAGGGCGATGTCCTAACCGCTAGACGAATGGGCCACATGTCGGTTATGAAGTTGGGATTATATTTCTTTTATACTTAATTTTAGATTAATAAGGAAAAATTTTTGAAAAATTTTTTATTTACTTTGTTGTCTGTTTTTATTTTTACAGGTTGCGTGGCTACTAAAACGCCGCAAAATTCACAAGCTTTTCAAGTTACTTTATTTTCTCCGATGATAAAGATAAATGATGTTGGATTTTTCCATAAATATAAAAATGAGCTAAATTTACAAATTTATAGCTCTGGCGTAAACACCGCAAATATAAACATAAGAGATAAAATTTGCATAAATAATGCTTGCTTTAACAAGACTGAGTTTAATGAGAAATTTTTTCTAGCCCCGCATTATGAGAGCCTTTTTGAAGAAATTTTGCAAAAAGAAAAGATTTATGATGGCAAAGGCTTGTTGAATACGGAGTGTGGTTTTAGTCAAGATCTAAGTTCATATTTTATAAAATACGAGGTTTGCGACAACTACGTCAAATTTATAGATAGCAAAAATAAAATAAGAGTGATAATAAAAGAGTTAAAATGAGATACATCGGAGCTCACGTAAGTGCGGCTGTAGGCGTGTTTAATGCACCTTTAAATGCTGCAAAAATAGGAGCAAATGCTTTTGCACTTTTTACAAAAAATCAACGCCAGTGGAATGCAAAAGAGCTAAGTGCTAGTGAAATAGAGCAGTTTAAAGAAAACCTAAAAATTTCTGGCATAAGCACAAAGCATGTTTTGCCACACAGCAGTTACTTGATAAATTTAGGCCATCCAGATGAGGAGGCAAGAGCAAAGTCGCTTGAGGCTTTTGTGGATGAGATAGATCGTGCCAGTAAGCTTGGGCTAGAGCTTTTAAATTTTCACCCAGGCTCACATCTAAAACAAATAAGCGAAAAAGAGTGTTTAGATAATATCGCAAGCTGCATGAACGTGGCGCTTAAACGCACAAGTGGCGTAAAGCTAGTCATCGAAAATACAGCTGCTCAAGGATCAAATTTAGGCTTTAGTTTTAAGCAGATTGCTTATTTGATAGAGCGAGTAGACGATGAGAGTAGGGTTGGTGTTTGCTTTGATACCTGTCACGCATTTGCTGCTGGATATGATCTAAGAAGTAAAGAGGCCTACGCCAAGACGATGGGGGAATTTGATGCGATCATTGGCTATAAATTTTTATCTGGCATGCATTTAAATGATGCAAAATTTGGACTTGGCTCAAAAAAAGATAGACACGAGAGCCTTGGCAAGGGTGAGCTTGGATTTAGTGCTTTTAAAAATATAATAAATGATGATAAAATAGGCGAAATTCCTTTAATATTAGAGACGATTGACGAGAGTATTTGGGAAGATGAGATAAAAATTCTAAGAAATTTTGAAAAGGAAAAACTATGAAAAAAGTGCTATTAAGCATTATTATGGCATCTACTTTGCTAAATGCTGGAGGTTATAAGGTTCCTGAGCAAAGTGCTGATTCTTTAGGTCTTGCTGCTAGTAACGTGGCCTTTAGTTTTGGAGCTGATGCGGCGTATTTTAACCCTGCAAATATGATGTTTTTAGATGGACGCCATCACATAGAAAGTACCCTTGGCTGGTTTCATATAAATAAGCTCGAGTTTAAAAGTGATAGTGGCAAAAGCTATAGGTCAGAAAAATTTGACTCGCTAGCTGGTACATTTAGTTTTGTAACGCCAGAAATTTATGAAAACTGGAAATTTGGTTTAGCTCTTGCCGTTCCTGCTGCTGTTGGTGTATCATGGGAAGATCCAGCTACTGCATTTACCGCTAAAAGGTTTAAGCTACAAGTTGTTGAGCTAAATCCAACCGTGGCTTACCGCATAAATGATAAGCTTGCCGTTGCTCTTGGTGCTAGAGGCGTTTACACCAAAGGTAAGATAGCAAGTGACTTTGGACGAATAGGCTACAGAGAGATAAAAGGCGATGGTATGGGCTATGGCTATAATGTTGCGCTTACTTATAGGCCTATTGAGGATTTAAGCTTTGCTGTTACTTACCGCTCAAATGTAAATTTAGAGCTTAAAGGCCATACAGATGCTGATTTTAACGGAGCGCTATCTCCCATAAGCTATCATGGCAAAACAAAAGTCGAGATCCCACTTCCTGCTCAGCTTGTGCTTGCTGCTGGATATAAATTTAGCGACTTTACTCTTTTACTAGCTTTTGAGAGGACTTATTGGTCTAAATTTAAAGGCTATGACTTTGAATACATGGATAAAGGTCCAGCTCACTCGCATCCAGCTTTTGCAAGATTCATGGATGATCCAGTCATAAAAAATGCAAAAGATACAAATACATATAGGCTAGGTCTTGCCTACGACGTAAATGAAAAATTTAGACTAATGGCTGGCTTTGCCTATGATGAAGATATTACAAGCAGCAAGCATACTGGCTTAGAGCTTCCAAATACCACATCTAAGGTATATTCTTTTGGAGTAAATTATAAATTTACACCAAATCTTGAAATGGCAGTTGGATATGTTTATCAACATCGTGACAAAAAGCGCGCAACAGGTATTTCAACAGCTGCTGGAAAAATATCAGGCGAGTTTGAAACTGGCAAGATCCAGATCCTTGGTACGACTTTTAAATATACATTTTAGTTAGGGTCAAGAATGCGATACTCTTATAATAATTTTTATGAAATTTTAACCAAAGTAGCAAAGGAAAATCCAAATCAAGTAGTTCTTTTTGAAGAAAAAGAGAAACTAAAATATCGCGAATTAAAGCAAAATGTCGATAAAGTGGCAGCTTATCTGCAACTTGCTGGAGTGAAATTTGGTGATAAAGTAGCTATGGCGGTTACAAACTCGAAAGAATTTATCATCTCATACCTTGCCATCACGGCTATCGGTGCGGTTGCGGTGCCGATGAATACCTTTTTAAAAACAAATGAGTTTGAGTATATCTTAAATGACTGCGGTGCAAAGGTGCTTTTTGCGTCTAGCTCGCTTGCAAAAGAGTTAATCGCATTAAATGAGCTTGAAATTTTAAGAAAGATAATCTGGATCGGAGCAATACCAAAGAAACTTCAAAGTGCCTCAAAGGATGAATATATAGACACTGATGAAGAGTATGGCGAGAGCGCGTATCTTACTTCAACACCTCAAATTTCAAAAGAGGATATGAGCAAGGGTTATGAAAATAATGGCCTTGTTAAAAATGTAAATTTTACAGAAACTCTAAATCACAAATACGCCCTTAGTATCACAAAGTATCCGGCAATAGATGATTTAATGCATATAATTTACACTTCAGGCACTACTGGCAAGCCAAAAGGTGCGATGATAAGCTATAAAAATATCTTTTCAAATTTAATTGGAGCTCATGATCGTTTTATAGTGAAAAAAAGCGATCGTTTCATAGTCTTTTTACCGATGTTTCATAGTTTTACGCTAACTGCAATGGTGTTGCTTCCGATATTTGCGAGTGCATCTATGGTTCTTGTAAAATCAGTATTTCCATTTTCAAATGTGTTAAAGCAAACTTTGCTAAAGCGTGTAACTGTATTTTTAGGAATTCCAGCCATCTATACAGCTATTGGTAAGGCAAAAATTCCTTGGTATTTTAGATGGTTTAACCGCATTAGATTATTTGTAAGCGGTGCAGCTCCGCTTGCAAAGCAGACGATAGATGACTTTAGAGTGAAATTTCCACGTGCAACACTTGTCGAGGGATATGGCCTTAGTGAATGCTCACCTGTCGTAGCTGCAAATTTATATGATAAACAAAAGCTTTTAAGTGTAGGGCCTGTGCTTGATGGCTATGAGGTAAAGATCGTAAATGATGAGATGATGGAGCTTCCAGTTGGCCAGATCGGCGAGATCATTGTAAAGGGCGACTGCGTCATGCAAGGCTACTATGGTATGCCAAGCATCACTGATGAGACCATAATAAACGGCTGGTTAAAGACCGGAGATCTTGGAAAAGTCGATGAAGAGGGCTTTATCTACATCGTTGATCGCAAAAAAGACCTCATCATATCAAAGGGCATTAACATCTATCCGCGCGAGATCGAAGAGGTTATTTACAAACTTGAAGCAGTCGAAGCAACAGCGGTAATTGGTGTAAAAGACGTACACGCCGATGAAGAGGTTGTCGCTTTCATACAAGTAAAAGAGGGTATGGATCTTGATGAAAAAACAGTAAGAGAGCATTTGAAGAAAAATTTAGCAAATTTCAAGATACCAAAAAGTATCTATTTTGCCGAAGAGTTGCCTAGAAATGCCACTGGCAAGGTGTTAAAACGTGTATTAAAAGAGCAAATAGAGCAGATGAAGGATAAATTTTAGTGAAATACTTGCTTGATTTTTTAAACCAGGACCTCAAAAAAAGCAAAATTTACGAGCTGATAAAGTGCGGCGACGAAGAGGGAGAAATTTTAAAATATCTAAGTAAAGCTTATGTGCAAGGAACGGCTAATATGAGCGTTTTTGAGCTACTTGGAGCAGTCTTTGGCACACAAAATGATAAGCAGCTTTTGTATCTAAAATTTATAAAAAATTTGCTTGATAGCGGTTGGATTGTACAAAATTATAGTCTTTTTAAAATACCTGAGAGCACGCAAAGGGCTTCAGCTCAAGGGCTTCTTTCGTTGCTTCATTCTGAAATTTCTCTATCAGCCACATTTTTAAAAATTCTTGAAGATGGCAACGCTGATATAAATTTACCAGAGCTTACGCCATATGAGGATCATTTGGAGTATTTAAAAGATCAGTTTTTAAAGGTGGAGCTTTACTCAAAGGCTGCTATTTTTGGCGATGGCTCAAGTGATGCCAAAAAGCGCATAAATGAGCAAATTTCTGAGCTTACAAAGCGAATCAATGAGCGAGTAAAACTAAGCAAGATCAGCCTAAAGATAGAGCAAATTTTTAAAGAAAACTCACTTGACGAAAAAGAGCAGATTATATTTTTAGCCCTTTTAAAAGAGGAGTACGCGGGCGATTTTGAAAACGGACGAGATCTAAACACGCTAGTTGGGCTAATAAGCAAAGACGAGCTTGAACGCATCAAAAATCGTACTCTTTTAGAGGATGGCTCAAGGCTCATAGAGGGCGCACTCATTGACTACGACGAGGTTTTAAACGCTTATGGCAACGTTAGCAAGAGCTTTTTTATAAATGAAGAAATTTTGCAAAGCATAATGCACCCAAAAAATGACAAAAATAGCAAGAAAATCAAGATCGAAAGCCTAGTAAAAGAGCAAGAAATTTTTGAGCTAATAGAGCCGGTAACTAGCCTAGAAGACGTCGTGCTAAATGAAAAGACAAAGCAGCTTTTAAGTACGATACTAAAGCAAGTCGATAAAAAAGTGCTTGCTAGACTTAGTAGCTGGGGCATAAAAACTAGGAAAAACATAGACGCTAAGATCATCTTTTATGGCGAGCCTGGCACTGGTAAGACGATGAGCGCAGTTGGACTTGCAAAGAGCCTAAAAAAGCAGATTCTAAGCTTTGACTGCTCAAAAATTTTAAGCAAATATGTCGGCGAGAGCGAGCAAAACGTAAGGAAAATTTTTGACACTTACAAAGAAATTTGCAAAAAAAGTGGCAGTGAGCCAGTACTTTTACTAAATGAGGCCGATCAGTTTTTAAGCACGAGAGTGGAGAGCTCAAGCGGCGCTGAGAAGATGCATAATCAAATGCAAAACATCTTTTTAGAGCAGATTGAGCGCTTTGAGGGCGTGCTGATCGCTACGACAAATTTCTTGCAAAGCCTTGATGTGGCGTTTTCAAGGAGATTTGACTACAAAATCGAGTTTAAAAAACCAGACTTCAAAGGCAGGCTAGCCATTTGGCGTAAAATTTTGCCTGAAAATGCGAGCTTTGAAGATGGCTTTAGTGTAGAAAGGCTGGCTGAGTTTAATCTAAGTGGCGCACAGATCGTCCTTGCGCTAAAAAATACCGCTTTAAAGGTGGCTATAAAAGATGATGGGATTTTTACCTTTGAGGACTTCAAAACGACGATAGAGCGCGAGCTAAACTCAAGCTTTGGCGAGGATAAAAAGATGGGATTTGGCTCTTAGGCCTTCTCTCTTGATTTTATTGTTTGTATAAATTTAAATAAATATAAATAAGCAAGAGTCACTGACATTGGCGAGGAATCTGCTTTTATCTAGTTAGAATTCGCACGTTTGTCACCGCCAAAGCTAGGGAAAGTGTGAGCTAAACTCAAGCTTTGATGAGAAAAAATAGGTCTTGGCTCTTAAGCTCTTCTAAAATTTACATCTTATATGGCATATACTTTTTGTTGCTAGGCGAAGTTTAAAGTGCCAGAGATTACTGATCTAAATGCAAAATTTTGCTTTCATAGTTAAATTTACGCCATGATTGCTACCAAAATTTACAGCAAGACAGATATCAGCGCATAATCACTTAGTATAAATTTAGCTTGCTCACTTGCCTTAAATTCACTACCACAGCCTTTGCAGATAAGTAGTTTTTTATCAAAAAAGTCCCAAAAATTTGAAATTTCATTGCTAAAAAATATTGAGTAGACTATGTCTATCATAAGCTACAAAAGAGGCATATGTCTTGCTTGCTACCTTAAAAAGGTTTACCGCTTAAAATTTGTTTCCGTATTTTTTACAGCAGTGCTTTTTTGACCAAAAAAGAGATGAGAAAAGGTAGGATTATTGATTTTTTGACTGAAATTTTGACATCCTAGCCAAAGCTATTATAAAGATTTAGTAGTCAAAAAATTGATAAAAAGGCTTGCAAATTTTAGAAATTTATTGATTGATCTTATCAAGCAGCTCTTCGACCTCTTCGAGTGCAAAGGCTTCTTCCGAGCTTTGTTTTAAGAAGCTCTCCATAAATTCTTTCTTTGATATCGCAAGGTCGAGCTCCTTGTCGCTGCCCTTTTGATATGCGCCGATACGAAGCAAGACCTCATTTTCTTTTAAAAGCGAGTAAAGGCGCTTAAATTTCATCGCATTTAGCTTATGCTCTTTGCTTATCACATCTCCCATGACACGCGAGGCTGAGTTTTGGATATTGATAGGTGGATATATGCCAAAGTCCGTTAGCTCCCGGCTTAGCACGATGTGTCCGTCTAGGATAGAGCGGCTTTGGTCAGCTATCGGATCGCTCATGTCATCGCCTTCGACGAGCACTGTGAAAAATGCCGTGATGCTGCCCTTGCCCTCCTCTTTACCAGCGCGCTCCATTAGCTGAGGTAAAAGTGTGAGTGAGCTTGGCGGATAGCCTTTTGATGTAGGCGGCTCGCCAAGTGCGAGGCCGATCTCACGCTGCGCCATCGCAAAACGTGTGACGCTATCCATGATGAAAAGCACGTCGTTTCCTTGTTGTTTGAAGTACTCAGCCACGCTCATCGCGCAAAATGCGCCGTACTTTCGCATGAGCGAGCTATCATCGCTGGTCGCTACGATTATGACCGTACCCTCCAGGTCACCGCCTAGGTTTTTTTCTATAAATTCAGGTACCTCACGGCCACGCTCTCCTATTAGTGCGACTATTTTTATGGGAGCAAGAGTGTTTTTTACGATCATGCCCATGAGGGTTGATTTGCCTACGCCTGAACCTGCAAAAATTCCCAGCTTTTGTCCTTTACCACAAGTAAGCAGTCCATCTATCGTCTTTATACCAACGCTAAAAGGCTCATTTATAAGACCCCTTTTCATGGCATCAATCGGCGCTCTCATGATCGGCATGTACTCGGTTGTATCGATCGCCCCTTTACCGTCTATTGGCTTCATAAATGGATCAACCACGCGCCCAAGCAAATTTGGACCAACTGGTATATTCATGCCTTGATCACTCTCGTAGACAAAGTCGCCTATCCTAAAGCCCTCGACAAATCCAAACGGGCTGATATATGCACCATCTGTTTTTATCTGTGTGACCATGCCAAGACCATTTTTGCTCTTATCTTTTGCAACTATACGCACGATGTCGCCGATGCTTGGACGAAGTCCAGTGATCTCGATAGTGGTAGCTGTAATCTTAGTTATAATGCCAAAGGTGTTTGAGAGTTTCACGCCCTCTTTAAGCTTTAAATTTATATGTTCTAAGCTCAAAAATGCGTTTCCCTAGGAGAATTTATAAGCGAGAAAAATTCTCGTCTAGTATCCGCGTTTTTGATAAAGCAGCCCCTAAGAGCCGAGGTCGTAGTGGTTGAGTTTATTTTTTGCACACCTCTCATCTCAACGCACATATGTCTAGCCTCAACTACGACACCAACGCCTTTTGGAGCGATCACGTCCTCAAGTGCCTTTGCTATCTGCTCAGTCATCTGCTCTTGAATTTGCAAGCGTCTAGCGTAGATATTTACCATGCGTGGAATTTTGCTAAGTCCCACGACCTTGCCATTTGGGATATATGCGACATGTACGCGTCCGATGATTGGGAGCAAGTGATGCTCACAAAGGCTGTAAAACTCGATGTTTCGCATGAGAACCATTTCGTTATTTGAGCTAGTAAAAAGTGCGTCACCAAGCACTTCTTTTGGATCTTCATCATATCCGCTAGTTAGAAATTTAAATGCTTTAAAGACACGCTCAGGAGTTTTTAAAAGCCCCTCTCTGTTTGGATCCTCGCCTATAATCGTTAGCATGTTTTTAACCGAATTTTCAAAACTCTCTTGCATAAATTTTCTCCATAATTTTATTGCTAGATTCTACGTTAAAACGCCTTTTATATCTATAAAAATTTACAAATTTACAATGAAATAAGGAAAATTCTGCTATATTTTGGGCTAAAAATTTGTATTCATAAAGGAATTAGATGGAAATCAAAACAAAAGCTCTAGATAGCGTAAATACCTTAGCAAGCACGACTATAAGTGCAGATGCTATAAAATCTAGCGTAGAGAAACTAGCAAAAAAGGCAGCAAAAACTATGAAAGTAGATGGCTTTAGACAAGGCCATGTGCCAGTTGCTATTGTGCTAAAACGCTACGAGAAAGAGCTAACAAACGATGCTGAACAAGATGTCTTAAGAGATGTTGTTGATGAGGCTATAAAGCAAGCAGGCAAGAAAAACGATGACCTTATCGGCGAGCCTATCGTTTCAAAATTTGATAGAAAAGATGGTAAGATCGATGTTGAGCTAACAGTTTCATTTAAACCAAGCGTCGATGTCAGTGGCTATGAGAGTTTGATACCTGAGTTTTCAAACCCACGTGTTTTGAAAAAAGATATCGATGAGAAAAAAACTGAACTTCTAAAAATGATAGCTCCACTTGAAAAAATTGATGGCAAAAGAGGTCTAAAAGTTGGCGATTTTGCTAAATTTGACTTTGAAGGCTTTGTTGATGGCGTTGCATTTGATGGTGGCAAGGCTGAAAACTATGTGCTTGAGATCGGCTCAAATCAATTTATCCCAGGCTTTGAAGATGGTATGGTAGGCATAAAAGCTGGTGGCGAAAAAGATATCGAGGTTAAATTCCCAGAAAACTATGGCGCTGCACATTTAGCTGGCAAAGACGCTATCTTTAAAATAAAACTTCATGAAATTCAAGAGAGAAAAATTCCTGAAAAACTAGATGAAGAGATGTTAAAAACTCTACTTCCAAACGAAGAAAAACCAACTGAAGAGATACTTGAAGAGCGCATAAAAGAGCAAATTCGCCAAGAGAAAATTTATAAACTTATAAACGAAGAGCTAAAACCAAAATTTGCTGAAGCTGCGGTTGAGAAATTTAAATTTGATGTGCCAAAAAATATCGTCGAGCAAGAGATCGATATGCAGTTTAGAAACGCATGGAGCTCATTTACTCCAGATGATATGAAAAAATTTAGAGAGGACAAAGATGCTCTTTCTAAAAAACGTGACGAGTTTAGAAAAGACGCTGAAAATAGCGTTCGTTTAACTTTCATCATCGATGAACTAGCTCGTGTAAGAGGCGTAAAAGTAAGCGATCAAGAGGTCGTTCAAGCGATCTATTTTGAGGCGTATAGAAGCGGTCAAGATCCAAAAGCACACCTTGAGATGTACCGCAACCAAGGCATGCTTCCAGCCATAAAGATGTCGATGATCGAAGAGAAGCTATTTAGCGAGCTTTTCAATAAAGAAAAAGACGAGAAAAAAGCAAGCAAAAAAGAGAAGGCTGAGTAATGAGCTATTACGTTCCTGTCGTAGTTGAAAGAACTAGTAGAGGTGAGCGAAGCTATGATATATATTCCCGTCTTTTAAAAGACAGGATCGTTATGCTAAGTGGCGAGATAGAGGACGGCATGGCCGCTTCTATAGTCGCCCAGCTTCTATTTTTAGAGGCTGAGGATCCAGATAAAGATATCTATCTATATATAAACTCACCAGGTGGCGTTATAACAAGTGGCTTTAGTATCTATGACACGATGAACTACATAAAGCCAGATGTTTGCACGATCTGTATCGGCCAAGCTGCTAGTATGGGTGCATTTTTATTAAGCTGTGGTGCACCAGGTAAAAGATATGCACTACCAAATTCTCGCATCATGATACACCAACCACTTGGCGGTGCTAGAGGACAAGCGACTGATATCGAGATACAAGCTCGTGAAATTTTGCGTATGAAAGAGATTTTAAATGGAATTTTGGCCAAAAATACAGGTCAGAAGCTAAGTAAGATCGTAAAAGATACTGAACGTGACTTCTTTATGAGTTCGGCTGAAGCCAAAGAGTACGGACTTGTTGATAAAATTTTGGAGAAAAGTTTTAAATAAGGCCCAAAGTGATAAAGATAGATAATGCACCAGACCCTAAGAAAAAAGCGGTTGAGACAAAACATGTTCTAGAAAAGGAAAAGGTAGATATCTACAGATTTTCAGAAAATGTTTTGCATGAATTAAGCGACGATAATGTTCCATCTACGCCAAACAATTACTCTATTTATTTTGAGAAAATGCTTGATAGACAGCCTGATGAATTTAGAAAAGAGATCGGTGATATTATAGTCGCAAATTCTGAAATTTTAGTGCCTACAAATGGCAATATTTCTATTGAAAAAGAGATAAAACAAGGTTTTATTCAAATAAAAAGTATGCTCCAAGCTGTGGTGCTAATCTATAAAAATTTAGGCATCATGAGAGGCCTAGTGCAAAAGCGCATGGATGCACTCAAAAATAATACAAATATCCTAGCTCTTCAAAATATTTTAAGCGCATTTAACCATGACCTAATAAAATTAAACAGTCTTATGGATAAGCATCTTGATGTCATTAAAGTAAGTTATGACGAAGTAGCTAAGATGCTTAAATCTATTGAAGAGCAGTCGATTTACGATACGACATATGACGTCTATAATAAAAAATTTCTAGTAGCCACAGTGCAAAGTGAAGTAGAAGCTGTTAAGAGATACGGCTATAACGCATCGTTTTTACTAGTAAGAGCAAAAGATAGATTTACAAATCGTGTTAAAAATTTAAAAGAGCGAAACAATATGTATAAAGCTATATCACAGCTTATTTTAAGAACTTCTAGAAGAAGCGATATAGTAGCTCATTACGGTGATGGCTGTTTTGCTATGGTTATGAAATATACTGATGAAAATGGCACAAAACAAGCCGGTAGCAGAATTTTAAATATGCTTTCATCTATACCTTGGAAGATAGATGGTGAAGAGTGCAAGCTTGACATCCAAGTGGTTTCAAGTATGATAACAAAAACAAGAAGTGCTGAAGAATTAATCTCTTACTCGTTAGATCAACTAATACTAACACAAGATGATGAGCAGCCTATATTTTTGGGTGAATAAGTAGGAGTTTGAGCTTGATCTTAGAGGTTTTATCTTATCCAAATAAAAAACTTTATGAAGTCTCAAAAGAGGTTAAAATTTTTGATGATGAACTTCACAAACTACTTGATGATATGTATGATACGATGATTGCAAAAGAAGGCATCGGCCTTGCAGCTATTCAGATAGGTGTCGCAAAAAGAATTTTTATTATAAATCTAGCCAATGACGAGGGCGTACAAGATAAAGAAAATTTAATTGAGATCATAAATCCAAGGTTTGAACTACGCGAAGGAGAATGCATATATCAAGAGGGTTGCCTTAGTGTGCCTGGATATTATGAAGATGTAAAAAGAAATGAAGTTGTGGCTATCAAATATCAAGATCGCTTTGGCAAAGAGCAAAGTTTAAGAGCTGATGGGCTTTTAGCTATTGCTATCCAGCATGAAAACGATCATTTAGATGGACATCTTTTTATAGAAAAAATCGGATTTAATAAACGCAAAAAATTTGACAAGGAATACAAAAAGCAAAAAAAAGAAAAAGCTTCATGAAGTCTTTAAGATGTGCTACTTACGGCGATGGGCTAAAGATAATTGACGTTGAGTCTATCTTCTCTCGCGGGCTTCCTGGTTTTAGCATCGTTGGGCTTGCAAGCACAAGCATAAAAGAGAGCACAGAGCGCGTAAAAGCAGCACTTCTAGCACTTGATTTTTCCTTCCCTGCACAAAAGATAACCATAAATTTATCCCCTTCAGATCTGCCAAAAAGTGGCTCACATTTTGACCTGGCTATCGCTCTTCTTATAGCTCTTCAAAAGGCAAAAAGCTTAGAGAAAATTTTTGTCTTTGGTGAGCTTGGGCTTGATGGAAGCATAAAAAGCACAGCAAATTTATTTTCTATTTTACTTTTTTTAAGCACGCAGGTAAAAAACGTAAAAGTCTTAGTACCAAAAGAGATAGCGCAAAAAGCTTCTATGATCCTAAATTTAGAGATTTATGCGGTTAGTACTCTAGAGGAAGCGATTAGATTTTTTAATGACGCAGAATTTGCAAAAAGTATACGTTTTAACGCTACTCATGAACTATTTTCAAATGTGATAGAAATTTCTGGTAAAAGATACGTTCCAAATTTAAACTTCGAGCTTGATTTTAAGGATGTTCTGGGTCAGGATCGCGCAAAAAGAGCCTGCGTTATTGCAGCCGTTGGTATGCACAATATTTTATTTGAAGGCAGTCCAGGTAGCGGCAAGAGCATGTGTGCAAAACGCCTAGTTTACATCATGGCGCCACAAAGCTTAGAAGAGGTGCTAAAGTCCGCCGCCTACCGCTCTTTAAACCTTCAAGATAGCGAATTTACAAGTATTAGAGCCTTTCGCTCGCCCCATCATACTTCAACCAAAAGCTCGATCTTTGGCGGAGGCTCAAATGTCGCAAAGATCGGTGAAATCGCACTTGCAAATGGCGGAGTACTTTTTTTTGACGAGTTTCCTCACTTTTCAAAGCAGGTGATTGAAAGCCTAAGAGAGCCACTAGAGGACAATCAAATCCACATTGCAAGAGTAAATTCAAAAGTGACTTATGAGACTAAATTTATCTTCGTAGCAGCTCAAAATCCATGTCCTTGCGGAAATTTATTCTCTCGCAACCTAAACTGCAAATGCAGCGAAAATGAGATAAAAAACTATAAATCAAGAATTTCAGCTCCAGTGCTTGACCGCATTGATTTAAAAGTTGCTATGGACGAGAGCTCACCAAATGATAGGTCAAGCTTGAGCTCACAGCAAATGAGTGATATGGTTTTAAAGGCCTTTATATTTCAAAAAAAGCGCGATCAAGATGAGCTAAACGGCAAGCTAAATGACGCACAAGTAGAAAAATTTTGTCTATTAGATAATGAAGCAAGAGAAATTTTACAAAAGGCAGCCTCGAAGTACAATCTTTCCCAAAGGGGCATAAAAAGGACACTTAGAGTGGCTAGAAGCATCGCTGATCTTGATGAGAGCGAGCAAATTTTAAAGCCCCACATCTTAGAGGCGCTTAGTTTTAGGGCATAAAGATGAAAAATTTATATTTAGACACGAGAATTTTGGACGAGAGGGCGAGAGAGAAATTTGGCCTTAGTGAAGAAATTTTAATGGAAAACGCCGCCGCTGGCATAGCAAATTTCATATGTAAAAAATTTAAAAAAG
Organism: Campylobacter concisus; assembly: GCF_001298465.1. Classification (NCBI taxonomy): domain Bacteria; kingdom Pseudomonadati; phylum Campylobacterota; class Epsilonproteobacteria; order Campylobacterales; family Campylobacteraceae; genus Campylobacter; species Campylobacter concisus. The sequence goes on from NZ_CP012541.1 coordinate 201,035, forward strand.
GCATGAAAGTACTAGGCGTTTGCGGAAGTGGTAACAACGGTGCTGACGTGCTTTGTGCGTTAAGAATGCTTGAGGGTGAGTTTGAATGTGAATTTATCCTAGCTAGTCAAAATTTTAAGCCACTTGTGAGCAAGCAGCTTGAGCGAGCTAAATCTGCTGGCGTGCGTGAGTGTAAAGATGTAGAAAGTAGCTTAAATGGTGCAAACTGTGTCATAGATGGACTTTTTGGCTCTGGTTTAAATAGAAATTTAGACAAAAAGCACATAGAGCTCATTTCAAAGATAAACAAAAGCTCTGCCTACACCATCGCTTGCGATATACCAAGTGGACTAAATAGCGAGGGCAAGGTGCTAGGTGCTTGCGTAAAAGCAGATATTACGATCACGATGGGAGCTAGAAAGCTTGGGCTTTATAGCGATGCTGCAAAAGACTTTGTTGGCAAGATAAAGGTCACTGATCTTGGCATAAGCGCGCAAAACTACGAATGCGAGAGTGACTATTACTTGCTTGAAAAATGCGATCTTGTGCTTCCAAATAGAAAAAATCAGTGCGTAAATAAGGGCGACTTTGGCCACGCATTTATCATATCTGGCGAGCACATAGGAGCTAGCAAACTTTGCGCAAAAGCGGCATTTGCCTTTGGGGCTGGGCTAGTTAGCGTGATAGGCGAGCAGAGCTTAAATTTACCAACGCATATCATGCAAGCTAGCAAGATAAGCGATAAAATGAATGCTGGAGCCGTTGGCATGGGGCTTGGCAAAAAGGGTATAGAAGAGCTTGATGCACAAATTTTCAAGGGCAAAAGGCTTGTTCTTGACGCTGATATCTTTTACAGTCCAAAAGTGCTTGATCTACTAGATGGGAACTGCGTCTTGACACCTCATCCAAAGGAGTTTTGCTCGCTTTTAAAAATTTGCAAAATAGCCGATATAGATGTGCAAACTTTGCAAGAAAATAGATTTACTTATGCTAAGTCTTGGAGTGAGAAATTTAAGGCAGTACTTGTGCTAAAAGGCGCAAATACAATAATTGCTAAAGATGGAAAAATCTATATCATGCCTTATGGTAAAAATATACTTGCAAAAGGTGGCAGTGGTGACGTACTAAGCGGACTTGTACTTGCTCTTTTAGCTCAAGGCTACGAGCCACTGGATGCTGCCATCTCGGCTACACTAGCTCATGCGCTTAGCCTTAGAAATTTTGGCAAAAACAGCTACGCGCTCGAGCCAACAGATATTATAAAAGGAGTAAAATGCTTACGAAAAAAATAGCCGTACTTTTTAGCGGTAGTGGCTCAAATTTAGAAGCGATACTTAAAAAAATTCATAATCAAATTTTTAATGGTATAAAAATCGAAGTTTGCCTTTGTATCTGCAACAAGCTAGGCGCATATGGCATCGAGCGTGCTAAGAAATTTGGGCTTGATACGACGATAATAGAGAGTGCCAAATTTGCAAACAGAGAAGAATTTGACGCTGCGGTTGTGGAGCAAATTTTAAAAAGCGGCGCTGAACTAACAGTGCTTGCTGGATTTATGAGGATATTAACTCCTGTTTTTACATCAAAGATAAAAGCCATAAATTTACATCCTTCCATATTGCCACTTTTTAAAGGCGCTCATGCGATAAAAGAGAGCTTTGAGAGCGATATGATGATAGGTGGTGTCAGCGTGCACTACGTGAGCGAGGAGCTTGACGGAGGTAAACTCATTGCACAAAGAGCGTTTGAAAGAGAAGATGGTATGAGCTTAGAGGATTGGGAGAGCAAAATCCATGCGATAGAGCATGAAATTTTGCCTGATAGCATAATAAAAATTTTAACAAAGGAAGCAAATGTTTGAATGGTTTAGTTCGCCAGAAGCGTGGATATCACTACTTACGTTAACTGGCTTAGAGATAGTTTTAGGCATAGATAACATTATATTTATTGCTATTTTGGTAGGTAAACTACCTCCGCAGCAGCGCGGTAGTGGTAGGATTGTCGGCCTAGGGCTAGCTATGGTGACTAGAATTTTACTTTTACTTTCATTGTTTTGGATCATGAAGCTAACAAAGCCACTCTTTACTATCGCAGAATTTAGTATAAGCGGCCGAGATTTGGTGCTTATACTGGGCGGTCTATTTTTACTTGTAAAATCAACCCTTGAAATACATTCTAGTGTTTCTGGTGAAGGTGAAGAGCATAAAAATAGCAAAAAATCACATGCAAATTTTTTGGTTATTGTAAGCGAGATAGCTGTTTTGGATATTGTTTTTTCTCTTGATAGTGTTATCACAGCTGTTGGAATGGCTGAGCATATAGAGATAATGATCATAGCTGTTATTTTAGCAGTTGGCGTGATGATGCTAGCGTCAAAAGGTATTTCTAATTTTGTGGACAATAATCCAACAATAAAAATTTTAGCACTTGCATTTTTGGTGCTTGTGGGCATGACATTGGTTGCAGAAGGATTAGGTTTTCATATTCCAAAGGGATATATCTATTTTGCGATGACATTTTCATTGGCAGTGGAAAGTATAAATATATATGCCAAAAAGAAAAAAGATGGTTTGTTGCACTAATAGAAATTTAACAAAATGCAGATAAAAAATATTGATCATATTGTTCTTGTAGTAAGCGATATAGAAAAAGCGATTAAATTTTACTGCGAAATTTTAGGGATACAGCTTTGCAAAAATAGTGGTCGCATCTCCTTAAAATTTGGCTCGCAAAAGATAAATTTACATAAATTTGAAAGCGAGTTTTTACCATCTGCAAAATATCCCAAAAAAGGCAGTACTGATATTTGTTTTATAGTGGATGATCTTATAGAAAATGTACATGCAGAGCTACTTAAAAAGGGTGTAAAATTTGAGCTTGGTATTGTAGAGCGAAATGGGGCACTTGGCGCTATGAAGAGCTTGTACTTATACGACTTTGATGGAAATTTGATAGAACTTAGCTCATATAAAAAATAATTTTTCTAGTAAACGTCTATTTGCAATTTAAATAAGTCTCTTTTTTGCACTAAGAAAAAAAATATTAGTTTAAGTATTTTTTAATTGACATTAAAAAAAAATCTAGTTAAAATACGACTTTTTAATGAGGTAGTGGCATAAACTTACAAACACGACTCAGGCGGGGTGTAGCGCAGTCTGGTTAGCGCATCTGGTTTGGGACCAGAGGGCCGAAGGTTCGAATCCTTTCACCCCGACCATGTTAAATGGTGAGTGTAGCTCAGTCGGTTAGAGCATCAGATTGTGGTCCTGAGGGTCGTGGGTTCGATTCCCATCACTCACCCCATTTTGGGCGCTCGTAGCTCAATTGGATAGAGCGACAGACTTCGGATCTGTAGGTTATGGGTTCGACTCCTATCGGGCGCGCCACTTAAAATACTTTATGCGCTCATAGCTCAGCTGGATAGAGCAACGGCCTTCTAAGCCGTAGGCCTCAGGTTCGAATCCTGATGGGCGTACCACTTTATTATTGTTGTGCGGATGTGGTGAAATTGGCAGACACGCCAGACTTAGGATCTGGTGCCCCACGGCGTGAAGGTTCAAGTCCTTTCATCCGCACCATTCTTTTTTTATAATTTGAGATAAACTTATATTATTAAAAATTAATATTGTAAAGCACTGGATACTTTTTCTTGTTTCTTGACATGTAATAATGTTTTTTGTATAATCTCAATTCTTTTTTAAGTAAATGTCTTGCTAGCTCAGTCGGTAGAGCATCTCACTTTTAATGAGGGGGCCGTTGGTTCGAATCCAACGCAGGACACCATTTTTGGGTTTATGACCCTTTCGTCTAGTGGCTCAGGACTCTACTTTCTCTGTGTAGAAACAGAGGTTCAAATCCTCTAAGGGTCGCCAGATATTTTTTAAATTTTAGGTCGCTTAGCTCAGTTGGTAGAGCGCCACCCTTACAAGGTGGATGTCATAAGTTCGAGTCTTATAGCGACCACCATTTTAGGTGCAGCGGTAGTTCAGTTGGTTAGAATGCCGCCCTGTCACGGCGGAGGTCGCGGGTTCGAGCCCCGTCCGCTGCGCCATCTCTAAACCTTAGTTTAAGGTTATTATAAATTTTCTTATTATTGAGTGATAAAATTTAGATTTTAAGATTATTAGTTCTAAAATTAGGCTTTATAGTTTGTATTATGTTTTTTGCCTCGTTAGCTCAGTTGGTAGAGCATATCACTCTTAATGATGGGGTCGTAGGTTCGAGGCCTACACGGGGCACCATCCATTCTGGCCCATTCGTCTAGCGGTTAGGACACCAGCCTCTCACGTTGGTAACACGAGTTCGAGTCTCGTATGGGTCACCATTTTTATAATCCTTGTTACTTTTCAATTTGTTACATAGAAATTTTTATAGAAAATTTATTAAAAATGTATACTTTTTTGCTTAGTAAATTGCTACTAAAAACGTAAAAATTAATTTTTATATTGTTGTTTAATTAGCGTGTAGTATATGATAAATTTTAGAAGTTAATTTACAATAAGCTAAAAATTTCTATAAATACAATAAAACACATCATATAAATATAATTAAAAGCGTTACAAGTTGTTTTTGCTTTGATCTATTGGAAAAAAACTTATTAAGCATTTTTAATTTTTAAACTTATAAATCGTAAAACAGCCTATATTTGTTATTAAAGAAAGGTGCTTAAAATTTTTAAGATCATACCAGATCTCGTGCGTTAAAAATCATTAAGGCTTACGATAAAATATAGTTCTTTTTATAATATAAAGAGCATTTGATGGCAATATAAAAAATTAAATACATAATTAAAGAAAGCTTAACTTACAAGCTATTTCTTTTTATTTAGTTTTTGCCTATCATATCAAGCTTAGCTTTGCAAGCATCTTTATACGGGCTTATAAAATTTGAGTCAGAGCACTCATTTAAATAAGGCCTAGCCAACTTAAACTGCTTTTGCCTTATATAAATTTCGCTTATCAAATTTAAAGCGTGTAAGCGATCTTCTGGCTCAAGCTTCATATTTAGTATAAATTTCGCCTCGTCAAGTGCCTCACCTAGGTTATCTGTCTTTAGCGAAGCTTCTGAGTAGTTAAAATTTATCTTTGGTGAAAATGTATTTATCTTGGCTTTTGTTTGTAGCTCAAGAGCTTTTTTGGCATATGTTGTAGCGATGGCGTAGTCATTACTTTTCATCGCATAGTCGCTTATAGCTGTATATGCTTCGATAATCTTAAAGTCTTGGCCTCTTAGCTGCTCAATAGCGCTAATGGTTGAGATCGCCTCCGTAAAGCGTTTTAATGCAAGCAATGAGTAAAACCTGTCAAAAAGAGATGGTGTTGGATCTGAGTATTCGACTGATGAGCCAAGTGAAAGCGCATCATTTGCAGCAATGATCGCATGCTCATAGTCTTTGTTTTTATATAAAATTTTGCTCAAATTTACCAGCCACTCAACTCTGTCTTCTAAATTTTCATCTTTTGCATGAGCTTTTGCTAACTCAAGTGCATCGTTGTAGCGAGCTGTTCTAAAGTAGCAGTTAAAAAGTTTAAACTGTGGTAATGAGATTTTATTTATATCGTAGTTTTCAAGCAAATTTATAACAGCCGTGCAATCATCTTTTATAAAATACTCTTTTGTAAGCTCTAGCGCAGCCTCATTTATCAGCTCCATTGCCTTACTCAAATTTCCATCTTTTGCCATGGTTTTGTAAGATAGTGCATCGGAGAATTTACGCTCTTTAATATCCAGCTCAAGCTCGCTTATTAAAGCCTTCTGGCTAATATTTGTTCCAGCATATTTTTCGATGAGTTCTTTATATCTAGCATGAAGTGCAGTAGCATTTTCATCCTTTTCTTCAAAAAATAACCCATCTTTTGCTTTAGTCACCTCATCGATATAATCACCATATTTAAACTCTGTCTCATATCTATTTAAGTATTCGTATGCTTTTTTCTCATCTTTTGTTTTGGCTAGATTTAGTGCTAAATTTTTTAAAGCAACTTCATAAAAATCTTTCGTTCTATCGCTATTGTTTATCAAGATTTCATAAATTTTAGCAGCCACATCAGGCATATCTTTACTTGCAAATGTAGTTGCAAGATTCATCGACTTCGTTGGGTTATTCATAAAAAATTTTTCATTCGCATTTGCGATTTTTAGTATAAATTTCTTTGCTTCATCAAATTTTTCTTTATCGATATTTGCATCAGCTAGGCTTAGTGCTGCTCTACTTGCAAGGTCGATGTCGTTTGTAGAGTAAAGCACTTTTTCATAGTCTTTTAGCGCCTCTTTTTGTTTGCCTATTTTGTAGAGATAATCAGCATAATCAAGTGCTGCAAGTTTCGTAAATTTTGAGTTTGCGTGCTCTTCGTTTAAGATATCAAGCATATATTTTGCATCACTTGCGATGCTATCTTTTAGGTAGGCTCTAGCGATTAGATATAGCACTTCTGGATAGTTTTCATCAGATGGAAATTTTCTAATCCAAGCCCTACCTTCACTTACGATATCTTTTGGCTCAATCTCTTCAAACTCATTTTTTGTCTCAAAAATTTTATCAAGAGCCCTTAGACGAAATAGTAAAAATTCACTTGAAAAAAGGCTATTTGGGTGCCTTTTTATCGCTGTTTGAGTATCTTTTACTACATTTTCATAAGCGCCTTTTTCATAAGCTCTTTTTATGCTTATGTAGATATCAATGTCATTACTATCAAGCCCAGCAATAGGAGCTTTGTTAAGATCAAGCGCTCCGATGCTTGGACTTAGCATATCTTTAAAATCAGGTTTAAAATTTAGCCCAGATACTCTTTTGTTGTTTTCGCTTAGTGAAGTGTCGATGATGATGCTAAAGTGCTTTGAGATGGTCGTCTTTGGCGTATCTTGCACGCTTGGGCTGCTGTAAAGCTCGGTTTGAATATTTAGAAGTTTTGAAGGCGCTTTTGGCATGATGACGATAAAGAGCTTGCCATCTTGTTTTTTATATTTTATATCCATTAAAGGCAACGTCGTATCTTCGATCTTTGGCAAGATCCCATCATCAAGCATACAAACGTAGCGCTTCGTGTCGTAGGCTAAAATTTGCTCCACACATTCAAATTCTTTCTCATCACTTAGCTGAAGGACGCTATAAGGCTTATTTGCATTTGCGCCGCTGTTTAGGCTAAGGCTAAAGGCGGATAGATAAAGCGGTAAAAATAAGATGATTAAGAGCTTTTTCATACCGCCATTATAGTTAAATTTTCTAAAATCCTGAAGCAAAGACAAAATGCTCGATAAATTCCAAAATCGCCCCAGAAAATAAAAATGCAAAGACCGTGCCAGCAACGGCAACTCCAACGATCACCTTTAGCGCCATCGAGACATTTGCGGTGTAGAGGTTTTTATCTGTCACGATAGGCTCTTTTAAAAACATAAAGACGATGAGCCTTAGGTAGTAATAAATCGCAATGGCAGAATTTATCATGATTATAACGCCAAGCACGACGTAATCAGATTTTATGAGCGATGAGATAAGTACCATCTTACCCCAAAAGACGCTAAAAGGCGGAATGCCAGCAAGGGCTATCATGAAAATTCCCATTATCACGGCGTAGCTTGGCAAAATTTTAATAAGCCCTGAAAATTTCTCATACGGGTGTTTAAAGCGCTTGTCCCAGCAGACGACATCGTCACACCTTGCCACCCAGAGCATAGAAAATGCACCCAAATTTGCAAACAAAAACATTATCCAGTAGAAAAACAAGGCGACATTTGCCTCGTGAGAGTTTGCCACTAACGCGCAAAGAACCACGCCAGCATGGGCTATCGAGCTAAAGGCGAGCATTCTTTTTACGTCTTTTTGCACTAGTGCCATGATATTTGCAAGGCTCATCGTAAGCACGGCGATGATGTAGAGCATATCTTTTATCCATGAAATTCCAGAGCCCTCAAGCATCGTAAAGATCCTTAATGCGACGATAAAGCCCGCTACCTTTGGCACGATCGACATATAGCCTGCAAGCGGGGCATTTGAGCCCTCATAAACGTCTGGTATCCAGGTGTGAAATGGTATGAGTGAGAGCTTAAAGCCAATGGCTGAGGCGATGAAAACGCAGCCAAGAAGGATGATTAAATTTTGATTTAGGCTAAGATCTTTTATCGCTACACCTATACGAGCGATGTCTATTGAGTTTGTTGCCAGATAAAACATAGCTATCGCCATCGCAAAAAAGCCAGCCGAGAGCGAGCCCATCGCAAAGTATTTGATGGCAGCCTCGACGCTTTTTGCCTTGTTGTGAAGGGCAATGAGAGTGTAGAGGCAAAGTGAGCTGATCTCAAGACCCAAAAATATGATGAGCAGGTTGCTTGAGCTCACCATAAATAAAAATCCTGCGATCATAAACAAAAATAGCGCATAATACTCGTAAATTTTATACTCAAAATACTCTTTCGTGCTCAGTGCGAGCGGTATGAAAAGGGCTGAAGCGATGAGGATGATGACTTGTGAGATGATAGAAATTCCATCTACCAAAAGCATATCCCAAAAGCTAAGACTAAGACCATTAAAATCTAATATAAGACCCAAATTTACAAATATAGCGATGATGCAAAATACGCAGTAGAAATTCCTCGAAAGATCCTTTTTTATCGCTCCAACTATGAGGATAAAAAGTGCAAAAACCATCATGCTTAGCATCGGCGAGAGTGATTGTAGCGAGATCTCGTTTAGGTCTAAAAAGGCTATTTCGTTCATAGTTTGCTCCCGCCATTTAAAGATAAAATTTTATCCTTTGTGCCGCTATTTACAGCTCTAGTTTGCATTTTACTTATGATATTTTGCACGCTTGGTTCAAGTGGTTTTAGTATCAAATTTGGTGCAATACCAAGAATGATTATGAGCAAGCAAAGTGGCACAAGAGCGGCTAACTCTTTAAAATTTAGATCTTTTAGGCTTAAATTTTTCTCTTTGCACTCGCCAAAAAAGACACTTTTATAAAGTACTAGCATATAAACAGCGCCCACGATGATACTAAAGCCACCAAGTAGCGCAAAGAGCTTGTTTAGCTTAAAGACGCCAATTAGGCTCAAAAACTCACCCACAAAGCCAATCGTTAGCGGCAAACCGATGCTTGCAAGAGTTGCTATAAAAAACACAAGCGCGTACTTTGGCATCACCTTAGCAAGGCCGCCAAATTCGCAAATTTCTTTGGTATGAGCCCTCTCGTAGATGACGCCAACTAGCAAAAATAGTGTGCCGCTTACGATACCGTGGCTTATCATTAAAAATATTGAGCCGCTAAGCCCTATCAAATTTAGTGAAAATATGCCTAGCATGATGACACCCATGTGTGAAATGGAGCTATAAGCGATCACTTGCTTCATGTCGCTTTGTGCATAGGCAACAAGGGCTGCGTAGATGATCATGATGATGGCTATGACACATACAAAGCCACTTAAAAGCAGGCTCGCATCTGGAAAAAGTGGAAGTGAAAATCTCACAAAGCCGTAAGTGCCCATCTTTAAAAGCACGCTAGCAAGCAGCACCGAGCCGATAGTCGGAGCCTGTCCGTGCGCATAAGGAAGCCACGTGTGAAATGGAAACAGCGGAGTTTTCACGCCAAAAGCGAAGAAAAATGCTAAAAATAGCCAAATTTGAGCATTTTCTCCGATACCAAGCTTATACCAATCAAGCAGATTAAAGCTAAATACGCCGCTTTTTTGATAGCACAAATAGCCGATAAAGATGATCGCCACTAGCATAAAGACAGAGCCTAAAAATGTGTAGATAAAAAATTTAATCGCAGCGTAAATTCTATTTTTACTGCCAAATGCGCCGATGATGTAAAGTAGCGGTATAAGGCTAAGCTCCCAAAAGCTGTAAAACAAGATCATATCAAGCGCGCTAAAGACGCCCATCATCGTGCTCTCTAAAAATAGCACGCTAATAACCAGGTGCTTTAAATTTCCATCATCACTAAGTGCGGCGATAGAGATAAAGCTCATAAATGCGCTAAGGACTATAAGCACAAGTGAGATGGTGTCAATGCCGACAAAGTAGCTGATATTTAGGCTTGGTATGAGTGAGACTTGATGCGTTAAAACAAAGTCATAACCCTGAAAATCGACATTTACGCAGATAAAAATGGCTAGCAAAAGCTCGATTAAAGCGATGCTTGCTCCATAAAATTTGATGCTTTTATTTTCTATCAAAAAGCCAAGTATTGCGCTTATTGCTGGGAAAAATATGATGACACTTAGCATTATTTGGCTCCGTTTAATAAAAATATAAAGCTTAAAAGCAAGGCAAATCCTGCGACCATAAACCTAAGCATGACGCTTAGATCGCCACTTTGCATTTTATTTGCAAGATATGCAAATTTAGTAACCACAAATGCGACAAAATCGACACTTTTATCAACTATCATCTCATCAAATTTCTTGCAAATTTTAGAGATAAAAGCGTAGCCATTTATAAAAAATTTCTCATAAAATTTTGGGATAAAGTAGGCATTTTGCAAAATTTTGTAAATTTTACTCTCGCAAATGCTCTCTTTAAAAATTTCTTTTTTATAAGCAAAGACTGCAAAGCCAGCACTTGCAAGCACTAAAGTAAGTGTTAAAACGAGTAAGAAAATTTCACTGCTGTGAGATAAATTTAGCTTAAAATCCCCAAGGCTATTACTTAAAAACTCACTAAAGTTGCTCCAAAAAAAGCCACTAATGACTGAGGGAACGCCAAGCACACTCATGCCAACAAGCATGTAGTTTTTGGCCTCATGTGCATGAGTGTCGCTCTTTGGCTTTGCAAAAAAGACTAGCATGACAAGCCTAAAGCTATAAAATGCCGTAAGCACCGCGCCAAATAGCAAGACGGCCCACAAAATTTGATTTTCACTAAAGGCGACTTCTAAAATTTTATCTTTAGAAAAAAAGCCAGCAAATGGATAAAAGCCAGCCAGCGCGCAGCTTGCGATGATAGAAAGAAGTGCAGTTGGCTTCATAAATTTATAAAGTCCGCCCATTTTTTTGATATTTAGCTCGTCATTCATCGCGTGCATGACGTTTCCAGCGCATAAAAAGAGAAGTGACTTGAAAAATGCGTGCGTGACAAGGTGAAAAAGTGCGATCTTGTAAGCGCCAAGACCAGCGGCTACAAACATATATCCAAGCTGCGAAAGCGTCGAGTAAGCGACTATCTTTTTAAGGTCGTTATGCACTAGCGCGATACTTGCGGCAAATATCGCTACAAATGCGCCAAGGCAGGCTATAAAGTGCGATACTTCAGGCACATTTGCAAAGATGAAATTTGCGCGTATGGCTAGATAGACGCCAGCTGTTACCATGGTCGCAGCGTGGATGAGTGCAGAAACCGGCGTTGGGCCCTCCATGGCGTTTGCAAGCCAAGTGTGAAATGGAAACTGCGCACTTTTACCCATGGCGCCTATAAAAAGAAGTGTGGCGATGATGCCTAAATTTAGCCCAGAAAGGTCGCTTCTAGCATTAAAAACCTCGCTAAATTTAAGTGAGCCAAAGCTATAAAATATATAAAAAATGCCAACAAGCATGGCCAAATCAGCCACTCTGTTCATCACAAAGGCTTCGTTTGCAGCGACGTTTGCGCTAGGTCTTTTATACCAAAAGCCAATGAGTAGCCACGAGCAAAGTCCAACGCTCTCCCAGCCGATAAAGAGCCCTATTAAGTTATCACTTGAAACAAGGACGTTCATGCAAAAGACAAAGAGCCCCAAGTAGCTAAAAAAGCGGTTAAAACTCGCGTCATCTCTCATGTAGCCAATGGAGTAGATATGCACGATGCTAGCGACCACGCCCACGGTGCTAAGCATCACAAGGCTGATCGCATCAAGGTAGAAGCTAAAACTAAGATCAAGCGAGCCTAAGTTTATAAACTCTTTTAGGGTTAAATTTAGTGGCTCATCTACGCTAAGGCTAGCCGTTAGCATAAGCGAAGCTGTGGCGCTAACGATCATGAGAAGCGAGCAAAAAAGACCGATAAATAAATTTTTACTACTATGCGAAAAGATGCCAGCTACAATGAAGCTAAGAAGCGGGAAAAATAGCGAAATACAAAATAAAATCATCTCTTAGCCTTTCATATTTGTCATCGAATCTAAACTGATGCTGCCAGTCTTTTTGTACCAAAGCACGAGCAGACCTAGTCCCACGGCGACCTCGCTAGCGGCGATGGCTACTATAAAAAAAGCGATAATCTGCCCAGTTAGGTCAAAGTAGTATTTCGAGATGGCTGCAAGTGCGATGTTTGCTGAGTTTAGTAAAATTTCGCTTGAGAAAAATAGCATTATCAAATTTCTTCTTCTCATTATGCCAACAAGACCTATGACAAAGACTAGGCTTGCTAGGATGAGATAGTGAGTAAGGCCTATCATAGCATCTCCTCAAATTTGCTTTGCGCGTCTAGGTCTTTGTGTATCAAGATGATGCCAGCCACCATCGCCACAAGTAGCATGATAGCGCACATCTCAAAGGCAAGCAGATACTTGCTAAAGAGCAAAATTCCAACCGCTTCGATGTTGCCAAGGTTAGCGAGAGTAGAATTTACCACCTCTTGCTTAGCGCTATAGATCGGCGCTAAAAAGATAAATATCAAAAGAAGCGCTATGAAGCTGCTTAAAAGATAGACGATGATCTTTGCTTTTTTGCCACTTTTTGGCTCGCACTCCTTGCTGGTGTCAAAAAACATCATCGCAAATGCGTATAAAACGACCACCGCGCCTGTATAGACGACGATTTGTACCACACCTAAAAACTCAGCCCCAAGCAAGAAAAATATAGCTGATATAAAAACCATGCCAGCAGCTAGCGCAGAGACCGCATTTAGGGCGTTTTTGCAAAGCACGCTAAAAGAAAAACTAACTAATATAAGGGCACTAAAAAGATAAAATGCAAAGCTCTCATACATCGCTTGACCCTTTTAAATTTATATCCATCACTTCTGCCTTATCTTCATTTGTAAGCGCATTTGGCGTCTTTTTCACTAGGCTACTAGCATTTTTAGGTAGCGCGCCATAGCCCTCAAACTCGGTTTGATCTTTTAAAAATTTATCATCCGTTAAAAACTCATTTTTTGTACCAAAGAGGATTTTATTTTCACTTGCGACCTCGTACTCTTGCCCGCAAACTATGGCAAGCTCAGGGCAGACATCAGCGCAAAAACCGCAATACACACATCTGCTTAAATTTATCGTGTAGCTTGCGACCTTTTTGCGGCCATCTTCGCCAAGCGAAGTCTTCATCGAGATGCAGTTGCTAACGCAAATTTTCTCGCATAACCCACAGCCTATGCAGCGCTCATTTTCGCTTTCAACAAATTTTAAAAGCCTATGAATTCCCCTATATCTGGCGTTTAGCTCCATCTTTTGCATAGGGTATTTTAAAGTATGTGACTTGCTAAAGAGCATCTGCTTTATAGTGACTTTTAGTCCGATCAAAAGATCAGGCTTAAATGTGATAGCGATGAAGTGCTTAAATTTATCAAATGCGCTCTTTGGCTTTAACTTTTCATCTATTAAAATATATTTTTTCTCACTCATTTTTCGCCTTAGATTAGTAGCATAAAGCCAGTGATTACGATATTTAAAATTCCAAGCGGAAGTAAAATTTTCCAGCAAAATGCACTTAACTGATCAACTCTTAAATGTGCCCATGAAGCCCTCACCCAAAGAAAAAAGAAAAAGACAATGCTTGATTTTAAGATGATCATCAAAGCACCTGGGATAAATAAAAATTCGTTAAATCCACCTAAAAATAAAATCGTAATGATGATACTAGCAGCGATCATATTTGTATATTCGCCGATGAAAAACATCGCCCATCTCATGCCGCTATACTCGGTGCCATAGCCTGCTACTATTTCTGTTTCGTTTTCTGTTAAGCAAAATGGTGTTCTATTGCACTCCACAAAGCTTGCTATTAAAAAGAGCAAAAAGGCAAGTGGCTGCTTAAATATAAGCCAGCCAAAAATTCCTTTTTGATAGTTGTTTATATCCACAAGTGAGAGTGAGCTAGTTACCATTACGACGCTTAAAAGAGCCATGCCAGCGACTATTTCGAAACTAAGAAGTGAGACTACTGCGCGAGCTGCACTAATTAGAGCAAATTTATTATAGCTTGCAAGACCTGCTGCAAGTGGAGAGAAGACGCAAACCGAAGCAACACCAGCGATGTATAAAATACCAACATTTATATCTGAGAGAATCGGACGTAATGTATGTCCAAAAATTTCAAACTCAGGCAAAAATGGCACAGGTGCAAGCGCTGCAAATGCCGCGATAGCAGATATTAGAGGTGCTATCAGAAAGATAAATTTATTTGCATTTGCTGGTACAATGTCCTCTTTTGTAAAGAGTTTTATCATGTCAGCTACGATCTGAAGCACGCCAGCAGGTCCCACCATATCAGGCCCCACGCGGCGTTGCATATAGGCTAGCACTTTTCTCTCAGCATAGGTCGCAAGCCCTGCAAGACTCGCCATAACAGCTAAAATTACGACAGCTTTAATGATAGTGGTTAGAATAAAAAATAATATATCACTCATCGCTCACCTTTAAAATTTTCACTGCAACGTAGTTTTTACCATTAAAAATAAGACTAAGATCAAGCTTGTCGTCATAGTCACCCAAGTATGCTGCTAAGCCATCAAGCTCATCATCAATATCCATGCAAATGGCAAGCTTATGCTCGTTTTTTTCTAAAATAACCGCTTCATTTTGTGAAATTTCAAATTTAGCTATAAACTCGCTACTTGCATAAAGCTTTGCTCTTTTGGCTGTTTGTGTGGCATAGTTTGCAAAAAATGATGGCAAATTTATGGGATTTGCAAGACTTATAAGTGCCTCGTCGTCTTTTAAATTTACACTCTCACTATCTTTTAAAAGTGGCTCTATATCATTGTTTGGTATGAAATTTAAAATTTCTAGCTTATAGCCACGCTTGCTTGTGCCGTCACTTGCGTAAAAATTTTCTAAATCATCAAATTTAATGCCTCTATATCCTTTTTCTTTTGGCAAAAGTGGTGTGTAATCTATTGTATTTTCAGCTATTAGTCCAAGTGCGTTTGCGATGTCGTTTAAAAAATATCCTTTGTGTGGTATCGCCACATTTGTAGGCACTACGTCGTTGTTTATGTTTGTAAATGTGCCTTCTTGCTGATTTAGTGCTGCTGTGTCAAGATCTCCTTCAAAAATGCTAAATTTATAATCACCATTTTCGTTATAGCCTAGTGTCTTGCCAGGCTTTTTCTCGCTTGATAGAGTACAAATTTTAGCCACCCCAAGCGAGTTTGTGCGAGGAGGTATGAGCATCACACGAAACGGCGTGGATGTTGCTATTATTCCAGCAAGTGCGGCTAGTAAATTTGCATTTTCGTCCGTGTAAAAATCGCTTCCTAATATAAGCGTAAATTTGCTCTTTCCTTCGCTTAAAGCAGATATGTCTAAGCCAAAATTTTCATCAAAATTTGCTAGCCTTTCACTAAGCTTTTTTGGTAAATTTTCACCCCAATTTTTCAAGACAAAAAGTAAAATTTGCTCTAATTTGCCAGGTTTGTACGTTACACAGACGAAATTTTTAGAGTATTTTTTAACTACTTTATCCTCAATGTGATGAAAGTAAATTCCAGCCGCCTTGTTCATTTTTAAAGCATTATTTAACTTAAAGCTTGTTACTGGGCTTTCGTGTCTTAAGAAACTACCAGCAGTGATGATAAAATCGCTTTTTTTAATATCTTCATAGTCTGCATTATATGAGCTAAGCCCGCTAAATTCGCTAAATTTATTTAAAAATTTTTGATAATTTAGCGCCTCATTATTTATTAAATTTAGATCAAATTTCTCTCTTAAACGCTCTAAAATAAGGGCCTCTTCGTTCGTGATGAAGCTATTAAATTTTATATTTTTGATCGCGCCATTTTTAATATTTAAAACAATCTCTTCAAATTTCTCTTCATTTTTACAGGCAAGCTCGTTGTGAAAGTCATAACCAAACCTAGCTGCCCCACTTACCTCACCAAATGTAAAATCATTGCTGACGCGGTAAATTTGCTTACTTCTATCGCTAGTGCTCTTTTCTTTTATGTCATAGTAAATTAGCTCGCAGTCGCTTTGGTGCGGATTTGCCGCTGGGATAGGGTTTAGCTCCCAGATATTTGTACTATATTGAAAATGCGAACTAATAAGCGCTCCAGTAGGGCAAACGCTGATACACTCGCCGCAAAATGAGCAGTCTAGACTCTCGCCCACGCTTGGACCTATTAAGCTTTTTTGCATCTTACTAAAAACTGCATAGGCATCTTTTGGCATACTCTCTTTTAGCTCTTTTGGCACTTCAATGCCTCTTGGTACGGTCTTTAGCGCACTCTCACCGATCCTGTCCTTACAAACAGTGACACATCTTTCGCAGACTATGCAAAGAGCTGGATCGTAGTTGATTAGCCCCCATTCTTTATGTGGTTTGTGCGTGTCAGAGATGGCAAATTTTTGTTCATTTACCTTTAGATGTGTGGTTAAATTTTGTAGTTCGCATTCGCCGCTTTTGTCACAAACGCCACATTGAATCGGATGATTTACGCAATAAGTCTGCATGATCGCATTTCGCTCGGCAGCGATTTCTGGCGTGTTTGTATAAATTTGCATATCCTCTTTTGCTTTGGCATTGCAGCTATAAACTACTTTGCCGTTTGCCTCGACCATGCAAAGCCTACAAGCAAGAGTTGGTGAGCAGCCGCTAAGATAGCAAAGAGCTGGGATATAAATTCCATTTGCTCTTGCGATATTTAGGATGCTCTCGCCTTCATCTGCTTCTAAAATTTGATCATTTATGCTTATTTTCATTTACTAACTACTACTTGCTTAAATGCGTATCCATCAAACTCTTTTGCGCCAAATATCGCAACTGTGCCTTTTAGCGAATGATCTAGTTTAAATTTTGCCTTCACGCTAAAATCTTTTGCCTTTAAATTTAAAATTTCGCCATCCTTTGCCTTTGCTACGATACCAAACTGTACACCACCTACGATCTCATCGCTTGCGTTTTTGTTTAGATAAACGACCGCTCCGTCAAAATTTTCAAGCTCTTTTAGCTCGTCTATTTTGTGATAATCATTAAATTCTTTCTTGCAACCACCAGCCAAAACGACATTTTTGCCTAAAATTTCAAGTAGCCAAAAGATCGCATCTTTATCTGGATGAGTAAAAAATGAATCATCAATAACGATGTTTTTAACGTCCTTTATCCACTTGCCTAGCTCTTCAAATTCCTCTTCGCCCACGTTGCACTCGCCGCTTATGAGCCCATCATCAAGCTCGTCGAAAAACTCATTTTGCACCAAATTTGCATACTTGCAAAGAAGCGCTAAGACGTAGCTTATAGATCCTATCTCGCAGCGGATCAAATTTTTACTGCCAAGCTCGTTATCTTCAAAGCATGAGATGTATTTAAACTCGTGCTCTTTTATCTTTTTTGCTAAATTTTTGTCGCTCAAACTTAGTAAATTCGCGATACTTAGGCTCTTGCCTGCTATTAGATCATTAAATTTCATATCTTGCCCTTTTTTATCGTTAATGCCCAATCAACTTGGTTAAATTTAAGCGAGTTCATCACTTCGCAGTTTAGATTATAAGCTAAATTTACAGCCTTCGCTACACCGCTAAAATCACCTATCTCAAATAAAAATATAATCACTTCGCCAGGCTCGCTAGCCTTTATCTGCTGCCCAAGAGTGCTCAAAAACTCGCCCTTTAGATGCCTAAGATCGACCCTTCTCATCTATCAACCTCGCCTAAGATGATATTTGTGCTACCAATTATCGTAGCTACGTCAGCAACGTACTGGCCTACCAATAAATCTTCATAAATAGCGCAGTGCCAAAAGCTTGGCGTGCGAATTTTTAGGCGATACGGGCTTGCGCTGCCGTCTGAGTTTATATAAATTCCAAGCTCGCCTTTTGGTGACTCACTAGCAAAGTAAATTTCGCCCTTTGGTGGCTTTAGCCCCTGAGTTATCAGCACAAAATGCTGCATTAATGAGTAGTTTTGACTCATTATCTGCTCTTTTGAAGCGCTCACATACTCTGGCGCGTCGGCGATGATAGCGGGGCTACTTGTCTGATATTTGCTAACGCACTGCTTTAAAATTTTCACGCACTCGCACATCTCTTTCATATAAAGTAGGTATCTTGCGTAGCAGTCGCCCTTGGTAGAGTAAGGCACGTCAAATTCTAGCTCGTCGTAGATGAGATATGGCTCTTCTTTTCTGATGTCGCGCGCGATGCCGCTAGCTCTTAGCATGACGCCAGAACAGCCGCTACTAAGGGCTAGCTCTTTGCTGACTACGCCCACGTCAATAAGCCTTGCTTGCCAAATTCTATTTTCACTTAGCAGATCTTCATAAAGCGTGATGTCGCTTGGAAATTTCTCGCAAAATTTAAGCAGCTCCTCGCACCAGCCATCAGGCAGATCAAGCGGCACGCCACCGATCCTTATTGAACTATGAGTTAGCCTTGCGCCGCAGTATTTTTCTATGAGATCAAGGACGTATTCGCGCTCTCTAAATGCGTACAAAAAGACGCTCATTGCCCCCACATCAAGGGCGTGCGTAGCCAAAAATAAAAGGTGTGAGCTGATGCGGTTTAGCTCTAAAAGCATCACTCTAATGATCTGCGCACGACGAGGCACTTCTATAGCGCAAAGCTTCTCCACAGCCGCGCAAAATGCGTAGTTATTGGCACTTGATGCGATGTAATCCACCCTGTCAGTCACTGGGATAAATTCCTGATAGGTCATATTTTCAGCCATCTTTTCAACGCCTCGGTGCATAAAGCCAACCTCTGGCATCGCACGCACGACCTTTTCTCCGTCAAGCTCAAGCACGAGTTTTAGCTGGCCATGAGCACTTGGATGTTGTGGGCCAAAATTTAGTATCATCTTGCCGTCATTTTGCTCAAATTCTAAATTTTCAAAAAATGGTTTTAAGCGGTTTGGTGACTGGCTCAAGGTCTTTCCTTTACTATCTGGCTCTGGTTAAATTTAGCCTTTTTGACAAATTTTACGCCGCCATCTTCTTGATACTCGTACTCCTCGCTAAATACTCTTGAGAATCCAAAGGTATCTTTCTCTTCAATATAAGCTGGATCGCGGTTCTCTTCGCCAATTTGCTCTCTAAACTCACGCCCAAAAATTTTATTCACCTCGTACCATTTGGCAGCCTCGTCGCCAGTTAGCGGATAGCTCTTTAAGAGCGGGTGTGAGTGCCAGTCATCAGGCATGATGAGACGCTTTAAATTTGGATGATCTTTGATCAAAACACCGCTTAGATCATACATCTCGCGCTCAGCCCAGTTTGCGCTTTTGTAAAGCTCACAAACGCTTTTTAGCATTTCATCATTTTTTACAAAGCATTTTACACGGACGCGTCTATTTTTACTGATACTAAGAAGCTGATAAAAGACTTCGTATCCACCTTTTTGATTTATGAAATCAAGTGCTGCAAGCTCACTAAGCTGTTCGTAACCAAAGCTTTTTAGTGTCTCAAGCGCTTTAAAATTTTCACTAGAATTTATATAAATTACAAGCTGATCAAACTCCACGTAGCTAGATAAAATTTCCACTCCGCTTTGCTCTAAAACAGCGAGCTCTTCGTCAAATTTAGAGCCATTTGCTGCTTCTTTTGGCGTCTGCTTTTCTATATAAAATTTCTCTTTGTAATACTGCTTTTTCTGTAGATCATTCTTTGGCTTATACTCTCTCATATCTCAAGCTTTCTTGGCTTTTGTGCTCTAAATGCACTTTGCTTTCTTATCTTTTTTTGAAGCATCATAAGTGCGTATTGAAGCGTCTCTGGACGTGGGGCACAGCCTGGGATATAGATATCAACTGGTATTATTCTATCGACACCTTGAACGGTTGAATAGGTGTTAAACATGCCGCCAGTGTTTGCACAGCTACCCATTGAGATAACCCACTTTGGCTCAGGCATCTGGTCGTAAAGACGCCTTGTAAACTCAGCGTGTTTTTTAGTTAGCGTGCCAGCTATGATCATCACCTCTGAGTGTCTTGGACTAGCCCTAAAAATGGTGCCAAATCTATCAAAGTCATATCTACTAGCGCCACTTGCCATCATCTCGATCGCACAGCAAGCAAGCCCGTAGCTAAGCGCCCAAAGCGAATTACTTCTGCCCCACTGAACGAGCTTATCAACAGTTGTTAAAACGACTGGCAAGCCGCCATTTGCAGCGTAATTTATCTGATGCTTTGCCATTTAAAGACTCCTTTTTGCCAAGCATAAGCAAAGCCGATAAGTAAAATCGCCACAAAAAGCAACATTTCGATTAGTCCAAAAATTCCAAGTAGCCTAAAATCAACCGCCCACGGATACATAAAAATGACTTCAACATCAAACAAAATAAATAAAATTCCATAAAAAAAGTAGTGGATATTTATCTTATTTGGCTGTTTTACAGTGGTTGGACCACACTCATAAAAGCCAAGTTTTAGACGCTGGGTATTGCGGTTGGCTAATTTTTTACTTATTTTTGAAGATAAGAATGTTATTAAACAAAATGAACAAGTCGCTAGTAAAAGTATGATAAATGCACCAAAATAGGTGCTTTCAAGCTCTGAATGTGACATACTTTGCCTTTTTTAATTTTTAAGATTCTACTAAATTTAAATTTATTTGAGCTTGAAACGGCTTAAGAGTAGGGTGAGTATTGTGCTTTTGTGTAAAAATTACTCCTATTTTATCTTCTCAACTGCATCTTTTGCAGCACTTATTCGCTCGCTCTCGTCTAGCTCACGCACAAAGCCATCTTTTACCAAGATGATCCTAGTTGCTACATCAAAATAGCTATCATCGTGGCTAACAGCGATTATGCTTATGCCCTTACTTTGTAAAAACGGTAAAATTTCTTTATAAAATTTTCGCTTAAAGAGCGGATCTTGATCGGCCGCCCATTCATCTAGGATAAGGATAGAGCGGTGCTCTAATATGGCTATTAGTAGGCTTAGACGCTTTCGCTGACCGGTTGAGAGTTGCGTGGTACTAAGCTTATTATCTATGACACTTACTTTTTTGTCGATCTCAAGTAAGGCTAAAAGCTCGTCTATTTCGCTTTGGCTAGCAAAGCCATTATGAGAGAGCGTTTGCGAAAATAGATAAAAATCAGCAAAAATAGCGCTAATCTTTGCCTGGTAGCTTTGTAAATTTCTTTCATCTATCTTTGTGCTATCAAGGTAAATTTCGCCACTACTTGGGCGCATAAGGCCACAAAGTAAATTTATAAGCGTACTTTTGCCACTGCCATTTTTACCGATAATAAATGTTATCTCACTGCGTTTGATCTCTAAATTTACATCTTTTAGGCTAAATCTGCCGTGAGTGTAGTTGAAATTTATATCTTTTAGCTTTATGTTTTGCCAATTATCGCTTAGGCTATCGTCAAATTTAAAGCCTTCCTTAAATTTATTTAGATTTAAACTCACGATCTTTTCTAAACTTACTTTTGCGCTAAGTGCGGCTGGTATGGAGCCAACCATACTCATAAATGAGCCTCTTAAAAATAGTATCGTTAAGCTAATGCTTAGTGCCGTTTGCAGGCTCGCCCAGTCAAATGCCACGCACAAAAATACACAAAGTCCAACTGAGCCAAGCAGCATAATGTTTGTAAAATTATCGCTTAATGCGTGATAAATATCGGCCTTTACCATATTTTGACGTTTTTTATCGCCTGTAAAATTTAACTCATCAAAGCAGACACTTGCCCTTGCTCTATTTAAACTAAGCTCTCTATGCCCCTCTACGATATCGTCGTAGTGCTTTTGTAATGCGTCATCTTGAACTCTAGAATGCTTAAAATAAAGATGAATTTTTTTCATAAAAAGTGTATTTATAAAAAGAGTCGCACCGATCCAAATGGATAAAAAGATAAAAATTTTTGGAGCGATTACACAAAGATAGATGCTCGCACAGATGATGAAAACTAGGCTTTGTATAAAACCAGTAGCACTCATAAAAGCAAATGTGATCGTTTTTATGTCATTGTTTAGACTAGCTATGATCTTTGCCTTACCGATCTCATTTACCACGCTATTTGGCGTATCTAAAATTTGCTTTACACTTTGATATCTTAGCTCGTAGATAAATTTATGCCCAAAATTTGTAAGCGATATATTTGCGGCGATGGCGCTTATAAAAAATAAAAGTAAGACTGCTATAAATTTAATTGCAAGAATCGGGTCAAATTCCTTTAAGCTTACAAGCTCATTATTTATAAATGAAAGAGTCCAGACGCCAAACCCGCTAAATACGAGTGCTAATAACACTATTTTAGAAATTTGATAGATATTTTTTTTAATTAAATTTGCAAGCATTACATCGCAGCTCGCGGCTGAATGATATTTGGCTCATACTTTTGTTCAGTATTTTCGCTCATTATGTGAAGCACCTTGCTTCTTTTTATCTTAGCGTCATCTTTAAATATCGCACGCACTTTGTCCATGCCAGCATAAAAATCACGCATAAGCACGATGCAGATATATTTGCCAAAAAATGTCGGCTTAATAATGCCATTTTCTTCATATACCGCATTTACAAGCTTAAGCAAGCTAAGCTCCATAAATAAGGCTTTGTTAATGTTTGTGTTATTTTCATCGTTATATCTTTTAATATCAACTCCGCCATCAAAAAGCCTTGTTAAAAACGTGTATTTAAGTCGCTCTTTCTTGCTAAAGCCACATTTTGCAATGACTGGACTTTGCCTATTTTTTATCCTTTTGCCGTATTCAAGTAGATTAAACGCGTTTATTACAAGCTCACCGTTAAGAAAGCTAAATGCTCCGCTACCAACGCCAAGATACTCTAAATTTGAGCCAACATATTCGTCGCGAAGGTCAGCACTTTTTTCGTTTGAAAATGCCCAGGCGTTGCTCTGCTTGTATCCGCTCTTAGCAAATTCGCTCACGATGATCTCATAAAATTCACGCTCATTATCTACGTTTGAAACACCAAGTGAGCGAGCTATATTCTCTCTTGTTAGCTCTGATTTCATAAGTGGATAGAAGGTGATTTGTTGTGGAGAGATGGATTTTGCAGTATTTATGTCGTTTATGAGCTGCTCTTTTGTTTGATTTGGCAGGTTAAAGATGAGATCCAGGCTAATGACTGGGATCTTCCCAAGAGCGAGCTCAAGCTTTCTTTTTATCTCCTTGGCTGAGCCAAATTTTTCGTATCTGCCAACTCTTTTTAACGTTTCATCATCAAAGCTTTGTACGCCAACGCTTAGTCGATCAATTAATCCATCAAATCTAGATAAACTCTCGGGTGAGATGTGATTTGGATCGCTTTCTGCTGAAATTTCATCTATACTAAAAAGCTCTTTTGCAAGCTTAAGTGTCTTCTCAAGCTCTGGCTCATTTATAAGCGTCGTGCCACCACCAACATAAAGTGAATCAAAGTCAAATCCAGCCTCTTTAACCTGCCTCATCTCCTCACGTAAATTTTCAAAGTAAATTTTTGCAAGTTCTTGCTCATAGTGGTACTTATGAAACGAGCAATATGGGCAGAATGTGTGACAAAATGGTACATGTGCGTAGAGCATATACTTTTTGTCTTTTTTGGGAGTTTTGGTGTAGGTTGTAGTTAAAATGTCTATATTAAATTCATTATATAGTGATCTTTGAATAGAATTATGAGCGTAATTTACGGCAAAATTCTCGACAAAATTTTTAAAGATCATAACTAATCACCTTAAATAAGTTTGGTTTTAAATTGATGTGTTAGGATAGCTAACTTTTAATAAATTTAGCCTTGTGTTAAAGAAATTTTTAGCTTAGCCAGATAAATTTGGCCTATAAATTTTAATTTTTTGAATCCGCAAATTTCACGTATTGATCAAATTTTAATCCCAAAGCTTAAGGAAGTTGCTCCTTGGCCCTTGAGATAATTTTGCTTGCATCAAGCTCAAATCTTATTTCCTGATCTTTTCCATAGCCAATTGTTTCCAAATAATAAAATTTACCAAGCGTTGATAGGGCTTTGATGTTATAAAGCTTTATAGTGCCACTTATCTTATTTTCGTCATAATAAGTTTTGTGGCTACCGATGTTTGTGCTATTTTTGGAAATCTCGTCCGGAAAAGTACCTAGTGCGCTTTTTTCAACTACTATGTATTTGTAATTAATATTACCTATTTCAAGCCAGCCTGCTATCGAATTCGCAAATAATAGAAAAGAATATATTGGTACACATATTATCATGCTAACAAACAACCATTTATACCCTTTGTTGTTATAAATATCTTTTGCTATATATAAAGATATAGGTAGTGCTAAAATACACCCCATTATTAAAAATGCAAAAAGAACTAGTTTGGTGAATTCAATAGTGGTAGTATTATAATAGACAACACACGAAAGCAAAAGAGTAACTATTAATAACAAAACAAATACTATCATTTCTTTTTTATTACGTTTATCAAAAAAGACTATACAATCTATATATGAAACACAAGCAATAAAGGAAACAACCAATGAAATTACATAATCTTTACCAATAAACAATAGTGACAACATGAAAACTAGCACTAAAAGAATAAAGACAGATACTATAAATGGCATGCAGAATTTGTCATTATGATAGCCAGGAAAAAAAATAGTAGGCATTATAAACAACAAAGAAATAAGAAACGATACGAAGAATATTAATCCACCGAAATAAAATATATCGGAACCACTTATCGCCGGAAAATATCCAACATTATAAAAATATATAAAATAACAAATTATACTAACGGCAGATAGTGCCATAGGATAAAATTTTAAAATAATATCTATGTTTATATTATCTACTAATTCTTGTTTGTTTTTTTGTTCCATAAAGTGTCCTAAAAATTCAGATATCTAAATAACTCAAACTTTACCAAATTTAACTATCCAAGCACCTTCGCGATTTCGCTCCAGCCCAAATTCTCAGCAAAATCAGCCGCTGTTTTGCCACTTTTTGTGCGGGCGTTTTTATCAGCGCCGTTTTCTAGCAAAAAATTTACAAGATTTAAATTTCCAGCGATCGCCTCGTTGTGAAGTTGCGTATAGCCAAACTCATCAGCGTCTGTGACCATATTTGGGTGCTCTTTTATATATTGCTTTACTTGCTCATACGTATTTTTGCTCATTGGATGCTCTATCAAATTTTCAGGGTGCTCTTTTTGCTCGTAAACTACCAAAATATCGTTAAAATCGCCAAAATCAAGCCCCCACTCTTTATCGTGCTCTTTTAGCTCTTTCTTTTGCATGCGTGAGCGCATCGCCTGCACGCTAAATCCGCCGTATGCGCGTCCATCTATCGAAAAGAGCCAGTCACTCATCTCGTCTATCTTTGCGCTTATTTGGTCGCCTAATTTCACGTTTTGCACGCTATCAGGCTCATTTATGAGCGTACCATATATCGTTTCGCCGTCAAATTCCACATCGTCTATCCACATGTGCTCGCCAACTTCTTCGCCATTTACGACATCTAAAAAGCAAATTTTTACCATCGCATAGTCAAGTGCTGGTACGATCCTGCGGCGCTCCCAGTAGACCTCACGCCAAAAATATCTAAAGCTCTCTCTGGCCTGCTCAAACGCACGCTGCATATAGTCTTCGTCGCTACTTACAAAATAGATCGGCATTTGCTTGCCAAGATCGATTTGTTTACCGAGAATTTTCTTAAAAAAGCTCATTTTTTTGTCCTTTTTTAATTTTAGATAGATCAAATTTGAATACAAAATGATAAGGTAAATTTCACTCATAAATTCGACAAATTTTAAATACAAAAATCATGCGAAATTTCTCAAATTTAGCCCAAAATCCTACAAAATTTTAAATATAAAAGTCACGCAACCATTTCGCAAAATTAGGCGAGGCGATTTCAAAAATTTAGCCTACCAATTTCAAATTTAAACAAAAATGTCGTGAGATGGATTTAAATGTTGCGACGAAAAAATAAGCGTGCGCTAGGCATACAGCCTGCGGAGTGAAAATTTTTCTAGCTCATTTAAAGGCACTCACGAGAGGCCGTTATTTTAGGTTTTTAAAGCTTATTGGAAGTTCTAAATTTAGCCCCCTCACCAGCTTTATACACTCCTGCAGATCGTCTATGCTTTTGCTTGTTACTCTGATCTCTTCGCCCCTGATCTGCGCGCTCACCTTGATCTTTGAGTCTTTGATTGCTTTAGTAATCTTTTTTGAGTTTTCAGCGTCAAGTGTGTCGTTTAGTTTTAGCGTCGCTTTTAAATTTCCACCGCTTGCTGGCTCTCTTTTTGTCTCTGTGATCGCCACTGGTGGGATGTTGCGCTTGATGAGCTTTGAGATCACGATGTCTTCTAGCGCGTCTATCTTGTTGTCGCTTGAGCTAAGAAGCGTGATAAATTTCTCCTTTTCATTTAGCTCGACCTCGGCCGCAAGTCCTTTAAAGTCATACCTCGCAGCAATCTCTTTTTTCGCCGTCTCAAGAGCGTTTTTAACCTCCATCATATCGACCTCAGCACTTATATCAAAACTATGCTCAGTTGCCATTTTTATCCTTTCAAATTTATTTAAATAGCCCTTTGATCTTCTCAAAAAGCGACTTTTTGCCAGTCTCTTCTTGATTTATGGCCTCGTCAATCTGCTGCACTGCGGTCTGTGCGTAGATGATAGCGCCCTTTGGATCGCAGTTAAAGAGGTTTGAATATGAGCTTGATTTGTTTAGATCAAGTGGATTTGGCTCCACGACCTCTGTGGCCTCAAGCAAGCCTGTTTCTAGCTCGCATGCGTAGTTTAGAGCATCTAAAAATGTAGGTAAATTTTGCGCGTAAAAGCCATCAATCGCCCCTTTTATCTCGCCATCTGCCTCATAGTCAGCCTTTAGTTTAGCTACGTTTTTAGCGCTCACATAAGCGCCACAACAGTAGTTTTCGGTGATCTCATTATAAATTTCGCCACTAAATTTATCCAAAAACTTACTTGGTAAAATTTCTCGCCAGTTACTAATGTAGTTTTTAAATTTCTCATTTTGCTGTGCCAAAGAGCTTAGCGCTGTGCCCCGAGTGTAGAAATACTTTCTAAAAAATCCTTGTGTGACGGCGATACAAAAGCCGTGAGTTTTGTTAAAAATTTCATCGTCTTTATACTGCAACGCAGCGCTTAGTGTATCTTTGTACTTTTGTGTGTAAAATTCCTCTACGCCAGCTTTGCTAGCAAGCGCTAAAACCTCGTCAAATTTACCAGCCCTTACAAGCTCAAGTGCCTCAAAATACCACTTTGAAATTTCATCTTCGCTAATGGCGTGATAGCTTATATCATAGCCCATTACTTGCTCTCATTGATGAAATTTTCAATGTTTGCGACGATCTTTGTGATGAGTGTCTTTCTAGCCTCCAAGCTGCCCCATGCTACGTGCGGAGTGATGAGTAGATTTTCTTTATTCTTTACATTTAAAAATAGGCTATTTTCGCTCATTGGCTCGCTTTCTAAAACGTCCGTACCAAAGCGTAAATTTCTCTCATCTATCGCCCTTGCCATCGCCGCTTCATCCACTATGCCGCCACGTCCTAAATTTAGCACTATCGCCTCATCTTTTAGCAAATTTATCTCGTTTGCGCCTAGTAAATTTCTAGTCTTTTCATTTAGCGGTGCGTGTATGCTGATGATGTTACTGCTCCTTAGTAGCTCGTCTAAGCTTTTTTGCTTAAATTCGCTATTTTTATTTGCTCCGCTTGTTGAGTAGTAGCTCACGTTTGCACCAAATGCACGCGCCACTGCCGCCACGCTGTGCCCTATCTCGCCAAGTCCGATGATGCCAAATTCTTTGCCAGCGATCTCGCTGATATCTGCACCAAGATAGGTAAAAATTTCACTCTTCACCCACTCGCCACTTTTTACGTATTCATCATAAAATTTGATGCGATTTGTTAGCTCAAAAAGTAAGGCAAATGTGTGCTGCACTACGCTTGCGGTTGAGTAGCCAGCAACGTTTTTAACAGCTATATTTTTAACTTTTGCATGCTCTAGATCGACATTATTCATCCCAGTTGCGCTTATGCAGATAAGCTTTAAATTTGTCGCGTCCATTACGGCTTTGTTGATGACGACCTTGTTTGTGATGACGACATCAACGCCCTTTAGACGGGGCACGACCTCATCGCTTTTGGTTTTTTGGTAGCTGATAAACTCGCCAAATTTCTTAAAAACACTAAGATCTACGTTTTCTCCCAGCGTGGCCGCGTCTAAACAAACGATCTTCATCTTTAGTCCTTAATGAAATGTCCTACAAATTTAGAGTAGTTATCTAAAATTTTACCGCCCTTTCTATATCCAAGTGCGCACGCTTCATAAGCGTAAAATACGCCAGCTTGGTAGCTCTCGCCTCTCTCATCTTGATTAAACTCGTAAAATTCTTGATAGATGGCTTTGTTTGAGTCGTATTCGCCGTCATTACTTGCTATTTGTGCGCCGTTTTCATCGTGTATTGAGACGTTTGCGCCTTCTCTGCCAAATACCGGCTTTTTCACATATTTTTTGCCTTTTAGCGGCTCATTTGAGGTTTCAA
The DNA here is from genome assembly GCF_001298465.1 of Campylobacter concisus. NCBI lineage: Bacteria > Pseudomonadati > Campylobacterota > Epsilonproteobacteria > Campylobacterales > Campylobacteraceae > Campylobacter > Campylobacter concisus. The sequence goes on from NZ_CP012541.1 coordinate 229,571, forward strand.
GCAAGAGCGGATGATTAGGATATAGATCCCAAAGGATTTTTAAAATCCCCTTGCTTTGGAAAAGCAGCGTGTAGGCTGGATTTATGATGATAGCTTTTTGGTTTTTGATGATGTTTGAGAGTATGAGAGCCAGCTCGCCCTCATCGATCGCTATGCTCTCCCAAGGGACAAGCTTAAACCAGTACTCGAAATTTTCATCGCCTTTAAAAATGCCCTCGTCATCATTGAAAACGACCTCGTCAACGTAGGCAAAGTCTGTTTCAAAGCCAGCCTCTTTTGCGATGTATTGTAGTAATTTTACGGTTTGCTCATCCTCGATACTACCAGCGATAGAGCTAAAGAGTATCCCCCAACCCTCGTAAACATCCTCAAAATTTACATTATCGTCGCCAAGAGTGATAAGGCGTTTAAAATTTTGCTTTAGAGCTTCGTAAAGGTTATTAAATTGCTCTGCTTCGTCCATGTGATTTAGCTTTAGCATCGCCCACTGAATGATCGCCGTCTCAAAGACTGCCGTTGGCGTATCGGCGTTAAATTCAATCAGTTTTATCGGCTTGCCATCAAGTCCGCCTGCTAGATCAAATCTGCCGTAAAGGTGCCAGTGAACGTCATTTTCCCAGCTATTTTTGATGATATCTACTAGGTTAAATGGTATGCCTATTTCGTGAAAAAGGTTGTTGTCAATGACGTACTGAGCGGCATTTACATACATATCGTATAGCTCATTTGCTGCTTCACAATAAGCATCTGCCTCGCTTGCTTTTACCTGCACGATCTCATCTGCGATATATGAGCTGTTATCGTTATCTGTATGCCATGCAAAGCCGATTTTCTCCATAAATTCGTTATTTAATGGCGTGATTTTTTTTAAATTTATCATTTTTCAGCCTCCAAAGCTTGATGAGCTAGAGCTTGATTTTGATCCACCACCGAAAAATCCACTCTTGCCACCACTACTTCTTGCGGCAGAATTTGCCGCTTTTTGCTTATTAAAGCTATCAACGCTTCTTGTGTATGCGCTTGGATTTTTGTAAGAATTTTGACGAGTAGCTTGGAAATTTTGATTTCCAAAAAGCTTGCTACCTATCCAGCTACCAAGTATCGCTCCAGCAGCAGAGGCAAGTATCGTCTCACCAAGGCTTAGACCGCCGCTACTTAGCTGTGCGTCGCTCGTTTTTGTTAAATTTGAAGTGCCATTGTCAATATTTGCATTTGCTTGAGCTAGGAGCTTATCGATCTCGTCTTTGCTTAGCACACGCTCAGTACCGTTTATGTCTTTTAGTACAACTCTAGTTTCAGTACTTGGATACTCTTCTAAAATTTTATAAACTCCAGGCGCGCTCTCTTCGATGATGACAAAGGCACCATTTTTTTGTGCAACCTCATTTAGTGCGTTTTCATCACCGCCATTGTCACTGCCGCAACCAGCAAGACCTGCCATAACGATCGCACCAAATCCGCCCACCGCAGCATAAGTAGCTATTTTTTTAATGTGTTTCATATCTCTCCTATCAACTCTTTTAAATTTTTATGTTTTCTAACAAGTATCACGCCTCTTTTAAATTTTATAAATTTGGAGTGGTGTATGTTTTTTATTATCTTTTCACTGACCTTTTTTGTAGCTTTTGGCTTTAAATTTAGCTCCTTTAAGTACTCGCTTAAATTTATCCATTTTGATTCATTTTCTATTTCGGCCTCTATCGCTTCATTATTTGGTATATCGTCGTTTTTTTGTGCTAAAAGTGGCCTTTGCATAGCATTTAGAAACTGCATGAGCTTTTCATCTCTATCTTTATAAATTTGCAAAATTTCATTTTTTCGCTCGATTAGCATCTGCTCCTTTTCTTTAAAAAGCCTATCTTTATCAGCCTGTAAGTTTAAATTTAAGCTCTTTAACTCGCTTAACTCATTTAGCAAATAATTTACAAACTCATCATTTTGGGATTTGGTTTTTATGCTTTTTGGAGTAGATTTTGTGGCCTTTTCGCTACTTGGTTTCTCATCAAGGATGACAAATTTTGTACCATTTTCAATGACTGTATTTATCGAACCACGGCGGATTCTATTATAGACTGCCTCTTTTGTTATGCCTAAAATTTCTGCAGCTTCATTTATAGCTAGCTTTTGCATCGAATTTCCGTTTAAAATAAAATAAAAAATTTGCTTTGATTATAAAAAAATAAGGCTAAAAGAAGAGTTAAACAAAGAGAGCAAAGCCCTCTTTGTCTTGGTTTTAGAGTCTTGACTCGTAGCGTCTAAGCATATAAAGACGTTTAAGCATTTTCTTGCGAGCAGCAATTTTTTGTTTCTTGCGGATCTCAGTTTTAGGCTCAAAGAAGCGTCTAGCTCTTGCTTCAGTTACTACTAAGTTACGGTCAGTTTGTTTTTTAAACTTTCTGTAACCCTCGTCAAATGACTCGTTAGGATGTACCTTAATACCAGGCAACGTCCTCACCACCTTTCAGATTAAAATAAGCCGTGAGTATAGTTTAATTTTCATAAATTTAAGCTTTTAACTATTTTTTTTTAAAACTCTTTTAATGCCATAAGCTTTATAATCATAAAATTTCAAAAAAGGCTTATTATGTCAAAGGATTTTCATCTTAGCTATGCCAAGAGGCGTTACATTTTTTTTGCCTGTATTACGCTATTTGTCTTTGTTTTGCCATTTATCAGAGTAAATGATGCGCAGTTATTTTTGCTAAGTTTTGATAAAAGTAGAGTTGATCTCTTTTTTACAAAATTTGATATGCAAGAGCTTTATTTGTTGCCATTTTTATTTATTATTTTGTTCTTAAGCATATTTTTTCTAACGACACTTGCAGGGCGCGTTTGGTGCGGTTGGAGCTGTCCGCAAACTATTTTTAGAACGATATTTCGTGATCTTTTGCAAACTAAAATTTTAAAGATCAGAAAAAATATCCAAAATAAGCAAAATGAGCCAAAAGGACAAATTTTAAAGCGTGCTTTAGCAGTTGGAATTTGGTGTATTTTAGCTCTTATTATTTCGGCAAATTTTTTATGGTATTTTGTGCCACCGCTTGATTTTTTTGCTTATTTAAAAGAGCCAAGCGAACATGGAGTTTTGCTTGCATTTTGGCTTGTTATCGCTATTTGGTTAGTTTATGATGTCATCATTTTAAAAGAAAATTTTTGCATTTATGTCTGTCCTTACGCTAGGGTGCAATCAGTGATGTTTGATAACGATACGATCCAAGTTATTTACAATCAAAAAAGAGGCGGCGTAATCTATAACGGAAAAGAGAAATTTAAAAAGCCAAAAGAAGAGGGCGCGCTGTGTACTGGCTGCGAGGCGTGCGTAAGAGTATGTCCAACGCACATTGATATAAGAAAAGGTATGCAGCTTGAATGTATAAATTGTCTAGAGTGTAGCGATGCTTGCGCTAAAGTGATGAAGCATTTTGATGAAAGTTCACTTATTGAGTGGAGAAGTATAAACTCTATAAAAGAGCAAAAAAGAGTCAAAATTTTACGCTTTAGAACGGTTGCTTATCTTGTCATTTTGGGCATTGTTTTGACAGCTGGAGTATTGATGAGTGGCAAAAAAGAAAGTATGCTTTTAAACATAAATAGAACAAGTGAGCTTTATAAAATTTTAGGCGAAAATGAAGTTGAAAATTCTTACGTATTTTTGGTGCAGAACACACAAAATAAAGAGCACGCATTTTACTTTGAAGTAGATGATAAGAATATAGAAATTTCTCGTCCAAATAAGCCATTTATATTAAAAGCTGGCGCAAAACAACGAGTCATTGTCACGCTAAAATCAAAAAATGAAAATTTAAGCGATAAAGATCTTTTAAAACATATAAATATAAAAGCCTATGCTACCGATGAGCCAGCTATCAGCGTGCAAAGGCAAAGTACTTTTATCTATCCTAAAAGATGATAAAATGGCAAAAATTTAACAGGAAGCAAGATGGCAATCTCAGAAAAGGGTAAAAAAAGATACGAACTTATCGTAAAAAACAGCACTTGAGCTATTTTTAGAAAAAGGATACGAAAAGACAAGCTTAAGCGACATTGTAGCGATAAGTGGCGGATCGCTTTCTAGCATTTATACATTTTTTGAGAACAAAGAGGGGCTTTTTGAGGCGATCGTTGAGCAAGAGATAGATAGCCTTATAAAAGAGATCGATGAGAAAATAGATCTTAAAATTTCCCACAGCTTGGAGGAATTTTTAACCAAATTTGCAACCATAATATTTTCTATTACTTGCAGTAAAAGGCATATCTCTCTTGGTAGGATAATGATGAGCGAGGGTTCTAAAAATGGTGGCAAACTTGGTAAGACGTTTTTGGATCAAATCTTAAAAAAGATCGATCTTGTGCTTATAAATTTCTTTGAAAGAGACGAAGTAAAAGCCAAGCTTGACTCAAAATTTTCAGCCAAATTTGCTACAAAGTACTTTATACAAAGTGTGATAGGAGCTTATTACTACGATTCGCTTTTGATAAATGAAGAACCAAAGCTTAGTGAAAAAGAGCGTAAAAAGCATGTTGGCTTGTGTGTTGAGTTGTTTTTAAATGGAATTAGTAAAAAATAAAATTGACTTTTTATTTGTTTTCTAATAGAATCGAGAACTTTAAATTTTTGTAACAATTATTACAAAAACTAAATATGATATTAAAATTTAAAATTAAGAGGGGTTTTTATGTTGAAATTTAAAAGTTTTCTTGTGCTTTCAGCTGCCGTTTTTTTATTTTCTGGGTGCTTTGAGAGTGGCGATAAAAAGGCTGCTGCAGGTCGCCAGATGCCACTATCTCACGTGGATATTTTTACCGCACAAAAAACAGACATGCCTATTAGTTTTGATTACACCGCAACGGTTACAAGTAGTCAAGATGTTATTATCTATCCAAAAGTTGGCGGAACTATCATAAAGCAGTTTTTCAAGCCAGGAAGTAAAGTAAAAGCGGGCGATAAGTTATTTTTGATAGATCCAGAAAAATATCAAGCTAGCTTTGACTCACTTGATGCCTCTGTTGGAGTAGCAAATGCAAATTTAAAAAATGCCGAGACCGAGTTTAAAAGAATTTCTGCCCTTTATAAGAAAAATGCAGTTTCTCAAAAAGACTATGACGCAGCAGTTGCAGCCTATGATATTGCAAATGCGAATTTAGTAAGCGCAAAAGCAAATTTAAAAAATGCGAAAATCGATCTAGGATACACGACTATTACAGCGCCATTTGACGGCGTAGTGGGTGATAACCAAGTAGATGTTGGCTCGCTTGTCGTAGCAAACCAAACAAAACTTGTAAGGCTTACAAAAATAAATCCTATTGAAGCAGAATTTTATATCGCTGATGTGGATAATCTAACTAGAAAGACAAATTTGGATAACGGCTCATGGCAGCAGCTAAATAGTGACGCTGTGTTAAGTGTCAATGGCGAAAATTTTAATGGTAAAGTAAATTTTATAGATAACGTCGTAAATACTGCAACTGGTAGCGTTTTGGCAAAGGCTAGTTTTGATAATAGTGAAGGTAAAATTTTACCAGGTGCGTTTGGTCATATAAAGATGAGCGGCTTTGTTCAAAAAAATGCCTTTAACATCCCGCAAGTTGCCCTTCAGCAAAGCACTACAAACACTTATGTTTTAGTCGTAAAAGATGGCCAAGTAAGCCAAAAAAATGTAAAAACAGGATATCAAACAAAAAATATGGTAGCAGTCACTGAAGGCCTTGAAGATGGTGATAAGATAATCGTTAATAATTTCCTTAAAATTGGAGTTGGTGCACCAGTTGAAACTGATAAAGACCTAAGTACGGAATTTATAAACGGCAAAGATGCAAACGCTACAAGTAGCAAGTAAAGGCAGATAGATGTTTTCAAGATTTTTCATAAACCGCCCGATATTTGCGACTGTTATATCTATCATTATAGTTATAGCAGGTTTTATGGGTATCAAGGGACTTCCAATAGAGGAGTATCCAAGTCTTACTCCACCTACTGTCTCTGTAAGTGCGACATATAGCGGTGCTGATGCGCAGACTATCGCTGACTCAGTCGCAAGTGCAATCGAAGATCAGATAAATGGCGTTGAGAATATGCTTTATATGCAAAGCACCTCAAGCTCAGCAGGTACGATGAATATAAGCGTATATTTTAAGATCGGCTCATCGTCAAAACAAGCTACGATCGATGTAAATAACCGCGTGCAAGCTGCCCTTTCAAGACTGCCCCAAGAAGTGCAAAATATGGGCGTAACAGTGCGCGAAAGAAGCGGCTCAATCCTTCAGGTTGTTGGCTTTACAAATCCAAATATGGATTTGATCGAACTATATAACTATGTAAATTTAAATATTGCTGATGAGATAAAAAGGGTTAGTGGTATAGGTGATACAGTATTGATAGGTACTAAAGAGTATTCTATGAGAATTTGGCTAAAGCCAGATAGACTAGCTCATTTTAAACTAACTCCAAGTGACGTCATTTCTCAAGTAAAAATTCAAAACTCACAATACGCTGCTGGCAAGATAGGCGAACAGCCATCGGATGGTGGTAATCCTTATGTTTATTCTGTTCGTACCGATGGACGTCTTAAAAATGCAGCCCAGTTTGGCGATATAATAATTAAAAGTTCTGATGGATCAGTATTGAAGCTAAAAGATGTAGCTACCATAGAGCTTGGGGCAGCTAGCTATGCTAATGACGCGATGTTAAACGGCAAACCAGCTATTCCTCTTTTGCTATTTTTACAAAACGATGCGAATGCTCTTGCTACCGCAAATGCTGTAAAAGAAAAGCTTAACGAGCTAAAGAAAACTTATCCTGTTGGACTAGAGCACACCATAGCTTACAATCCAACAGAATTTATAGATGTTTCAATTGATGAGGTTATAAAAACTTTTATTGAAGCGATGGTACTCGTCTTAATCGTAATGTACTTTTTCTTAAAAAATTTTCGTGCGACTATCATTCCGATGCTTGCTGTGCCAGTTTCTATCATAGGCACATTTGGCGGACTTTATGTGATGGGCTTTAGTATAAATTTGATCACGCTTTTTGCCTTAGTTCTTGCCATCGGTATCGTCGTAGATGACGCTATTATCGTCATAGAAAATGTCGAGAGAATTTTACATGAAAATAAAGAAATAAGCGTAAAAGATGCGACATTTAAGGCGATGGAGGAGGTGCAAACTCCGGTTATCTCTATCGTACTCGTACTTTGCGCAGTTTTCGTGCCAGTTTCATTTATGGAGGGTTTTGTTGGCGTTATACAAAAGCAGTTTGCTCTAACACTTGTCGTTTCTGTTTGTATCTCAGGCTTTGTCGCTCTTACTCTTACGCCAGCGCTTTGTGCGGTTATGCTTAAGAAGCAAGAGAGCAAGCCATTTTGGATAGTTCAGAAATTTAACGACTTCTTTGACTTTAGCACTAGACTCTTTACGGCCGGAGTGGCTAAAATTTTAAGGCATATTATTATTAGCTTTATTGTAATTGGTATTTTAGGATTTGCCACTTATAAGCTATTTGATGCTGTGCCAAAAGGACTTGTGCCTTCAGAAGACAAGGGTGCTTTAATGGTTATCACCTCACTTCCGCCTTCAACAAATATGCTAAAGACAAAAGAAGAAGTAGTCTCGATTAGCAACGCCATTTTAAGCAATCCAAATGTTGAGTTCACTATGGCTTTTGCAGGTTATGACATACTAGCTAGCTCGCTTAGAGAAAACTCAGCCGTTAGCTTTATAAAGCTAAAAGATTGGAGTGAGAGAAAAGGTGCTAACAATGGAGCTGATACATTAGCTGGCCAGTTTAATGGTATGCTTTGGAGCTCAAAAAACTCAATGACATTTGTTGTAAATTTACCACCTATCATGGGTCTATCAATGACTGGTGGCTTTGAGATGTATCTGCAAAATAAAAGCGGCAAGAGCTACAATGAGATAGAAGCAGACGCTAGAAAAGTATCAGCAATAGCCAATGCAAGGCCTGAACTAACAAATGTCAGAACCACGCTTGAGACAAATTATCGTCAGTTCAAGATAACAGTTGATAAAGAAAAAGCTAAATTATTTGGTGTAAGCGAGAGTGAAATTTTTAGCACGATAGGCGCTACTTTTGGCTCTTACTATATAAATGACTTCAATCTTGCTGGTAAATCTTACCGAGTATATGCAAGAGCTGAGGAAAGTTTTAGAAATAATCCTGAGGATCTAAGAAAAATTTTCGTCCGCTCATATGATGGCGGTATGGTGCCACTAAATTCAGTAGCAACACTTACAAGAACGATTGGACCTGATATCGTTGATAGATTTAACCTCTTTCCATCAGCTAAGATCATGGGTGATCCAAAACCTGGCTACACGTCAGGCGATGCGATCAGAGCGATCCAAGAGGTCGTAAATGACACGCTAAGTAGCGAAGACTACGCTATAAGCTGGGCGGGAACGGCGTATCAAGAGGTAAATTCTCAAGGAACGGGTACGGTTGCCTTTATCTTTGGTATGATCTTTGTCTTTTTGATCCTTGCAGCTCAGTACGAAAGATGGCTCATCCCGCTTGCAGTCATCACAGCCGTACCATTTGCGGTATTTGGCTCATTGCTAGCAGTCTGGATAAGAGGGCTAACAAATGATATCTACTTTGAGATCGGACTCTTGTTGCTTATTGGTCTAGCGGCTAAAAATGCCATTTTGATCGTAGAGTTTGCAATGCAAGAGCGTGATAGTGGTAAGAGTATATTTGACTCAGCGATAAATGCAGCTAGACTTCGCTTTAGACCAATTGTAATGACATCAATCGCATTTACTCTAGGCGTCTTCCCGATGGTTATAAGCACAGGCGCAGGCGCTGCATCTCGCCACTCATTAGGAACTGGCGTGGTTGGTGGTATGATCGCTTCTACGACGATAGCTATATTTTTTGTGCCAATGTTTTACTATTTGCTTGAAAATTTAAATGAGAAATACTGGAAAAAGGGAGCAAAAAAAGATGAAAAATAAGGCGTTTATACTTATAACGGCGGCGTTTTTAGCTGGTTGCTCATTTCGTCCAGATATGCCAAATGTAGATACAAATTTCACATCTACTTACACTTATGAGACAAGCGATATAAGGGATCTTTGGTGGAGAGAATTTAACGATGAAAATTTAAATTCTCTAGTAGAAAATGCACTTGAGAAAAATACAAATTTACGTGTTGCTTATTTAAATTTAGAGAAAGCAAAAGCAAGCCTTGGCGTAGCTGAGGCAGATTTACTTCCTGGTATAAATTTAAATGTAGGCTACGAAAAAGCAAAAAGTAGCGGTGAAACGTATACTAAACAACCACAAACTCGTTATAGAAGATCAGATATAAATTTAGGGCTAAACTACGAGATAGACCTTTGGGGTAAGGTAAGAAATAATTTAGCAGCAGCTGAAGAAAGCCTAAATGCAACCAAATTTGACTACGATAGCGCGAGGTTAAGTATCAGCTCAAGTGTTGCAAAAAGCTACTTTGCGTTAGTTTCATTAAATATGCAAGAAGCTGTGCTAAGAGAGACTTTAAAAACTTATGAAGACACGCTAGCGCTTCGCAAAACACAGCTTGATCTTGGAAGCATAAACGAGATGACCTATTTGCAAAGCAAGGCAGCAGTAGAAAGCGCTAAGACCAATCTTACTTCTATATTAAATGCAAAGTCAAAGGCTATTACCTCACTAACTATCTTGACTGGTAAAAGTAATAATGAAATTTTAAATGGAGCTGTTACTAGCTCACAAAATTTACCAACTTCTCCCGAGATAAGTGCTGGCATTAGCTCTGAAATTTTGCTAAGAAGAAGCGACGTGGCAAAGGCACTGGCTGATTTAAAAGCTACAAATGCTCTTGTTGGTGTTGCAAGGGCTGAGTATTTTCCAAGCATTTCACTGACTGGACTTTTTGGCTTTTCAAGTATTGATTTTGAAAATATCTTTGTTGGAAATGCTAATACATGGAGTATAGGAGGCTCTTTAGCACAGAAAATTTTTGATTTTGGTAGGACAAAAAATAATGTAGCAGTGGCTAAAACAAATGAACAAATTGCCGCTGTTAATTATGAAGCAGCGGTAAAATCGGCTCTTGGCGAAGTAAGAGATGCGCTTGTTTCAAGGCAAAATGCAAAAATTTCTTTGGAACAAGTGAAAAATTTGCTAAAATCCCAACAAAGAATTTACTCGCTTGCTAAAGAGCAATATGACGCTGGCTACATTGGACATTTAGAGCTTCTTGATGCGGAGAGGAATTTGCTTCAAGCAAAATTACAAGATGTCTCAGCTAAGCTTGATGAGGTCGATAGTGCAGTCGAAGTTTATAGAGCTTTTGGTGGCGGTTTTAAGTTAGAAAAATAATTAAAAAAGGAGAGAAATTGGGAACTAAGATATTAAATTTCTTGTTTTCTTGGGGATTTTTTGTTTTTGCTATCGCTCTTGGCGTAGCATTATGGTTTGCGATAAATTACGTGGATACATTTAGGCTTGAGTCAAGCTTTTATGATATCGGCGAGATATTTATGATGGCAGCTGTTTTTTGTATTGCCTTTTATGTGATCGCAGCAATATTCGTTATTCCTATTAGAGCGATCAAAAAATCTTAATCTTTCATCTAAGGACAAAATCCTTAGATGAACTTCTTGACTTCATTATGTGAAATTCTTAGATTTTTAATTAATTATTTTAAAATTTTATTTATGAAATTTACCGCATTTATATTACTACTTCTAACAAGTATATTTTTAATAGCTTGCTCAGCTAATCAAGCAAACAAAAAGATAAGTAACTCTGAACTAGAAAACTTAGCTAAACAATATGGTGGAGTATATATATTTAATCAAAAATTTGTTGATGAGATAGAGAGAAGAGAAGCTGAAAGAAAAGAGCTAAGAAAAAATACAAAAGGTAGAGATTTAGGTGGCGGTCTTTATGCTGTAAATACAAAGTTGGTAGATGAAAAATTCCCTCAAACCCTTTCAAATGGTAAAAAATACTACACTCGTTGGGTAGATTATGAAAACCAAACTGGTAAAAAAGCTAAAACTTCTGAGGTCTATATAAATAAAATAATTGAGTTTATAGGCTTAGAAAATTTTAACAAAGAAAAACCATATTTAGATTTAGGAAAATTATATGTAGATGATAATGGAGAAATAGTTCCTATAAGCATAGATGTTTATTATGAAACATATAGCACTAAATATGGCTTATTTGGAGATGAAGGAATGGGAATAAGCTTTAGTAAAAAAAGTATAGTTCCAGTAAGTGGTGGAAACAAATTCATTCTAATAAACAATAAATTTATAAAAGCAAACAAGGACAAGTAAGTGCTAACTAAAAAATCAAATAAAGAGCTAATAAATTGCTTTAAAGACTATATTGATATAGCTGATGCAAGTTATGCAATGCTTCATAATGTATTTGAGAATGAAAGAAATGGACTTGATGAGCTTTATGATAAATAAAGTAAGTTATAAAAATACCCGAAATAAACTTTTATCTGCATAATAAATTTTAATAAACCCCAAACAGCACATAATAAATTAATAATATTATAAATACAATAACAATAAAATATCCAAACTAAAATTTCAAACATAAAAGGATAACCAATGAAATTTCTAGCTATAACACTCTTACTTCTAACAAGTATATTTTTAATAGCTTGCTCAGCTAATCAAGCAAACAAAAAGATAAGTAACTCTGAACTAGAAAACTTAGCTAAACAATATGGTGGAGTATATATATTTAATCAAAAATTTGTTAATGAGATAGATAGAAGAGAAAAAGAAAGAAGCGATTATATGGATGATTTCTTTAAAAATAACAAAAGAAATTTTAAAAGAGCTGACCTAGAAATCATGGATCAAAAACTCCCTCAAATCCTCTCAAATGGTAAACCATATTTTCTAGGTGGAACATCCAGTAAAATTTCACAAAGTTGTTATGAAAAAATTTATAGTTTCATAGGTCATGAGAATTTAAAGAAATATGAACCTTGGATATTTTCAAATTTATATTACAAAGATAAAGAGGGCAATATAGTTCAAATTTCATGTACTGTAGTTTATGAAAGAGTAAAAACACAGTATGGACTATTTGGAGATGAAGGTAGAGGATTTAGTTTTAAGAAAAATAGCTTTGAAAGTCTTGGTGGCGGAAACAAATTCATTCTAACAAACAACAAATTTATAAAAGCAAACAAGGACAAGTAAGTGCAAACTAAAAAATCAAATAAAGAGCTAATAAATTGCTTTAAAGACTATATTGATATAGCTGATGCAAGTTATGCAATGCTTCATAATGTATTTGAGAATGAAAGAAACGGACTTGATGAGCTTTATGATAAATTTGGTAAAGATAATGTCCCTGAAAATATTGTAAATTCTTATAGAGAAGATGAAATAAAAAAGCCTGTTTGGAGATATGCAGATGATGTTATCAAGGGTGACACAATAGAGGAGCTTTCCGAGAAAGCAAAAAATAATGGTAGGAATTTTGGTGATCCTACCGCTTATGCTCTTTGCATAGAAGCTAGATTTATGGCTGACAAAGTAGTTAAGAAGCCAGTTGGTAAAAATGGAGAGATAAAAGATATAAAAATAGATAACGATGTTAAAAATTTTATCTACTATGACAAAGATACAAAAGAGCAAAGATTACTTGTTGGAAAAGATGAAATTTATAAACTCTCTCCTCGCACAAAACTCTTTGTCAATCGCTATGAGTTAGTAAAGCACATACCTAATCAAAAATCGGGTTTTAGCTCAACTATATTTTATGATACGCTTAAGTCAAACTATATAATAGGCTTTAGAGGAACAGAGATGAAAATAAATGATCTCTTAGATGATGCCTTTATGGCTATCACATCAAGAGCACTTATGCAAATATCTGCCTTAAAATCACTTCAATCCTCTATGCAAGAAGCAATAAATTCTCATAGTCAAAACTTAAGTGGTTTAGATAACACCGCCAAAGACATCATCCTGTCAGGTCACTCATTAGGAGGTCATCTAGCTCAAATATATGCAGTAACTTTCAAAGATAGCGGAGTAAAAGAACTTTATACTTATAACGCTCCAGGAATTTATGGTGGCATATTAGCTTCAGCTTTTACTTGGAGCTTAAGGCTTCTTAGCTTTGTGGCTAAAGCCATAGCAAAAGGTGCAAGATGGATAGCAAGAGTCATAGACAAAGATGGCTTTATAGGAAAGATGGTAGGCTCAGTCTTTAACAAGATAAAAGGTATGTTTGGCTTTAAAGATGATAAGAGCAGCGTAGATGAATACGTAGATGTAGTTAAAAATAATGAACAAGCTCAAAAGACTCTTGCAGATAAAAAGGTGAGCTCTAATATCAATAAAGCTAGCAAAGAAAAAGATATAGACATAGAGATACATCACATAGAGAGCGTTAAACAAAGTATCAATAGAGATGAAGATAGCTTTTCGAAAGATGTGGCTGTTTTGATAGAACCTACCTTTTCAGTAATATCTGATCTAGGCTATAAGCTAGGCATAGATACAACTGGCGAAGTAAAGTATGAAAATACTGAGAATAGACACTTGGTGAATATATTAATTAGATCTCACTTTTTAAAAGAGAGCGTTTTGGTTTTATATATGTTGTGCTATCTTTTAGAAAACAAAGAAAATGAAGCAAAAATAGAAGGCAAAGATATAGCTGAAGCACTTGATTATCTAAATGAATATATCCAGTCGCTTAAATTTAAACTAAAATGCATAAGATCGAAGTTAAATTTAGATGTAAATATAGATGATATAAGTGATGCTTCTATGCTAGATACACCTTTATATATCTTTTATGCTTATTTAAATCTCTTTTACGAATATGGCAAATTTGGTGATGAAAATTTTAAGCAAGATATGGTCGGGTATATAATAGAAAATTTAGGCAGCATCATAAATAAAAATAGCAACAAAGATGCACATCTAGTAAAGATACTAGATATAGATGATCTAGATAAACTAGATGCGACAAAGATAGTAAGTGACGCTCGAGCTGGCGATATAGATATGCTAGTGGCTATTTGTGCTTTGAATTTATTTGTATTTGAAAAAAAGATAGATGTAAATGAACTTGGTAAATACTTCTCTTATAGCAAAAACATCTATAAAAATATAACGATACTACGAGACAATAGAGTGGATATAGCGGAGGCTAGCATCTTCGTAAAAGATAGAATAGATATGCTAAAGAGCATAATAAATCTAAAATATGCGGATCTAGCAAAGCTAAAAGAAAATGAAAATTTCTTGGCTAGCATAGACTCTAAGGATATAAGCTCTAGCGATGAAGCCATAGTAATAGCTAATAATAAATCCGCTCAAAATAATGATGATGTAGCTTACAATAATAAAGTGGCAACCGATGATATAAAAGCTCTTATGAATGAGAGCGTGGGGAGTATCTTTTATAAAAACAACGATACCCTTAGTGTAAGTGCAGTGGATAAAAGTATAGTCGATGTTGAGGTATTAAAGGAGATATTTAAGCTAGATAGTAAAAATATGAATCAAAGAATATATCTAAACTCTGCTCTTTTGTCTAAAGCCAATGAAGAGGAGGATTATCCACTTTATTTTAAAGACGAAAAATATAATAGTGACGAGAATATACCTCTAAATTTTACTCATCAGCCAAGAGATGAGGATAAAGATATAGGAAGGCTAAATGTTGCTTATAGAAATTCTCAAGCAAATATATTAAATTATTCACTACTAAATAAGAGTCTAAATATCAATCTAAAACCAATGAGCAAAAAGACCAAAGAGGCTCTTTTAAATTTAAATCAAAAGCAAAATTTACAAAAAGATAATCAATCTAAAGAAATTTCATCCACTGCGACTTCATGCCCTGTCATAGAAGACGACACTATCATTTGCCCACATGGTGGTCATGTGATCTTAAAAAGTAGGGCAGGTAGAAGCATAAGATCAGACGATCAAGGCGTGATACTTGATGTTGATTTTATAAACTCGCCAATAGTAGGCTGCTCAGCTAGGACTCCATGCGTCATAGTAGCTTATGTACCAAGATCGGCACTTAGTCTAAAAAGTATGAACGATCACTACGCTGTAATGCAAGATCTAGTGCCAAACTGCCTAAGCAACACCGGTTCTTCGCTAAGGTGCATAAAAAAAGAGAATAAACTAAAACTAGAGCATAGTTTAAGTAACCCTATGTTTGAGAATAATAACCTTGCCGTACAAAATCCAAATTTAAATAAGCCATTGATCAGACTTCATATAAAAGCTTTTGCTTCCCAAATAGATAATCTTTTGGTAACTACCTATTATCTATTTGATAAAAAATTTGAAGATAAAAATGGCTTTGGCAAGATCAAACTCAATTTAGATGAGGGAAGAGACGTAGAGGATAAGAATTTAAAGACTCTTTTAGCGGATAATTATGACGATAAGCGTTACGACATCAAAGAATTTAAACTAAGATATGGAGTGGATAAACTGAATTTGATATTTGTAGTTCCAAAGAATTTTAGCTCTCTTGATAAAGAGAACTACAAAAAGGCAAATAGCCCGGAAATCGGGGTAGGCTTTTTTGCCAGTTTAGATGAATTTAATAGTTCTAATATAGAAAAGAATAGACGTACTTACACTTATGTTTTTATGTCTCCAACTGGAGCTAAAAGCATAGAGCTTGAGATAGCTAAAGGGCTAGATAGTGGCTATACAAATGACATAAATACAACTAGCTTTGTAATGCTTGTTAGTTGATAAATTTAAAGAGAGGGATCGTTCTTGAGATTAGATAATACAAAAATTATTAGAAGCATAGAAGACTTGCTTGACGCATTTGATGTTTTTGCTGATAAATATCAAAACATAACATTTTATTGTCGCGATTTAAACCATTTTCATGATACCAATATATTAAATGGAGATGCTTTATATAACAAGACAATCGCGAGGCTATACAATCACAAGAAAGCCAATAAAAATGTGCTTATAAAAACATATAAGTATTTAGAAAAGTCAAATTTATTTAAAAGTGAAAAAGCTGTTAACACAACCAATAAGATAGCAATCAAAGATATTGATATAGATGTAGAGGTTCTTAGTAAAGAACAAGATGTAATAGCAGAATTCGTAAAAGAGCTAATAGAACTTGCAAATAATGGTAGAAGCAAAGACAATAAGATTAAAAATTTTGACGATGCATCTAGCCAGTTGGTATCTAACTATAAAAATATAGAGACAAATTTTGAGGCTATATTAGATAAGCTAAAAAATTCGCTAATCAACAAAACCAATACAATACTAAGTCGTGAAAATTTTGATAAAAGAGATGAAACCGTAAAGGCCATAGAAGAGAGCTTTAAAAATATAAAAGAAAATCTCAAAAAAGCTTCAGATGATGGCAATAAATATATTTTAAAAGAGATCACAAAATTTCTAATCAATCTTGTCGACATAAGCGATATAAAAGGATCGTTTAAGCCGCTAGCTTTATTGCTGGCAGCTCCAGAGGCGATAACTACTACTACAAATATAATTGACTTTTTAAACAAAAGGGGCTTTTACGCGTTTTCTGGTCCAGCCGCTAGCTTGCTAGCTACTAAATTTGGCTTTATACTAGGTCTATTAAATACAGTGTCGTTTAATAATATATTGGTTTTTACAAATAACGATCAAAAAAGTGGAAAATTTATAGATTTTTCATGCTTTGATATAACAGCCACTAAAGCCAAGAGCAATTATGATGAGTATATTGGTATTTGTTCTGATTTTATTTTAGAGGGCGATGAGCAAAGCTTATTTGACGCTAGAGTAAGCAAAAATGAAAATGTAGACAAGTCTAAAAATATATCTATATGTAAAAACGACAAGAACAATAGCGAAGAGAGCTTACTTAAAAGGATAGAAGAGTGCGTGATCGCAAATAGAGCAAATTTTGTCTATATGCAATATCCATTTTTTAACTCTTTCAAATTTGCAAATCTCCTAAAAGACAAATCCCTAACAACAAAAGACGATACTCACAATACAAATAATAGTAGCGGCATCTCTAAAAACTATCTTGTCGTCTCAAACGCCCCCATGAAACTAAACGCAAAGCTAAACGAGCACCTTATACAAAACATCTTAAGCTATAAGATAGAAGATAGTATAAACAGAGTTAGCGGTAAAAAGATAGTTGATCCCAAAAATGTAGGCAATGTAAAAGACTATAGTCAGTACTCTATACAAATAGGTGCCAAAAACGATGAAGACCTTTATCTTTTAAGCTTAAGTCCTTTTACGAGAGTTATTAACTCTAGGCTTGCAAAATTTGAAAAGGATATAGAGGAGTATAACTCATATATGAAAGGTGTCAAAAATTTTCATGGAGGTGACGCAAAATCAGTAGAGGTTTTAAACACCACTTTTAACGCAAAATACAAAAAATTTAATGAGGCAAATTTATATCTAGGTCGCATAAATAGACACTTTAAAAACGCCAAAGATATGGAAGAGATAGTTAATAATGAAGAGGAATTTTTAAAAGCCAATATAAAGGAATTTGAAATTTTCTTTTCAGGCTTAAATTCAAACTTGAAACATGATAAAGTGGCTTATTTTTTAAACCAATACTTTAAAATGCCTAATGAAGGGATGGAGAGTTTTGAAGCAATAGCTGATGAATCTTACAATCAAGTTTCTATAAGGACACATTATTACTACCCTGCTACAAAAATATTTCTTCTAGTGATGGGCTATTATGTCATAAGGCAGATATTTGATAGCTCTATTATTGAGCAAAAAGGATTAAAATTTTCATATCTTTCATCAAACTATGAGACACTAGAGATATTTGGTGAAAAACTTAATGTTCTTTACGAAAACACATATTATATACAAGAAAATAATGCTATTGTGCCTATTTACTTCTTCAAGCAAACAAAAGAAGCAAAAAAAGAACAAGATGCTATCTGCATAGAAGAGATAGTAGAAAAAATAGAGCAAAGCCATGTAAGAAATGGTGAAAATATACTAGACGATGACTCCTATAATGAGCTAAAAGAGCTTCTTAAAAATTCTACCGGCATAGACGGAGAAAGCATAGATGATAAGAATTTTGAAAAGTATATTAAACAGATAGATGATGATGAGTATAAATATACTATAGATATATCTTTAACATCAACATTAGATGATGCCCTATATGATATATTTCCATTTTATGGCTTTTTCATAGACAAGTCTGACGATATAATGAAAAAAGTAATTGACGCTGTGTTCTCAGGTGGTAAAGGCAATATCTTTAAGAATATTTTTATGGAGCTAATAGGAGAACTAAAAGTATTTAGTATGCTAGGCGAAGCGCCAGTTGCAAAACTAGTTCACGAAAACAATAAAAAAGCCTTGAAAAAAATCAAACAAACAGCATTTGCTGGAGTGGTCAAAGTAAAAGGCAACCAACTTCTCTATATATATGTAGATAACAAAAAAAAATCCAAACACAGCATAAAAAAAACAAAACAATGGATAGATGAATTTGAAGTAGGCATAAATGTAAAAAGACAAATAGCTATAAGTGCTGGTAAAAATTTTTTAAAAAATAGCTTAAAAACTTATGCAGAAACTTTAATACAAGCTGGATTTGGCTTTTTAGTAGATAGTTTTTTCATCAACAACTACGAACAACAAAAAAGATCTTATGAACTAATACTTCATAAGTATTTCACAAATAAATTTAATGATACCTATGCTGTTAAGAATATATCTTATGAACCTTATTCAAATAAAACAAGTGAATATACCTACTATCCTATAGAGATATACTCATCTTTTATAAATATAGATCTAAAAAGAACTATCATAGGAGGAAGACTATCTAGTGGAGGACTAGACTATCATAACTTCTTCTACTATGATATAAATACCACTACAAACAAGCTAGACTCTAATCTATCTAAAGATATAAGCCTAGATACTATGATATCTTATCTATGTCTAGATGAGCTAAGAACAGATAATAAAACTGATGAAGAGTTCTTTAATAACCTTAATAAAAGAAATAAAAAACTAGCATATTCACCAAAAGAGCTTATGCTACAAGGAGTTAAAACATTGCTAACAATAAGTCCATCAAACTCAATAGATATAAAACAAAGAGATGAAATTTATGAGATGTATAAAGCAAATAAAAGCACCTCAAAACAAGCCCTGCCAATAGACAAATACAACGAAGCTATGGAGATACTAGAAGACTTTAAAAATGGAAATTTAAATACCAATGTATGTGAAGTAGATAATAAATCAAGAAGACTACTAAAGGCATTAGATGTGATAGGCAATAATAATGTAAAGGGTATGTATGTGGGGTGTAAGATAGAACATGGCAAAAAAAGTGTTAGAGAAATCCCACCTCGTCTAATCGGCCGCCTAGCCACCACCATAGTTATGGAAGATGGTCTTTACATAGGATAAAAGATGAAAAAGATTATATTTACAGCTTTAGCTATCTTAGTAATAGCTATATCACTAATAGCAATAAATAAAAGAATGAATAAAGGAAATTTAATGGATAACAATAATACGTATATAGTTATAGCTCCGAATGGGGAAGAGGTGTTATTTAATAAAGAGACAAATTTAATCGTTTCTAAAACAAAAGATGACAATACAACAAAGTATTTTAAAGAAAAATCCCAAATGCTCCTTGAAGCTCGCTCCATCCTAGACTCATCTCCATATAAAAACTATAAACCACTATACTATAACCCTAAACCAAACTCTTTAGGTCAAACAGACTATCTATCATTTAAGCCATGGCTAGATATTAGCTATAAACCAAGCTCAACTAAACTATCACCTTGGACTAAATCAGAAAAAGCTTACTATGAAAGTCTAAAAGATAAAAGAGATAGATATATCTATCTAGTAAAAAGAAGTAATCTAAAATGTACTATGATAGATATCCCTGAAGATGCAATAGCTAGAGTAGATAGTAAAGGCAAACTAACTAAACTTGAATACGCTGAAATTTATGATGAAGTAGATAGAAATAAAAATACACTTAAATCAGAACTCTTTATAGGAGAGTGGGGAATTTGTGCTGGAGTATTAGGAGATAGTGAATCACTAGGCAATGGAAATGAAGGTGGATTTAAAGCAAGAGAATTTCAAGCAGTATTTCTAGCAGCTCAACTAGGAGAAGTTGAAGCACTACATGTACTAGCAGATTGCTTTAAATATTATACATACACAGTTGGAGTAAATAAAAATTTAGATACCTACACGAAAATTCTTAAACTATATAAAACCCCTCCACTAGATGAATATGGCATGATGCCTTATCTTGATGAAATAGTAGGTAATTACTTTGTGATGGATTTTAATAGAGGCGGGATAGTGATTAATCCTACAGGATCAATGCATAGAGTTTTAAGAGAACTAGTAGAAGACAAGGGCGAGCTACTAGACCCTAGAGACTTTGATGCAAACGAGACTACAAGGGAAGAATTTGTCTCTTATGTTAAAAAAGAACTGCCAGAATATGCAGAAATTTTTTCTGAAAAAGGCTATCCTGCTAATTATGAAGATAGAGACATAGATCTCTACATCGACTCCACCCTTCTAGAATCTAAAATAATGTCTCTAACCCCACCAGATGGATATCCTAATGCACCATACTATAACACACCAGAAGAGCTAACAAGACTATATGAGGCTGGTAAATTAGATAAAAAGCTAAACCCTCTAACACCAGTAATGTATAGAGATAGCTTCCCTGAAGATCTTAGGCAAAAGATACTAAGTTATGCAAAAGAGCATAATATAAAGGATTAAAGAATAAATTTAATATCTATGGCTCCAAACGGGGCCACCTACGAACAACAAAAAAGATCTTATGAACTAATACTTCATAAGTATTTCACAAATAAATTTAATGATACCTATGCTGTTAAGAATATATCTTATGAACCTTATTCAAATAAAACAAGTGAATATACCTACTATCCTATAGAGATATACTCATCTTTTATAAATATAGATCTAAAAAGAACTATCATAGGAGGAAGACTATCTAGTGGAGGACTAGACTATCATAACTTCTTCTACTATGATATAAATACCACTACAAACAAGCTAGACTCTAATCTATCTAAAGATATAAGCCTAGATACTATGATATCTTATCTATGTCTAGATGAGCTAAGAACAGACAATAAAACTGATGAAGAGTTCTTTAATAACCTAAACAAAAGAAACAAGAAACTAGCATATACACCAAAAGAGCTTATGCTGCAAGGGGTTAAAAGAGAACTAGATATAAGCCCATCAAACTCAATAGATATAAAACAAAGAGAGGAACTTTATGATATGTATAAGACAAGTAAAAGCACTTCAAAACAAGCCTTGCCAATAGACAAATACAACGAAGCTATGGAGATACTAGAAGACTTTAAAAATGGAAATTTAAACACTAATGGATCAGAAGTAGATAATAAATCAAGAAGACTACTAAAAGCACTAGATGTAATAGGCAACAACAATGTAAAGGGTATGTATGTGGGGTGTAGGGAAAGTTGGAAAGAAAATGAAAATTTAGAGGAAAAAACTATCCCCCCTCGCCTAATCGGTCGTGTAGCCACCACCATAGTTATGGAAGATGGTCTTTACATAGGATAAAAGATGAAAAAGATTGTATTTACAGCTTTAGCTATCTTAGTAATAGCCATATCACTAATAGCAATAAATAAAAGAATGAATAAAGGAAATTTAATGGATAACAATAATACATATATAGTCATAGCTCCGAATGGAATGGAAATACCATTTGATAAAAATACGAATTTGATAGTTGCTGAAAAAAATCCTAATATGCAGTTAGCCCCAGA
Source organism: Campylobacter concisus (assembly GCF_001298465.1). Taxonomy (NCBI): domain Bacteria; kingdom Pseudomonadati; phylum Campylobacterota; class Epsilonproteobacteria; order Campylobacterales; family Campylobacteraceae; genus Campylobacter; species Campylobacter concisus. Next base: position 251,428 of record NZ_CP012541.1, read on the forward strand.
TCTTGCAGCCAAACTAGTCCTTGACTCCCGCTCCATCCTAGACTCATCTCCATATAAAAACTATAAACCACTATACTATAACCCTAAACCAAACTCTTTAGGTCAAACAGACTATCTATCATTTAAGCCATGGCTAGATATTAGCTATAAACCAAGCTCAACTAAACTATCACCTTGGACTAAATCAGAAAAAGCTTACTATGAAAGTCTAAAAGATAAAAGAGATAGATATATCTATCTAGTAAAAAGAAGTAATCTAAAATGTACTATGATAGATATCCCTGAAGATGCAATAGCTAGAGTAGATAGTAAAGGCAAACTAACTAAACTTGAATACGCTGAAATTTATGATGAAGTAGATAGAAATAAAAATACACTTAAATCAGAACTCTTTATAGGAGAGTGGGGAATTTGTGCTGGAGTATTAGGAGATAGTGAATCACTAGGCAATGGAAATGAAGGTGGATTTAAAGCAAGAGAATTTCAAGCAGTATTTCTAGCAGCTCAACTAGGAGAAGTTGAAGCACTACATGTACTAGCAGATTGCTTTAAATATTATACATACACAGTTGGAGTAAATAAAAATTTAGATACCTACACGAAAATTCTTAAACTATATAAAACCCCTCCACTAGATGAATATGGCATGATGCCTTATCTTGATGAAATAGTAGGTAATTACTTTGTGATGGATTTTAATAGAGATGGACTCATTAACAATGCTGACGGCTCTCTTCATAAACGCTTAAGAAGATTAGTAGAAGATAAAGGTGAACTATTAGATCCTAGAGACTTTGATGCAAACGAGACTACGAGGGAGGAATTTGTAAATTATATTAAAAGCCACATGATCGAATTTCAAGAAGAGTATGGCAAAGGTGCTTTTCCTAATAGATGGAGTGAAAAAGATCTTTCTCTTTATATTGATTCTGCTCTCCTAGAATCCAAAATAATGTCCCTAACTCCACCTGAGGGTTATCCAAATGCTCCATACTATAACACTCCAGAAGAGCTAACAAGACTATATGAGGCTGGTAAATTAGATAAAAAGCTAAATCCACTAACACCAGTAATGTATAGAGATAGCTTCCCTGAAGATCTTAGAGCTAAGATCCTAAGCTATGCAAAAGAGCATAATATAAAGGATTAAATAATAAATTTAATATCTATGGCTCCAAACGGGGCCAAATATAAATATATTAAGCCACTACAATCAAAGACATAGGCATCTATATGGTAACCGACCTAATAGAACTTTATAAAACCTCATATGAAAAACTAGAAGAAAACTATAAAAAGGTAATGCACGCAGGCAATATATTTATCACACTATTAACTTAAAAAAATAAATTAATTTTAAGAGATAATTAGACTTTTTTATAAGAAAAATCGCAAATAGCGATCTATACAAATTCTGATAAAGAATTTCAATATATTTTAATATCAAAATGAGCTAAATTTTGAAAAAATTAAAGCGTATTTTTAAACTTGCTTTTAACTTTTTTGTTATAATATCCCATCAAAAATAAAAAGGATATTTTTTATCCTAATTAAGGTTTTAAATTTGAGAGTATATTTAGACAATAACGCTACAACAATGGTTGATCCTGAAGCTTTTGAGCTTATGAAGCCATATTTTTGTGAAAAATACGGCAATCCAAATTCGCTTCATAAATTTGGCTCTGAAACACATCCAGCTTTAAGAACAGCGCTAGATCAACTCTACACCGGACTAAACGCAAAAGATAGCGATGATATCGTTGTTACTTCATGCGCGACTGAGAGCAACAACTGGGTAGTAAAAGGTATCTACTTTGACAAAATAGCAACTGGCGAGAAAAAGCGTATCATAACAACCGCAGTTGAGCATCCAGCTATTTTGGCGACTTGTAAATTTTTAGAAAAATATGGCGTAGAGCTTACTGTTTTAGATGTAAATAACGATGGCATAGTCACTCCAGAACAGTTAAGAGCTGTAATGGATGAGAATGTAGCACTTGTTTCTATAATGAGTGCAAATAACGAAACTGGCATGATCTTTCCTATAAAAGAGCTTGCTAGTATTGCTCATGAATATGGAGCTTTATTCCACACGGATGCGGTTCAAGCAGTTGGTAAGATAAAGATAAATGTTCAAGACCTTAATGTTGATTTTTTAAGCTTTTCTGCGCATAAATTTCACGGACCAAAGGGTGTTGGAGCACTATTTATAAAAAATAGCATGCCACTAAGTAGCTTACTTCATGGTGGTGAGCACATGGGTGGACGCAGAAGTGGCACGCTCGATGTTCCTGGTATCATCGGCATGGGTAAAGCACTTGAACTGGCAAATAAATTTATGGATTATGAGCACTCTCATGTTCGCCGTTTGCGTGATAAGCTTGAAGATGCAATTTTACAAATTCCTGACGTTAGCGTTGTAGGAAAAAAAGAACAACGTGTGCCAAATACCATTTTGGCTTCTATAAAAGGCGTTGAAGGCGAAGCGATGCTTTGGGATCTAAACAAAGCTGGCATCGCAGCTTCAACTGGCTCAGCATGTGCAAGTGAAACATTAGAGAGTAACCCAATAATGGAGGCCATAGGGGCAGATAAAGAGCTGGCTCACACCGCACTTAGACTATCTCTTTCTAGATTTAATACAGAAGAAGAGATTGACTATGCGATCGAGCACATAACAAAAGCAGTAAATAGACTAAGAGGTATCTCTAGTACATTTGCCTACGCCCCAGAATGGCATAAGAGTGGATTATAAAATTTAAAGGAAATAAACATGGCAAAGAATAATTTGATCGGAGGCTCTATCTGGGATGAGTACTCTAAGGTAGTGCAAGACAGGATGAATAACCCTAAATTTATGGGAGAGATAACCGAAGAAGATGCTAAAAAGGCAAATGCAAAGCTTATTGTGGCTGACTTTGGTGCAGAAAGCTGCGGTGATGCGGTTAGGCTATACTGGCTTGTTGATGAAAAGACAGACAAAATAATAGATGCTAAATTTAAAAGCTTTGGCTGTGGCACAGCGATAGCTAGCTCTGATACGATGGCTGAGCTTTGTATCGGCAAAACAGTCGATGAAGCAGTCAAGATCACAAACCTTGATGTAGAAAAGGCTATGCGCGACAATCCAGAAACGCCAGCAGTTCCACCTCAAAAGATGCACTGCTCAGTTATGGCGTATGATGTTATAAAAGCAGCAGCTGCAAGCTATAAAGGCATAGACCCAGAGCATTTTGAAGACGAGATCATCGTTTGCGAGTGCGCTAGGGTAAGCCTTGGTACGATTAAAGAAGTGATAAGGCTAAATGACCTTCACACAGTTGAGGAAATCACGCAATACACCAAAGCTGGTGCATTTTGCAAGTCTTGTGTAAAGCCTGGTGGCCATGAAAAAAGAGAATATTATTTGGTGGATATTTTGCGTGATACTAGGGCTGAAATGGAGCGTGAGAAGATCGAAGCTCAGGCAAATGCCCAAGCAAATCATACTTTAGGCGACATTAGCTTTGAAAATATGACGATGGTAGGGCAGTTAAAAGCAGTAGAGTCTGTCATAGATAAAGAAATTCGCCCAATGCTCGAGATGGATGGTGGAAATTTAGAAATTTTAGATATCAGAAATGATAACGGAGAAAATACTGATATTTATATCCGCTATCTTGGTGCTTGCTCGGGCTGTGCAAGTGGCTCAACTGGCACTCTTTATGCGATTGAAAATGTCTTGCAAGAGAGTCTAAGTCCAAAAATTAGGGTAATGCCTATTTGATTTTATTAACTAGCCCTTGTGGGCTAGTTTTTATTCTCTTAAAAATTTTAAAATTTCACTTCTAATTTGATCCAAATCACCCACGAATTTTTTTTCAAACTGCGAGCGATTAAAGGTTCGCTGGCGTTTTGCTAACTGAGCCGTGTGCGTAGCTATGAGCTCTTCAAGCTCGTTTTGAGAAATTTCTTTATCTAAAAATTGCTTGCACTCTTTTAAACCTATTGATTTTAGTGGTTTTGGCTCACTTTTGTATTTATTAAACAAAAATTTCGCCTCATCTACGAGCCCGGCTTCAAGCATGCCTTTTGTTCTCTTTTTGATACGTTCTCTAAGCTCATCTTTATCCCATAAAATTTCAAATATAGCTAGCTCTTTTATGATGCTCTCTTTGGTGTTTTCTCTTAGCCAAATGCTTGGGATTTGGTTACTAAATTTATAAATTTGATACCACTTTTCGAGGCGATAAGAGTCGTTTTGGCTAAATTTGCTTGCAAACTCTGGATCGATTTTTACAGCTAACTCGTAAATTTCTTCATTGCTTAAATTTAGCTCACATTTTGGCACATCTGGTGCAAGTCCGCTAAGCATTGATTTTAGATAAAATCCGCTACCTCCTGTGATGATGAGTGGGCAGTCTTGTGAGCGTGCAAAACCCTTTGCATTTTTATAAATTTCAAAAAATGCCCCAACGCTAAATTCTTCATCAGGATAAATTTCATCTACACCAAAGTGCTTTATGGCTTCAAGCTGCTCTTTATTTGGCTTTGCGCTGGCGATATCTATCTCTTTATAAAGTGCAAGCGAATCAAGGCTTAAGATGACGCCATTAAGCTCCTTTGCAAGCTCAAATGCAAGATCGCTCTTGCCACTTGCTGTGGTGCCAATTATTGCAAATTCTTTAAACAAGTCTAGCCCTCGTAAAACGAGCTAAAGAGTAAAATTTCATCATTTTCCTCGTTATTTTTGCTATCTTTTATAAGACTAGCCAAAACACTGGCAAAATACGGAGCAAAACTAAGTTCATTTAGTCCATAAGCTTGGTTATAGATCAAGTTACTATATATGTTATCGCGTCCAAGAGCTGGCTTATCGTTTGAGCTAAGAAGTACGTAGTTTGCCCTAAAGCTAGGCTCTTTTAGCTCGCTTATACCAAGATGTATCTTTAGTTCATTTAAAAATGCATTAATCTTTTCAGTTTTAACAAGCGTATCGATAGCGCCGACTTGTAAATTTGTAATAATCATAACGCCATTTTTAGTTGGATAAATTTTGGCAAATAGATCATTTAAAATGATTGGTTTTTTAGGGATTTGCCCTTCATTTAGGCTAAGATCAATAGTATAAAATTTAGCCAAAATCGCATTTAAGCTCGTGCCTAGTTTATTTGAAAGCTCTAAATTTTTTGAGGCAATCACAAAGTTATCGGCCTCATATTCGGCGTTATTGCCGGTAGCTTTTTGCACTATTTGCCCCTGCGTTTTTAGCTCATAAATTTCATCATTTATAAATTTTGCTCCGAGAGAATTTAGCTCATTTATCAAAGCTTTTTTGAGCTCATTTGTGTCAATACTTGCGTTTTTGGCTAAATTTATAGCGCCTTTTATGTTTTTATTTATTAGCCCAAAATTTGCAAGCTCTTTATCTACGCTTAAAATTTCTTGCTCGCTATGCGCAACCTTTATCTCATCAAGCCTTTTTTTAAAGCTTTCATCATTGCTAAAAAGTAGATAAACACCGCTCTCACCGAAATTTATCTGCGGATATTTTTCGTTTAGCTCTCTTAAAATTTCAAAGTTTTTTTTGCCAAATTTTGAAAACAAAATTTGCATCTTTTTATCATGAGCTTTGGTTGATTTAAGTGTAAAATTTGCCATCCAAGCTCTAAAGGTTTCATTTAAGCAAATACTTATATCAAGCTCGCTTTTTTTGCTAACTAGCCCCATAAACGAGCTAGATATCGATCCATCTTTTGCAAGAGCGTGTATGCCAAAAGGCGCTAAAATTCCATTTGTAAAATCATCTTTTTGGCTGCTAATAATTAAAATTTCTTCACCCTTTTTAGCTAATTCGTAAGCCGTAAATAACGCACTAAAACTATCTCCAATAATCGCTACTTTGCCCATAATAACCCTTTGTTTTAAATTAATCTTGTAATGATAATATAAATTCAAATTTAAAGCAAAATGGTGTAAAATCAACCACTTTTAAAGAAAATGGAAATTTATCAAATGATAGAAAAATTAAAAATTATCGCTGAACTTATCGTTTTTAAGCATTCTGTTTTTGCTTTGCCTTTTATTTTTGTTGCGATGATAGTTGCTAACAAGATAGAAAGTGGCTCGGCTTGGTTTGGTTTTAAGCTGCTTATCTTAGGTACTTTTTGCGCTGTTAGTGCTAGAAATTTTGCTATGGCTTTTAATAGATATAAAGATGAAGATATCGATAAGCTAAATCCGCGAACTGCGAGCCGTCCAAGTGTTGATGGTCGTATCGGTAGGAGCAATATGCAGCTTTTTATCGTGGCAAATGCGTTTGTTTTTATCACATGCGCTTATTTTATAAATTCGCTCGCATTTTGGCTAAGTTTTCCTATTTTAGCTGTTCTTGGCGGATATTCGCTATTTAAACGCTTTAGCGAGCTAGCACACCTAGTGCTTGGCCTTAGCCTAGGTCTTGCTCCAATCGCTGGCGTGGTCGCAGTGAGCGCTGCTATACCGCTTTGGAGCGTATTACTTTGTCTTGGTGTGACATTTTGGGTAGCTGGATTTGACTTGCTTTACTCACTTCAAGATATGAAATTTGATAAAGAAAACAAGCTTTTTAGTATACCAGCTATTTACGGCGACAAGGCTACACTTTTTTTATCAGCCATTTTTCACGCTTTAGCTTTTATATTTTGGCTACTTTTTGCTTGGGCGGCTGGACTTGGAGCGATGGCATTTTTTGGAATTTTAGTAAGTGGCGTTATTTTATTTTTTGAGCATAGGATCGTAAGACGCGACTTTAGCAAGATAGATAGAGCATTTTTTACATTAAATGGCTATTTGGGAATTTTATTTTTTATCTTTGTTTGGATTAGTGTATTATGAGTGAGATTAAGCTGTTTAAAGCGCCTCTTGATATGGAATTTGAGTCTGATAAAGATGGGAGCGAGAGATTTAAAAGAGAGTTTGACTCCATCTTGCCGGGCGAAGAGGACGCGCTTGGGGCTTGGCTAAAACGAGCTAAATCACGTGGCGAAACCAAAGAGAGCGATCAAGTTTTATTAACTTTGCTGATTGAGCTTCATAGAAAAGTCGATGCTCTGAGTGATTATATTAAAAACGAACATAAGCAATATTTGCCACTAAAAGAGAGGACGAGTATCGAAGAAATAGGCTTTACACACATCAAAATAAGTGAAGAGAAATTTATAAAAGATGAAATTTACTACGCAAGGATTGCTATGCCTATCTTTCCAAAGAGAAATTTGAGCCTTTATTTAAGGGCTGTTAGTGAAAATTTAGCAAAGATAGAAAATATGCACGAAGAGGATGAGGCCGACTGGAACGCTTACGTAACAGCTAGAGAGCGTGTAATGATAAGAGAAATGAGAGCGAATTCGTAAAGGAAAAATATGGAAATTTATATTTTTTTAGGCTTTGGTATCGTCTTGGCGATAATAGTAGCTTTAATGTTGATAAAAGATAGTGAGACAAATAAAAAATTTGCGAGATTTGAGCGAGCGATAGAAAGTGTTATGCAAGAAAATTTCAATCTAAAAAAGCAAATTTCAATGCTTGAGGGCGAGGCGTTTAAAAATAGTGAACAATATGAGCCACTTAAAAAACAGATAAAAGAAAATATTGATTTGCAAATAAATGAAAAGATTGTACCAATAATTCGTGCGATTAAGAGCATCGAGCGAGTAATTGATGATTTTGCAACAGAGCAAAAAGATAGGATAGTCAGTCTTGAAGAGCGAACAAGAGATATTAATAAAATCGCACCAAGCGTCATCAATGAAGAAGAGCAAATTTTAAAAATGTTTAAAGACGGAAAAAGTGCAGCGATGATCGCAAAGGACCTTCATGTTGGAATGGGGCGAGTCGAGTTTGTGCTTAAATTTCATAAATTAGCCTAAATTTACAGGCTAATTTTAAAAAGACTAATCTACTCTTAAACTACAAAAATTGGCTTAAATTTTTATTTTGATTTAAATCTTTTAACATATAATTGAAAAAATTATAAAAAGCTCTAACCAAGCTTAAGAAGGTGCTTTATGCTAATCGATAAATATGGTCGGGTTGTTGATTATTTAAGGATTTCTGTAACTCAGCGTTGCAACTTTAGGTGTAGGTATTGTATGCCTACAACACCATTTAGCTGGACGCCAAGAGAGAATTTATTAACCTTTGAAGAGCTATTTTTATTTGTAAAAGTGGCTATCGATGAAGGTATAAAAAAGATAAGAATCACTGGTGGTGAACCGCTTGTACGTAAGGATTTAGACGTTTTTATAAAGATGATAAGTGATTATAATCCAGACATCGATCTAGCGCTTACTACAAATGGCTATATGCTTTCACACTTTGCCAAAAGGCTAAAAGACGCCGGACTAAAGCGCATAAATATGTCGCTTGATACGCTAAATGAACAAAAGGCTAAATTTATCGCACAAAAAAGTGTCTTGCACGAAGTTTTAGCTGGCTTTGAAGCAGCTCATGATGCTGGATTAAAAGTAAAAATCAACACTGTCGCACTAAAAGGTGTAAATGATGATGAGCTTATAAATTTGCTTGAGTTTGCTAAATTTAGAGATTCTCAGATCAGATTTATTGAGTATATGGAAAATTCACATGCTAAAGATGATCTAAAAGGGTTAAGTAGCGATGAAATTTTAAAAATCATCTCACAAAAATATAATGTTACAAAAGATGGAAAACTATCAAATGCGCCTGCGTCTATTTATAGACTTGATGATGGTTATAAATTTGGCATCATTGATCCACACAAGCACGACTTCTGCGAGAGTTGCAACCGCATCAGACTAAGTGCCGAGGGGCTTTTGATACCTTGCCTTTACTTTGAAGAGGCTCTTAGTATCAAAAAAGCGGTTGAAAAAGGTGATATCGTAGCTGCAAGTGAAATTTTAAGGCAAGTACTAGCAAACAAGCCAAAAGAGAACAAATGGGCGATAGGTGCTAACAATGAAACCTCTTCGCGTGCCTTTTATCAAACTGGTGGTTGATGAGCAAAGAGCTAGAGCTAGTTGAGGCGTTTTTAAGTATCCAAGGCGAGGGGGCTCACCAAGGCAGACTCGCTATATTTTTACGATTTTTAGGCTGCAACTTAAACTGCTCTGGCTTTGGCGTGCAAACAAAGTCTTTAAAAACCGGCGAAAGCTTACTAGGATGCGATAGTATAAGGGCTGTTTTTAAAGGGCATTTTAATTATAAAATTTACAGTGTAGATGAAATTTTAGGCCTAGTTGATAACCTATGCAAAGGCTTAATGCAAAAGCCTATTATTGTTTTAACCGGTGGCGAGCCGCTCATCTGGCATGAAAATGAAAATTTTATAAATTTGGTAAAGAAATTGCTTGAAGATTATGAAGTGCATTTTGAGACGAACGGCACTATCTTAATTAATTTTGCTAAATATGAAATTTATAAAAAATGCCATTTTGCACTTGGAGTAAAGCTAGCAAATAGCGGAGTTAATGAACAAAAACGCATAAATTTAGACGCTATTTTGGCTATTAAAAATAATGCAAGAAGTAGCTTTTTAAAATTTGTCCTCTCGCACTTTGATAAAAGCGAGTTGGACGAGATTATAAATATAAAAAGTCAAGTTGATTTGCCAGTTTGGTGTATGGCAATAGGGGCGAATAAAGCTGAGCTAAACGAAAATGCTTTAAAAACAGCAGAATTTGCCATAAAGCATGGATTTAACTACTCAGAGCGTATCCACATCAGGCTTTGGAGCGATAAAGAAGGTGTTTGATGATTATTAGAAAGCTTTTTAGATTTGAAAATGCACATATTGTGAGATTTTGCAGCTCAAAGCGTTGTAGGACTAGCATCCACGGGCATAGCTATGTGGCAGAAATTTTACTTAGCTCAAATTTTCTTGATAATGCTGGCATGGTCTATGATTTTGGCTTAATGAAGCAAAACATAAAAACGATCATTGATAGTTTTGATCACGCTACAACAATATTTTCAGGCGATAATGATGAGTATAAAAACGATCTAAAAAAGCACTCGGCAAGATGGATTGAGATCCCGCTAAATCCAAGTGCAGAACAGTTTTGCCGTATATTTTTTGTTATGATAGAGCGGCTGCTTGAGCTTAGCGTAATGAACAACGGTGAGCGTGAAGTGAAGCTTCATAGCATTATCGTGCATGAGACTGATACTGGCTATGCACAGTGCTTTAAAGAGGACGCCGTAAATGCGCAAATGGGCGAGGTAAGGCTAGATGACATCAAATTTTCAGATGCTATCATAGAAGAGTGGGAAGATAAAAATTTATTCAAGAATATGAAAAATAGGTTAAAAATAGAAATTCCAAAGGACGTTTGATGAAAAAAATTATAACTTCTTTTTTATTTATAGCTGGTCTATTTGTGGGTTGTGGAGATAAAGATGAGGCTAAAAATGATATTAGCGAGCCTGTACCTAGTGATGTGACCATAGCTCAACCAGACGCAAATGTCACAATCGATGAACAACTCCCGCCTGAGCCAGTCGTTGAAGAGAACGAGCCCTCTAAAGATAAGAAATGAACGAACATCTCTCCTCACTTTTTGCATACACCTTGCCTTTTCATGTGATATTTTTTTATGCACTAGTTGCCTGTAATGTGCTTTATTTAATAATTACTCAGTTTAGCAGCAATGGTAAAAACTATGTGCTTCGTATAAGATATTTTTTGCCGATTTATCATATGCTACTTAGTTTTCTTGTGCTAACCGGACTTATTTTATGGGCGTATTACGGATATGAGTTTAAATTTAATGCCATAAAAATGTTAATTGTCTTAATAATTTTAATCGCGCTTAGTGCCATAGGGTTTAAAAGGCTAAAAATTTATGCAGCTAATGGTAACCTAGAGAAATTTAAAAAATTTGCCCTTATTAAGGGTTTTTGTGATCTTGGTTTAGTCGTAATTGCAGGGATTTAGATGAAATTTTTATATGATAAAAATGCAGGTAATGAAAGCTTAAAGATAGTAAATGAAGCTTTTTTGCACCTAAAAGCTAGAAGAATGCAAGCTGGTGAGCGAATAAGCGTTAGAAATTTACGAGATTTTAAAGAGTATATTTATGAAATTGATGAGATTGATAGGCGAAGTGCGAGCTTAAGTCTTGTCTTTGCCAGCTCAAATGGAGAGCAAAAATTCGACTTTACGATCGCTTGGGCTATCGTCGATCCAAAGACGATCGAAAAGACATTACCATTTTTAAACGAACTTGGTGTTGGTAAAATAGCTTTTGTCTATACTAAATTTTCTCAAGCAAATTTTAAGATAGATATTGAAAGGCTAAACTACATAAATGCTCTCTCTTGCGAGCAGTGCGGACGAACTTCATTAATGGAGTTTGAAATTTATAAAAATTTAGACGAACTAATGAGCATTTATAAAAATGTCTCAGCTATAAATTTTGGTGGTAAAGGCTTAAATGAGAAAAAAGATGATGAGCTTTTAATAATTGGTCCAGAGGGTGGATTTAGCGAGGATGAGACGGCTAAATTTAAAAATAGCTACTGCCTAAATACTAAAAATATTTTAAGATCACAGACTGCGGTTATCTCAGTAGTGGCAAAATTCCTAGCTTAATTTATTTGATTTTTAGATTTCTTTTTATATAATCAGCAACTTTTAATGTAGATAATTAGCCCAAAAATAATAAAGGAAAAATGATGAAAAAAGATATCCATCCAGAATACGTAGATTGCACTGTAACTTGTGCTTGCGGAAACACTTTTAAAACAAAGTCAAACAAAAGCGAGATCAGAATTGATATTTGCGACAAGTGCCACCCATTTTTCACAGGCAGCGAAAAGATAGTTGACAGTGCTGGCCGTGTTGAGAAATTTAAGAAAAAATACGCTCAAAAATAAGCCTTGCTCTACTTTATTCCTACTCCAATAGGAAATTTAGAAGATATCTCGCTTCGTGCGATCAAAATTTTGCGTGAATGCGAGATAGCTATTTGCGAAGATACAAGAGTCTGCAAAAGTCTTATAAACCTGCTAAATGAGCGTTTTGACGCAAGTATAAATATCTCAAAATTTATTCCACTTCACACCCATAACGAAGATGACTTTTTCACAAATTTAAGTGATGATTTTTTTAGCAGAAATGTAGCCTACATGAGCGATGCTGGTATGCCAGGTATCAGTGATCCAGGCGTTAGCCTAGTAAGATACGCTCAAAAAAATGATATCAAATACGAAATTTTAAGCGGAGCAAACGCCGCACTTCTAAGCGTGGTCGCAAGCGGGCTTTGTGATAAGGAATTTGTCTTTTTAGGCTTTTTGCCAAATACTGGCAGAGATAGGTCTTTGGCTATACAAAATGCTTTAAATTTAGCCTATCCAGCCGTGATCTATGAAAGCCCAAAACGTATATTAAGCTTGGTGCAAAGCATCGCAAATTTAGAACCTGAGAGAGAAATTTTTGCTATAAAAGAGGCCACCAAAAAATTTGAGACTAAATTTAAGGATAGAGCCAAAAATTTAGTCCAAATTTTAGAAAAAGCAAATTTAAGTGGAGAGTGGGCAGTCGTCATCTCAAAAAGTGACAAAACAGCCACTCAAAATATCACAAAAGATGAGATACTTTCGCTTGATCTTGCTCCAAAAGTAAAAGCAAAATTGCTTAATAAAATAACTGGAGAAGATGTAAAAAAGATATATGATGAGCTTACGAAAGCTTAAATTATAGGCTACAAAACTACTAGTGACACTAAAACGAAAGTGCAAAATTTACTCTAGTTGCATACAAAAATAAGTTAAATTTTAATTGACTTTAGCTACCATAAGTTACCATGATAATATACGGAAAACAACTATTTTTACATATTTTGAACAAGCGACCGCAGATATTAGAAGAGATATATCTCTCAAAAGAGTGTGACAAAAAACTATTCTCTAAAATTTGCGGTACAGGCAAAAAAATTATTCGAGTGGATAATCAAAAAGCACAGTCTTTAGCTCGCGGTGGAAACCATCAAGGTTTTTTAGCGAATGTTAGTGAGTTTGAATTTTCAGACATTGCTGAGCTTAAAAAGCTAAATTTTATCGCCATTCTTTACGGCATAAGCGATGTTGGCAATATCGGTGCTATCGCTAGAAGTGCTTATGCTCTAGGCTGCGAAGGTCTTGTAATAGTGGCAAAAAGCATAAATATGCAAGGCGTTTTAAGATCAAGTAGTGGCGCTGCTTATGAGATACCAATAGCGATTTTTGAAGACGGGCTTAGTTTGCTAAATGAACTAAAGCAATTTGGTTTTAAAATTTATGCAACGGCAAGTAATGGCAAAAACGTAAAAGAGATGAAGTTTGCCGGTAAGAGAGCTTTGGTGATGGGCTCAGAGGGCGAAGGCATACCGCAAAAGGCTCTAGCGAAGTGTGATGAGTGTATTGGTATAAAGTTAAAAGAGGGCTGGGACTCCTTAAATGTAAGTGCAGCTTTTGCAATAATTTGTGACAGGATGATAGATGAATGAATTAGAGAATTTAAAAGAGATAGGCATAAAGGAAATTTCACGTAAAACGCATATTGAGCCTACATTTTTACAATATATTTTTGATAAAAATTTTGAAAAATTATCACGTTTAAACATTAGAGGTTATGCCAAAATTTTACAACGTGAATATGATGTTGATTTGAGCGAATTGCTCGCTGAATACGATGCCTTTATGCAAGAAAACACCCCTGATGAGAGTCACAAAACTAAAGTTACTCCAAAAATTTCTTCTTATACTCCAAAAGATATTACCATACAAAAACAAAGCGGTAGTGGCGGCATTGGATTTTTATTTTGGCTCATCATTTTAGCTATTATCGCTGGTGGGGCATATCATTTTGATGCTTACAAATATATCGAGAATTTTTTATCGTTTTTAAATGATGAGAATAAAAGCGTGAGCTATTCTCAGTCAAGCATAGTAAATGAGGTGAAGAAAAATATCATCGATACAAATATCACCATCTCTCAAAATAGCCCTAAAATAGAAGCAAACATATCAAGCGTAAAAATTTTAGCTCCAGTTGAGCAAAATGTGACAACAAGTCCTGCGAACATGGAACAAAATGCTGCGAAGCCAAGCATGGCAGCTCAGCCAGCTCCTAAGATAGAGCAAAACATTACAAAGCCACTAAATGAGGCGGTCATTACACCAAAACAACGTGTCTGGATAGGGATAATTAATCTTGAAAATGGTCAAAAAGTATCAAACGACACAAGTAAAAGCATAAATATAAATTTAGACCAAAGACAGCTTGTGGTTTGTGGAAATGGCAACATTGAGCTAAAGATCGGCGATAAGGTGACAAAATATAATCCAAGCCGTCCAGCTAGATTTTTAGTAGAAAATGGAGAGATGAAATTTGTGAGCTATGATGAGTTTGTAGAACTTAACAAGGGTAAATCTTGGTAAAAAAAATAGCGATTTTCACCGCTTTTAGTGTATTTGCCTATGCTTTTAGCTTACAAACTAGTGCAAGTGCTTTAAGTAATGTTGAAAATGTGCAAATCTCTTTAGAAAATTTAGACCAAAATGGCTCACTCAATGTCAATGAGCTAGTATCAAGATTAAAACAAAACTCAAGTTACGATAGTATTTCATTTGGTTCAAATAGTTTGAATTTAAAATTTATAAGCGAGCAAAAAGTTCCTCCTACATTATTTGTAAAATCAATAAATTCAACTCTAGATGATGCCAACATAAGTATTTCAAGGATAAATTCCCTAAAAAATGGAGATCAAATTTCTTATGGAATTTCAGCCATAAAAAATGGTGGAATAGATCCAAACTTATTAAGCTTAGTGCTTAGTCAAAGCGGTTTTAAAATTTTAGGATTTGATAGGGTTGATGGGAATTTAGAGATATTTTTAGATGCTCAGAATATGATTCTTAGGGCTGCAAAGGTAAATTTTGACGAAGAGACGCCACTTTTAAAAAGCGGTGGTACTTATTTTGTTGATGTTGAGGGTGCAAGTAGTCTGGATATCGCGTCAAAAGAGTCAAATAGATGGATGCCACTTGTTAGAATTTATGATAAAAATTTAAATCAGATTGACTCTATAAAAGAGGAGCAAGCAAAAACCGCCGTTTCTATAAATTTAGCAATAGGCGCAAAATACGCATTAATTAGCGATAATGTTGATATAAATAATATAAAAAATGAGATAATTATCAAGCTTATAAAATAGGAGCAAACAGTGTTTGATGAGATAAGATTTAATACAATTGAGCGTTTGCCAAACTACGTTTTTGCCGAAGTAAATGCTATAAAAATGGCAGCACGCAGAGCTGGCGAGGACATCATCGACTTTTCTATGGGCAACCCAGAGGGCAGAACACCGCAACATATCGTCGATAAACTATGCGAAAGCGCGCAAAAAGACAAGACTCACGGCTACTCAGCCAGCGCTGGAATTTACAAGCTCCGCCTTGCCATTTGCAACTGGTATAAGCGCAAATACGGCGTAAATTTAGACCCAGAAACTGAAGCAGTTGCCACCATGGGTAGCAAAGAAGGTTTTGTGCATCTTGCTCAAGCCATAATAAACCCAGGCGACGTGGCTATCGTGCCTGATCCTGCATATTCGATACACACGCAGGCCTTTTTATTTGCTGGCGGAAGTGTCGCAAAGATGCCACTTCACTACAACGATAAATTTGAGCTAGATGAGAATAAATTTTTTGAAAATTTGATCCAGACGATACATGCAAGCTCGCCAAAGCCAAAATATGTGGTTGTAAATTTCCCTCACAATCCAACGACCGTGACCGTGCAAAAGAGCTTTTACGAGCGCCTTGTAAGCGTTGCAAAGCAAGAGAGATTTTACATCATCTCAGATATCGCCTACGCAGATCTTACATTTGATGGCTACAAAACGCCAAGCATTTTTGAAGTAGAAGGCGCAAAAGACGTCGCAGTCGAGTGCTACACCCTTTCAAAAAGCTATAACATGGCAGGCTGGAGAGTTGGCTTTATGTGCGGAAACAAGAGACTTTGCGCCGCACTTAAAAAGATAAAATCATGGGTTGACTACGGCATGTTTACGCCGATACAAGTCTCTGCCACAGTCGCGCTTGACGGCGATCAAAGCTGCGTTGAAGAGATACGCCAAATTTATGAAAAAAGAAGAGATGTGATGATAGAGGCCTTTGCTCAGGCTGGTTGGGAGCTTAAAAAGCCAAATGCTAGCATGTTTATCTGGGCGAAACTTCCACCAAAGGTTAGCCACTTAGGCAGCCTTGAGTTTTCAAAGCAGCTTCTTACAAAAGCCTCTGTCGCCGTTAGTCCGGGCATTGGTTTTGGCGAGGGCGGAAACGACTATGTGCGCTTAGCTCTTATCGAAAACGAAAATAGGATAAGGCAAGCAGCAAGAAATATAAAAAAATATTTGAAAGAATTTGAATGAATGTAGCGATATTAGGCGTTGGAACCGTTGGCGAGGCAGTTGCTAGAATTTTACTAAAAAACAAAAAGCTAATCGCAGCAAGAAGTGGCGAGGAGATAGTGCCAGTCATCGGAGTGGTCAGAAATTTAAATAAAAAAAGAGATGCTGGCATCCCTTTGACTGACGATATAAATAGCGTTATAAATCGCGATGATATCGACGTTTTTGTCGAACTTATGGGTGGTGTGGAAGAGCCTTTTAGGGTTGTGAGTGAAATTTTAAAGCGAAAAAAAGCAGTCGTGACCGCAAACAAAGCACTTCTGGCCTATCACAGATATGCTTTGCAAAATTTAGCCAAAAACACGCCATTTGGTTTTGAAGCAAGCGTGGCTGGTGGCGTACCGATCATTAGAGCCTTAAGGGAAGGCTTAAGCGCAAACCATATCGTTAGTATAAATGGCATACTAAACGGAACTAGTAACTTTATCCTAACCTCAATGATGGACGAGGGTTCAAATTTTAAAGACGCACTTAAAAAGGCGCAAGAGCTTGGGTATGCCGAGGCTGATCCAACATTTGATGTGGGTGGCTTTGATACGGCTCATAAGCTTCTTATACTGGCAAGCATCGCATACGGTGTACATGGCGATCCAGAGGATATCTTGATCGAAGGGATACAAGGTATTACACCAGAAGATATTTTTTTCGCAAAAGATTTCGAATACTCAATAAAACTTCTGGCCATCGCCAAAAAAAGCGAGGGTAAAATCGAACTACGCGTACATCCAGCGCTTGTGCCACAAAATAAAATGATAGCAAAGGCAAGTGGCGTAACAAATGCGATCAGTGTCGTTGGCGAGGTCGTTGGCGAGACGATGTACTATGGACCTGGAGCTGGTGGCGATGCAACGGCAAGCGCGGTGATCAGCGATCTTATCGACATCGCAAGAGATAGCAAATCGCCAATGCTAGGATATAAAGCACCTTTTGAATTAAATACGCTTGAGCTACTTGACCGCGATAGGATAAAGACAAAGTATTACTTTAGATTAAAAGTCGAAGATAAAATGGGTGTGCTAGCAAAGATCACAAATTTAATGAGCGAAAATAACTTATCGATCGATAGCATACTTCAAAAACCAAAAGATGAGAGCGAATTTGCGGTATTGTTCTTTACGACACATACGAGTCTTGAGGCTGATGTAAGAAGGACAATTGAAATTTTAAAAGAGCAAGAGTATATAAAAGAAGAGCCATTTATGATGAGGATCGAGGAGTAGCTTGGGGTTAAAAGAGTATCTCTTTGGCAAAAGCTCGGAAGATAGGGCGTGTAAATTTTTACAAAAGCTTGGTTTTGTCATTTTAGAGAGAAATTTTCACTCTAAATTTGGTGAGATAGACATCATTGCTCTAAGCAGTGATAAAATTTTACACTTTATAGAGGTAAAAGCGACTAGTAAAGAGTATGAGGCGGAGTATAGGCTAAATCAAGCAAAATACATGAAAATTTTAAAAACTATAAATTTTTATATGATGAAAAATGAGCCAAACAGAGATTTTCAGCTTGATCTGCTAGTTATAAAAAATAAAAATTTCGAGTTTATAGAAAATATTAGTTTATAATAAAATTTATTATTTAGATAAAATTTAAATTTAATTTTGTATAATTGCCACATCTTAAAATAAGGAGAAAAAATGGGAAAATACATCGAACTTACAAAAGAGAATTTTGATGTTACAAAAGAAGGCGTTGCTTTAGTAGACTTTTGGGCTCCATGGTGCGGACCTTGCCGTATGCTAGCTCCAGTGATCGAAGAGCTTGCTGAAGACTTTGATGGCAAAGCAAAAATTTGCAAGGTAAATACTGACGAAGTGCAAGATCTTGCAGTTGAGTTTGGCATCAGATCGATCCCAACATTGCTATTTTTCAAAAATGGCGAGCTAGTTGAGCAAATGGTCGGTGCACAGTCAAAACAAGCCTTAGCTGACAAACTAAATTCGCTTCTTTAATGAGCGAAAAAAGAAGAGGAAGTCTACTTCCTCTTACATATATATTTGGTTCATTTTTTGGTGCAGCTATGATAGCAGCTGCATTTGCGTATAGCAACTATCGTTTTTCACAATATAAATTTGTTGATTTTGCGAAGCTAGTTTTCTACGAAAAAAGCGAAATTTTTACTCCAAAAGAGCCAAAATACACGCTTTTAATCTTCAGCTCAAATCAATCAAAATTAGACGAAATTTTACCAATCAAAAATGAAACAGTTGTGGCAATTGATATCTTTCAAAAAAGATATGAGTCAAACTCAACACTAAAATATATAAGCTCAGATATTAATACGGTCTTGGAGCTGATGCGAAATTTGAGCATTACAAAGCTTCCAAGTAGTGTTGAGATAGTTCATCAAAGGGGTGAAATTTATAAACAAAATTCACCCATAAATGTTTTAGAATAAAGGAAAATTATGCTTGATTTAGCGATCATCGGAGGCGGTCCAGCAGGACTAAGCGCCGGACTTTACGCCACTAGAGGTGGACTAAAAAATGTTGTAATGTTTGAAAAAGGCGAGCCTGGCGGTCAGATCACCTCTAGCTCAGAGATAGAAAACTACCCAGGCCAAAAAGCCCCTGGCGAGAGCGGTTTTGACTTTATGAGCACTTGGTGGAAGCAGTGTAGTGCATTTGGACTAGTTCATAAGTGGGCAAACGTCGTTGGTGTTAGAAAAAACAGCGACGGTAGCTTTGAAATTTTACTTGAGGGCGGTAAGAGCGAGCAGGCAAAGGCTGTCATCGTAGCAACTGGCTCAACTCCAAGACGTGCTGGCTTTAAGGGCGAGGATGAGTTCTTTGGCAAAGGTGTTAGCACATGCGCAACATGCGATGGATTTTTTTACAAAAATAAAGAGGTAGCTGTTCTTGGCGGTGGCGACACAGCCGTTGAAGAGGCACTTTACCTAGCGAATATCTGCTCAAAAGTCTATCTAATCCATAGACGTGAAGAGTTTAGAGCGGCACCAACTACGGTTGAAAAAGCTAGAAAAAATGAAAAGATCGAGTTCATAACAAGTGCGACGATAAAAGAGGCACTTGGCGATAAAATGGGCCTAACAAAGATAGTGCTTGATACCAAAAATGGAGAGCGCGTGCTTGATGTGCCAGGAATTTTTACCTTTGTCGGACTAAATGTAAATAACGAAATTTTAAAAGATGAAAATGGCAAATTTATCTGCGATATGGCTGATGGCGGACAGGTTAAGACAAATCTTAAGATGCAAACTAGTCTAAATGGACTCTTTGTAGCAGGTGACATTAGAGAGGATGCTCCAAAGCAAGTCATCGTAGCCGCAGGTGATGGCGCGGTAGCTGCACTAAGCGCTATGAGCTACATAGAAAGCTTGCATTAATACTCAAATTTAGCCAATTTTTTGGCTAAATTTTTCTTCTTTTTTTCTATCAAATTTTTGATTTTATACGTATTTTTAAAGCCTATTTGTAATCTATCTATAATAAATTTTATGTTAAATTTCAACCAAAAATCAAAGGATAAATTTTGGTAGAAATAGGCCTTTATGGTGCTAGTGGAAAGATGGCTCAAAGTATCATTTCTTGTTTAAAAGATGAAAAAGATGCCACTTTAAGCATCGCTTTTAGCCAAAAAAATCAGGTTGAAAATTTAAGTAACGAACTTTTGACAAATGACTTTGCTAAATTTTTTGAAGCATGCGATGTGATAATCGACTTTAGCCAAAAAGAGGCTACAGTAGCATTGCTAAACTACGCTAGAACCAATCCAAAACCACTAGTTATCGGTACGACGGGACTAAATGACGAAGATAAAAATTTACTCCACCTAGCATCTGGAACTATGCCTATTCTTTACGCAACAAATATGAGTTTGGGCGTAGCTGTACTAAACCGCCTTGCAAGGATCGCTTCAAAAACATTAAGAGAATTTGACATAGAGATAGTAGAGCAACACCATAGGCACAAAAAGGACGCTCCAAGCGGCACTGCGATGACCTTGGCTGGCTGCGTGGCTGAGGCTAGGGATCTAAATTTAAAAGATGTTTTAGTCACTGGTAGAGCTGGCATGGTGGGCGAAAGAAGCAAGGACGAGATCGCAGTTATGGCACTTCGTGGTGGAGATGTGGTCGGTCGCCACACGGTTGGCTTTTATAATGACGGCGAGTTTATCGAGCTAAATCACACTGCAACGAGTAGGGCAACCTTTTCAAAAGGTGCGATCAGGGCTGCCATTTGGTTAAAAGATCAAAATAGTGGCCTTTACTCGATAGACGATAGTTTAGGGCTTAATGATTAAATTTGAGCTTGATGATGTAGAGAGCTATAAGCTAGAATTTGGTGATAAATTCTATCTGCCTGAGCGTGAAAAGCGTCAAAATTTAAGAACTGGCGATATAGTAAAGCTTATATTTAGATTTGAAGATGATGAGTTTGCTCAGGTTGAGCGTATGTGGGTGGTCGTTAGCGAGACAAATAACGGCAAATTTACCGGCATTTTAGACAATGAGCCATTTACAAAAGGCTGTTTAAATGCTGGCGATGAGATCAAGTTTAACTACAAAAATGTTCTTGAAATTTACAAAGATGATGAAAACTAAAGGAAAAAAATGTGTGCAATAGTTGGTATTATAAATTCTAAAGATGCAGCAAAAACTGCGTATTATGCGTTATTTTCTATGCAGCATCGTGGCCAAGAGGCAAGCGGCATTAGCATTTGTGATGATGGAGAAATTTCTACTCACAAGGGTAATGGCCTAGTTACAGAGGTCTTTAATGAAGAAATTTTAAGATCGCTAAAAGGTGATATGGCTATTGGTCACAACCGATATGCAACTGCTGGTAAAAACTCGGGTCGTGATGCTCAGCCAATAGCCGCTAATTACTCTTTGGGACAAATTTCAATCGTCCATAATGGAAATTTGGTAAATAAAGATGAGGTTAGAGATGAGCTTATTAAGGATGGTGCGATATTTCAGACAAATATGGATACTGAAAACATCATCCATCTAATCGCAAGAAACCATAGCGAACACTTGCAGGACCGTATTATTGCAGCACTTGACAAGATAAAAGGTGCTTATTGTCTACTCATCCAGTCACGCCATAAAACCTTTGCCATAAGAGATCGCTGGGGTGTTAGGCCACTAAGTCTTGGCAAGCTAAAAGATGGTGGATATATCGTAGCTAGCGAGACTTGCGCTTTTGATCTTGTGGGGGCTAGCTTTATAAGAGATATCAGGCCTGGCGAGATGATAGTTTTTGAACATGGAAAAAGTGAGTTTCAAAGCATTCAAATTTATGAGCCAGATCCTAGAATTTGTGCATTTGAATATATCTATTTCGCACGCCCAGATAGCGTGATAGAAGGTAAAAGTGTTTATGAAGTTAGAAAAAAAATGGGTGAAGTACTAGCTAAAAAGAGCAAAATTAAAGCAGATTTCGTCGTACCTGTACCAGATAGTGGAGTGCCAGCA
This sequence comes from Campylobacter concisus, assembly GCF_001298465.1. Taxonomy (NCBI): domain Bacteria; kingdom Pseudomonadati; phylum Campylobacterota; class Epsilonproteobacteria; order Campylobacterales; family Campylobacteraceae; genus Campylobacter; species Campylobacter concisus. The sequence goes on from NZ_CP012541.1 coordinate 273,317, forward strand.
GCACTTGGGTATGCAAATGAGAGCAAGATCCCATTTGAGCTAGCTATCACTAGAAACCACTATGTGGGTAGAACCTTTATCGAGCCAAGCCAAGAGATGAGGAATTTAAAAGTCAAGCTAAAACTTAACCCGATGTCATCGGTTCTAAAAGGTAAAAGTATCGTTGTTATCGATGATAGTATCGTTCGCGGTACCACTTCAAAAAAGGTGGTTGATCTTTTAAGACATGCGGGCGCTAAAGAGATTCATTTTAGAGTTGCATGCCCTGAGCTTAAATACCCAGAGCGATACGGTATCGATACGCCAAGCTTTGAAGAGTTAATAAGCTCTAAAAAAAATGCAGAGGAAGTAAGAGAATATATCGGTGCAGATAGCTTAGAATTTTTAAGCATAGATGAACTTAAAGAAAGTATCGGCAATGAGCGAAGATATTCGCTTGTAAGCTTTGATGGTGACTATTTCATAAAGTGAAAAATTTAGCTATTTTTTTACTTGTTGCACTATTTTTTAGTGGTTGCTCACAAAAGAATCCAAGCAAAAAAGATGAAATTTCTATTTACGTAAACTACTATGAGATAAATGGCACAAAACAGCAGCTACAAATAAAAACTGCTCAAAATTTTATAGAACAAAATGCTAGTGTGCCATTTTTTGGTGTGGTCAATTTTTTAGCAGAAGATAAAATTTTAAATGCTTATTCGCTTGCAAAAGGTATTATAAACGTACTTGAAGTAAATAATAGCTCTATAAATTTAAATAAATCAAGTGATATATTAGCTTTAAAAAAAGCTAATGATATAAAATTTTATGAGATAAGGCCTGATGTGATTGAGAGTGTTAAATTTAGCTCACAAAATAGTGTTTGTGGCGATTTTTTGTTACAAAAGCCAGTACATGTAAATGTAGCAACAAACTACTATTTAAGAGATGATAGTTTTTTTGCAAGCTTAATAGAGGCAAATTTCTTTTATAAAAAAGGTGCAAAGATCCTAAAAAAAGAGTTTGTTTATAATATAGCTGAGGCTAAAACCCTAAAAGAAGCAAAAGAATTTACGCAAAAGACAAAGCAACTTTTCTTAAATGACCTACAAAAATTGGGAAGACTACTTGATATACTTTGTACTTTTTAAATCTTTAATTTAAAAATTTGTGTTTATTGCAGATACTAAAAATATAAAATTTACTCTAAAAGCAAACTAAGACTTAGCGTTTTATCCTATGAAATTTGTAAAAATTTGCTTTAAATTTGATTAGTAGCAATTTAGTTTTGTGATATTCATGCCATTTTTAAAGTAAGGCGGATATGGCATATATACGGTAAATGGTATGCTTTTTTGCTTTGGTAAATTTTTGGCTACATCAAATTTATATTCAACTGTATTTGGCCTCTCGTCCTTATCTGTGCCAAGAATCCATGAGAAAAATGAAAGCCCGCTTGGCTTAAAAAATGCTTCACCGCCAAGGTCATTTTTATTTAGTGGTTGATTGATTAGTTTGACTGTCAGCGTGCAGCTGCTAATTGTAAATTTACCAATATTTCTCACTTGCCCCTTAAAAACGATACTCTCGTTTCGCAAAATTCGCTCACTTTTTACATTTTCGAGCATACCTTTTTTTGTATATTTATCAAGCACTAGCATCAAAAAAACAGCAAGTGTGGTTGAGACTAGAATGTTTGTAAAAAATAGTGATAAAAATAACTTTCGCTCAGCTCTAAGCGACAACACAAGAAACAAAATAGAAAGCAGAGTAATCGCAAAAAGAACGATAATATGAACGATCGTAAAATATGCTGAGCTCATCAAAAACACTCCACTTTTTTAGAGATATTGTAGTCTATAAATGCGAAATCATTGACAAATTCTTTAACTTCAATGCTTTGTTTTGGTAAAAATTCCTCGTTTAAGATGATTCTTTTTCTAGCAAATGGATTAAGTGAGTTAAAAAAATCTTTCGTATTTTGTCTTGAGCTTAGATAGAAGTCAAGTTCGATTTTACAGATACTAAGTGCATTATTTGAATTATTTGTAATATTAAAATCAACCATTAATGCATCGACATATTGAAGCTGTTTGGTGGTTATTTTGCTTATGCTAACTGGCCTTAAATTTTCATTTATATATTTGTTTGCGTAGTAATTACCTACAAAAAGTCCGAAAAAAGCAGCTAGAATAAATAAAAATCCTATCTGCCACCACGACTTTATCACGATAAAAATTCCTAAAAGCACAATTAGTATAAATGCTAAAAATATCCAGCCATAGGTTAGAAAATCAATGAGCTTTGCATTTTGCAATACAAAAAGCAAGTTGTGCTTAATGCTATTTAACATCTCGCGATCTTTTCTCTTCAATGCCGCTCATGCCAAAACGCCTTGCAAGTTCGTTTTTTACAGCATCTGGATGGATATTATGGGCTGAAAGTGCTACAAGTGCATGAAAGCAAAGATCGGCTGCTTCATAGATCAGATCATCTTTTGCTTTTTGCTCATTTTGCTTTGAGTTTTCTGCGAAACTAAGATCCTTTGCGGCCATTATAAATTCGCCAGCCTCTTCGCCAACTTTCTTTAAAATTTGATTTTCGCCTTTTTTAAAAAGACTTGCCACATATGAAGTCTCAGGGTTAGCATTTAGCTTTCTATCTTCTATCACATGGTAAAGCTCGTCAAGTACACCATAATTTATTTTTTTGACTTCAGTTTTTGTATCTAAAATTTTGCCGTCATGCAAATTTATCTCATTAAAAAAGCATGACCTTGCTCCAGTGTGACAAGCAGCGCCTCCGTTTTGAATCACCTTTAAAAGCAAAGTATCGTTATCGCAGTCTAAAAAAGCAGCCTTTATCTCCTGAGTGTTGCCACTTTCTTCGCCTTTTTTCCAAATTCTATTTTTAGTACGTGAAAAGTAGTGAGCGTAACGGCTAGATAGACTTAAATTTAATGCTTCTTCGTTCATGTAAGCAAGCATTAAAACTTCGTTTGTGGCATGATCGCAAACCACTACTGGGAGCAATCCGCCAACTTTTTGCCAGTCTATACTTTTTGTTACGCTATTCATTTTTATCTCTCGCTTACTGAGCTAGCTCTTGCTTTATCTTTTGCATCTAGCCAGATGTTTGGCACAGCCCCACCAGGTGTCAAGAAAATTTTAGCATCTTTGTTTTCTTTTAGAGCCTCGTTAAATTTGTTTTGCGTCTCGATCTGCTTTAAATTTAGTAGATTTTGATCGACACTTTTTGCAACCTCTTTATTTGCATACGCAGTTGCGTCAGCCTCGATTTTAATGGCATCAGCCTTACCTTTTGCCTCGATGATAGCAGCTTTAGCGGTACCTTCTGCAAGTGCAGCTTGTTTTAAGGCTTCTTGATTTGCTCTTTCTACTTCGTATTTTGTTCTTTCAGCTTCTTGTTTAGCGATTTGGACGCGCTCGATCTGCTCTTTTACCTTTGAAGGCAAGATAATCTCACGAAGCTGTACTGTTAAAAGCTCAACTGGCTTATTTGGCTGAGAGTCGATGTCTTTTCTTATGCCATCATCGATTTGTCTTGCTAGATCGTTTCTCTTTGTAGGAAGCTCTTCTGCTGTATATTTACCAGCGATACTTCGAACTACGTCACGAACGACAGGATCAACTATCTTGCTCTCCCAGCTAAGACCCCAAGAGGCAATAGTTTGAGGGGCGTTTTCTGGATTTAAACGGTATTGTACAGTAATATCAATGCTAACTGGTAAATTTCTAGCATCAAGTACTGAAATAGAATTTTTACGTAAAATTCCAGCACCAACGCCTTGATATGATTTTTGCATTGATTCGCCCATATCCTCACCAGAAGTATAGTTTATGATCCTAACTCTGGTGTCCACGATGATGATGTCTTGGATAAAAGGTAAAAAGAAGTGAAAGCCTGGTTGCAAAGGATTTGGCTCGTATTTACCTGCTGTAGACTTGATGCCAACTTCACCTGAGTGAATCACTTTAAATGGCTGAGTGATAGCAAAAATAGCAATAATTGCAATTACAATGTAGGCAAGTGCTCCAAATTTACCAAAACCACTTGGTAGATTTGGCATTTTAAAGTCCTTTTTGAAAGGCGGCTCTTTGTCGCTATTTTGACTAGAGCCTCTGTTATCATTACCTGGCTTTTTTTTATTGAAATAATCGTTTAAATCAGCGGGCATTTCGTTCCTTTAAATTTTTAAATATATGTTAAAAATGATTCATATTTTTTGTTTAGACCATAAACCACGTCAAAATAAGCTTTTTGTAGTCTCTTTGTCACTTCGCCTCTAGCTCCGTTGCCGATAATGCGGTTATCTATGCTATTTATCGGTGTTACTTCAGCTGCAGTACCAGTGAAAAATGCCTCGTCAGCTGTGTAAGCCTGATCTCTTGTGATGCGCTCTCTTCTTACTTCGATGTCAAGATCATGAGCAAGTCTTATGACCGTATCTTGAGTGATGCTAAGTAGGCTGTTGTCGTTTGGCGGAGTGATTAAAACGCCATTTTCAACGATAAAGAAGCACTCGCCTGGGCCTTCAGCTACAAAGCCCTCGCTATCAAGAAGTAGTGCCTCGTCGTATCCAGCTTCTTTTGCCTCGTAGTTTGCCATTTGTGAGCTTAGGTAGTTTGAGCTAGCTTTTGCTCTGTTCATTTGAGCAGCAGGTGCGAGTTTGGCAAAGCTTGAAATTTTAACTCTAATGCCTTTTTCTAGGCCTTCATCGCCAAGATATGCACCCCATTCCCATGAAGCGATAGCGGTTTGCACTGGCGCTTTTGTGTGAGCTACGCCCATTACGCCGTATCCTAAAAATATAAGTGGGCGGATGTAGACGTTGCCGTTATATTTGTTTGCACGAAGTAGCTCGATCTGTGCTTTTTCAAGCTCTTCCTCAGTGTAAGGTACATTTAAAACAGTCATTTTTGCTGATCTTAAAAGCCTTTTTGTGTGATCTTGGAGTCTAAAAATAGCTAGACCTTTTTTTGTTTTATAAGCTCTTGTGCCTTCAAATACGGCATTAGCGTAGTGCAAAGAGTGAGTTAGAACGTGTACTTTTGCATCGTCCCATTTAACTAATTTTCCATCCATCCAGATAAATTCTGAAGCATTCATTGTTAAACCTTTCTTTTTTCTTAGAAATTTTGGTCTGAGTTTATCTAAAATTGCTTTAAATTTACATTTCTAAGACCAAAATTTGCAGATATTACCCGCCAAAACTACTTATCTAAAAGCTCTTGTATGATCTTTGCCATCTCATCGATTGATGAAGCTGCGCTTAAATTTATTAAGTATTTGCCGCTTACTACAAAAGCTGGCACACCGCTAATGCTAGCAACATCATAAGAGGCGAACCATGCGTCTAAAAGCTCTTTTGCTCGGTCGCTATTTAGTGCTTTTTCGTAGTTGTCCTTGCTCACGTGAGCTGCTTTAAGGGCTAAATTTATAAATCTCTCTTTGTCTTTGCCATCATTAAAATCATCTTTTTCATCATGTCTTGCTTTATAGATCGCAAATTTTGCTTGCTTAAATTTTGACTCATCGCTTAGTAGATCAATCCCATTTGTTTCATCTATAAAGATAAGAGCAGCAAAAATTTTGCTTGCGGTCTCACCAAGCTTGCCTTTTGTACTTAGGTGATATGGGATAAATTTTACATCTTCAAGCTTTGACATCAGCTTTCTTGTGATAGTTCGGTCAAATTTATAGCAGTGTGTGCAGTCGTAGCTAAAGACCTTGACGACCGAGTTTTTAGGCACATCAAGTGGTTTTGCTAGAGTTTGATACTCTACACCTTCAGTGAGAGCTGATAAATTTAGCGCAAAAAACGTACTTAAAATTAGCATTTTTATAAATTTCATTCTTGCTCCCTATTTTACTAGATCGGCTAGCACTTTTGCGGCATGATCTTTGGCTTTTACGCTTTTGTAAATTTTTGCTATTTTGCCGTCTTTGCCGATCACAAATGTACTTCTAACAATGCCAAGATACTCTTTGCCGTAATTTTTCTTGACCTGCCAAACACCATAGAGTTTAGAAATTTCCTTATCCTCGTCGCTTAAGAGGATGTGCTTTAAATTTTGCTTTGTGATAAATCCCGCATGCGACTTCACGCTATCTGGGCTAACGCCGATGATAACTGTGTCGTTTTTGATAAACTGATCGTAGTTCGCGCTAAATTCGCAAGCCTCAGTCGTGCAGCCCGGAGTGTTGTCCTTTGGGTAGAAGTAAAGCACTACATTTTTGCCTATAAAGTCCTTTAGTACGACCTTTACACCGTCTTGATTTAGCGCTTCAAACTCTGGCGCCTTGTCACCAACTTCAAGTGTTATTTTTCGTTCAATATCTGCTTTACTAAATTCGCTCATTTTATCCCCTTTCTCTTATCTTCTACGCTTTCGCCACCTACGCCGATGTTGCTAGCGTCGTGAGTTTCTATGAAAATCATTACCGCCTCTTTTTTCTTGCCAAGCACTCTTACAAGCGTCTCAGTCACCTCTTTAAAAACTTGATCTTTTTGCTCTTTTGTCGGCTCTGGGCCTGCTATTTTGATATTAACATAAGGCATTGTTGCTCCTTTTTAAGATGTGAAATATTAGCTAATTTGAGTGAAATTTCAGATTAAAGCCTTTATTTAAGAATTTGGCATTAAAATACAAAAATTTGTTACATAGGAGCGAAAAATGGACTACAACAAACATAACAAAGGCTTTGTTTGCTTTATGTATAGCTTTGGACGAAGCAGGGCAGTTTATGCTGTTTTGATGTTTTTAGTCATATTTTTGCTTGGTTTTTTGACATTTGGCTCAAGTGCTCAAACTAACATTTTAAATTTACAAATAGCCCTTGGTGTCATGCTTTGCGGGCTTTTACTCATCCTTGTAAATCCAAAAATTTTTATCATTAAGCTAATTGGCTATTTAATTTCACTTGCTGGCGTTATGATCGCTCTTCACAATGCAAATTTACTAGGTGAAGGCTTTAGCTTATATTTTTACGCAAGCCTAGTTTTTGGCGCATTTATGATGCTCATGTTTCTTAGCTGGTTTGTTTACAACGCAAGAAGCAGTGAGATAAATGAAATTTAGTTCGCCACTCCCATAAGCACACTTGCGTAGGTGTTTTGCTTAGGCTCTGAGCTTGTTGCATCATTTACATTTATGCGGCCAGTCTCAAGCCCAGCCTTTATGAGTGCTTCTTTTACTGCATTTGCACGCTCATTTGCTAGCTCAACTAGTTTTTCCTTATCCACTTCGATGGTTTTTATTGCCTCTTCTCTTAAGGCCTTATCACTTTTATCTTTAGCGTTTGGAACGAGAGAATTTAGCACGGTAATATAATCTTTGCCACTTGAGGCGATTATTTGATTTATCTTTTGATCAAGCTTTTTTTCTTTAAAGTAGAGCACATCTATTTCAGAGTAAGTAGGCGTGATGCTAAGTTTCATCATAGGCTTTGCAGTGGTTAATTTTATAAAATCAGCTATTTTTGGTGCTTCTGAGCTTATTAGCTCGCTGCTTCCAGCAAGAAAATCAATAGAGCTAAGATCCTTGCTGCCAAGTCCTAGAGCATTACCTAAAAATCTAAACGGAGCTAACGTAATGTCTGCAAAGAGTTTTTTAACAGCAGCCCAAATGACACCGCCATATTTAAAGTCAGGATCGACTAAATTTCCTTCAACTGGCAGGTCGATATTTATTTGATTATTTTGATCGCTTAATATCGATATAGCAAGCGAGAGTGGCAAATTTACAGCATCTTTTGAATCAACCTTTTCTCCAAGTGTGAGTGTGTCAAAATTTATAAGATTTGAGCCGTTTAGTTTTGAATCAACAACGCTATAATTTAGATTTAAATTTAACTTGCCTTTTTTTATTTTATAACCCAAAAATTGCCCGCTGTATGGTGTTATGTCGATTAGATCGATGTCTTTAAAATCAAGTTTAATATCGGTATTTTGCTTTAGCTCAAAAGGAAATAGTTTTGCTGTAATCTGAGAAAAGCCATTTTTACCAACTGTGCCTTTAAACTCGCCCGAACTTGGACGTTTTTTATCGATATCAGTTAGCTTGCCATTTAGATTTGAAATTTTCGTAGCAAATGGCATAAATAGTGACGCATCTGAAAAATCAACCTCACCGTTGTTAAGTGAGAAATTTTTGATACTAAAATTTAGCTCGTCATCTTTTTTAATAGCTACCTTTTTGCTCTCAGTTTTTTGCTCACTTTGGGCTTTTCTTTTATCTTCTTTTACGATTTTGCTTAGATTAAATTCACGCTCTTTGCTTAGATGAGCCTTGATAAATGGCGAATTTAAGCTCACTCCGCTTATAGTAAGGTCGTTTTTGGCAAATGAAATTTTTTCAAGTTCTAAGCTTTTAAAGGCGATTAGTTTTTCAGTTTTTTTGCCATTTAATCTTATATCTTTGATGCTAACTTTTGCGTCTGCTTTGATATCTTTTGCGTAGCTTATCTCAGCGCTACTCTCAAGCTGTCCGCTAGCTAGATCGGCCTCTAAAAAGGGCTTTGCGTAGGCAAAATACTTTGGTAAATTTGTATCATTTAGCTTGATTTTTGCGCTCACATCAAGTGGCTCGATCTTTATCTTGGACTCAACATCCAAATTTAGCTTTTGCGAGCTCTTCATCGCCACTTTTGCGTCAAATGGCTTGCTAAAATCGCTACTTAAATTTGCTACTTTTACAAAAAGATTATCAAATTTATGAGCGATCTTCTCGCCTTCAAAAAGATTTGTCAAAGCGATGTCTGCGTTATTTACACTTATATTTTTTACATCAAATTTAAACTCATTTTCTTTGCTTTTTGAAGCGCCTTTATTTTCAGCCTTTTTCTCTACCTTTTTAGTGTGTTTTGCCGCTTTTGTAGCTTTTGTGCTCTGCTCGCCAAATCCTAGCTCATTTACAGCGCTTAGACCATTGTTGTTTAGTTCTGAAGTAAATTTAGGCTTATTAACATCGACACTAGCGATATTTAGAGCCATTTTTAAAAGATCAAAGCTTATGCTCTTTATCGCCACGTCAGCGACGCTTGCTATATCTTTATTTTTTGCTTTAAGCCCTATGCTTTTTATGTTTAGCTCATCAAGGCTCGCAAGGCTCTTGTTGCCATCCATTGTAAAGCTTGTATTTGTCACGCCAGCGCTTGCTACATTTGCACTTGCACTTTTGCTAAGTGGCGCGTTGATGCCGTTTAGTGCTATTTTTTCAAGCGTTAGAGCGGTTTTGTTATTTACTAAATTTAGATTTAAATTTGAAGCATTTATATCTTTTAAATTTGCTAAATTTCTATCTGCTTCATCTATTTTTAAAGCGTTTGCACCCATATTTTTTAGCTTAGCTGTGGCGTTTAGCTCGCTTTTTTCATTTAAATTTGCAAGCAGCGAGATCTCATTTAAATTTAGTGATTTTACGCTCGCAGCGATAGCACTTTTAAAAGAGATGTCGTTTAAATTTACAGCGCTTAAATTTAGCGCAGCCTCCGTTTTATCCGCTATCTTACTATCAAGATCAAATTTTGGAAGCTCTAGCTCGCCAAGGCTAAGCTCGTTTGCGCCTTCATCAAGGCTTAGTCCTTTTACATTTAAAAAGCCATCTTTTAAATTTATCTTAGTTGCGTTCTCATCGGCTTTTAAAGCGTAGTTTATTTTTAAGTTTATAATGGCATTTTTTAGATTTAACGTGTCATTGTCGATAAAGCTTATCGCAACTGGCTTTATGCTAAAGTCTTTTATGCTGACGTTGCCCTCTATTTTTAGTGGATTTAGCTTGATGTCGCCTTTTAGATCGATCTTGTGCGCCAGGCTTGAGTTTGAGTCAAATATGTGACTACCTGCGCTATTTTTCTTCGTATTTAGCGAGCTAAGCTCGTAGTTTATATCATCAAAACTTACATTAAATGGCTTTGTGAGATTTTGGTCGCTATACGAAAATGAGCCTTTGATGATTTTTGCATTATTTAGCGCGAAATTTATCGAGCTAGTGCTGTTATCTTCGCTAGTTGCGTTATTATCGCTTATAAAATTGCTAAAGTTAAAATTTGCCTTTTTATCTCTTGCGATCTTTACTTTTGGCTCATCTAGCCTAAAAATGTCTATCTCAACTAGCTTTTTAAAGATAGAAAATGGTTTTAGCTTAAGGTCGATCTGCTTCGTGCTAAAAAGCGGCGAAGTGGTGTTTAGCTCGGCATTTGTAGCGTTTAGCTCGAAGGTAAATGGATTAAATTTAGCATCACTTACAAAAAGTGTTGCGTTGTAGTCTTTTAGGTACTTTGGCGCGATATTTTTGATAGCATAAGGCAGACCAAAAAAGCCAAGAAGCGTGTAGATAAGCAAAAGTGAAACTACGCAGATGCCAGTGATCAGGGCTATTTTTTTCTTTTTATCCATTGTGAAATTTACCTTTTTGTCAGCTAAAATGAGCCCTGATTTTACTTTAAAAAAGGTTAAAAGATAGTTAGAAATTTCAAATTTTTTATACATTGAATTTACATTTATCTTAATAACACTTTTATGCATTTCGTATTACCATTCGTCAAATATTTTTTAAACAAAGGAGCGAGTGATGAAGAGGTTTTTGGCTTTATTGTTTTTGTTATTTTCTGCCTTTGCTTATGCAAATGAAAATGCCGTTGTAGTCGCTATCGAGGAACAAACACCTCGCATAAATCCACTCTACGACGAGGATCACGATCCTACGCTTTCGCTGGTTTTCTCTGGCCTTACTAGCCATGATGAAAATAGCCATGTAGTGCCAGAGCTTGCCAAGTCTTGGCAGGTGAGTGATGATGGCTTGGAGTATATTTTTGAGCTAAGAGATGATGCTTTTTGGCATGACGGGGTAAAATTTAGCGCAAAGGACGTTAAATTTACCATCGAAGCGGCTCAAGATAAGAAGCTAAATGCACCTGCTATCTCAAACTACGAGGTGGTAAAAAGCGTTGAAATTTTGGGTGATTATAAAGTTAAGATCACGCTTAGTGAGCCATTTCCGCCATTTCTTGACGCACTTAGTTTTGGCGTTTTGCCTGAGCACATTTTAAAGGGCAAAGATATCGCAACTGATAAATTTAATGACGCCCCTATCGGCACTGGCGCATACAAGCTTGTAAAATGGAAAAAAGATGGGAGCTTGGAATTTGCGGCAAATGAGAAATTTTACAAGGGCGAACCAAAGATAAAAAAGGTATTTTTTAAGATCGTTGGTGATGAAAATTTAAGACTAGTTGGGCTAAAAAGTGGCGAGATCGACGTTGCGCTCATCTCTCCAACAGGGGTAAATTTCATAAAAGATGATAAAAAACTTAGCTTGCTTAAATTTAAAAGCGCAGACTATAGAGCTTTGATGTTTAACCTTGAAGATCCTATCTTTCAAGATAAAAATGTAAGGATCGCCCTAAACTACGCGGTTAATAAAGATGAGATAGTTAAAAAACTATTTCACGGATATGCAAGCGTAGCGAACAACCCGATAGAAAAAAGCTTTGCAAACGACAGCGAGTTTAAATTTAGCTACGATCCGCAAAAGGCTAGGGAGCTACTTGAAAAGAGCGGCTTTAAGAAAAATAAGGCTGGCTTTTTTGAGAAGGACGGCAAGGAGCTTGGCTTTGATATCTACGCCTTTAATAACGACATCTTAAGGGTCAATCTAGCCAAAATTTTAAGCAGCGAGTTTGAGAAATTTGGCGTAAGAGCCAAAGCCTATGCAAAGCCAAAAACAGCCTTTAGCATAAGTAAGGTTGATAGCTTTGTGATCGGCTGGGGAAGCCCATTTGATCCAGACTTTCATACATATAGAATTTTTGGCGGATTTGCCGACATCGATGTCAATGAAAATGGCTGGAATTTTAGCCACTACAAGGACGCAGACGCCGATCTTGCCCTAAAAAACGCGAGATATACAAAGGACATGGAGCTTAGGAAAAAATACTACAAAGAATTTCTAAAAGCGCTTTTTGAAAATCCACCTTACATTTTTATAGCCTATCTTGACTATCCGCTCGTTTTTAACAACAAAATTTCAGGCATAAAGATGCAAATTTTAGGCCACCATGGGGCTGGATTTTTATGGAACATAAGAGAGTGGCAAGTAAAATAGTGGATAAAAACTTTGTTTAGAGCCATTTTGAAAACAGCGATCTCAAGCCTTGGGTTGCTGTTTTTTATCTCATTTTTTCTATTTTTGCTCATATATTTTTTGCCAGGAAACGTCACTGATGCGATGTTTTTGCGAAGTGAGGCGGTGAGCGTGGCTATAAAGGAGCAAATTTTAGAAAATTTGGGGCTAAAAGATGGCTTTTTTGTGCAGTATTTTAGATTGCTGGCTCACTTTGTCACTGGGGACTTTGGCACTAGTTTTGTAAGTGGAGCAAGCGTTTTTTTGCTCATTAAAGAGAGACTTTTAAACTCTCTTATTTTGTTTTTTGCTTCGTTTTTTCTGATAGTTTTTTTGTCATTTTTCTTGGGGCTTTTAAGCGCCATTTATAAAAATAAATTTGCCGATATCTTTATAAATTTTAGCTCCTTTTTGCTGGCATCATTGCCACATTTTTACGTAGCACTCGTGCTAATAGCGATCTTTAGCGTCTATCTAAACGTGCTGCCAAGCTCTGGGGCAAACGAGCTAGGATCTAGCGGGGTGGGAGCTAAATTTATCATCTTGCCAACGCTTGCTATCATCTTGCCACACCTTGGCGCAAACGTGAAATTTGTAAGAGACAGGCTAAATCAAAGCCTAAATGCCGACTTTATCCAGACGGCTCATGCTAGAGGTTTGGGGCGGGGTAAAATTTATCACTTTGCCATAAAGCACGCAAGCACCGATATAGTCTATTATTTCGCAACCCTTGTAGCTGGCGTTTTTGCTGGCTCATACGTCATTGAGAGCATTTTTTCATTTCCGGGCATAGGCAAGCTTAGCCTTGATGCAGTCATCGCCAAAGACTATCCAGTCGCACTTGCGACTATTTTGCTAATGGCTGTTTTTGTCGTTTTTGCAAATTTGCTGGCTAAAATTTTTGCCATCTTGGCAGATAAGAGAAATTTATGAGAAAAGTCATATTTTTCTTAGCCTGTTTTGTCTTTTTGGCACTTGTCACATTTGCCTTTGTGACGCCATTTTTTTCTAAATTTGAGCCAAATTTCACTGACTTTATGGCGGTAAATTTAGCCCCAAGTAGCGAGCATATCTTTGGCACTGACATCCTAGGCAGGGACAATCTCATAAGAGTGGCCTACGCGCTTAAAAACTCGCTTCTTGTCTTGCTGCTAGCTGGCTTTTTAACGACGCTTTTCTCGCTCATCTATGCATATTTTGGCACGAGTAAGAGCAGAGTTTGTGAGAGCCTTTTTGATAAGGGGCTTGATGCCTTTTTAAGCATACCAAACATCGTTTTTATCATGCTTTTTAGCTCATTTAGTAGCGGAGATCTGCTTATCACCTCTTTTATCATCGCCATTTGCTCGTTTATGCAGGGCGCAAAAGTCTTTATGCAAAATTTAAGACTTAGTAAAAAGTGCGACTACGCCGAGCAGGCTGTGATAAACGGGGCTAGCAAATTTAGCCTTATCTGCTTTGAAATTTTGCCAAATTTAAAGCATTTAATAGTTAGCATCTTTGGCATAAACGCGATAAACGCTGTCGTCATGGAGGCCACACTTGGCTTTTTTGGAGTGGGTAGCGACGCAAATAAAATAAGCCTTGGCATCATGTTAAATGAGAGCAAAGAGGCGCTTTTTCTGGGCTCTTGGTGGATGGTGCTTTTCCCTGGCGTGACGCTCTTTTTGCTCATCCTTGCAACCTCGATCATCACATCAAATTCAAAAAATGGCAATATAAAAATATGATAGAGATTAAAAATTTAAACGTTTCTTATAAGGATAAGAAGCTTTTGCGTGAGCTTGATTTTAGCATGAGCGAGGGTAAATTTATAGGTATCACGGGTGCAAGTGGCAGTGGCAAATCGCTCTTTGCAAAGAGCTTAATAAGGCTTTTTGATGATGATTTTAGAGTGAGGGCGGATAAATTTAGCATTTATAAAAAAGATATCTTAAAACTTAGTCAAAATGAGCTAAAAGAGCACCGAAAAAAGGTCGCTGCGCTCATCTTTCAAAACTCAGTTGCCAGCCTTCATCCGCTCTTAAACGTGGGCGATCACTTTAATGCCTATCTTGGTGGCGATAATAAATCAAATAAAGAGCTTGCATTTGCTTATTTTAGGGAGTTTGGGCTGGGTAATGCAAATCTCATCTGGCACAAATACTCATACGAACTAAGTGGTGGCGAGGCGAGCCGTGTGCAGATCGCTCTGGCGCTATGCTTGAAGCCAAAAATTTTAATCTGCGACGAGATAACAAGCGGGCTTGATAGCATTAGCGGTAGCCACGTGGCTGGCATCTTAGAGAGTTTAAAGGGCAAGATGAGCGTCATCTTTATCTCGCACGATGAGGCGCTGACAAGCTATCTTAGTGATGAAATTTGGCAGATGAGAGATGGGCGGCTAAATTTAAAGGAAAATGCGTGAAAATCAGGCTTGAAAACGTATCAAAAAGTTTAAGTTTTAAGGAGCATTTTAACGCTAGAGCTGAAGTGCTGCATCTTTTAGAGGGGATAAGTTGCGAGCTTGACGATGGCGAAAATTTAGCCATTTTGGGTCAAAGTGGCAGTGGCAAAAGCACGCTTGCAAATCTCATATCATTTAGCGAGCCAAAAAGTGGGGGTAAAATTTATATAAACGATGAGGAGATCACGGACAAAAATGAGCTCAAAAAAGATATCAGATATATCTTGCAAAACCAAAAACAAGCCCTAAATCCAGCGCTAAAAGTAAAAACCGCGATCGCTCACGTGAGGTCATATCTTAAGCTTAGCTTTAGCCAAAATGAGCTCAAAGAGTTTCTAGCGAATTTAAATTTAAAAGATGAAATTTTAGAAAAATATCCATCACAGCTAAGCGGCGGCGAGGCGACAAGGGTCGGGATACTGCTAGCGCTTCTTTCAAAGCCAAAAGTCCTAATCTGCGACGAGATAACAAGCGGGCTTGATAATGAGACAAAACAAAAGATCATAAATTTGCTTTTAAGCTTGGATGAAAAGATCAGTATTATTTTCATCACGCACGATATTTTAAGTGCGATGAAGATAGCGCAAAAGGTGCTAATAATCGAATCTGGCAAGCAAGTGGCGTGGGGTAAATTTGATGATCTTGCAAGCCAAAATGTCCTTAAAAAATACCTTGACGCAGCTAAATTTTATGACGATAAACTTTGATATAATGCAAGCAAAAAAGGTCAAATTTGCTAGTTCATATCTGCTGCTCGGTCGATAGCCACTACTTTTTACAGCGCCTACGAAAAGATCATCCAAATGAACGAATAGTAGGCTATTTTTACGATCCAAACATACATCCATATAGCGAGTTTTTACTGCGTTTTGAGGACGTGAAGCGAAGCTGCGAGAAGCTTGGCATCAAGCTAATATGCGGCGAATACGACTACGAAGCGTGGCTTGGTGGCACAAAAGGGCTTGAAGACGAGCCAGAAAAGGGCAAAAGGTGCGAGTACTGCTTTGACTTTCGTATGAAAGACTCAGCTAAAAAGGCACTTGAGCTTGGTCTAAATAAGATCACGACGACGCTTTTGATGAGCCCAAAAAAGGACTTTTCTCAGCTTAAAAAGGCGCTTGATGAGGCGGTGGCTGGCTCAAATTTAGAGGCGGTTGCGGTTGATTATAGAAAAAATGGCGGCACAAGTGAGCAGTTTATCCTCGCTAAAAAAGATAAGCTCTATCACCAAAACTACTGTGGCTGCGTCTTTGCGCTAAAAAAACAGCGCGACTCGCAAAATTTGCCACAAAGTGAGCTAATGAGCGAGCTACATGCAAGGGCGCTTTATGGTAGCATAGAAGCGAGGCTTGAGCTTTATAAAAAGGTGCGCGAGTGCGAGGCAAAGGGGGAGAAATTTCACCTTTTTAGAAGACGATTTTTAAACTACAGACTTTTACGTGCTTATGTAAAATTTGAAGGTCACGTGACACCGAGTTACTTTGTGCTCTACTCTGGTTTTAAAAGAGAAAATTTAAAGCTAAGTGTAGCAAGAGATTGCGAGATGGATGATGAGCTAAAAGAGGGCGTGGTTTTTATGAGCTTAAATCGATTTAATAAATTTACAAATAGCAAATTTAAAAGCGTAGATGAGCTTTGCAAAAGGCCGCTTGAGCTTGATAAGGAGCTAAAATTTCGCCGTGATATAAGCGGAGAATTTTCGCAAAATCCTATCATCGTCTTAGACGAGGTCAAAAAGGGTAGCTACGAAATTTACGCAAAGGCTGTTTTTTATAACGATAGCGAAGAAATTTTGGTTTTAGACTAAAAGGTGGGTTTATAAAATTTATCTTAAAGCAGTGAATTAAATTTTTGCCACATAAGGCGAAATTTAGAGATTTTTAAAAGAGGCTAATAATTTTTTTCTTAGTATAAATTTGTTACAATCGCCACAAATTTACATTACTAAGGCTAAAACGTGATAGACGTCGTAGAAATTCAAAAAATTCTCCCACATAGATTTCCATTTTTACTTATAGATAGAGTTGTTGAGCTAGAGCCAGCTAAGAATATCGTGGCTTATAAAAATGTAACCATTGGCGAGCCGATATTTCAGGGACACTTCCCAGGTCACCCGATATATCCTGGCGTAATGATAATCGAAGGCATGGCGCAAGCTGGCGGTGTGCTAGCGTTTAAGAGCATGAGTGATGAGCATCAAGCTGGTATTGAGAATAAAGTGGTTTATTTTATGAGTATAGACGGAGCAAAATTTCGCCATCCGGTCCGTCCTGGAGATAGACTAGAGTATAGACTAAATGTATTAAAACACAAGGGAAATATCTGGGTGCTTGAAGGCAAGGCATATGTAGATGACGCACTTTGCGCTGAGGCTGAGCTAAAAGCGATGATAGTCGATAAATAGGCTTTAAGAAAAAGAGAGACAATGAAGAATATCCACCAAACAGCCGTTATAGAAGATGGAGCGATCATTGGAGATGACGCAAATATCGAGGCTTATGCATTTGTAAGTAAAGATGCAGTCCTTGGCAATAACGTCACGATAAAGCAAGGCGCAAGGGTGCTTGGCAAGACTAAGATCGGCGATAACTCTCGTGTATTTAGCTACGCGATCGTGGGCGATATCCCGCAAGATATCAGCTATAAAGATGAGATTGATACCGGCGTTATTATCGGAGAGCACGCAACTATACGTGAGTTTTGCACGATAAACTCAGGCACGCACAAGGGCGATGGCATAACAAGGATCGGAGATAATGCCTTTATCATGGCATATTCTCATATTGCACACGACTGCATAATAGGCAACAACGTCATTTTAGCAAATAACGCAACTCTAGCAGGTCACGTCGAGCTTGGTGATTATGCTGTTGTGGGCGGTCTTACACCTATTCATCAGTTTGTTAGAGTGGGTGAGAGCTGCATGATAGCAGGTGCAAGCGCGCTAAGCCAAGATGTAGTGCCATTTTGCCTAGCTGAGGGCAACAGAGCATATATAAGAAGCTTAAATTTAGTCGGCATTAGGCGTAGATTTGACAAAGAGCAGGTTGAAGAGCTTGTTCGCGCTTATAAATTTTTGTTTAATCAAGGTATAAGCTTAAAAGATCAAGCAAATGAGCTGATCGCAAAAACCAGCGACGAAAACGTAAAGAAAATGTGTAAATTTATATTAGAAACGACAAGAGGAATTCCGCTTGCAAAAGGAAGAGATTAATGGCTAGAAAGTGTAATTTTTGTGGAGAGGCAGAGTCTGCCGAGAGAAGATTACTCGCTGATATCGAAGGAAATGCCTATATATGCGAGTACTGCATAGCAGCCGCATACGATATGATACATGGAGATACTAGCGTAGAAGAGAGTAAAAATGACGAAACGATAGAGTATCAAAAGCTCACTCCAAAGGAGCTAAAAGCTGTACTTGATAACTATGTGATCGGTCAAGATAGGGCTAAAAAGGTCTTTAGCGTCGGCGTATATAACCACTATAAGAGAATTTTTAAACAAAGCGACATCAAAGACGATACTGAAATTTCAAAATCAAACATCTTACTTGTTGGCCCAACTGGAAGCGGAAAGACGTTGATGGCTCAAACTTTAGCGAGATTTCTTGATGTGCCTATCGCAATTTGTGATGCCACAAGCCTAACTGAGGCTGGATATGTCGGTGAGGATGTTGAAAACATCCTAACAAGGCTCTTACAAGCTGCAAATGGTGACGTGAAAAAGGCGGAGCAGGGCATTGTTTTTGTAGATGAGATTGATAAGATCGCTAGAATGAGTGAAAATAGAAGCATTACAAGGGATGTTTCAGGTGAAGGTGTACAGCAAGCGCTTTTAAAGATCATTGAAGGAAGTGTTGTAAATATCCCACCAAAAGGTGGCAGAAAACATCCAAACCAAGACTTCATCCAGATAGATACGACAAATATTTTATTTGTTTGTGGCGGTGCATTTGACGGGCTTATTGATATTATCGAGAGAAGGGTTGGTAAAAACGTACTTGGATTTAACCAAGAAAAACGTGGTAAAAATGAAAAAGAAAATTTACTAAGCCTACTTGAGCCAGACGATCTTGTAAAATATGGCCTCATTCCAGAGCTTATCGGCAGACTTCACGTAGTAGCCACTTTAAATGAAATAACAAAAGATGACATGGTAAAAATTTTAACTGAGCCAAAAAATGCGATATTAAAACAATACCAAAAGCTTTGTGCGATTGACGGTGCTACACTTAAATTTGATGATGAAGCACTTGAAGAGATAGCAAGTTTAGCTATCGAGCGAAAAACCGGGGCTAGAGGGCTTAGAAGTATAATGGAAGAGCTTATGACAGACATAATGTATGAGCTGCCAGAGTTAAAAGAGTATGATATTGTTATCTCAAAAGAGACTGTAAAAGATAAGGCAAAACCAATTTTAATAAAACACGATAAGAAAATAGCGTAAAGGAAATAGATGTTTTTAGATCAGGTTATAGGTTTTTTCTCAAGTGATATGGGCATAGATCTCGGTACGGCAAATACACTTGTTTTGGTAAAAGATAAAGGCATAATAATAAACGAGCCTTCTGTTGTTGCAGTAAGACGTGAAAAATATGGCAAACAAAAAATTTTAGCGGTCGGACATGCCGCAAAAGAGATGGTCGGAAAAACTCCAGGCGATATTGAGGCGATAAGGCCGATGAGAGATGGCGTTATTGCAGATTTTGATATGACCGAGCGCATGATACGCTATTTTATAGAAAAGACTCATAAAAGAAAAAGCTTTTTACGCCCAAGAATCATCATCTCGGTTCCTTATGGACTAACTCAGGTTGAAAGAAAGGCCGTTAGAGAAAGTGCCTTAAGTGCTGGTGCAAGAGAGGTATTTTTGATCGAAGAGCCTATGGCAGCAGCGATTGGCGCAAATTTACCAGTTCGTGAGCCACAAGGTAACCTAGTAGTTGATATCGGTGGTGGTACGACTGAGATAGGTGTTGTCTCGCTTGGTGGTCTAGTCATCTCAAAATCAATCCGCACAGCTGGCGATAAGATTGATATTAGCATTGTTAATTACATAAAAGAGAAATATAACCTACTAATAGGCGAGCGAACTGGCGAGGAGATAAAGATTGCCGTAGGTTCTGCCGTGCAGCTTGAAAAAGAGCTAAGCGTAGTGGTAAAAGGTCGCGACCAGGTAAGTGGTCTTTTAAGTAGAGTTGAGCTAACTAGCGAAGATGTGAGAGAGGCGATGAGAGAGCCACTAAAAGAGATCGCAGATGCGCTTAAAACTGTACTTGAAATGATGCCACCTGATCTTGCTGGCGATATCGTGGAGACTGGTATCGTGCTAACTGGCGGCGGTGCTCTTATTAGGGGACTTGATAAATTTTTATCTGATATCGTTAAACTTCCAGTTTTTGTGGCAGATGAGCCACTTCTCGCGGTTGCTAGAGGAACGGGCAAGGCACTTGAAGAGATTGGGCTTTTACAACAGCTGACAAATGAAGAGTAAGATTGTTCTTTTTGTTTTTATAGCATTGCTTGCTATGGTCTCAGTTTTCAAGGGAGAAATTTTAAGTAATCTTTCTATTGGGTTTAGTAACTATGCTACAAATTCATACGACAATTTTGCTAAAAGCGTGAAAGATTATATAAACGAATATTTTAGGCAGGCTAGCGAGATAGAAAAGCTAAGAGCGCAAAATGAAGAGCTAGAGCGCTCAGCCACGCTTCTTTCTACTTTTGCGAACGAGCTAAATCAAATTTTAAAAGATAAAAACTCAACTGCCTATGCCCCAGCTGTAAAGCTAGTAAAAGGGCTTAGCTACGTGCATATCGGGGATTATAATAAAATTTGGATAAGTGAGTTTGAAGGATATGACCCAAATAAAATTTACGGGCTCATCTATCAAGGAAATAGCGCTGGCATCGTCATCGCAAAAGATGGCAAGCCACTAGCTTATTTGCAAAATGACCCAAAAAGTATATTTGCAGTTTATATAGGAAATGACAAAATTCCAGGCGTCGCACATGGAAATCAAGGCCAAATAATGGTGAAATTTATCCCACAATGGCTCAGTCCAAAAGAGGGCGACGAGGTCTTTACGAGTGGGCTTGACGGGATATTTTTTAGTGGAGTGCCAGTAGGGCGCGTGAGTAAAATTTTAAAAGAGAGCTCCTATCAAAGCGTGATAGTTGAGCCCTATGCAAAACTAAACATACCAAACTATCTATACGTTGTAACAAAGGAAAAATGATGCCAAAAAGAACAGATATAAATACCATTTTGCTAATCGGCTCAGGCCCTATCGTCATCGGTCAAGCGTGCGAATTTGACTACTCAGGCACACAAGCAGCCAAGACACTAAAAGAGCTTGGATACCGCGTAGTGCTTATAAACTCAAACCCAGCCACTATCATGACTGACCCAAATTTCGCCGACGCAACGTATATAGAGCCGATCACAAAAGATAGCATTTTAAAGATCATCGAAAAAGAAAATATTGATGCCATTTTGCCAACGATGGGCGGTCAAGTAGCGCTAAATGCCGCTATGGAGGTCTTTGAGAGTGGTCTTTTAAAGGATGTTAAATTTCTTGGTGCAAATCCAGAAGCGATAAAAAAGGGCGAAGATAGGCAAATTTTTAAAGCGACTATGCAAAAGATCGGCATGGACTTGCCTGAGAGTAGATATGCCTACAACATGGACGACGCGCTAAATGCGGCAAACGAGATAGGCTTTCCGCTCATCATAAGAGCTAGCTATACGCTTGGTGGTGCAGGAAGTGGCGTGGCTTATAATATGGATGAGTTTAAAGAGCTAGCCAACACTGGCCTTGACGCAAGCCCGATACATGAAATTTTGATAGAAGAGAGCTTGCTTGGCTGGAAAGAGTACGAGATGGAGGTCATTAGAGATAGAAATGACAACTGCATCATCGTCTGCTCGATCGAAAATTTCGACCCAATGGGCGTGCATACAGGCGATAGCATCACGGTTGCGCCAGCTCTCACGCTCACAGATAAAGAGTATCAAGCTATGCGTGACGCTAGCTTTGCCATACTTCGCGAGATCGGCGTTGATACGGGCGGCAGCAACGTGCAGTTTGCTATAGATCCAAAAACAGGCCGCATGATCGTTATCGAGATGAACCCACGCGTTAGCCGAAGCTCTGCACTTGCCAGTAAAGCTACTGGCTACCCGATCGCAAAGGTCGCGACACTACTTGCAGTTGGTTTTAGCCTAGATGAGATCAAAAACGACATCACAGGCACGCCTGCTAGCTTTGAGCCGGTGATCGACTACATCGTGACAAAGATCCCGCGTTTTACATTTGAGAAATTCCCAGGATCAAACCCATATCTAGGCACTGCGATGAAGTCAGTCGGCGAGGTCATGGCGATAGGCAGGACATTTAAAGAGAGTATCCAAAAGGCTCTTTGCAGCCTAGAGCGTGATCTTTGCGGATTTAATAGCCTTAGCCTAGAGAAAAACGCTTTGATTTATGGCATCAGAAATGCAAATGAGAGGAGAATTTTATATCTAGCACAAGCCTTTAGAGATGGCTTTAGCGTGGCTGAGGTGTATGAGTTTAGTAAGATCGATCCATGGTTTTTAGAGCAAATTTATGAGATAGTTAAATTTGAAGATAAGATCGATATGGATATCTTAAACAACGAGGAGTTGCTACGAGAGGCCAAAAGCATGGGCTTTTCAGACAAGATGATAGCTGTGCTTATAAATGAAAAAGACGATCTTGAGCTTAGCCAAAATGATATATACTTTGCTAGGCAAAAGCTTGGCATAGAGCTTGAATATAACGAGGTCGATACTTGCGCAGGCGAATTTAAGGCGCTAACGCCGTATCTTTACTCAACCACAAATATCACTAAATTTCCTAAAAAAGAGCTAGTAAAAGACGCTAAAAAGGTGATGATAATAGGCGGCGGTCCAAACAGGATCGGTCAGGGCATAGAGTTTGACTACTGCTGCGTGCATGCAAGCTACGCTCTAAGAGACCTTGGCATAAAAACAATAATGTACAACTGCAACCCAGAAACCGTCTCAACCGACTACGACACGAGCGATATTTTGTATTTTGAGCCGATCGATTTTGAGCACGTTAGATCAGTCATCGAGCGTGAAAAGCCAGACGGCGTGATCGTGCATTTTGGCGGTCAAACTCCGCTTAAATTCGCAAAACGCCTAAGCGTGATCGGCGCTAAGATCATCGGCACAACCGCAAGAGTGATCGATGTGGCCGAGGATAGAAAGAAATTTAGTGAATTTATAAATAAAATAGGCGTCCTTCAACCTAAAAATGACACTGCCACTAGCTTAGAGGAAGCCTTACAAAAGGCCGCAAATATCGGCTATCCAGTGCTAGTTCGTCCAAGCTACGTCCTTGGCGGTAGGGCGATGAGAAGGGTACACAACGAGAGCGAGCTAAAAGAGTATATGAGTGAAGCGGTCAAAGTTAGCAATCACTCGCCAGTGCTACTTGATAAATTTTTACAAGATGCAAAAGAGCTTGATGTAGATGCGATATGTGACGGCAAAGAGGTCTATATCGGCGCGATAATGGAGCACATTGAGGAGGCTGGAATTCACTCTGGCGACTCAGCTTGCATATTGCCACCGATGAGTTTAAGTGATGAAATGATAAAAAAAGTGGAGAAGCAAACCAGAGATATCGCGCTAAATTTAGGCGTCGTCGGCCTTATGAATATCCAGTTTGCTATCTATGAAAACGAGCTTTATATGATCGAGGTAAATCCTCGCGCGAGTAGGACTGTGCCGTTTGTGAGCAAGGCTACTGGCGTGCCTATGGCAAAGGTAGCGACAAGAGTTATGTGGCAGGGAAATTTACGTGAGGCGCTTAAATTTTATGATGATTACAAAGTTGTTTATGAGGATGGCGACATCTTAAAACCTCGAGTTAGCTCGCATATTTGTGTAAAAGAGTGCGTGTTGCCATTTAACAAGCTAAGTGGCGCCGATCTCATCCTTGGTCCTGAGATGAAGAGTACGGGCGAGGTTATGGGTATCAGTCACGATTTTGCAAGCTCATTTGCAAAGAGTCAGATCGCTGCGAGCAATACTTTGCCAAGCAAGGGCAGGGTATTTTTAACGCTAGCTGACGCTGATAAATCTTACGCGCCTGATCTTGCAAGAGAACTAATAATGCTTGGCTTTAGCATCATCGCAACTGGCGGTACACATAAAATTTTAAGCGAGGCTGGTGTGGAGGCCGAGTTTGTCTATAAGATAAGCGAGGGTAGGCCAAACATCGAAGATAGGCTAAAAAACGGCGACATCGCACTTGTCATCAACACTAGCGATACTAAATCAAGCGTAGATGATGGCAAAAAGATCCGCCAAAATGTGCTTAGATTTAAGATCCCTTACTTTACAACGATCCGTGCAGCACTCGCTGCTGCTAAGTCGCTAAGCTCGGTACAAACCGGCAAAGCACTTGAAGTAAAAAGCTTGCAAGAGTATTTATCTAAAAAATAATAAATTTAAGGCAGTTTAGCTTATAGCTAAACTGTTTTTAAAGTATTATTAGAAGCAACAGATGTCCATATATGGCATTTTGCTTTGAATTTTAGTCTAGCTTTCATCAATCTAGTAATATTAAAGCTTATGTTTAATATAATCTCACCCAAAGGAGAGCTTATGAAAATTTTAAATGCTTTTTTTACAGGTATTATATTTGTCCTTGCTCCTATTTTTACGCTATTTGTTGGAATTTACAACAACTACTTTTCTTACTATGGCATAAGCGAGTATTTTAATGTTATTTTTGTTGATAACGTGCCTTTCTTATGGCTTTTGCCCGTATTTTTTATATTTGGGTATTGCTTTTTTTACGCGCCTTTTAGAAAAATTTTTAGAGCCTTTTATTTAGTTTTGCTGATAGTTTGTGCTTTTAGTTGGTATCCTGACTTTGGACGCACTTTAGGAGAGAATTATTTTATGAGCAAATCGCTATCTTTAGAAGATATCTCATCAAATTTAGAAAATGAGCAAAAGACTGATGGAAAGATACTTTATGAAGGACGAAGAGAAATTTATTTTTTAAGAAGCGATAATAATAAAGTCGTTAAAATTTCAAAGTAAAGTTTTACCTTTATTTAGTTAAAATGGCATAAAAATTTAAAGGTTTAAAATGCGTTTAAAACTCCCACACGTTCCGTATATTTCACATAAAATAGCAATAGATCTTCTAAATTGTGGTTTCGTAAGATTAAATAAAGGCATTGAGCCAATCGTATCAAAAACAAGCGAAATTTTAACAGTCGATATTCAAAAAGAAAGAGCTTTAGATGAGCGAGTAAATGAGCTTTTGGAGAAAAATGAAGATGAGATGCAAACTATGCAAATTGACCGCAAAAATATGTTTTGGCTCGTTAAAAAGAAGCTCGCAGGTGAATTTGATGTAATTTTAACCCACGAAGATAGATTTAGCAATATCGCTCACAAAGTGCTTGAAACTATTTGGAAGAGCGGTCTTGTTGATTATAATGTATCTGAAAATCGCGTAAAAAATGTGATTTATAACTCAATAGATGAGTACTTAAAAAGCTATGAGAAGATAGAAGATGATGTCTATGAAATGATACAAAATTATAAACATAAGCTAATCCCAGGAACTGATGAATATGATCTTGTCTTTGAGCGTTTATATCAAGATGAGCTTAAAAAAAGAGGCATGCTTTAATGAAAGCTTATATCTATATTGAAAATGGTGTTTTTTTAGAAGCAAAAGCTTTTGGTGCTCATGGTGAGTGTGCAGGTGAGCTCGTTTTTAATACCTCGATGACTGGCTATGAAGAGATCATGAGCGATCCAAGCTATGCTGGTCAGTTTATCGTCTTTACGATGCCAGAAATAGGCATAGTAGGTATAAATGAAGATGATATGGAGAGTCTTAGAATTCATGCAAGTGGCGTTATAATGAGAAGCTACAACGAGACCCCGTCAAACTACCGCTCGCAAAAATCTTTGGGTAAATTTTTCGAAGAGCAGGGCAAATTTGGCGTTTATGACATTGATACTAGATACCTTACAAAGATGCTACGTGACGAGGGTGCGCTTATGGCCTATATTTCAACGCAAATAAGTGATAAAGATGAGCTAAAACGCAGGCTTGAAAGTAGCGGGCGCATCGAAAATATAAACTACGTAAAAACAGTTAGTGCGATGGATGAATATGAGCACAAAAGAGGTGCATGGGATAGAAATTTAAAGTCATATAAGCCGTTAAAAAGTATTGGTAAAAAGATAGCTGTTTTTGACTTTGGTGTAAAGAGAAATATCTTAAACGAGCTATGTGAAACTGGTCTTGAAGTCATTGTCGTGCCACACGACACTAAGGCTGAAATTTTGATAGAAAAATTTAAAAATGGCGAGATAAATGGGGTATTCTTATCAAATGGTCCTGGTGAGCCAAAAAATTTAAAGGCTGAAATAGGCGAGATCAAAAAGATGATAGAGGCTAGGATACCTATATTTGGCATTTGCCTTGGACATCAGCTACTATCAAATGCCTTTGGATATGAGACATATAAGCTTAAATTTGGTCAGCACGGAGCAAATCACCCAGTGCTAAATTTAGAGACAAAAGCGATCGAGATAACAACACAAAATCACAACTACAACGTACCTGAGAGTATCGCAGAAGTAGCTGTTGTGACTCATAGAAATTTATTTGACAACACGATCGAGGGTGTGAGATACAAAGACTATCCGATCTTTTCAGTTCAGCACCACCCAGAAGCAAGTGGTGGTCCAAGCGAGAGTAAATATATATTTAAGCAGTTTTTAGAAATTTTATAAGATGCAAAACATAAACCTTTACATGATTGTCTCAGTTGCATTTTTAAGTAGCTTTAGTCATTGTGTAGGTATGTGTAGTGGATTTTTAAGCTTACAGACTCTATTTTTTAAAGGCAAAAGTAAGAGAGAAATTCTAATGCTAAGCACACTTTATAGTCTAGCTAGAATTTTTGCTTATGTAGTTTTAGGAGCTTTGTTTGGCGCCTTTGGAGCTGTTATTAGCTTTAGCATGCAAGTAAGAGGTTTGATATTTTTCATAATTGGCTTAATGATCGCGTTTATCGGCATTGCCTTACTTTTTAGGGGCGAGCTTTTAAAATTTGTAGAGAATCAAAAGGTGCTTAATTTTGTAGTAAGAATTGCAAAAACAAGGATTCAAAAGAAAAATTTAGCAAATTTTTTATTACTTGGTTTTTTAAATGGCTTTTTGCCTTGTGGTGTGGTTTATTATTTTTTGGCACTTGGGATTTTAAGTGCAAATTTTATTAATTCAGCTTTTATAATGCTTGTATTTGGTCTTTGTACATTGCCAGCCATGCTTTTAGCTAGCTTTGTATTTGGGATTTTAAATGAAAAATTTAAAGACATAATGTTTAAGATTTCGGCTAGCATAATGATAATAAATGGAATTTATCTATCATTTTTAGGATATAGAGCAAATGCCTAAGATAGTTAAAGTAAGAGAGATAATTGTTAATTGCGTCAAAATTTATGATGTTTGATAAATATAACCAAAAAGGAAGAATAAATGAGCAAGATTCTTAATAATCTAACCGTTCTTATCGTTGAAAATGAGGGAGATGGTAAAAAAATAGTACAAGAAGTTATGCGAGATAAATTCGAAAAAGTTATCACTGCTCAAAATGGCGATGAAGGACTTAAGAAATTTAAAAAATATAATCCAAATATGGTTATAACAGACGTTTTTATGCCTATAATGAATGGCCTTGATATGGCTAAAAGCATTAAAGAAATTTCAAAAGATACACCTATTATAGTTTTTAGTACAAATAGTGAAAAAGAAACACTTCTGAAAGCGATAGATGTTGGTATTGATAAATACGTTTTAAAGCCGATTGATCTTGATGATTTTTTAGTTACGTTAGAAAATGTCGCTAAAAATAAGATAGAAACAGCAAATATTATTCAGGTTACAAATGGATATAGTTTTAATAAAATAAAACGTGTGCTTATCAGAGATGGTATTGAAATTTCTCTTACAAAAAAAGAACTTGCTTTTATATCTTTACTCATAAAAAGACTTGGTACGCTTGTGCTTCACGATGAAATAAAAAATGTTGTTTGGGTTGGTGAGAGCGTGACAGAGGCTGCTATTAGGACCTTTGTTAAACGTGTTAGAGATAAAGTCGGTAGTAATTTTATAAAAAATGTTCCTGGACTTGGTTACAAAATAGATAGAAGACTCTCTTAGTAAAAGATAATTTATATTAATTAAGTCTTTTTATAGTTTTTCTACTCTAAAATAACCGAAAATTAATATAAATTTAACTAGGAGGAAAATTTATGCGACCATCCCAGTTGCTACATTATGATTATAGTGTGGCAAAACTCTTTATGTTTTCCACGATATTTTTTGGTATTGTTGGCATGGCTATTGGTGTTTTGGTGGCTTTTCAGCTTGCCTGTCCTGATCTAAACTATATAGCTGGTGAGTATTCGGCCTTTGGAAGGTTGCGTCCTCTTCATACCAATGGCATTATATTTGGTTTTATGCTTTCAGGTATTTTTTCTACTTGGTACTATATCGGACAGCGTGTTTTAAAAGTTTCAATGAGTGAGTCGCCATTTTTGATGTTCATTGGTAAGCTTCATTTTTGGCTTTATATATTTGTTATGATTCTAGCTGTTGTGACGCTTTTTATGGGCGAGAGTACATCTAAGGAGTATGCCGAGCTCGAGTGGCCACTAGATATTGCAGTAGTAGTAGTCTGGGTGCTTTGGGGTGTTAGTATATTTGGACTTATTGGTATACGCCGCGAGAAAACACTTTACATCTCAGTTTGGTATTACATTGCTACATTTCTTGGCGTTGCCATGCTTTATCTATTTAATAACATGGAAATTCCAACAAGGCTAGTTAGTGGATATGGCTCATGGCTACACTCAGTTTCGATGTATGCTGGCTCTAATGATGCTTTGGTTCAGTGGTGGTACGGTCACAACGCAGTTGCATTTGTATTTACAGTAGCGATCATTGCCCAAATTTATTATTTCTTACCAAAAGAGAGCGGACAGCCAATATTTTCTTATAAGCTTTCGTTATTTTCATTCTGGGGCCTTATGTTTATCTATCTTTGGGCTGGCGGTCACCACCTAATATATACTGCTGTGCCTGATTGGATGCAGACTATGGGTTCGGTTTTTTCTATTGTTTTGATTTTACCTTCTTGGGGTTCAGCTATTAATATGCTTCTTACAATGAAAGGCGAATGGACACAACTTCGCGAGAGCCCGCTTATTAAATTTATGATCCTAGCTTCAACTTTTTATATGTTTTCAACTCTTGAAGGCCCTATCTTAGCCATCAAATCTGTAAATGCACTGGCTCACTATACTGACTGGGTGCCAGGACACGTACATGATGGCGCACTTGGCTGGGTTGGTTTTATGACTATGGCAGCACTTTATCATATGACGCCACGTGTCTTTAAGCGCGAAATTTATTCAAAATCCTTAATGGAAGCTCAATTTTGGATACAAACAACAGGTATCGTTTTATACTTTGCTTCGATGTGGATTGCTGGTATTACGCAAGGTATGATGTGGAGAGCAACTGATAGCTATGGAAATTTACTCTACTCATTTATTGATACTGTTGTAGTGCTTATACCTTATTATTACATTAGAGCTATTGGTGGACTTTTATATTTGATTGGCTTTTTGATGTTTGCTTACAATATCTACAAATCAACTTCTGCTAAAGCTATTTTGGTAGAGCCAAAAAGTGCAACGCCTATGGGCGGTGCTAAAGCCAATGCGGAGGTGATGTGATGTTTGCTTGGTTAGAAAAAAATCCATTCTTTTTTGCAGTTTGCGTCTTTATCGTCATAGCTTATGCTGGCGTGGTAGAAATTTTACCTGACTTTGCAAATAGAGCTAGACCACTTGAGGGTACAAAACCTTATACAGTTTTAGAGCTTGCTGGAAAAAATATATATATACAAAATGGTTGCAATACTTGTCACTCACAGATGATACGTCCGTTTAAAGCAGAGACTGATAGATACGGCATGTACTCACTAAGTGGCGAATTTGCTTATGATCGTCCTCATCTTTGGGGTTCAAAAAGAACGGGCCCAGATCTTATGCGTGTGGGTAATTATAGAACAACAGATTGGCATGAAAATCACATGCTAAATCCAGCCTCTGTAGTGCCAGGCTCGATCATGCCAGCATATCCATTTTTATTTAAGAAAAATGCTGACATAGAGACTGCTTACGCTGAAGCACTAACTGTTAAAAAGGTTTTTAACACACCTTATGATGAGAAAGATATGCCAGCTCTTGGTACTTTTGAGCAAGCAAATGCTAACGTGAAAGAGCAGGCTGCAAGTATCGTTGAAAATATGAAAGATGAGCAAGTAAAAAGTGCTTTTGCAAAGGGTGAAATTCGCCAGATCGTGGCACTTATCGCCTATCTAAATAGCCTAAAATAGGAGTTAATAATGGATATTAGAGAACTTCAAGCTTATGGCTATTTTATTTTGACAGCATTCTTAGCTATCACTTTGTACGCTTATTTTTTTCATCTTTACAAAAGTGAAAAGCAAGGTAGAAGAAATTATGAGAAATATTCGAAATTAGCCCTAGATGATGAGATCGGAAGTAAAATTTTAGAGCAAAAGGCTACAAAGGAGAGCGTATGCAATGGCTAAATTTAGAAGATAATATAAATTTACTTGCGTTAATAGGTGCCATCTTAATTATCGTACTAACTGTCGTTGTAGCTGGCAAGTATGTTGGTCAAATGAAAGTTAAAAAAGATGAAAGCGTAGAACTTAGCGAGCATAACTGGGATGGGATAGGCGAGTATAAAAATCCAGTTCCATTTGGTTGGGCAGTAGTTTTTTTACTAACGCTTGTTTGGGCGATTTGGTATTATTTACTTGGTTATCCACTAAATTCTTACTCACAAATCGGTGAATATAATAAAGAGGTAAAAGAGGCAAACGCTAAATTTGAAAAAGAGTATTCAAACCCAAGCAAAGAAACGCTTCACGCTATGGGAGAGAGCGTATTTTTGGTGCAATGCTCAGCATGTCATGGCATCACAGGCGATGGCATTGGTGGCAAAGCTGCAAATTTACAAATTTGGGGTAGCGAACAAGGAATAGTTGATACGATACTAAATGGCTCAAAAGGGCTTGATTATCCTATGGGTGAGATGCCAGCAGGGCTAGCTGATGCTGATGGAGCAAAGGCTATCGCAGCTTATGTTGCAAAAGAGATAAGTGCTATAAAAAGTACAAAAAATGAAAATTTAGTAGCTATGGGAAAAGAGCTTTACGTAGCTTGTGCAGCTTGTCACGGAGATGATGGCAAAGGCATGGATGGTATGTCGGCTGATATTAGTAAATATGGTTCAAGTGAGTTCATCGTAGATGTACTAAATCGTGGTAAAAACGGCAACATCGGTGTTATGCCTAAATTTAATGATGGTAGATTAAACGAGATACAACAAAAAGCAGTTGGCGAATATGTCATATCGCTATCAAAGGGCGAATAATGGAAAATAAAAATAGAAACATCTTTGCTTTAAATGGCATTAGCGGTTATTTGGTGGCAGTTTTGCTTTTGCTATCTATCCTTGGTGTACTTACTTATATTGGTATTGGCTTGCAAAAAGATGTAGCAACCAAGCCTTACTCATTAAAAGATGCAAGTAGCATTGAGATGAAGAGCGTTGATAACGCTAAACACGTCATTATAAAGGAGTAGTGATGCTAAGCATAATAGAAAAAGCCATAATCTTGCTTATAGTTGTTGCAGGAGCTATTTGTGCGTGGTCAGTGCTTACATCAAACCACCTTTTTGTAGGCTAGGTGTGAGAAAATTTATACTCATTTTTATATTTTTGCTCTCACAAAGTTTGGCTTTGGGAGCAAATTTTGTGATAAATAATGATGAAATTCTAAGCCAAAAAGTAAGTGTAAAGCTAAATGAGATCGGCAGTGAGCTTTACGCAAAAAGCGGTATAAATTTAGTAGTTGGCGTATATAAAGATGGTGAGCTGGAAGCTCTTTTTAAAGATCAAAACCTTAGCTCGCCTTATGCTTTTTTACTGCTTATAAAAGGCAAAAAGAAAGTAGAAATTTTTGCCGATGCTAATACTTCAAAGCTTTTTAATAAAGAACAAATTTTAAGTGTAAATCCAGAATCAGGAACGATAATTCCTATTTTGGTTTCTAAAAATGGCAAAGATGTCTATAATGCTGCTATATTAAATGGCTACGCTGATATTGCCGAGCAAATCGCATCTAGCTTAAATTTACAGCTTGAAAGTAGTGTTGGAAATTCAAATAAAACTACGTTAAATTTTTTAAGATTTTTCATATATGGCTTGGTTGCATTTTTTATAATTGTTATCTTTTATAAAAAGGTAAAAAATGGATAAAAAAACCTTTTGGCCTTATGCTATCGTACTTAGCTTCATTGCTATCATTATCGCTTGCGCAGTAACGATCATCATAGCACTGAAACATCCAGTCGAAATGGATAGCTCTTATATGCAAAGCTACCAAAATGTCGATGAAAACATAACCTTTATCAAAGAGAGTGAAAAACGTTTTGATGAGAAATTTGATCTAAAATTTGAGCCAAATTTTAATGCTCTAAATGCTAAGTTTAAATTTCATCCAACTCCTAAAAAAGGAGAAATTTCAGCTTTAAAATATGAAATTTTACTCACTCGCCCACAGACAAATAAAGAAAATAAAATTTTAAGAGCTTCATGGCAAGAAAATGATCTAGTAAGCGAAGAAACAAGTCTAAAAGAAGGCAGGTGGCAGCTACTTTTAAGGCTAAGTGACACTAATGATACAAGGTATTATAAATTTGACCTTAATGTCACAAAATGATCTTAAAATCGCAGCTTTGGTATCTAAGAAAGATCTCAAAGCCAGATTTAAATTTTAATAAACTAATCTTTTTGGCTAAATCTAAAACCAAGTTGCTAAGTTCTTATCAAATAAAGCTATAAATCAAATCTCTTTAAATCCAAAATTTAATCCCAAACGCTCGCAAGTGCCGACATATTCTTTAAATTTATAGATTAGTGGATGCCATTTTTGCGTATCTATCTTTTCATCTTTTAGTAAATTTTCATCTACAAAAATGCCTGTAATCTTGCAAGTAACGATGCTAAACCACTCTTTTAACTCTATCTTTTCTACAACCGTTTCTATCTGTATCTTGCACTCTTTTATCCTGACGGTTTTTGCATTTATGCCAGGTTCTTTGCTGAGATTTGCTACCTTAAATTTGTCGTGCTCGTAGGTGTAGCCAAGATTCTTTTTTTCTTCTGGCACGTCACTATCACCAGTTAGTTTTTCCATTTTTTGCACAGCTTCTAGCAGACTCTCATCACATAAATTTAGCGTGATATCTGAACCATTTTTGATATTTTTAAAGCCTTGATTTTCAATGCCTATGCCAAGCACCACTGTATTTCCTAACGTCCAAGAGGATGAAAGCACTGTGATATCATCGTTTGCATTTTTATCTTTTGTGGTGGCTAGCAAAACCGGAAAGCCGTAGTAAAAACCTTGTCTGTTTAACTCTTTATGCATTTTCGCTCCTTTTTTGTGATTGTAGCTTTTGGCTCTTTAAGGCTTAAAATTTTAATGTATTTAGATAAAAATTTAAAGCTTTAGCTAAGCGTAAAAAGCGCTCTTTTATCAGCATTTAGCTATCATTGCTTAAAAATTTAAGAGAGAAAAATGCATAACCTAAACCAACTTTTTGTCTTTACGAACTCGCGTAAGATTCGTGAATTTAATGCAAGTTTTAATGATGAGCTAATCCCAAAAAGCCTAAGCATTGCCGAGTTTTATAAAAAGATAGTTTATGTAGATGGTAGATTTGAGATTGATAGCACCTATGCTTTAGTGCTTATGAATAGAGCCTGTGCTAGCGTCAAAAAGGCAAACTCTGTTCTTAAAATTCCAACTGAGTTTTTTGAATTTTTGAAAAATAATGACTATCTTTTTTCATTTTTTAAAGAGCTAGCTATTAGTAAAAAGAGTATCGCTGAGATCAAATTTAACGATATTTACGCTGACTTTGAGGAGCATTTAAACATACTTGAAGAGGTTTTAAAAGAGTATGAGAGCTTGCTTGATAGAGAAAATCTCTACGATGATATAACCTTGCCAAAAATTTACTCCATTAATGAAGGCTATATCAGAAGCTTTAGTGAAATTTCACTGCACATAGATGGCATTTTAAGTGAATTTGAGTGGGAAATTTTAGAGAAAATCTCAAAGCTAACTACGCTAAAAATTATCTTTCAAACCAGTGTTTTCAACACAAAGCTAATCAATAAAATAAAACAAATTTCAGCTATTAGCGAGATTGAAAATTACAAAAAATATGAGCTAAATTTAAAGACAAATGAGCTAATTTGCTTAGAAAATATCAAAAAATTTGAGCCAGTTTTAGAAAAGCGATTTGCCACTAGAAGCCTGCAATGTGCCTACGCTATGGCAAAGGCGAGCGAGTTTGTGCGTGATGGAATAAAGCCTGAAAATATCGCTGTCATATTGCCAGATGAGAGTTTTAGTGAAATTTTAAGGCTTAATGATAGCAATAAAATTTTTAACTACGCTATGGGCGAGAGCTTTAAAAATACAAAATTTTATGAAGCGCTTTACTACATCACAAGAGCGATAAACGAAGAGGCAAGACCGGTTTTTGATCAAAGCAAGTGTGAGAGCTACGAGGAGCTTGGCTTTATCTTGAACACGCTTAGCGTAAGTGAAGAGCTTTTTAATAAATTTAAATCAAGCTACTTTGATCTTTATGACTTTGCTAAATTTAAAGAGCTAATAGACGAGCTTTTAATGCTTGAAAATGAGCCAAGATGCGAAGAGAAGCTCGCGCTTGAGCTTTTTAGGATTGAGAATTTATGTAGGTATTTTAGCTTTAGCTTAAAGCAGTTAAGTGAAATTTTTTTGCTAAATATCTCGCGTCTTAGCATCGATGATGTGGGTGGTGGAAAGATCAGTGTCATGGGCATGCTTGAGAGCCGTGGAATGAAATTTGATGGTGTGGTCATAGTTGATTTTAATGATAACTTCATCCCAGCAAGAAGCACAAACGAGATGTTTTTAAACTCGAAAGTGAGGCAAAAAGCAGGGCTTATAAGCTACCTTGAGCGTGAAAATTTGCAGAGATTTTACTACGAAAGCCTTATAAACAATGCCAAAAAGGTCGCCATAAGCTGTGTTTTAAACGAAGAGAGTATTCCTTCAAGATTTTTAAAAAATTTCAAAACAATAAAAGACGAGAAATTTAGTGACGAGGCGTATTTAAAATTATTTTTAAAAGGAAATACAAGCCTAAATTTAAGCGATGATGAGATCATTTTGGAGCATGATTTTTTCACTAAACCGTTATCATTTTCTACACTAAATTTATTTCTAACCTGCCCAAGAAAGTATTATTACGCAAAGATAGCTGGTATAAAAGGAGCAAAAGCAATAGCAACTGAGCCAGGATCTAAGCAAGGAAATAGCGTGCACAAGGCGCTTTATGAATACTACACAAGTGATTTTTATAGACAAAAAAATATATTTGATTTGGCTATTTTTAAAGAAATACTTGCAAAGCAAGATTTTTCTTCGCTTGAGCTTGAGATTTGGTCACAGAAATTTAAAGAATACGCAGAGTTTGAAAATGAACGCTTAAGTGCTGGCTTTAGGGTGCTTGAGTGTGAAAAAGATATAGAGAGTGATTTTTGTGATGTAAAGATAAAAGGCATTATCGATAGGATCGATGCTAGCCCCGATGGTGAACCTTTTATACTTGATTATAAAACTGGTGAGGCAAATGCGAACTCGCTTCAGCTTGCATTTTATGAAGCACTTTATGGTAGCGAGGTAAAAAGTGCTTATTTTGCTCTAAAGAATGAACCTGTGCTTATTAGCTCAAAAAAAGGCGTGGATGATCTAAAGGATGAGATAGAAAATCTAAAGAGCATAAATAACACTAAGATAAATTTTGAAAGAAAGAGCGGAGCTTGTAAATTTTGCGAGTATGCCATACTTTGTAGGAGAGAGTTATGAAAGATTTTTTAGCCCTAAAAGCAAGTGCTGGAAGTGGGAAAACATTCGCTTTAAGCGTTCGTTATATCGCTTTGGTACTTAGAGGCGAAAATATAAACGAGATCATCGCTCTAACCTTCACCAAAAAAGCGGCCAATGAGATGAAAGAGCGCATAATCACAACTTTTTTGGACTTGCAAAACAAAAAAGACGAGCTTGATAAGCTTTGCAAAGAGCTTAGTTTGAGCCAAGGTGAGGTCATAAAAAGACGCGATGAGAAGCTTGATAGATTTTTGCAAAGTGAGCTAAAAATTTATACATTTGATGCATTTTTCTCTGGAATCCTAAAGAAATTTAGTCAAAATTTAGGACTTAGTCCTGATTACAGCGTGCAAGATAGTCTGCAAGATCTGGCGTGGAAAAAATTTGTAAAAGAGGCAAGTAAAGATCAAAAGCTTCTTAGTGAGCTTGCACTCATGATGATCATTTCAAGTCAAAAAGAGGCGAGCTTTTCGCAGACTTTGGCTAAATTTTATGAGAGTTTTGGCGGCGAGCTAAAAGATAGTGGCGCGAGCTATCCAGATGATAGCAAGGTAAGGGCAGCACAAAAGGAGATAAATGAGCATATAGCCTTGCAAAATGGTGCTAGCGATGCGGCTAAAAAGACATTTAATGAGCAAAATTTATTTGAGCTTTTTAAAAATAAGGTCTTTGAAAGAGAGAGCCTAAATTACCGCACTTTTAGCAAAATTTACACAAGTGAGCTTGACGAGCTTTTTGTAAAGCTAAAAGAGGCGGCAAAAGAGTATATTTTAGAGGTTGAAAGATACAGACTTAGCGGTTTTAGCAAGCTCTTAAATGTTTATAAATACTCAAATTTAGAGCTAAACAAAGAGATAAACGCTTTAAGCTTTGCTGATATAAATAAGCTGGTCTTTAAGCTTTTGGTTGAAAATTTTGATAAAGATGTGCTTTATTTTAGGCTTGATGGCAGGATAAATCACCTTTTGATAGATGAGTTTCAAGATACAAATGTGATCCAATATGAGATCATCTTGCCACTTATAACTGAGATCGTTTCAGGATACGGACAAAACGGGCTCGGGAGCTTTTTTTACGTGGGCGACACAAAGCAGAGTATCTATAAATTTAGGGGTGGTAAAAAAGAGCTTTTTGATAAGCTTGGAGAGAAATTTGAGCAAATTTTGGTAGAAAATTTGCCTCGCAACTACCGTAGTTTAAAGGCTTTGGTGAAATTTAATAACGCTGTTTTTGAAGAAATTTATCATAGATATGGGCTTAGCTTTGAGCCACAAGAGCCAGCTAAAAAAGATAAGGAGCTAAGCTACAAAGTAAGTGGCGAGTGTCCTTATTTTGAAGCCGAGGAAGACGACTACGGCTACTTGCGTGTGCTAAGCGATGAAGATATCGCGGGTGCAGCACTTTCACAAGTAAAAGAGCTACTTGCTGCTGGCGTAAATGCAAGTGAGATAACTGTGCTTTGCTGGAAAAATAGTGACATCAGTCTCATCTCAGAGGTGCTTAGCAGTGAGGGGATAAAAAGCGTAAATGAAGGCACCTTGGAGCTAAAGCGAACGCCGTTTGTTGCAGCGATCATCGAGTATGCGAAATTTTGTCTTTTTGGCGAAGAAATTTATGAAAAAAATGTAAAAGCACTCGTAAATACAAATCCTAAAAGGCTAAAAATAAAAGCTGAAGATAGTGCGACAAAAAGCCTATTTTATCTAGCTAAAAATTTATACATAAATATGGCTGATGTTGATATATTAAGGCTTTTTGAGCTAAGTAACGGCTACAAAAATTTAAGCGATTTTATCTTTAATCTTGAAAATTTTAGTTCTAAAATCAGTCCTAAAAATGCTGACGGCGTAAAGATAATGACTGTTCATAAGTCAAAAGGGCTAGAGTTTGCTCACGTGATAGTTTGTGATATGATGAGTAAGGGCAGGGGCGATGACTCAAACTTTATAACAGAATATAACGAAAAAGGCGAGTGGATAGTAAAAAGTAGAATTTCTGGCAGAGAAAATTTTGACCCTGAGTATGCTGGTGTGTTAGAGCAAATAAAAGAGCTTGAGAAGCAAGAAAATATCAATAAAATTTACGTTGCTTTCACTAGGGCTACAAAGTCGCTTATCATCATTAAACAAGCTGCTCCAAGTGGAAATAGTCCTAGCTTTTTTTCTTTTTATACTAGAAGCGATAAAAGCAAAGTAAACGATTATCTTGATCTAAAAGAGTTTAGCTTTGGTAAAATTTTACCTAGCAAGAGTGAGCAAAAAGAGGCAAAAAAAGATGAAAGAATGCCTGAAATTTTAAAGATAGAAAGGCAAGATGTAGAGGCAAGAGAGCAAAAAACGAGCGGTAAAAATTTAGAGGCAATCTATTTTGGTTTAGCGTTTCACTATTTGCTCGAGATGAGTGAGAAATTTGATGAAAAATCGCTTTTAAAAGCTAAGAGTTTAATGCTAAATAAATTTTATAAATTTTTCTCACCTGATAGACTTGAAGATGCCTTTAAACGGGCAAAAATGCTAATAAATGAGCCAAAATTTCTAGAGTGTATAAAAGATAAAGAAATTTACAAAGAGCAGCCATTTAAAGTAAAAAACGAACTAAAACAGATGGACTTATTTTGTATTGGAAAGAGCGAAATTTGTGTGATTGACTATAAAACGACAGATAAAAATATTGAGGAAAATAAAAAACAAGTTGGAGAATACAAAGAGGCATTAAGTAAATTTTATCCAAAGCATAGTATAATCGCCGTCATCTTCTACGCTCTTAATGGAAAAATTTCATATATTGAAGTTTAAATGCTACTTAATTTAAGCTTTATAAAAGCATTGTTTAAATACAATCACAACTCAAAAATTAACTTGGCAAAGGTAAGAAAATGACAAAAATAACAAAGCCAAACGAAGTTAAGCGAGACTGGATCGTTGTTGATGCAGCTGGTAAACGTTTTGGTAGATTGCTAACTGAGGTAGCAGCTATACTTCGTGGCAAAAACAAACCATGCTTCACGCCAAACGTAGATTGTGGCGACTATGTTATCATCATAAATGCTTCAAAAGTAGAATTTACTGGTAATAACAAAGCTGAAGATAAACTTTATCACAGACACTCAGGATACTTTGGTAGCGTAAAGAGTGAAAAATTTGGCGATTTGATAGCAAATAAGCCAGAAAAACTATTTAAATTAGCTGTTCGTGGGATGCTTCCAAAAACTAAACTTGGAAGAGAGATGATAAAAAAACTAAAAGTTTATGCTGGCAGTGAGCATCCTCATACGGCACAAATAGCTAAAAAAGAAGGAAAATAATTATGGCAAAAGTTTATGCAACTGGTAAAAGAAAAACTGCCGTAGCAAAGGTTTGGGTAAAAGCTGGAAGCGGTAAAATCATAGTAAATGGTATGGATCTTAATACTTGGCTTGGTGGACATGAAGCTATAAAGCTTAAAGTAATTCAGCCACTTCTAGTTACTAAACAAGAGAGTTTAATAGATGTAGTAGCTACAACTTTAGGTGGTGGTTATTCAGCACAAGCAGAGGCTTTAAGACACGGTATTTCACGTGCTTTAGCTGATATGGATGCTGATTTTAGAGCAGCACTTAAACCAAAAGGCTTATTAACTAGAGATTCTCGTGTTGTTGAACGTAAGAAATTTGGTAGAAGAAAGGCAAGAAGAAGCCCACAATTCTCTAAACGTTAATGAATTTTTGCAAGTGCTTTTGCATTTGCAAAATTTAAGTTGTGTAAATTTTAAATTTACATTGTTAATTAAATTATGATTTAGAGTCGGTTAAATTTTATTCAGTTAAAATGTAACCACTTTAAAATAAATCCTAAGAAAGGAATTCTAAATATGAAAAAGATTGCTTTAGCTATGGTTGCCGCAACAGCGGTTTTTGCGTCTAACGCAGCATACAATTATGAAGTTACCCCAACTATTGGTGGCGTTCACCCAGAGGGAAATTTACGTGTAAAAGATCACAACTTCGTTGGTGTTAGAGCTGCTAGAAATCTTGAAGATTTTTTCTTTGATCAAGTAGAGCTTGGTGTTGATTACACTCAAAAAGCAAAAGAAAAAACAGGTAGCTTAACAAGAGAAGGAAGAGTTCTTAGATATCATGCAAATCTTGTAAAAGATATAGTTGATTTTGGCCCAGTTAGTCTATATGGCTTAGTTGGCGCTGGATATGAAGATGTTCCAGCTATTTTTGTTAAAAATGAAGATGGCGGTTTTGGCCAATATGGTTTTGGCTTAAGATATCAAGTAACTGATAGATTTGCTCTTAAAGCAGAAGCAAGAGATGCTATCAAATTTGAACATGCTGATCATAACCTATTTTATTCACTAGGCTTTGGTATCGGTCTTGATTCAAAAGCAGCTCCAGTTGTGGCAGCAGCTCCAGTTGTAGCAGCAACTCCAGCAGCAACTCCAGTTCTTGATGATGATAATGATGGCGTACCAAACGATATAGATCAATGCCCTAACACTCCAGCTGGCGTAGTTGTTGATGAAAGAGGATGCGAGAAAGTTATCGTTCTTAGAGATCTAGATGTTAACTTTGCATTTGATAGCTACAAAGTTGGACCAAAATACGCAGCTGAGATCAAAAAAGTAGCTGACTTTATGGGCGAACACCCAGATTATAAAGTTGTACTTGCTGGTCACACTGATAGCGTAGGCGCAGAAGCTTATAACCAAAAACTATCTGAAAAAAGAGCAAAAGCAGTAGCTGATGTTCTTGCTGGCTATGGTGTAAGCGAGGATAAAATTTCAACAGTTGGCTACGGTGAGCTTAAGCCAATTGCTACAAATAAAACTAAAGAAGGCCGCGCGCAAAATAGACGCGTTGAAGCTACTTTCAATAAATAATCTTATTATTTAAGGTTACTTCTTTTAGGGGCTTAGCTTCGGCTAGGCCCTTTTTTATTTCTACGGAGAAAATAATGAAAAAAACCATACTTTTTGATTTGGACGGTACGCTTATTGATTCTACTTCTGCTATTTTAAAAGGATTTGATAGAGCTTTTTTATCCCATGGTAAAAAAGAGCCAGACCATAATGTATTAAAGTCTTTGGTTGGTCATCCGCTTGAAATAATGTTTGAAAGACTTGGTGCAAGCAAAAATTTAATTGATAGCTATATAAAAGAATATAAAGCTTGCTACGAAAAAATTTACCTTGATGAGACGGTACTCTTAGATTATGCAAATGAAGCATTGAAGGAGGCAAGTAGCTTTGCTGATGTAAGTATAGTTACTACTAAAACTTCAAAATTTTCTATTATCTTACTTGAGCATTTAGGGGTTATGAAATATATAAAAACTGTTATTGGAAGAGACGATGTTACTAATCCAAAACCAAATCCAGAGCCTATAAATTTGGCTCTAAATAGACTTAATAAAGATAAAAATAATGCATTTATGGTAGGTGATACCATTATGGATCTAATGGCTGCACAAGCCGCTTTTATTACAGGCGTGGGTCTAACTTGTGGATATGGTCAAAAGAGTGATTTAGAGAAATTTAGTAAACATATTTTCTCAAATCCATTTGAAGCCGTTAGCTTTATAAAAGAAGTTTGACAATTTAATATCCTCAAACTGCTTATACTTTAAATTAAATTCAATCTAACGTTTAGCTTGCTTGGCTATAAAATTTACTCCAAAATTTATTACCTTTGTTTGGTACAAAATCTTTTTAAAGTATTCATTATGAATTTTTAACATCTAAATTACTTAAATTGATTTTCTTAAAAGCCTACTTTCATAGTAAATCTATCTTATTTAAAATATGAAAATTTATCTAAAAATTAGCTAACTTCTAGGAGATCATAGATTTAAGACCCTAGCCACCTTTAGAGCGCTTGCAAATGCAAAATGTAAGTTATATCCGCCAAGCATGCCAGTGATTTCCAAGACTTCACCAATAAAATAAAGCCCATTAACGTTAGAAGCTTGTAAATTTTCATCTAAAAATTTACTCTTTACGCCACCTTTTGTAACTTCCGCTCTTTCAAAGCCAAATGTCCCAGCTGGGGCAAATTCATAAGCAAAAAGCCTTTTTATGATTTGTCTCTCATTGTCATTAAATTCATAAAAGGCTCTGTCTTTTAAGCCAAAATTTCTTAAAAATTCTAGCACAAACCTCTTTGGTAAGGGCAAAACCGAGCTAAGCTGCTTTTTGCCATCTATTAAATTTTTCTCACTAAATTTGGATAAAAAATTTATGCAAATTCGCCCCTTTTGCCAAAATAGCGAGGCATTTAGTATCGCTGGTCCGCTTATGCCCCTATGTGTAAAAAGTAAGTCCCCACTAAATTTATGGCTTTCATTTTTACTATTTATCTCCACTTCGGCGTTTAGGCTAACACCACTAAGTTCTTTAAACCAAAACTCATCTTTTTGCACGCTAAATCCAACAAGTGCAGGTGCAAGAGCTGATGTTTCAATGCCAAAATCATTTGCTATTTTATAGCCAATGTCACTTGCGCCAAGAGCTTTGTAGCTTAGTCCGCCACTTGCGATGACTAAATTTCTAGCTCTAAATTTCTCATCTTTTGTCAAAATTTCAAAAATTCCATCTACTTTTTTAGCGCCAAGAACCTCTTTGTTATAAAAAATATCTGCATTTTGCCTTTTTAAAAGTACGCTCAAGACACTCTTTGCGCTGCTATCGCAGAAAAATTGATTTTGCTTTTGCTCGCTAAATTTAAGCTCGCAAAAAAAATTTAAAACTTGATCTGGAGTCAGTACTTTTAAAATTTGCTCTATAAATTTTTGCTCACCAAGGTAGTTTTTAGCGCTTATAAAGCGGTTTGTGATGTTGCATCTACCTCCGCCACTTGCTAGAATCTTTTTGCCAGCGCTGCTATTTTTCTCTAAAATCGCAACCTTTTTACCCTTTAAATTTGTCCCTAAAAAGAGCCCACTAGCGCCAGCACCAATTATGATGACGTCGTAGATCAAAACTTCAAACTCTCTTTTAAAGCCGCCTCGCTTGTAAGGCGAGAGTCAAATTTTATCACTTGATTTTTCTCGTTTTTGTAATAATCGACTACACCTTTTTGTCTGTTTAGCAGCTCTAAATTTAAGCTAACTTCAGGACTTAGATAGATGTTCTTAAAAATTCTTGGATCGCTTAAGCTAAAGAGCAAAACAAGCCATATCACGCAAAGTACTACGCAGATGATGGCGAGTACTTTAAAGCCAAAGGCATGCAAGATGTATCCACCAAACGCACCTCCAATAAAGCTTCCCAGATAACCAAATGAATTAAATACACCAAGGGCTGAGCCTTTTTGTGAGGATTTTACAAATTTTGTTGCGGTTGATTGCATGATGGGCTCGTGAAGGTTAAATCCTATAAAAAATATAGCAACTCCCAAAACGAAGATAAAAAGTGTAAAGCTAATGGCAAAAATAGTGTAGGTTAGGGCAAAAAGTAGCGTACCAGCTATTAAGATAACCTTGCTAAGTCCCTTGCCATCGCCAAGGGCACCAGCTAGCCCCATAGCCAAAAAGCCAAGTACGGCACCAAGTGTATAGACCTTGTAAAGCTCACTACTTTCGTAACCATACTCTTTTACCAAAACGATAGGGATCACCAAAAATGCGATGCTTGCTAGCATCTTTTGCATAAAAGAGGTGAAATTTATGATCATGTAGTCTTTTTGTAAAAAAAGCTTACCAAATGGCACTTTTTCACTTTTAGCACTCACTTTTATCTCTTTTGGTACAACGGTGTAAAGAAGTACAATGCAAAGTAGGCTAAGAGCGGCACTTAGGTAAAAGAGGCTTGAAAGTCCATAGTCTTTGGCAAGAAGCGGCCCAAGCACCATAGAAAGTGTGAAACTAAGCCCTATAAAAGCACCCATTATCGCCATAGCTTTTGAGCGTTTTTCTTCTGTTATATAGTCACTTATCATCGCAGTTGCAACTGCTCCGATAGCACCTACGCCTTGTAAAAATCTACCAAATAGCATGGTAAAAATATCGCTTGTAAGTGCACAAATTATTGAGCCGATGATAAAAACCAAAAGTCCGATCGTTAATGTCTTTTTGCGTCCTATCCTATCAGAGAGTGCTCCAAAAGGCACTTGAAATATCATCTGTGAGATCGCATAGACGCCTACTATTAGCCCTACTAAAAACTCGTTTGCTCCGCGTAAATTTAAGGCATAAAGGCTAAGCACTGGCAAAACTATAAAAAGACCTAAAAATCTGCTTGCTATGATAAAAGATAATGGTAAAACGCTTTTTAACATAAAATTTTCCTTATTTTTAAAAGGACTAAGTTTATCATTTTAACGCTAATTTAAATTTAAAAATTTAATCTACTTTTTTGTAAAATACGCCCAAAAATCAAGGAGCTCTTGCAATGAAGATCGTGCTTGCGACATCAAATTTAGACAAAGTAAAAGAAATAAAAGAGTTTTTAAAAGGCTATGAAATTTACGCCTTAAGCGAGATTGTAAAGCCATTTGAGATCGTTGAAGATGGCAGTAGCTTTCAGCAAAATGCACTCATAAAGTCAAGAGCCGTCTTTGCAAAGCTTAAAGAGCATGGGCTTGATAATGAGTTTAT
Source organism: Campylobacter concisus (assembly GCF_001298465.1). Lineage (NCBI taxonomy): Bacteria > Pseudomonadati > Campylobacterota > Epsilonproteobacteria > Campylobacterales > Campylobacteraceae > Campylobacter > Campylobacter concisus. Next base: position 317,616 of record NZ_CP012541.1, read on the forward strand.
CGCTCTTAGCGATGATAGTGGCATTAGCGTGGATGCACTTGGTGGTGAGCCAGGGATCTACTCTGCACGCTACTTTGATCTTGATGAAAATGGCAAGGTATGCGGTAAAAACGCAAATGACGCAAACAACAGAGCAAAACTCATTAGCAAGCTAAAGGCGCTAAATTTAAAGAGTTCACCAGCTCACTACACCGCCTGTATCGCTATTAGCTCGAAATTTGGCGACTACACGACGCATGGCTTTATGTATGGCAAAGCGATAGATGAGGAGCGCGGTAACAACGGCTTTGGCTACGACGCGCTCTTTACCCCAGATGGCTTTACTAAGACGCTTGGCGAGCTAGATAATGAGACGAAGCTTAAAATTTCTCACCGTTCAAAGGGACTTGAGCTTGCAAATTTTGTGCTAAAAAGTCTAAAGAAAAACTTTAGTTAAGCTCTTTTAGTCCTTTGTTGGCTCGCTCTAAAAGATCCCGTGCTCGAGGATTTTGCTCTTTGCCATTTAAAATTTCAAGCACTTTTTTGTAGTTTTGGGTAGCTTCGTCCTTTTGATTAAGCTTTGCTAGGTCGTTAGCAAGCTCTACTAAAAGCTCTGATCGCACAAGCTCGTTGCCACTTAACTCCGGCGTGATATCAAGTAAATTTAGCGCTAAAAGGTGGTTTTCGTGGGCTTTGTCAAAGTCGTTTTTTAGGTAGTAGGCGCTAGCGATGCCTTTTATACAGATGAGTTCGTCGTTCATTGGGGCATTTGGCGCGTTGTCATAAATTTTTAGAGCTTCTTGAAAATTAGCAAGTGCTTCGTCGTATCTGCCTAGCGCCTTTTGTGCCGCACCTAGGCTATGATAAGAGCGAGCTAGTAGCAGCTTGTCGCTAACGTTTGCCGCAAGCTCTAGGGCTCTTTGTGAGAGCTCTAACGCCTTTTGTGGCTCTTTATTTACCATGCAAATGCTAGCGCTATTTATGAGCGAAGTGATCGCCTGCTCGGTGTTGCCCTCTTTTAAGCAGAAATCAGTCGCTTGCTCGGCTAAATTTATGGCTCTCTCCAAATTTCTATCGCTTTTATAAAACTCCCTCACACTCTCTTGTATTAGCTCGTCACAGCTACTTGCAAAGAGGCAAATAGGCGCTAAAAATGGCAAAATTTTCTTCATGTTTTTACCTTTAAATTTCGAGCTATTGTAGCGATTAAAAGCAAATTTTGTTCAGTATTGCCTCATAAATCATTATTATTTCTTGGTAAATAAACTTGTGACATTATTTTTATGTCTTCTTCTGGATTTTCGATTTGAGTATCAATTATCTGCCTCATTAGCGCCATGCAAAATTTCATACCCATCTCTTCTGCGATTATATCTTTTAGATAAATATTTGTTATTTCATTGTATTCACTGGGAAATTTAACAGAAAAATAAGTCATTTTTTTCTTTTTTACTTCCCATATTCTATATTTGACCTCTGATTTATCATCAATTTTATATTCTTTTGCCTTGATGAGAAATTTATTTATTTGCCCAGCCTTATCCCAAGTGGCAAGACTTTTATTTATATATACTTCATCCCATGTGTCAAAAATAGGAAAGTGCAATAAGAGGTTTCTAATAAAACTAAATAGATCATCGGCAATCAATCCTTCAAAAAAAGGTCGTCCTCCTTTTTTCATCCACTTTAAATATTCTTTAATTGGTTCATAATTAGAAATCTCTTTAAATACCGAAAATGCTTCTCTGAGTCTATAAAATCTAAAGCATGGCTCTTGAGTTTTAAAATTTTTATTAGAAATTTCATCATATAAAAAATAGAATCTATTATAAAAAAGAGTTAATGCTTCTACCTCTTTTTTATTCGGTCTTTGCTTGCCATTTTCAATCATTGGTGTCTCTTTTTGTGTCCTCTTGCCAGGCGCTAATCCATCCAAGTTTTTTAAATCGGTTGCGATATTTTTCTAGATTTAAATATGTTGATTATACCTAAAACAGCTAACTTAATAATGTATCGTTGTACGCTTTAGAATAAATTTAGGCACTCAAATTTTAGCGACAAAATTAAACCTAAAAAATTTAAGCTTATTTATTATACAGCCCATCTCAAACTAAAAAATAGAATCTGAGAGAAAATTCATCGTGCGTTGTCAGGAGGTAAATTTAATTTTCTGCCGCCGGCAATTGATATGCTACTTATCTGTGTTAGTGCTATCTGCTTTTTATCTTTCTTGTTAGACTTTGTGCTGGCCATAGCCAACTTTATAATCAATAGCACCCCGTCTCTTAAAATTCATCTTAAATTTGCTAAAATCACTAAAATTTAAAGGAGCTTAAATGTCAAATATCTTAATCATAGGCGCGGGCGGCGTGAGCCAAGTCGCGACCGTAAAATGCGCGATGAACGCGGACGTTTTTAGCAAGATCACTCTTGCAAGCCGCACAAAAAGCAAATGCGACGCGATCGCCAAATTTATCAAAGACCGCCTAGGCGTGCAAATTGACACCGCCCAGATCGACGCGGACGACACCGATGCCGTAGTCGCGCTCATCAAAAATACGGGTGCCGATTTACTTTTAAATGTCGCGCTGCCTTATCAAGACCTAACCCTCATGGACGCGTGCTCTCGCGCCGGCATCCCATACATCGACACCGCAAACTACGAGCACCCCGATACCGCTAAATTTGAATACAAATTGCAGTGGGCAAAAGACGAGGATTTTAAAAAGGCGGGCACCATGGCGCTTCTTGGCTCTGGCTTTGATCCGGGCGTGACGAACGTATTTTGCGCCTATGCGCAGCAAAATCTCTTTGACGAGATCCACGAGATCGACATCCTAGACTGCAACGCGGGCGATCACGGCTATCCGTTCGCGACGAATTTCAACCCAGAAATCAACCTGCGCGAAGTGAGCGCAAAAGGCCGCTACTGGGAGCGCGGCGAGTGGAAAGAGACCGAACCGATGGAAATAATGTTTAAATGGGACTACCCGAAAGTCGGCGTCAAGGACAGCTACCTGCTCTATCACGAGGAGCTTGAAAGCTTAGTAAAAAACATCAAAGGGCTGAAGAGAATCCGCTTTTTCATGACATTCGGACAGAGCTACCTCACACATATGAAATGCCTAGAAAACGTCGGCATGCTGCGTATAGACGAGGTCGAGCATAACGGCGTCAAGATCGTGCCGATTCAATTTTTAAAGACGCTTTTGCCTGATCCTGCGAGCCTCGGCCCTCGCACGAAAGGCAAAACAAACATCGGCTGCGTTATCCGCGGTCTAAAAGATGGCAAAGAGCGCCAGGTCTACATCTACAACGTCTGCGACCACGAGGCTTGCTACGCCGAGACGGGCGCGCAGGCCGTGAGCTACACGACGGGCGTGCCCGCGATGATCGGATCGATGATGGTCGCAAAGGGTATCTGGAGCGGTAAAGGCGTCTTTAACATGGAAAATTTCGATGCCAAGCCTTTCATGGACGAGCTAAATAAACAGGGCTTGCCGTGGGAGATGATCGAAATGAAGCCTGGCGAGAGGTATGAAGTCTAAATTTAGGCTTGTCTTTTTCTACTTATACTTCGTTGAAATTTGATTTTTATGCTCACGTATCAAATATACGCTCCGCTTAAAAATCAAATTTCGCCTCGTCTAAGCGAAAAATACTGCGCCTTGCTCTACCGTATTTAAATTTCTAGTTTAAATTTTGCACCGCCTGCATTCAAATTTTGCATCAATTTAATTTAAGCTTCCACACCGAAAAGCGTTTAAATTTAGCTATAATCGCTCAAATTTTATCAAAACAAATTTGAGTAAATTTAAAGCTTCCAATCTCTAGTCGTGCAAACTCTGCACTCACTCAAATAACAACAAAAGGAAAAATTTGAACTCTTCAAAAGCTTCACTATCTTTTTTAGTCGTACTAATTGTACATCGCTATCTACGGACGTATATCTACCTGCTATGCCTACGATGGAGCGGCAGCTGCACGGCGATGCGGAGCTTACGATAACGGGCTTTTTGATCGGCTTTGCTATCGTGCAGCTCGTCTGGGGGCCTATCAGCGATAGGATCGGGCGTAAAATCCCGCTTTTCATCGGTATGGCGCTCTTTGCGATCGGATCAGTAGGATGCGCGATGTCGGACAATATGGCTAGCGTCGTGTTCTGACGTGTGTTTCAGGCCGTAGGCGCATGCGTAGGACCGATGCTAAGCAGGGCGATGATTAGCGATCTTTTTGGTAGCTCGCAGGCCGCACAGATGCTCTCTACGCTGGTTATCATCATGGCGATAGCGCCAATAGCGGGTCCGTTATTGGGCGGCGCGATAATGGAATTTGGCTCTTGGCACAGGATATTTTGGCTGATGGCGCTAGCTAGCGCGGTTATGTTTGCGATGATTTTTTCTCTGCCAGAGACCTTGCCGCCGCAAAAGCGCTCCACAAAGCCCATCGCATCGTCTTTTAGAAACTATCTAAGATTATTGCAAGACGCCAAATTTATGCGCTACACTCTTAGCGTGACGTTTTTCTACGTAGCCGCCTATGCCTTTATCACGGGCTCATCGTTTGTATATATCGATTATTTCGGCATTCCTAGCAAATACTACGGATTTTTATTCGGTATAAACATCGTGGGCGTCATGGCGCTAAGTTTCGTAAACAAAAAGCTGGTAAAGCGCTATGCGCTAAACCGCCTACTCATAGTCTCCACGCTCGTCGCCGCGCTTGCTGCCATCGTGCTGTTTGCGTTTGCGTTTCTCAAAACGGGCGGCGTTTTTGGCGTGATAATCCCGATGTTTTTCGTTTTTAGCATGAACGGCATCATCGCTTCTTGCTCCAATGTCGCCGCTCTTGATAGCGTGCCGCAGGAGATGAAGGGCTCGGCCGCTGCGCTCATCGGCTCGCTGCAATACGGTAGCGGCATCCTCTCCTCGGCGATGCTTGCGGCGTTTTCTGCGGGTACACCGTGGACGATGTCTTGGATCATAGCTCTGTTTGTTTGGCTAAGCGCGCTCGCGGCGTATTTTAATAAATAAATTTAGCCTTGCTGGTTTGGCTCAAATTTTAGTCAAATTCGCAAATTTGGGTCACTAAAGCTAAAAATCAAATTTGATGCTGGCGGGCCTAGCCAAATTTTACTTTTTCTTATTTTCGCTTTTTTGCGTGCTTAGCACCTCAAATTTTTGTTTTAAAATTTTAAAAATCTCGTGCTTTGAGAGTTCGTATTTGTCGTATATCACGGCGTTATCATCGCCGCTAGGCTGCATCAGGCCATATGCTAGCCCGCCTTTTTTTAAATTTTATGTTTGAAACACTAATTTTGCGCTTGGCGTCTATCTCGGGGATGCCTCGTCGATATCTTTAAAATAAAATTTCGCATTCTTGCTGCCTTTTTTGTATCAAAAATCCGTCATCTTCGATTTTTCGGCATCACAGAATAAGAAACTAGGATAAAGAGGTAACTTCGGCGCAAGCTAACTTACTGGCGCCGAAATTGAAAGTTATTTTATCGCTGCCTCAAATCCAACATCTACATCCGGATAGCTCTTTCCACCGTGAAATGGTTTGGCAGCAGCAGCAAATTTATCAAAGCTCTCATTTAACTTCAAATCATTTACAAGATCAACCGAAAATTTTGCTATTAGCTTGCCATTTTGTACTTCATATTTTGTTTTAAAAATTTTTGAATTGCCATTTATGCTAAGCTCAACATCCATTTCTCCAGCCTTATCGTCGCCATTTACTGCTACGATCTTGCCATCTACTGCCTTGCCATCGAAAATAATGCCAATTCTTTTATCGCGGTCAGGTAGCTTTGTGTCTATATCTTTTGGCTCTAGCTTAAATTCAAAGCTCTTTAAAAAATCAGCAAAATTTGCATTTTCTTGACTTTTAAAATTTATCGTTTTAAAAGTACCTGGTACGGCTGTTTTATTTGCTAGCTTGTAACCAGTAAATGTTACCTTTGGTTCACCTTCTACGCTAAATGCAAGAGCTGAAACTGCAAAAAATGAAGCTGTTAAAGCAACAGAAGTAAGTTTGTTCATAAAGAATCCTTTTTATAATATTGATAATAAATATCGCAAATTATATACCCACTTACTTCAAAAAAGACTTAAAATCTCTTTTTAATTAATGAATAAATTTTTAATAGCTTCTTACTCTGGATCATCGCTAAAATCGTTATCTCTAAAGATCACATAAAAATTTATGAGCCAAAATATAAAAGCGATCGCTATGAGCGTTGCTGGCAAATGGATATAAAAGCCACTCCAAAAATAAGCCAAAATTCCTCTACTAATGCCAGCTAAAAGAACTAAAATAAAAGCAATTCTACTAAGGCGTAAAAACTCAAGTTCTTGTCCGCTGTGACGAAGTCCTGCAACATTAAATATAAGCATCACACTAAAAACTACTGCATTTATCGCTATTAGATGCATAAAATTTGTCTCAAGATGGAGCCCAAAAATACCGCTAAAGCCGATCCCTAAAAATCCAATCGCTAAAAATAGTTGCATAAAATAGTATAAAAGTACAAAGCTATGCCTAAAAAGCTCTTTATAGTGCCACTCTTTAAGCTTTGCAAGTACCGCGCTTCCACAAGCTACCGCAGCATAATAGACACCCATGCTTGCTTCAAAAAATATATTTAAAAGTAAAAAAGTACAAACGCAGCAGATAGCGATATTTTTATAGATAAAATTTGGCACAAAAACAGCTTCATCCATACCTTTTTCTCTTTTTAACGCTTCTTTTCCAAGTACGACACTAACGCGGTATGAGATGAGTAAGATAGCGATCACGTGGATAAAGACTTGTAAATTTAAAAATTTTTCATTGCCACTTATTAGATAATAAATTTCAAAGCCTAAAATACCAAACAAAAAGCCAAGCACGCCAAATTGATCATCATTTTTATCTCGCCAGATCATATAAACACAAAGCAAAACCAAGTAAAACCAAAAAAGAGCGATAAAGCAGTGTGCTAAAAATAGGCTAAAAAATGCCAATATAAAGCTTATGAAAAAGAGTGAAAATAATATATAGGCGTGTATTTTTAAAGATGCTTGAAAATTTGTCCAATCAGTTAGTCCAGTTAGCAAAAATCCAGCATAAGCAAGCGCTAAAAAAAGTTGCAAAAATATAAATTTATGCAAACTCACAAAATCAGTTGGAGTAAAAAACACACTAGCACCAAGAACCGCACAGGCGGCACTCATTAAGAAAAATATCCTCATAGGATGAGTAAAAAAGTTATTAATCATAATAAATTTGCCCTTTGAAATTTTCATCTATCATCTTGCTAATAAACGTAAAATCGCGCTCTTTGAAATCTTTGTCTATTTCAAGTTCTCTTTGTATGACTGCACCTTTACTTGATAGGAAATAAATTCTATTTGACATCTTCACAGCTTCCATTCTATCGTGCGTGACAAGAACTACACTCATACCTTCGCTCACTCTTTGGCCAATAATTTCAATTAAAATTTCTTTCATATCATAATCAAGCCCAGAAAAAGGCTCATCCATCAAAAGTAGATCAGGTTTTGTCACGACCGCTCTTACGAAAGCGACCCTTTGTCTCATGCCACCGCTTAGCTCACTTGGGTATTTTAAAGTGTCCTTTTGACTTAGTCCAACCTTTTTAAAAAGCTCTAAAACGGCGTTAATGTCTGGTTTATCCATAACTAAAAGCACATTTTCAAGAGCATTTTTCCATGTAAGTAGGCGATTTTCTTGGAAAAAATATGTAGTCTTTTTAAAGCTATTAAAAATTTTCCCTTTTCTAGGCTCATTTAGTCCGCTAATAAGCCGAAGTATCGTCGTTTTGCCACATCCAGATGGCCCAAAAAGCGTCACTACCTCGCCACCTTTTACATTTAGGCTAAAATTCCTTACGACCTTATCTCTTAAAATTTCATACTCTACATTTTTAAGCTCAAGCATCATCTTCTCCAAGGCATCAAAGCTATTTTTAGTGGCTCGATGATGAGGTATTCAAAGAGCATGATAAGAGTGATGCTTAAAAGAACATACGCCATTACCTCGGTTGTTTCAAGCATTGCTCTTGCATTTGCTATCTTTGCTCCCATGCCGTTATTTGCACCTAGTAGCTCAGCCATTATGACTATCTTTACACCCATTGCGACAGCTACGCTAATAGAGCTTATTATGTAGCTCGTAAGATGTGGGATGTAAAGGTGTCTTATCTTTTTTAAAATTCCTAGATTATAAGCGTCAAACATCTCTTTTAGCTCCTCATCTACGCTACTCATAGCAACTGCTGAGCTTGCAAAAGTAAGCGGTAAAACGGTTATAAAGATAGTAAAAACGGTACTAAAATTTCCAAATCCAAACCAAAAAATAGCAAGCACTATCCAAATAATCGGTGGCATCGACAAAAGCAAGGTAATAACAGGCTTTAAAAAGGCTGCAAAACTTTTAAAGCTACCTGCTATTAGCCCTAAAAATATACCAAAAAATGTTGCCGAGCAAACTCCAATCAGTGATCTGCAAAGAGTTATGTTTATCTCGCTGTTTTTGTAATCTTTTAAAATTTCACAGGCTTTTAAAAATACATCTTTTGGTGGCGGAAGCAAGAGTGGGGAGCTAAACTCGCTTCCCACTTGCCAAATGGCTAAGATCAAAAAAACTACGGCAAATCCGCTAAATCCGCCCCAAAAATAGTCAATTATTTTTAAAAAGCTTGAGCGATCTTTTTTAATGCCATCAATTAGTATCATAAAAATAGACCTTTATCTGGCATCTTGCCACCTAGAAATTTTGGATTAAACTGATAAATTTCTTCAAAAAACGCCATGATCTCATTTTGTAGTTCATTTGCTTTTGTTACTGTTAGATTTGCCTTGTCAAAGGCATTTGCAAGTGCTACTTCTGGAGCTGGCAAGTAGCTTGAGCCTATCTTTGCTGCACTTTGTTTGTTTTCAAGTATCCATGAAAGTGCATTTTTAAGATCGCTATGAAGCGTGTCAAATAGACTTAAGTTTTTCTCGTAAAAGCCTCTTTCTACGATAATGCCAGCCATTGGGATTATCGGTTTTGTACCAAAACTCTCGCCCCAAATTTTTGGAAAATCAACTGAGTAATGCACGCTAACGCCTGCTTTTTTACCGCGCAAAATAGTCGCTTCGCCAAGAGGTTGTGGAACTATTAAAACGTCAAAATCTTTTTGTAAAAATAAAAGCAGTGCCTCTGGAGGCGTTGCTGTATAAGTGATATCTATCTTGCTAACGTCTATACCTCGCTTCTTGCAAAGTGCCCTTAGGACAAGATCAGGCATATCACCTCGAAATGGCATGACTAGCTTTTTGCCTACAAAATCTTCTAAATTTTTGATCTTTTCATCCTTAACCATAGCGTTCATTACGCCAAGAGTCAGTAAATTTAACATAGCAAAATCAAGCCCTTGGTTTCTTAAATTTGCAGCGACATTTGATGGTGACATTGTGACTTTAATATCTCCACTAGCTACGCCTGCACGAAGCTGATCTGGTGTTTTCCAGATATTTAGGCTTACATCATAAGTTTTATTTAGCTCCCCTTGCAGCGCAGCAACTGCCATGATAACGCTTGGGATCGCTGGTGCGCCCCACATAGTAAAGCTCTCTTTTGCAAATAAATTTGGTGCAAATGCGCTAACGCCTAAAGCTGTGCTAAGTCCTAAAAATTTTCTTCTATCTAGCATATTTTTCTCCTTTAAAAACTGCTGTGGAAACTAATGAAAAATGTCCTGCCAGGGGCATGAACGACTACTGGATCAAGTGCTGCCACGTGATCACCGCTGATAAATTCCGCATAATCTTTATCAAATAAATTTGCTACGCCAAATCTTATGCCAACTTTATTTTTAAACTCTACGCCGCCATAAAGATCAAGCAAACCAAATCCTTTTGCAGCTTCTTTTTTGTCGATACCTAGGCCATTTTGCTTGCTGAAATCGCCTCTAGTTTGCTTTGAAACTAGCCTTAGCGCAGTGCCAAGGTTGTAGCTACCAAAGCTTGCATAGTCTTTGTAGTCAAATGCAAAATTTGCCTCAAAAGGTCTTATTTGATAAAGCGGTCTGCCATCGGTTTTGTTTTGTCCGTAGTTGTAGTAAAGTGAGCTTTTTAAGCCAAAGTGCCTTGCAAAGCTATATTCTGAGTTTAAATTTACACTATAAAGCGTTGCATCAACGTTTCTTGAGATGACGGCATTTTTATTTAGCGGCATCGTAGCTTTTGAGTGGCGTCTATCAAAAATGATCAAATTTTTAACGCTATCAGCGATGAAATGTCCTCCAAAGCTAAATGCATCTTTGTTTTGTAAAGAGTTTAGGTATTCTTTGTAAAACTGGCTGCCAAATTTAAAGCCAAGAACTGCTCTATTGTGCCTTTCTGGCTCTAAATTCGGATTTGCTATCCAGCCATTATCGCCTGCACCATAAAGTGCATTAAAACGCTCCATATTACTTGGCAAGCGAGATAAGCTCTCAAGTTTTGCAAAATAGCTATCCTTGTCGTTTGGTGTAAATTTATATTTTAAACTTGCGCTAAAAGCGTCTTTTTTGATCTTGTCACTTACGTCCTCACCGTAAATTTGACGAACTAATTTGCGAGTGGTATTAGGTGCGATCGGATTTGGTGCAAAAAATTTAGTGTCGATGCCATTTAATTTACTTCTTTGCTCTTCATATTTTAAGGCAAGAGAAGCTTCATTTGCTTCATTAAATTTATAAGCGAGTGTGTCAAAGAGCATAAATTTATCATTTCTAACATCAGCAAATCTGTATCCGTTAAAGACCCAGTTGTTGCCTTGCTTCATGTATCTTTTGCCGTCATGTTTATCTTTTTCAAAGCCAGTGCCTATTTGATTGTGAAAGCTTGCAAAGTCAGCGTCATACTTTAAATTTGCCTCAAATATATTTCTCTTTAAATCCACTTTCACATTTGGAGTGGCATCTCTTAGATGAAAATTATCAGCTTTTCGCTCAACCTTTTTTACAGCAAGCTCAAGATTTAGTGTGTTTGATAGATCTTCTTCACCCAAGCGAATATTTAGCTTGCCGACTTTTCTGGTTGTTTTAAAAGCATCCATTGCATGCTCTGGTTGCTTATCTTTATCGATATTGTCCCTTAAAAAAGTAAGCCTAAGCTCGCTAAGCTCATTTGGTACGAAACCTAAGATAGCGCTTTGACCTTGTCTGTTGTAGCCATAGTCCCATCTTTTGCCACTGCCATCTTTGTAGTTATTTGCTTTGGTGAAATTTGCGTTTAAAATGGTATAAAAATTTGCGCCGCGATATTTAAAAAGCGATGAGTTGTAAAAGCTTTTGCCATACATTCCAGCTGAAATATGAAACATATCAGCTGAGCTGTCAAGCAAATTCGTAACAAATGGGTATTCACTTCTTTGAGTGCGGTCAAATTGATTTTCTACAAAGGCGCTTTGTGCAACATTTGGTGTGATGACTGGTGGCGGTGCAAATTCTCTAATAGGCTTTATAATGTCTAAATTTGCTTCATTTGCTAAAAGCAGCGATGAAAAAACTGCCAGGCTTAAAATGGGCCTCATAAAAACTCCTTTTAAAATATAATTATGATTTTTTTTATCATAATTCTAATACTAAATTTATTTATAAGAGTTGATATAAATCATTATTTTAAAAATAAAATAAAATTTTAATTTTTAAAAACCATAGAAAATGGAGGAATATTAAATTATTTATTTTTTACAAGGCTGCCAAAAAATATAAAGTTTTAAGTAGTAAAATAGGGCATGAACAAACTAGGCTTTAAATTTACTAAGCCTATCTCTTAGCTCTTTTGAGATGGTAAATTTTGAAAGTTCGTATTTGTCAAAAATAATGATCATGTCATCACCAATAGGCTGTACTAGGCCAAAACAAGCATCTCTATCAAGACGATTTTTTCTAAATTTTACGCTTAAAGTTTCCACTTTTTTCTTATCGCCAAAGCTCCTAATGGCTATCTCATCAATATCTTTAAAGTAAAATTTGATGTTTTTTGATCCTTTTGTGATGATAAATCCATCATCATTAATACGCAAAAAGTTGTTTTGTAAAATTTTTCTGATACAAAAAAATGCCGAGAGAGCACCGACAATGATACCAAGAAGAGATGGCGTGCCAAGAGCTAAATAAAAGTAGCCAAAAATGCTAAATATAAATAGCCCAACGCCAAACGCCAATGTTAAAAATAGATCTTTTTTACTCTCTTTTGTTATCACCATATCTCCTTACTAAGCTAAAATCCCAGCACCATTTATCGCTTGGCTGCGTTCTTTTGCATAAATTCTCTCGCCATTTATCACGTCGTATTTCCAGATCGGTGCATTGGCCTTAAAGTCCTCGACAAATTCGTTTATAAGCCTTAGTGCGACCTTTCTTTGAGGGCTCACAATGCCTGCTACATATGAGCTCGTATGCACTGCCACATCGCCTTTTGAGTGAGCAAAGAGCACGTAGGCATTTTCTTTTTTGGCTCTCTCTTCCCAAGCTTCGAGCCATTTTTTAAGTATTGGCTCATAGATGTCAAAGCTAAGTGCCGAAATGCCACCTTCTTCTCTTACAATTCCAACAAAAGTGATGAGCGCGCCGCAGTTTTTATCCTTAAACCTATCATACCACTCGTTTGTGATTCTTTGGACATCCAAGCTTCCGTTATAAATTTGCATCTTAACCCCCACAAACTGGCGGTAAGATAGAAATTTTATCGCCTGATTTAAGGGTAAAATTTATATCACTTACGATCTCATCGTTTACGGCGACTGCACAAATATTTAGCCATTTTTTTAGCTCCTCTTTATCGCTTAAAGCCGCTTTTACCTCGCCTAAATTTTTTGCTTCTATTTTTATACTCTCAAGCCCGATAGGCCCAAGAAATTCGATCTCTATCACATTTTATCCTTTGAAATTTTTGGTGATTTTACTTAAAAATAAATTTAGATATACTTATTTGAAAATTTAAAAAGTGAGAGAAAATGAAGGAAAATTTAAAGAAAATAAAAACCCCAGCCTATGTCTGCGAAGAGGCAAAAGTACGTAAAAATTTGGAGCTTTTAAAATACGTCAAAGAACAAAGCGGAGCCAAAATTTTAGTAGCACTTAAGGGCTTTGCATTTAGTGGAGTGATGGATATGGTGGGCTCTTATCTTGATGGCGCGACTTGTAGTGGGCTTCATGAGGCAAAATTTGCAAACGAATACGTAAAAGGCGAGATTCATACTTATAGTCCAGCCTTTAAGGATGAGGATTTTGATGAAATTTTAAAAATTTCGAAACACATCACATTTAACTCTTTTGCACAGTGGCAAAAATTCAAGGGTATTGCCCTGCAAAATGGCATAATCTGCGGCCTACGCGTAAATCCAGAGGTCTCGCTAGCCCCAACTGACAGCTATAATCCATGCGGTAAATTTAGCAGGCTTGGCATTACAAGGGTAAATTTTAAGCCTGAGCTTCTTGATGGTATTAGTGGGCTTCATTTTCACGCACTTTGCGAGGAGAGTGCGAGCAGCTTGCAGATCGTACTGGAAGCGTTTGAAGAGAAATTTGGCGAGTTTATCCCAAAGATGAAGTGGATAAATATGGGCGGCGGTCACCACATCACGAGGGCTGATTACGACGTTGAGCTACTTATAAATATCATTAGGCGCTTTCGCAAAAAATACGGCGTAGAGGTATATCTGGAGCCTGGTGAGGCTGTGGGCTGGCAGACTGGCTTTTTGATAAGCAGCGTGCTTGACATCGTGCATAACGAAAAAGACATAGCCATCCTTGACACCTCGGCCGAAGCACACATGCCTGATACTGTGCTCATGCCTTACCGCCCAGCTGTTAGATGTGAGAGTAAAAATGGTAAATTTGCTTATAGATTTGGCGGCAATACCTGCCTAGCAGGTGATATAGTAGGGCTTGAAGCGGGCGATGCGGAGTATAAATTTGATAGCGAGCTAAAAATTGGCGACCGAGTCATCTTTGAAGATCAAATTCACTACACTATCGTGAAAAACACGACATTTAACGGCATAAAACTGCCTGATCTTCTACTTCTAAAAGAAAATGGCGAGATCAAGATGATTAGAGAGCTAGGCTACGAAGAGTATAGGCGTAGAAACTAGAATTTTGCTTTTTGAAGGTAAATTTGGCTTTTTAAATTTAGGTCAAATTTATCTACCTTGCCAATTTTGCCAAAATGCATTTGAACTGCCGCCTAAATTTCAGCCCTAAACATTTTGGATTTGTCTTTAATATAAAATATAAAAAGATGGAATAAATTTAGTTTCTACAAATTTATCTTGGTGGCATTTTTGGTAAAGATATTTTTATTTTAAAATTTAAACTTACTAAATTTGGATTTGGCGAATTTGTATTTAGACTGCAAGCTGCAAATTGATTTAAATTTATTCTCTACAAATTTTATCTTGACGCTTCTTGCTAAAGATATTTTGCTTGCTATCTTTTTAAATTTAAAATCGAAATTTGATCGCTAAATTTAGTAATTTTCTGACTTTATCTAGAATTTTAAAATTTAATACCCATAAATTTTGGCAAATTTATCTATCTTTGAGCTTTTTTGCCAGTTGTATTCGGTTTCGGTTGCGATATTTTGGGCTAGCTCCTTGCCAAAATGATCGCCGATAAAGCCAAGCACCATATCCATGCCAGCAGCGACGCCTGAAGCTGTGTAAAACTTACCTGCTCTCACCCACCTAGCGCGCTCTTGCCATTTTACAGCCTTGCCGCAACTTTTTACCCACTCAAGCGATCTTTTGTTTGAGGTAGCCTTAAGGCTGTCAAGCTCTCCAGTGCGAGCGATGAGAGCCGAGCCAGTGCATACACTTAGGCAAATTTGAGATGCCAAAACGCACTCTTTAAGCTTTAAGATAAACTCACTATCATTTACAAGCGCCCTTGTGCCCTGACCTCCAGGGAGTAGCAAAACGCTCTCTTTTGGCATCTTGCTAAGCTTTTTTGTTTTTATAAAAAAGCCTTGCTTGCTTCTTTTCATCCCACCATCAAACGAGACGTAGCTTATCTTCATCCCAGGCACCCTTGCTAAAAACTCTACCGGCCCCATAAGATCAAGCGTCTCGTAGTCATCAAAGATAAGAGCGTAAATGTCCATTGCTTCGCCTTTTATTAGAGATCTAAAATGCTTTTGATATTTTAATTCAATTTTTAGAAAATATAAATTTAAAAAGGTATTTTGAGTTAAAAAGCTAAATTTATAAAGCATTGGCTTTTTGATAAAAATATTCAAATTTATTTAGTACTATTTCCAAATTTGAGTTTAACCACGTTTTTAGGTGAAAAATTGAGATTTTTACTGCTCAAAATTTATATCAGCGTTTATCAAAATTAACAAAACTTAAATATTTTTTATAAAAATTTTAGTAATCTTTTTTGCTAAGGTTTGCTTGTGATTAGCTCTGATATAATAGCCACAAAACGGCATAGCTGTGTGATTTTAGCATATTTAACCAAAGCTTAAATCATTTAAGCTTTAGCAAATAAAGGAATAAAATGACGAGAATTCTTACTCTACTTTTTACATTGTCCGTTGCGGCAATGGCCATTGAAGGACCAACTGGTGTCAATCAATTTGACAGCACCATTTGGGCAGCACAGAGGATAGAAAATATCAAGCCTTATGAGCATGGCTGGGGCCCGATATTTACTTTTATACAAGGCAACGACTACTTCGCGATAGCTGCACTTTCTATCATTTTAGCTGTTATCGGCGCGTTCGTGCTACACTTCTTGATCATCGGACCAAAACACTTTAGTCACGATGGCAAAAAAGTATTTGCGTTTTCACTGATCGAACGTATAGCTCACGGCTTAGCTGCGATCTCTTGGATCATCTTAGTGCCAACTGGCATCATCATCATGTGGGGTGCAGAGCTTGGTGGTGGCACATTTGTGCGTTTCTGTAGATACTTGCACGATATAGCGACTATTATATTTGCTATTTCTGTGCTTCCTATGTTATTTGCTTGGACTATCAGAATGCTTCCAGCTGTTTATGACATAAGATGGATGATGATAGTTGGTGGCTATCTATCAAAGAAGAAAAAACCAGTCCCTGCTGGTAAATTTAACGCTGGTCAAAAGGCATGGTACTGGATCGCTATCCCTGGTGGTATCGTTATGATAATTACTGGCGCGATTATGTATTTTACAGACTTCAAAGAGCCAGCGGTTGCTTCTTGGTTTGGTCTTACACAAATTGATCTTTTAAGATACAGCGTAATTATCCATAACTGTCTTGGCATCGCATGTGCAGTATTTTTCTTAGTTCATATTTATATGGCAGCTATTGCTATTCATGGTGCTATTTGGTCGATGATTACTGGATATAAAGAGGAAGAAGAAGTTTATGTTCTTCATCACTACTGGTACCAAGAGCTCGTTAGAGAGAATAAAATTCCAGTATCTGATTATGAAAAGTCTTATACAAATTTAAAATAATTAACTTTACTTTGACCTTGCTAGTAAGCGAGGTCAAAGCTCTCTTTTATCTCAAATTTATACATTAAAATTTTTAAAATAATTAATATTTTTTGGCTATAATCCAAACTAGTTTCAAGGTTTGAAATACTAATCACAAAAGGAAAAATAATGACAACAACAATTGATTGTAGAAATTTAGAATGTCCAAAGCCAGTCATCATGACTAAAAACGCGCTTGATGGCTTAAATGAAGGCGACAACTTGGAAATTTTAGTAAATGCATTAGCACCAAAAGAGAATATCTCAAGATTTTTAAAAAATCAAAATATAAATTTTAGCCTTGAAAACAATGGCAACGAGACTAAAATTTTAGCCACGAAAGGCAAAAACGCAATTGAGCTTACAAATTTTGATGAATTTGTCTGCGATATCACACCAAAAAGCGAAAAAGTTCTCTATCTAAACGACGAGCGCGCAGGAAGCGGCGATGTTGGTATAAGCTTACTTGCAAAATTCCTTGGAGCTTTTCTTCAGGTGGATAAAAAACCAAAGATAATAATATGTGTAAATAATGCTGTAAAAATGACAACAAATCGCTCACATCCAAGCTTTAAACCACTTAAAGACCTTGAAGCTGCTGGAGTGCAAATTTTAAGTTGTGGGAGCTGCTTAGAGTCATATAAACTAGTAAGCGATCTTGCAATTGGTGAAATTTCAAATGCCTATGAGATCATTGATATACTTTCAACTCACGAGCAGATCAGCCTATGATCTATCATGATAAAAAGCTTACGCAGTTTGTTAGAGCCGCTGGCTGAGCTGCTAAGCTTGACCCGTCGGGTCTACACAAAACGATTAGTAGTTTAAATTTATCTCATCCAAACCTACTCTCAAGCACTAACTCAAACGAAGATGCAAGCGTTTTTAAAATTTCAAGTGACCTTGCATTGGTTCAAACGCTTGATTTTATAACGCCTGTGGTAAATGATCCATTTATATATGGACAGATCGCAGCTGCAAATAGCTTAAGCGACGTTTTTGCTATGGGCGGTGAGGTGATGAATGCACTAAATATTGTTGGCTTTGATAGTTGTAATCTCGCGCCTGAAATTTTGGGCGAAATTCTGCGAGGTGGAGCCGATAAGGTAAAAGAGTGCGGCGGTATCATAGTTGGCGGACATACGATAGAGACGCAGCAGATGTATTATGGGCTTAGCGTCACTGGAAGGGTGCATCCTGATAAATTTTGGGCAAATAATACAGCCACAAATGGCAATGTTTTAATCCTTACAAAACCACTTGGAAGTGGTATTTTAAGTACAGCGATAAAGGCTGATTTACTAAGCATAGATCAGATAAAAGAGGCTGTAACTATCATGGCGCAGCTAAATTCATACGCCGTAAAAGCGCTTGAAGGTATCAAAGTCTATGCGGCTACTGATGTGACTGGATTTGGCTTTTTGGGGCATTTAAGCGAAATGCTAAATGAAAAGATCAGTTTTGAAATTTATGAAAAAAATGTGCCAATCATTGCAAGTGCAAAGGAATTTGCAGATATGGGCATCATTCCAGAGGGAAGCTATAAAAACCGCGAATTTGCAAAGCATTTTATAGACAAGGAAGCTGATATTTTACTATTTGACGCACAAACTTCTGGTGGGCTTTTGCTTGCAGTTGGTGAAAAGGACGCGATGCTTGCAGTAAAACGCTTAAAAGAAGTAGGTTATGAAAGCTCGGCTATTGTTGGCTCTGCGGTGCCAAAGAGCGAGTTTGGTATATTTTTAAGATAAATTTTTAAAAATAGCATGCTATTCATTGCGTTAATGAAATCTTTTAATTTACTTAACCATTCTATAATTTCAAAAACTACAAAGGAGAGATGATGAATTATCTTGAAATTTTAAAATTTCGTCATGCTTGCAAGGTTTTTGACGAAAGCAAAAAAATCGGTGCTGGAGAGTTTGATTTTATACTAGAAGCTGGCAGGTTAAGTCCTAGCTCAACTGGACTTGAGCAGTGGGATATCTTAGTTGTTCAAAATAAAGAGCTTAGAGAAAAAATAAAAGCTCTTTCATGGAATCAAGCGCAAATCACATCTTGCTCACATTTAGTTATCGTTTTAGCTAAGATCAAAGAGGTAAAATTTGGAAGCGCATACGTTAATAAAATGATTGCTAGAAATACTAATAAAGATCCTGAAGCAATTGCTGTAAGGCAAAAATTTTATCATGACTTTTTGCTAGCAAATTTTAAAAATGATGATGAGCTAACATTTCAGTGGTCACATGAGCAGTGCATGATAATTGCCACAAATATGATGAATGCAGCTGCGAGTTTGGGCATTGATAGTTGCCCGATAGAAGGCTTTGACAGACACGCTTTAAATGAGCTTTTAGGGCTTGATGAGAGCTTTCAAAGAGTGGCTATCATGGTGCCATTTGGCTACCGTCTAAATCCACAACCAAAAAAACTTCGCAGAGAAATTTCTGATATCGTTACTTGGATCTATTAAGATATTTGAGCCAAATTTTAAATAAATTTTTGGCTCAATTTTAAATAAATCAATAAATTCTAAATAAATACTTACTTTTATAAACCCAAATCAAGTAAAAATGGGATAAAATCAGAGCCAAAACCTAAACTAACGAGGTGTCTATCGTGCTTGAGAAACAAAAAACCAGCCTTCAAATAGTAAAAATGTTTTATACAAAGTCTATTTTACTTTTACTCTCATTTATATTTTTAGCATTATTTGTAGTTTGTGCTGGTACGAACGATATAAAGTATGATCTTAGCTCAACTAATTCAAATATAAAATCATCAATCTCAAATAGCTTTTTTATAATAAAAAACGATCTATTTTTAAAATCAAAAATGGTTGAAGCAGGTCTTAGCGATATGCTATTTGATAAAAATTCAACAAAAAACGATCTTTATATAGCTTTTTATGTTTTTGATAAAAATAGAAATTTAATCTATTCAAAGAGATTTTTAGGTGCTGATGACATAGCTGAAAAGGATCTATCTCAGCTTAGTTTAAACGAGACAGATGCTGGGAAATTTACAGTATCAGATCGTGTCTATAAAAATAATCGTTTTAGAGACATTTATGCATCTTATGGGCTAAAAAATGGAGGCAGCATTTTAGTTCAAATTGATATAAAATTTTTGCAAAGCTACACCAATGTAGATTACGATGAAAAAAGCAAAACTTATGCTTATCTGGTGGATAAATATGGAAATTTATCAAGAGATGAGTTTTATAAAAAATTCGATGAGTCGATGTTTTTGCCTTATGTGAGTCTTGGCGATGAGTTTAAAGAGGATAAAATAATATTTTCTTTAAGCCATATGAGCTTTTATCTCATAAGCTATATGCCAGAGTATAAAATTTTTGTTATTACCGCTTCAACGAAGCATTTTCATATCTTTATGCAGTTTGTGTTATTTTGGCTATCGATCTTTTGTTTTATATCTTCCATATTTTTATGGGTTAGAGATGTAAAATTTATAAAAAATAGAATAATGCCAGCTTTAAAAGAGGTAAGAGATACTTTAGATGGCGATGAATACAAGATAAAACGAAGCCTTAATGTAACAGAATTTGAAGATATAAAAAATGGAATAAACAAACTAAAGATAGAAACCAGAAAAGCAACTAATGGACTAGAAGAATACAAAAGTAGATTTGGCTATATTTTTGAGCAAAGCTTTTTGAAAATAGTAGTTTATGATGCTTATAGCGGCGATATTATTGATGCTAGTAATGCATTTTTGTCTTCCATTGGCTACACAAAAGATGAGATTATAGAGCTAAATTTAAATGATTTAATAGATGGCGATTTTGCATTGTTTATGCAAATGAAACAAGACGCTCAAAATAGCGATATAAGTTTTAAAATCAAGCTAAAAACAAAAGATGGCGGCACTAAAGAGGGATTTTTACAAGAGTCGCAGATCGAGCTAAGGGATTCTAGGCTAAATTTTATGCTTATACACGAGCTTGACGATGAAAAATTTACGAAAAAGGATAACGAAGCAATAAATGATTATTCCTTTTTATCGCCAAATGTAATAGCAGAAGCATTAAGCAGCGATCCATTTTCTATCGTAAGAAGTACTCAAAATATCGATAGTGTCTTTAAAGTCCCGCAAGATAAGAAGCTTATAAATTTAAAAGACCTAATAAGCCCTGAAAGTTTAGATGAGTTTGCTGTAAATGTTTCTAATGAATCTAAAAAATTCTTTGAAAAAGGTAGCAAAAATAGCGAGATAAATCTCGTAGCCAATATGCAAACAAATGAAAACAATAAAACGCCATTTAAGATAAAAGTAAAATTTATAGATAATGGTGCTGATAAAGAGCGAAAGATCATTTACTTTTTTAATGACTTAAGTGATATAGCAAAGTTGCAAGAAAAATACGATGCTGAATTAAAATATTTTCAAAGCATACTTTGGGCAAGCCAAGCGCTTGTCTTTTCATGGGATAAAAAAAGCGACACCCTTTATATCCCAAATGCTATTGCTAAGTCGCTCGGATATGCATTAAATGGAGATATGAGTATAAATTTTGAACGCGCAAAAACTATATTTGTAGATGAATTTGTAAGCTTTAAGGACTTTTTTGACCTTATAAAAAAAGGTGAAGTATATGATGGCGAAGTGCGTTTTTATAGAGCTGATAAAGAGATTATTTATGTAAGGATTAGAGCAAAAGCAATAGCTTTTTATGATGGTGAAGCAAGCGTCATAAAGGGCACAATGCAAGATCTTAGTGTGCAAAATAGCTTTTTTTCTTATCAAGACCTTTTAGCAAAAATTTTCTCATACGCAAAAGAGCAGATTATTATGCTTGATGATGAGTTTAGGATCATAGATGCTAATGACGCTTTTTTCGATACGCTTAACATTTCTAGAGATAAAAATTTTATAGAGAAAATTTACTCAAAAGATATAATAAATTTTAAAAACGGACTAAAAGATATTAAAGATGAAATTTTAAATTCACTTAAAATAACTGGCTTTTGGCAAGGTCTTATTCATGATGTTCGAAGCAAAAATAGACTTGAAGTCATAAGTATAAGCAAGCTTTTAAACGCGTTTGGCGATCAAGAGGGATATATATTGTTAGCTTCAAGCGCAAATGATGACTGCTACAATAAAGAATATCTCGAATTTATCGCGTATCACGATACGCTGACTGGACTACCAAATAGATTTTTACTTTTTAATAAGCTAGAAAATCTACTAAAACAAGCGAAAAAAAGCTTAAAAATAGCAGCATTTTATATTGATTTTGATAATTTTAAATCGATAAATGACGGATACGGACATCAAGTAGGCGATAAAATCCTAATAGAAATTTCAAAAAAAATAGATGAAATTTTTCCAAAACAAGGAATATTTGCAAGAATAGGCGGGGACGAGTTTATAGGTGCTATGCCTTATGAAAATTTGGGAGAAATTTACGAGACTGCTGAGAACATCTTAAGAGTGGGTCAGAGTAAAATTTCTATTGATGATGATGAAAAAAAACTTAGCGTAAGTATTGGTATTAGCTTAAGTAGCGATGCGCTTAGCGTTGATGATCTAATTGAAAGAGCCGATTGGGCTATGTATCAAGCAAAGCTTAATGGAAAAAATAAATATTATGTATTTAATTCGAAAAAAGATACATATTTTAAAAATGAATATAGAGATGACTCAAAGATCATTGAAGCTATCGATGCTGGCGAGATGTTCTTACTATATCAGCCTGAGATTGATATAAAAAGCGGGGAAGTTAGCAGCTTTGAGGCATTTATTAGATGGAAAAATGGCGATAAGATATTAAGGCCATCAGATTTCTTACCACTTGCAAAAGGCTCAAAAGCAGTTGTGGCTATCGCATTATTTACACTAAAAGATGCTTTAAAAGCTAGGGCTGTATGGCTAAAAGAGGGGATAAATGCAAAAGTTAGGGTAAATTTATGCATTAAAAAGCTAATGACTTCTGAGTTTTTTGAGAAATTTAAAAAGCTTTTAGAAGATGAACAACTAGATACTAGTGGGCTAATCATAGACATCGTTGACTCCGCAAGTGGCGTAAATTTAGATGATGTTGTTAGATATATCGATGCTTATAAGGAGCTAGGCGTTAGCTTTTCGCTTGATGATTTTGCGTCTTATTCAGGCTCGGTAGAAGCTTTAGGCATGTTAAAAATAAATAGATTTAATATAGATAAAAGATTTTGCAAACAGATTTTTGATTCAGTAGAAGCGCTAAAGACAATACGCATGATAAAGTATGTATCAGATACATTTGATTTTGATGTCATGATAAAAAATTTAGAAGATAAAAGCATGCTTGAAATTTTTGTTGGATTTGGATTTAGTAGATTTCAAGGGCGGCTTTTTGCGCCAGAGCTTAGCCTGGATGATGTGCTCAAATTTAAATTTGCTCTATCATCTCCGCTAAATGTAAGAAATTTTCAAGATGATGAGAACTACAATATGCTTTGCAAAATAGTAGGTGCAAAAGAGCTTATGACTCGTTTGATAAATTTGCTTAAATGCGATGAAAAAGTAAGCGAAAAATTAAAAGACGAAATAGCAAATCAAGTAGATGATATCAGAATAATAAATGAAAAATTAGCTGAAATTTTAGATACGATCCTTGTAAAAATAGACAAAGAGAATGTAATAAATTTAGCTAATGAGGCAATTTTATTATGCGATAATGATCTAAATTTAAGTGGAGCGAACAAAAATAATGAATGAAAATGTTTTAAATGTTTATGAGCATGAAATTCCAAATGGAAGCAAACTCTACTTTGCTGGTAGCGCAAAGCTAAAGAGGCAAATCGAACAAAAAGCTAGTGAAATTTTAGAAAAAGAAGGCTTTAGCGAGATCGTCACACCATTTTTTTCATATCATCAACATTTAAGTGTAGATGCTACAAATCTTTTGCGTTTTAGCGACAGCCTAAATCACGAGATAAGTCTAAGGGCTGATAGCACGGTAGATACTGTAAGGATCGTGCTTAGAAGGTTAAAAGCAAACGAATCAAAAAGATGGTTTTATATCCAGCCAGTCTTTCGCTATCCAAGCCAAGAAATTTATCAAATCGGAGCCGAGCTAATCGGTGAAAATGATGTTTTAAAAAGCATAAATATCGTAGCAAAGCTTCTTAATGAGCTAAAAATGGATACATTTTTGCAAGTGAGCAATATACAAATTCCAAGAGTGATTTGTGAAATTTTAAGCGTGCCTATTGAAATTTTTGAAAATGGACAAATGGAGAAAATTTTATCTCAAAATGTTCCATGGCTAAGTGCTCTTGCTCTTTTAAAGTCAGTTGATGAACTGGATGAGGTGATTAAAATTTCTCCAAGCAAACTAAAAGAACCGCTTGAAAATTTAAGGAATTTAGCCAGCGATTTAGAATATAAAAATTTAAGAATAGTTCCGCTATATTACTCGAAAATGAGATATTACGATAGTTTATTTTTTAGATTTTTAAGAAATAACAGCATAATAGCAAGTGGCGGTAGCTACGAAATAGACGGAAAAATAAATAGTGGTTTTGCTGTTTATACAGATGCATTGATAGAAGAAAAAATTAATTTAAGGAAGTAAGAATGAGAAAGGCTGATTTAGTAGTTGGAGTTCAATGGGGTGATGAGGGTAAAGGCAAGATAGTTGATATGCTAGGACTAAACTATGATATGATTTGTCGCTCACAGGGTGGTCATAATGCTGGCCATACGATCTGGGTTGATGGCGTTAGATACGCGCTTCATCTTGTTCCAAGCGGAATTTTGCATAAAAATATTATAAATATCATTGGCAATGGCGTTGTTGTTTGTCCAGAAGTGTTAATCACTGAAATGGCTCAGTTTGAAAATTTAGAAGGAAGGCTTTATATTAGCGATAAAGCACATTTAAATCTAAGCTATCATAGCCAAATCGATCAAGCAAAAGAGAGACTAAAAGGCGAAAAAGCAATCGGTACTACTGGCAAAGGCATAGGACCAACTTATGCTGATAAAATAAGTAGAAGCGGTCACAGAGTAGGCGAGCTACTTGAGCCAGAGCGTTTGTGCGATGCTTTGATGCATGATTTTGAGACAAATAAATGCGTATTTGACGCACTTGGTGTAAAAATTCCTAATGAGAACGAATTGCTTGAAGAGCTAAAAAGATATAAAGAGGTTTTAGCTCCATTTATCGCAAATACTACAAACCTAGTATGGAAGGCACTTGATGAAAATAAAAAGGTATTACTTGAAGGCGCTCAGGGCACGCTTTTAGATATCGACCATGGCACATATCCATACGTAACTAGCTCAAATACCATAAGTGCAGGTGCTTGCACAGGTCTTGGACTAAATCCAAAAGAAATCGGTGAAGTAATAGGCGTCATAAAGGCATATACGACTCGTGTTGGCTTTGGCCCTTTCCCAACAGAAGATAAAGGCACGAGTGGCGATAAGATGTGTGATATTGGTAAGGAATTTGGCACAACAACAGGTCGCCGCAGACGTTGTGGCTGGTTTGATGCTGTGAGTGTAAAATATGCTTCAAGGCTTGACGGTGTCGATACTTATGCGCTTATGAAGCTTGATGTACTTGATGGATTTGAAGTGGTAAAAATTTGCAAAGCTTATCAATATAACGGTGAAACTATCGATTATATGCCGACAGATCTTGAAAATGCAACTCCTATTTACGAGGAACTCGCAGGCTGGGATAGCGTAAAAGGCATAAGCAAATATGAAGATTTGCCAGCAAACGCAAGAGCTTATATTGAGAGAATAGAAGCGCTAACTGGCGTAAAGATCGGCTATATCTCAACAAGCCCTGAAAGAAGTGATACAATCATTAGATGAAAAGCAAATTTACCTCTATTGTTCGTGTAAAAAAGCAAGAAATGGACAAAGTAGAGGCCAAGCTCGCCGTTGCCAGGCTTAATGTGAGAAATTTTGAAGAAAATTTATCGCGTTTAAGAGCTAAACTTGGCGAGTTTGTTTTGCCAAAAAGTGGCAATATAGGCGAACTAAAGGAAAATTTAGAGCTGATAAATATAACAAGGCAGGAGCTAAATGCTTGCAAAGAGAGCCTTGAAATAGCCAACAAAGAAGTTTTGCATTACGAGCATAAATATAAAAATGCAAATTTAGAGTACGAAAAGATGAAATATCTAGAAAAAGAAGAGTTCAAAAAAGAGATAAAACGCATACAAAAGGCTGAAGCACTTGCACTTGACGAGTTTGCTGTGATGAAATTTGTTACTAAAAGTGAGCAGTGATGAGAGGATTTTTGTTATTTTTTGCGGTCCTAAATTTTGCATTTTGCTATGAAGTGCCTGTTGATTGCACACAAATTTTTGAGGCCAGAAAAGAAGAAATTTCAAAGGAACTTGAGATTATAGATGAACAGCGCCAAGCTTTAGAGGTATTTCGCGCAAGCTCGGCAGCAGCCTATGAAGAAAATAATAAAAAACTTGCCAAAAAAGAAGCTGACCTAAATGCGACAATGAAAGTGATCGAGCAAAAACGCAAAGAGATCGATGAAGTGGTCGCCAAAAATGAAAAAATTTTAAAAGAACTTCGCACAATGACTAGCGATAAAGTCAATGAGTCGTATTCTAAGATGAAAGATGGCGCGGCAGCTGAGGTACTCTCTAAAATGCCTAGATTAAACGCAGCCACCATACTTTATGCCCTTGATGCCAAAAAGATATCAACCATCATGGCGAAAATGGATCCAAAAGTAGCATCTGAGATCACTACTTTGCTTCAAAAAGGACCACCATTTGCTGATGAAAAAGGCGATATGCCAACTCCAGCCGGTAGCATAAATATACAGTAATAAATTTTTGCACAAGCAAACAAAATTTTAAAAAATTTAGACACCAAAATATAAAGCACTTGCTTATAAATTTTTAATTTTAAGCTCATCTAGCTTTAGCTTGTATACTTTTATGGTAGTTATTTTTTAACCAAACTTACTAGGACACCAACTCCAAGGATGGCTAGAATGATAAAAAGGCTAATTTGTGCAGAAATTTCAAATCCGTGATGAAAGATATGAGTAGTCGCATTTACAGCTAGCTTTGCTACGATAAAAAACAAAAGCACGATCACAGAAATTTCTAAATACTTTAAAAAATTTTTGAGTGCTTCAAGCACAAAATAAAGCGTTCTTAGCCCAAGTATCGCAAATATCATTGCTGAATAAACAATCACAGGATCTTTGCTCACAGCAATGACGGCTGGAACGCTATCAAAAGCAAATATCACATCGCTTAGCTCAATCACGCAAAGACACAAAAATAATGGTGTTGCTATCCAAGTGGCTTTTAGCCTTAAAATTTGATCGTTAAGAGTAGTTTTTTGACTATCTGAAATTTGCTTAGAAATTTCGCTAAATTTAACAAAAAAGCTATGTCCAAAAAGCTGTGGTAAAACCGGAAAGAAGCGATAAACTGCCCTATAAGCTATGTGGTTTGAATAATCTTTTATATCTTCATCGCACTTATCTTTTTTTATCATCATTACGGCACTATATGCGACTATTGCTGCAAATATTAGCTCCATCCAAGGTGAGATGGCAAAAAGCATCGTACCTACGGCTACAAAGATGAGCCTAAATATCATAGCTCCTATAACGCCAAAATAAAGCACTCTGTGGCGGTAAATTTCAGGTATCTTAAACCATGAAAAAATCGCCATCATCACAAAAAGATTATCTACCGAGAGAGATTTTTCTAGCGCATATCCTGCAAAATAAAGACTTGCTATCTCACTGCCTCGCTCAAAATATAAATATATGCCAAAAAGTACTGAAACTCCTATCCAAAAGATAGACCAAATGCCAGCTTGTTTTAGTGAAATTTTCTCATCATGTTTATGAGCAAAAAGATCTATTCCAAAGGCAAGTGATGCCATTAGCAGAAAAACTATAATTGTTTGAATTTCTAATGCGTTCAACTTTTATCCTTAAAATTTTAACAAGGCATCATCAATACTTCTACTATCTCGCCTTTTTTGAGAATTTCTTTATCCATTGGGATCATTAAAAGTGCAGCCTTGTTTGTTAAATTATTTACTATCGCTGAACTGCCAAGCTTTTTGCCATTTAGATTTACAAAATTTTTTCCTTCACGATTTTCTAAATTTACAGCCGTAAATTCTAAAAATGGCGAACGCTTTTTATAGTCTTCGTCCATTATCGCCGTGATCTTTGGCTCTTCTTGACCAAACCACGCATTTATTAAGACCCTCACGTAAAGCACACACATAACCATTGCCGAGTACGGAAATCCTGGCAGTGCAAAGATATATTTGTCGCCTGATTTTGCCACTCTGATATGACGGCCCGGTTTTATGGCAGCACCTTCGATGATAAGACTAAAATTTTCATTTAAAGCGCCTTTTACAAAGTCATAGTCCCCCATACTTATGCCACCAGTTGTCACTAATATATCAGCTGATTTTAGTGCGTTTATTATCGCTTTTTCGACAAGCTCGGCCTTGTCTCTTACGATCTCGCAAAGGACCGGCTCTGCACCCATTTTGAGTATCTGCATAGCGATGCCTACGTGATTTGAGCTATGAATTTGTGCTGGATTTTCTAATGGCTCGCCAAGGTCTTTTATCTCGCTACCAGTTGCAAGTATCGCCACTCTTGGGCGTATGAAAACGCTTATGTGAAAGTGGCCAAGCTCAGCAAGAAGTGCTATTTCGGAGTAGGTTAGACGAGTGCCTTTTTTGATTAAAATTTCACCTTTTTTGTAGCTCTCACCCACTTCACGCACGGCAAAGCCCTTTGGCACGCTCTTTTTGATGAGTATTTTTGATCCGACAACCTCGACATTTTCTACTGGCACAAGAGTATCAGTGCCTTCGCTCATTAGTGAGCCAGTGAAAGTTTTTACACATTTACTACCCTCTATGACTAGTCCTTTGTCGCTTCCAGCAGGTAGGTCTGTGATGAGCTCAAGCTCGCTTAGACCATCTTTAAAGGCAAAAGCGTATCCATCCATCGCTGAAACTGGCTTTGCTGGGTAATTTTCAGCGGCTGTCACATCGTAGGCGATATTTCTATCAAGTGCGTCCGTAATGGCCACTTTTTCGATCTTATCCCACTCGTTTATAGTATCTTTTAAAATTTTTAGGCTATCTGCATAACTCATAAAATCTTTCATTATTAACCCTTTTATGAAATTTTTGCATATTTTATCTACTTTGCTCTTAAAAAAATTAATCTTTGTTTTATTTAATGATTATTAAAATGTCGTTTAAGAAATCAGTTTGATTTTACTCTATACACAGGAATATTTATGAATAAAACAGTGCTTTACATCATTGCAGGTGCAAGCCTTGGCATTCTTGGCCCAGTGCTTGTTTATTTTGGCAACCCAGCAAACATGGGCGTTTGCGCGGCTTGCTTTTTAAGAGATAGTGTAGGTGCTTTTGGTTTTCATCAAGCCAAAGTGGTACAGTATCTAAGGCCTGAAATTTTAGGGCTTATCATTGGAGGCTTTTTAGCTAGCCTGCTTTGGAGCAGAAATTTTACTCCAGTATCTGGCAGTGCAGCATTTTCTAGATTTTTCCTAGGTGTGTTTGCTATGATTGGTTGCCTTATCTTTTTGGGTTGCCCATGGAGAGCGTTTTTGCGCCTTGGCGGCGGAGATATGACTGCTATTGCTGGTCTTGTCGGTCTATTTGCCGGCGTTTTTGTTGGACGATTTTTCAAGAAAAATGGTTACGTTATACCTGAAAATGATGCCACTACAAAACCAGTTGCATTTTTGCCATTAATCATTGCTATTTTGCTTTTAGCAGCCCTTGTCTTTGGCTTAAAGCTTGGCGATAATGGTGCTTTATTTAGCTCAGAAAAAGGCCCAGGTTCACAGCACGCAAATATCTTTATCTCACTTATTTGCGCCATTGTTATTGGCATTTTTATGCAAAGAAGCAAATTTTGCTCGGTTGGAGCGATTAGTAAAGTTTTTGAGCGTGATCTTTCAATGTTTTATGGCATTGTATCTATCATCGTTTTTGCAAGTATCACAAATTTAGTTCTTGGACAATATAAATTTGGCTTTGAAGCTCAACCTATCGCTCATAATGATGTTCTTTGGAATTTCTTAGGCATGAGCTTGGCTGGTCTTTGCTTTAGCCTAAGTTATGGCTGCCCAGGCAAACATTTAGTGCAAATGGGAGCTGGAAATTTAAGCTCAGCTGTATTTGTTTTAGGCATGGGAGCAGGTGCCGCGATAAGCCACAACTTCATACTTGCAAGCTCAGGAGATGGCATCACTCCTTACGCTCCATATGCCGTAGCGATCGGCTTTATCTATGCTATTTATGTCGGAGTTTTTACTAAAAAAGCATAATATAAATTTGGCTGCCTTTGCAGTCAAATTTACTCACTTTTTATATTTATTATTTCATCAAAAAGTTTAAAAAGCTCACGTTGGTGTGTGATCATTAAAATACTAGCCTTAATCTTAAAATTTTTTAGCGGCAATAGTAATGCATTTTGTTTTAAGATATGGCAAACGATAATTCTAAATCGAACTAAAATTTTAACAATGAATTGATAAAATTAATAAACATCAATATAAAGTAAATATTTTAAGCTATTTTGATATAGAATATCGATTTTAATTTTATCTAAAGGAATTCTATGAAGTTTAGTATACTTGCTTCATCACTGATCTTTAGCTCGCTGTGGGCTTTAGATACAAATAACAGTGATTATTCAGTTGTTTTACCAACTATCGAGGTGGAAGGTATCTCGGAGCAAAATACCCTAAAAGGTTATATCGCGTATGATAGCGCGGATATCAATAGGAATGGACTCAGCAACAAAGAGACGCCACAAACTATCGAAAATATCGATATACAAAAGAATAGAAACTATGGCACAAACGATCTTTCAAGTATCCTAGAAGGAAATGCTGGTATTGATGCAAGCTATGATATGAGAGGCGAGAACATCAGGATAAGAGGCTTTAGTGTTGATGGCGGTGATATATATAGAGATGGTGTTAGAGACTCTGGCCAGATAAGACGCAGTACAGCAAATGTTGAGAGAGTTGAAATTTTAAAAGGACCAGCATCGATCTTGTATGGAAGAAGTGACGGCGGTGCGGTTGTAAATTTGGTTAGTAAAAAGGCAAATTTTATGCCTGTTTACAAGCTCTCAGGCAGGGTTGGTAGCTGGAGCAGATATGGCGGTGGTGTTGATATAAATCATGTAGTAAATAATCAATTAGCCGCAAGACTAACGACTGATATGGAGCGTGGAAAATCATGGAGAGAGGGCGTAAAATATAAAAATTTTATGATAAGTCCAAGTATTATTGTGACAAATGATGGTGGAACGGTGAGCTTTGAGGCGCAATACACATATGATAATGCTTGGCGCGTACCTGATAGAATGCCAACAAAAAGTGTCTATGACAAACTTGGTATCGACTATACAAAGGGATTTTCTCACGATGGAGACTTTGTTGAAGATAAGCTTCATTTCTTCCGTACTGAGCTAAATGCGCAACTAGTAAAGGATATAAATTTAAAATGGGTTTTTGGATACAGAAAAGCTAGTCAAAATTTTGATCATTATTTTAGTGGTACCATCATGCCTGGAAATAGATTAAAGCAAAACTATGCTAAACAACAAACCGATAATGACACGCTCTCAAATGCTATAACACTTACAAAAGAGCTTGAATTTACAAGATTTAAGCATAATCTTACTTTTGGATATGACAACAGCGTAGAAACTCGCCATCCAAGGCTTTGGTATGACAAAGCAAAAAATGTAACCATAAATCCATACGCATCAAGATTAAGTTGGGGTAGCGTGGGCTACATGCCGCTTACGACAGACAACAAACACAAAGCTATAAATAATGGAGTATTTTTAGAAGATCTAATAAGCCTAGATGATAAATATAGGCTACTTCTTGGTGGCAGGTTTGACTTTTATGAGTTTAAGACAAGAGACATAAATGGTAAAACAAATAGCTATAAAGGGGATTCTTTTAGTCCAAGAGTTGGCCTATTGTGGGATTTTTTGCCAGAGCATACCGCATACGCTTCATACTCAAAGAGCTTTGCCCCTTATGGTGGTCGCGGAAATATAGGTATAAGTACAGGCGATACAACGATGCTTGATCTAAAACCACAAAATAACGAGCAATACGAAATCGGCTTAAAAAGCACATGGGCTGATAATAGATTTAGCTCAAATCTTGCGATATTTCAGATCGAGCATAATAATATAAGATACCAACCAGATTCTAAAAATGATCCATATACATGGGCAGTTCGCGGCAAGGAGCGCAGCCGCGGTATCGAGCTAAACATCTTGGGTCAAATTTATGAGAATTTATACTTGCGTAGCTCTCTTGGATATATGAGAGCTATTATCGCAAGTGATAAGTCAAATCCATTAAACGAAAAACTTAGTCTAAAAAATACAACTAACTGGCAGGGAAATGTTTTTTTAAGATATGCTAAAAACGATAAATGGTATGTCGAAAGTGGCGTAACAGGATACTCTAAAAGATATAGTTACGAAGTAACTAAAACAAGCGTAACCGATCAACACTTGCCCGGCTTTGTAAGGCTTGATGCAAGTGCTGGATATAACTTTAATGAACACGCTCAAATAACACTGGCAATAAATAATATCTTAAATAAAAAATACTGGCGTTCTGATTCAAGACCGGGCGACGAGAGATCGTTTATGCTAAATATGCACTACACTTTTTAACTAAAATTTACACCGCCTTCTCTTTGGCGGTGTAATCTTTTGTCATGTGAAATTTGGAGAAATTTAGCCACCAAGGATGGCTAAATTTGAAGTTATCTTAAAATTTGAATCTTTGCTTTTGCGCGGAGTTTGTCAAAATAATCAGCCATAAGTTTTTCTTGCTCACCTTGATAAAGCTCGTTTATAACATTATCCTTAACATCTGCAAAGCTTGGAGTATATGAGCCGATCTTCTCTTTTACTAAAAACATATCAAAGCTGTCAGGCCCTTGCAAAGGCTGTGTGTAGTCACCGTTATTTGTGCTTGAGATGATCGCAGCAAGCCTTGGATCTATGCTTTGATAGTCCAAACTAACCTCTTGTGTTTGCACGCCGTCTAGCAGCTTCGGACTTGTCTTTTGAGCCTCAAGTAGCTCAGGATCTTTTGCTCTATAAACTACGACTCTAGCGGTGCTAAAGACCTTAAATTTATCAGGATTAGCATCAAAATACATCTTTGCTTTTTGCTCATTTACATTTTTACCAGCTTCAGCCAAGATGCTTTTATAAAGCTTTTCTTGAAGCATCTTTTTTTCTATGTTGTTTTTAAACTCCAAAAAGTCCATGCCTTGAGCTTGGATAGAGCTTCTAAACTGCGAATTTGTCATGCCATTTTGCTTTGCGATCGATTCGATTCTATCGTTTAGCTCAAATGGCGTTACACTAATGTTTAAATTTTTTATTTGAGCATCTTCGAGCCTATCTCTTATGAGTAAATTTAAAGCATCTTGTTCGCTAGCTCTTAGCTGTTCTTTCAAGCTATAAACTTCATAAAGCGTGATTGGTTCGTTCTCTACAATAGCTGCGATACCGTTTATCATCTGAGCCGAATATAAATTTAAAGCACTTAGCATGCCAGCAGCCAAAAAGAGCAATTTTTTCATAATAAAACCTTTATTTAAGTATTTAGTAAATATAATTTTGGGCAATTATAACATAAAAATAAGGCACAAAATGATAGTTACTAGATTTGCTCCGTCGCCTACTGGATACCTACATATAGGCGGACTTAGGACAGCCCTTTATAATTATTTATATGCAAGAGCTAATAATGGAAAATTTTTACTTCGTATCGAAGATACTGACCTAAAACGAAACTCAGAAGAGGCCACGCAAGCCATAAAAGAGGCATTTGCTTGGTGTAAGCTTGATCACGACGGCGAAGTGACATATCAGTCAAAGAGGTTTGATCTTTACAAAGAGTATGTTAAAAAACTACTTGAAGAAGGCAAAGCATATAAATGCTATATGAGCAAGGATGAGCTTGAGGAGCTTAGAGCCAGCCAAGAGGCTAGAAAAGAGCGCCCAAAATATGATAATAGATATAGAGATTTTACTGGCACGCCTCCAGCTGGCATCGAGCCAGTCATCCGTATAAAAGCCCCGCTTAGCGGCGAGATCGTCATACATGATGGCATAAAAGGCGAGGTTAAATTTAAGGTTGAAGACATATTAGATGACTTCATCATCGCTAGAAGTGACGGCACACCGACTTATAACTTCACGGTCGTAATAGATGACGCATTAATGGGCGTAACAGACGTCATCCGTGGTGATGATCACCTCTCAAATACCCCAAAACAGATCGTTCTTTACGAGGCACTTGGCTTTAAGGTTCCAAAATTTTATCACGTCGCTATGATAAACGGCGAGGATGGCAAAAAGCTTAGCAAAAGGCACGGCGCAACTGATGTTATGGAGTATAAAAAGATGGGCTACCTGCCTGAAGCGCTCTTAAATTTTCTCGTTCGTCTTGGCTGGAGCCACGGCGATGATGAGATTTTTACTATTGAAGATATGCTTAAATACTTCAATCCAAACGATATCAACAAAAGCTCAAGCACTTATAACGCTCAAAAGCTTGACTGGCTAAATTCTCACTACATCAAGACCTTGCCTTATGAGAGGCTAGCACAAGATATGCTTGAATTTGGCGTGGATTTTAAGGCTTTGGTAAAGGGTGAGCTACTTCTAAATTCGCTCCGTGAGAGATCAAAGACACTAATCGAAATGGCAAATAGCGCAAATGCGATCATCAACTCTCCAAAAAGCTACGATGAGAAAGCTTGGGCTAAATTTATAAATGAAAATAGCAAAGAAATCTTGGCTAAATTTGCTCAAATTTTAGACCGTGACCTTGACGCTAAGGGCTACGAGGAGCTAACTAATAAATTTTTAGAGCAAAATGGCTTAAAGCTAAAAGACCTAGCTCAGGCTCTAAGAATAGCGCTAACTGGCTCAAGCGTGAGCCCAAGCATCTTTGAAGTGCTTGAAGTAGTGGGCAGTAGCGAGACGAAAAATAGAATACAAAATTTATTAAAGGAAGAAAAATGACACATGTAACTAAAGAAGAAGCACTAAACTACCACATAGGCGGTAAGATCGAGATAAAGGTAAAGACGCCTTGCGAGACATCAAGAGACCTTTCAATGGCCTATACGCCTGGCGTTGCAGAGCCTTGCAAAGAGATAGAAGCTGACAATGAACTAGCTTATAAATATACAAATAAAGCAAATCTAGTAGCCGTCATCACTGATGGTACAGCTGTTCTTGGACTTGGCGATATCGGCGCTATCGCTGGTAAGCCAGTTATGGAAGGAAAGTCAGTTTTATTTAAAAAATTTGCAAATGTTGATGCCTTTGACATCGAGCTAGACGAGCATGATCCTGATAAGATCGTTGAGATTTGCAAGGCTCTTGCTCCGACATTTGGCGGTATAAATTTAGAAGATATCCGTGCTCCAAAGTGCTTTGAGATCGAGAGAAAGCTTCAAGAAGCAGTCGATATCCCAGTCATGCACGACGATCAGCACGGCACAGCGATGATAACAAGCGCTGGTATGATAAATGCGATGGAAATTTCTGGCAAAGATATATCTAAGATAAAAATCGTAGTTAGCGGCGCAGGTGCGGCTGGCATAGCGTGCGCGAAGATGTATAAAGCGCTTGGCGCAAAACACATCGTGATGATAGATAGTAAAGGCGTCATTCACTCAAAAAGAACAGACCTAACGCCTGAAAAGGTAGAGTTCGCGCTTGAAACTGAGGATAGAACTTTGGCTGATGCGATGAGGGGTGCTGATATGTTTTTAGGTCTTTCTAAGCCTGGTGTGCTTACAAAAGAGATGGTTGCGTCAATGAATAAAGAGCCTATCATCTTTGCTTTGGCAAACCCAGTGCCTGAAATTTATCCAGAGGACGTTGAGGCTGTAAGAAGTGACGTTATGATGGGCACAGGCAGAAGCGACTATCCTAACCAAGTAAATAACGTGCTAGGTTTCCCATTTATCTTTAGAGGCGCGC
Organism: Campylobacter concisus; assembly: GCF_001298465.1. Lineage (NCBI taxonomy): Bacteria > Pseudomonadati > Campylobacterota > Epsilonproteobacteria > Campylobacterales > Campylobacteraceae > Campylobacter > Campylobacter concisus. The sequence goes on from NZ_CP012541.1 coordinate 353,186, forward strand.
TTGACGTTAGGGCTAAAAAGATCACTGAAAATATGAAAATGGCTGCAGCTAGAGCGCTTGCGCAGCTTGCAAAAGAGCCAGTACCAGCTGAAGTTTTAAAAGCAAGTGGTGTTAGCGAGCTAAAATTTGGCAAAGAGTACATCATCCCAAAACCATTTGATAAACGTGTGCTAACAGCAGTTGCTCCAGCAGTTGCAAAAGCTGCGGTTGAAGATGGTGTAGCGAGAGTAAAAGATTTTGATGTTGAGGCTTACAAAGCCAAGCTTGCAAAAGGATTTTAAATTTTAGCCCAATTTTTGGGCTAAACTCTTTTGGCATTTTGTAAAGATAAACCCTGTAAAAACAGTAAATTTAAGGATAAAAAATGCAAAACGTTAAACTCATCTCGCACCCACTGATTGAGCATAAATTAACCATTCTACGTGATAAAAACACCCAACCTTTTCAGTTTCGTATGCTAGTTGATGAGATCAGTTATCTTATGATCTTTGAAGCGACTAGAAATTTAAAGGTAAAAGATGTCAAAGTCCAAACCCCAGTTGCGGTAGCAGATGCAAAAAGGCTTACTACAAAGGTGATGATATGTCCTATTTTAAGGGCTGCTCTTGGTATGCTTGATAGTGTTTTTACCATCATCCCAGATGCGAGTGTGGGCTTTTTGGGTTTTCAGCGAAACGAAGAGACCGCTCAGGCTGAGTTTTTCTACGCAAAGCTTCCAAAAGACGCAAAAGAGCGCATGGCGATCATCATCGATCCTATGTTTGCAACTGGCGGCACGGCGATAGATGCGGTCAAATTCTTGCGTGAAAAGGGCGTTAAAGAGATCAAATTTATCTCTATCATCGCCGCACCTGAGGGGTTAAAGAGATTTAGCGAAATTTACCCAGACGTCGAGGTCTATACGGCATCGATTGATGAGAAACTAAACGAGAAAAACTATATCGTTCCAGGTCTTGGTGATGCTGGCGATAGAGTTTTTAACACACTTTAAGGGCTAAATTTGAACAAAAGACTTTTGCCAGCCCTAGTTGCCTTTGTCATCGCTATCATCGTTGGCACCTTCTTTTTTTCAAAAGAGGGCGACGAGGCGAACAAAAACGCTCAAATTTTACTTGAGCAGCTAAACAAAGAGGGACAAAAGAGCCAGAGCCTCGCAGAAAATGGCTCGTACACTTCAAAAGATGAGGTCGCACTTTATATCTATAAATTTAACAAGCTACCAAAGAATTTCATAACCAAAAAAGAGGCACTTGAACTTGGCTGGGATGCAAAAAGCGGAAATTTATGGCAGATAAGCGGCGGCAAAAGTATCGGCGGAGATAGATTTTCAAACAGAGAAAAGAGGCTGCCAGAAGCTGATGGTAGAAAGTGGTTTGAGTGCGATGTAAATTATAATGGTGGTAGGCGCGGCGCTGAGAGAATTTTATACTCAAACGACGGGCTTATCTACTACACGCCTGATCACTACGAGCATTTTTACCTGCTTTATGAGAAGAGGATGCAATGAAAAGCGTGATCTTAGATGCCAAAAAGATGCTTGAAAAAGAAAAAATGCATGAGTATATTGCCAAGAAATTTGAGCTACCAGAGTACTACGGCAGAAATTTAGACGCACTCTTTGACTCTCTCTGCGAGATAAGTGAGCCAACATTTATAAAGCTAAAAAATGAAAATTCTTTGGATGATAGTACAAAAGAGAGCCTAGCCCTGCTATTTCGCGATGTTTGCAACGAAAACAAGATGGTTAAATTTGAGCTTGTAAAAGATGAAAAATGATATTTGGAAAGATTGATTATCTAAATTTACTCCCATTTCACGTATTTTTAAAATCAGCCCCACTAAGTTCTCAGATAAAAAAGGCGATCGAGTTTAAAAAGGGCGTGCCAAGTAAGCTAAATAGGGCGCTAAATGCCAGAAAGATCGACGCTGCGGTGATCTCAAGTATAGCTAGCAAAAAGTCAAATTTAAAGAAGCTAAATTTTGGAATAGTCGCCAAAAAAGATGTCAAAAGCGTGCTTGTTCGCAAAAACTCAGATATGAAATTTGACCCAGCCTCAGCTAGCTCAAATGCCCTAGCCAAGGTGCTTAATCTAAATGGCGAGGTGATCATAGGTGACAGGGCGCTAAAAGCATACTTAAGCGAGGGCAAAGAGTGCTTTTACGACCTTGGTCAAATTTGGCACGAAAAGACAAATTTGCCATTTGTTTTTGGTAGATTTTCTTACGTAAAAAACGGCTCGTTTTATAAAAGGTTGGTTGCAAAATTTTTGCAAAAAAATATAAAGATCCCAAACTATATCTTAGCCCAGTACGCTAAAAGTCGCGCCATAAGCGAGCAAGATATCAAGTGGTATCTTAGATTTATAAGCTACAAGATCGGTCCAAAAGAGCAAAAATCACTCAGAAAATTTTTTAAAGAAAATAGATTATTAAAAGCAGCAAAAAGAATTAAATTTTTATAGCTTCTTAGTAGTTGCCAAGAAGCTATAAAATTTAGTGGTGCATATGCATATTAGTTGAGTTATCTTCACTCATATTTTGCATCATCATCTTGTGGTGATCGTGCATCGGCATATCTGCTGGCATATTCATATGCATATCCATCGCGCCATCATTAGCCTTGTAGCCTGTTATGGTAGGATCAACCATGCCAAATATCATAGCGACGTGTCCGACGATCAAGAAGAATATGAGTAGGCAAAAATGAAGCTTTAGCTTTGCCTTTTCGCTTGCGTTTTTGTAGATCAAATTTAGCTCTAAAAGCGCGATGCCAAGAAGTGGTATGACGCCGATGAGATATGAGTAGATAGCTATAACATCGGCATATCCACGCCATTTTATACTTGGATAAATTTTTGCCATAAAATAGATTACAAGAGCTGTAAAATAGACCCCAAGCACTATGCCAACAAATTTACTAATAGCCTTAAAGCCAGCATTTTTGCCGCTATCCATGTGATACATCGTAAAAAACTCCATCGCCACTAAAAGCTCCGCAAGCCCCATAGGTATCACCATGTAGAGGATTAGGTTATAAGGTTGATCGAGCGATAAAAGCTCCATGTAGTGTGTCATTACCATTGTAAATCCTTTGTAAAAATTTAAAGAAATTTACTACCAAATTGCTAATAATTATAAAATATCAAGAATATTAGCAAATTTAAGCGGATGTTAAATTTACTCCTAGCCAGGCTAAGAGTAAATTTAAGCTAGTCTTTAAACTCGTGTGAAATGACTGGAGAAAATTCTTCCCAGTGAAGCTTGGTTTTAAATGTTGGCATCTTGCTTTGAAATGGCTCTTTCTTAAGAGCTGCCATAGCGACACTATCGCCTTTTGGTTTAGCTGGTGCTTCTACGTTTAAGACCGCTCTTTCAAGCTCGATGAAGTCTTTTAAGATGATCGCATACGAACGAAAGAAATTTGCCTCTTTGTGAGCTGAAAGTAGCTGAGAAAACTCATCTACAAATAAATTTAAAGTTTCAGAAAATAGCTTATTGCTAATATTTTTTGCATCATCAAACTCATCTTTTAAAAATGTAGCCATTGCTAAAAATATAAATCCAACGTAGTCCTCGCTGTCTTTGCAAAGCTCGCTATCACGTCTATATGGGCTTAGTTTTAAACATTCAATAACCCTAAGCCTAGCTGCTCCGTTATCTCTGCCCTCTTCATAAAATGAGGCACTTAAAGGGATATTTGTAAAGCCAAAAAGAACATCATTTTGTTCTTTTGAAAATTCTTCAAAGCTAAATTTATCTAAATTTTTAAATGCAGCATCACTATCCTCACTTAAAGGATTTGCGCTTAAGTATCTTAACTGCTCTTTCCACCTTGAAAATTTCTCATCATTTGTGTAAAAAAACATAGGATATGCTAGAAATTCGTAAAAATATGATCTTGCTTTTATGATGTTTTTATCCATTTAATAAATCCTCTTTCATCGCGTTTATTTGGGCTTGAACCATTAGTTTGGCCTTACAGTCAGCACAGCAGTAAAGCGCTTTTATCTTAACCCTATCGTTGCCAAATCTTGGTTGCATTATAGTTGCGATCTTTTCGACTGCTTTTTTAGTCGCAAACTCTTTTCCGCACTCCACGCAGGCAAATAGCTCGTCGTGTGCAAGCTCGCTATAAACGAAAAACTCAGGCTTAAGAGCGATCTTGCCGACCTCAAGTGAGATGGTGTTTTTCTCGGCGCAGCTTAGCTCGCAGTAGCCGCAGGCGGTGCAAATGCTTGGGTTAAATAAAATCGAATTTGTCTTCTTATCAGCCATCAAAGCGCTTACGTTACAAGCTCCAACACAGCTAAGGCAGAGCGTACAGGTGTCAGCATTTATCGTGACTTCGCCATATCTTATCATCTCGCCGCTTTTTACGACGCCAAGATCACTCTCTCCTACGATAAACTCAAGCCTTTTGGCAAAAATTTCTCTCTTTGGTAGCGCGTATTCTGTCATTGAATGCTGTGAGCCATCAATTAGTTTAGCCTTTTTTAGCGCATTTTCAAGGCTAGCCTTGTCTTTTGCGTGGTAGATCGCGGTCTCTTTAAATTTAAGCTCATAAATTTGATTTAAGATGCTAATGGCGTCTTTTTCGCCTTTGCCAAGAGTTTTGCTAAATAAAATCACACTCGCACCACTTTCTTGAAGGAGTGTCAAAAAGTGCGTTTGGCTTAGAAAATGTGCAGCTGAAATGGCAAAAGGTAGGACATTTTCTGGTAGGCTAACTCTAAGATCTTCTAAATTTATCTCTTCAGGCACAATGAGTGCAATCTTGCCTTTATAAAGCTTTGCCACAGCGGTAAATGAGCTTTGTGGCATTAGAGTATAATCAAGTGCGCCGCTAGGGCAGACGCTGATACAGTTTCCGCAGTTTGTGCAGTCTATCTGCGAAAAGACAAGGTGCTTTGTCTCGTCCTCTTTTAATATCGCAACCGTTGGGCAAACTTCGGCACAACGCCCACAAATTTCAGTCCTGCGCTCGTGATACTGGCATATTGACGAGTCGTACTGTGTAAAGCTTTTGTATCTAAATTTTGGGCTTTTTGCATTTAAAATTTCAAGCACTTTTTCATCTTTAAGCCCTGCTATCTCGTAACAGCCACTTTGTTTTAGCATATAGTCCCTTGCGTTTTCAACCAAGAAAAAGTCGCAATCAACTTCAAATTCGTCGTTTGCTCTAAGCACCAAAACACTTAACTCGCCAGCCGCACCGTATAAAAATTTTACTTCAAAGTGCGTTAGCTCAATGACTTTGTAACCATTTTCTTTTAGTAAATTTGCTAGCTCTTCGCGGCCTGAGTTGCTTACTATTACGACATTTTTGCCGACTTCTTTTTCGTAGTCGACATCCTTTGCCATGTCAAAGGCACTAGCTCTTGCCTCGTAGAGCAAAAGCGTGTTTTTGGCTTTTTCTAAGACGCTTGCGGTTGTATTTTTAAGGTAAAAATTTATCTCAGGTGCGATGACATTTGCTTTTAGCTTTGGCGAGTTAGAGACAAGATAGTCGCCATTTTCGTTGTTGATCTCTATTTGTTCATTTAGCATCAAAGCATCGTCAAAATCGTTATAAAAGCCAAATTCTTTCATTGTTTCTCCTATTATCAAAAACAGGCTTATTTTAATATTAATGGGATTAATGGACTCTGAATTTTATATGTTCCTTTTTGCTCTAAGGTTTAATTTATAATATTTTTTATGTTAAAATCACGGCTTGGTAAAACTAACTTACTAGGAGCACAAATTGAACGATTTAAGAAATATCCCACAAGTTGATAAGATCATAAAAAACGAAGCATTTTCGGGGCTTGATGTGAGTTTAGTCACAATGCTAGCAAGACAAATTTTAGACAAAGTAAGGGCTAAAATTTTAAATGAAAACGCAAGCTTTAGTGGCGAAGAGATAATAAATTTGATCCTAGATGAGTATGATAAATTTAACGAAGCCAGCCTTCAAAGGGTGCTAAATTTAACCGGCGTTGCCATACATACAAACCTCGCTAGAAGCGTTATAGATAAAGAAATTTTAAGCCGAGCGACACCTGTTATCACAGGTTATTCTAATCTTGAATATAACCTAGAAACGGGTAGTCGTGGCAACAGATATGACTATATAGGCTCACTCATAGCAAGAGCTTTTGGCTTTGAGGATGCTATCGTCGTAAATAATAACGCAAGCGCTGTATTTTTGGTGCTAAATACCTTTGCAAAGGGCAGGGAGGTAGTCGTTAGTAGAGGCGAGCTTGTCGAGATAGGCGGTAGTTTTAGAGTGCCTGAGGTGATGGCAAATGCAGGCTGCATCCTAAAAGAGGTTGGCACGACAAACAAAACTAAGCTAAAAGACTACGAAGAGGCAATTAGTGAAAATACGGTGATGCTTGTAAAGGTTCATCGCTCAAATTTTGACATAGTTGGTTTTAGCGAAGAAGCCACGGCAAATGAACTAAGCAAGCTAGCGCGTGAGCAAAATTTAATAGACTATTTTGATCTTGGCAGCGGTTTTTATGGAAATTTACCGTTTAATCTAGACAAAAACGAGCCAGATCTAAAAAATTTAAAAGATGTTTCCCTGGTTAGCTTTAGCGGTGATAAGCTGCTTGGTGCGGTGCAGTGCGGCATCATTGTTGGCAAAAAAGAGCTCATCACAAAGCTTAAGAAAAACCAGCTTTTAAGGATGCTTCGCGTCGATAAAGTAATCATCTCGCTTTTGGCTGAGAGCATAAAAGCTTATCTAAACAAAGAATTTGAGCTAATCACAACGCAAAAACTGCTTCACAAAAGCGTAAAAGAGCTTGAGAGCTTGGCAAATTTTATAAATAAAAGCCTAAAAACTCCGCTTGAAATAGTGCGAACTTCGACCTTTGTAGGGGGTGGTGCTATGCCAAATAAAAAGATCCCAAGCGTGGCGCTTGCATTTAGTGGCGACGCAAATTTAAACGAGCTAAAATTTAGGCAAAAAAGGGTGATCGGCCGCATAGAAAATAACAAATTTATGCTCGATCTTAGATCGCTTCTTGATGATGACGTAGAGACGCTAATAAAAATAATAAATGAAACGGAAGAAAAATGAGTTTAATAATAGGAACAGCAGGGCATATCGACCACGGCAAAACCGCGCTTATAAAGGAGCTAAACGGCTTTGAAGGGGACAATCTTGAAGAGGAGAAAAAGCGTGGCATAACGATCGATCTAAGCTTTTCAAATTTAAGTAAAAATGATGAGAATATCGCATTTATCGACGTGCCAGGACATGAAAATCTCATAAAAACGATGATAAGTGGTGCGTACGGCTTTGACGCGTGCTTGTTTGTGGTGGCGGCAAATGACGGGCTTATGCCTCAAAGCTTGGAGCACCTTGAAATTTTAAATCTTCTTGGCGTGAAATCTGTGATCGTGGCGCTTACAAAGTGCGATTTGGTTGATGTTGCCACCATAAAATTAAGAAAAAAAGAGATAAGAGATGAAATTTCTAAATTTAAAAACCTGCAAATTTTAGAAATTTTCGCCGTTAGCATAAAGGATAAGGCAAGCATCGATGAGCTTAGAAACTATCTCTTTACACTAAAAGCCAAAAAGCGCGATGAGGAGGGCGTTTTTAGATACTACATCGATAGGGTCTTTAGCCTAAAAGGTATCGGAAATGTCGTAACTGGGACTGTGATAGAGGGAAGTGTCAATAAAAATGAGAAGCTTTTTAACTACGACGCTGGTAAAGAGGTGCTAGTAAGAAGCGTGCAAAGCCATGATAAATTTGTAGATAATGCAGGGGTTAGCAGCCGTGTGGCGCTAAATTTGACAGGAATTGAGCTTAATGAGTTAAAAAAAGGGCAGTTACTTAGTAAAAAAGGCTATTTTAGAGGATTTAGAGAGGTTGATGCGGTCGTAACTGCTAAAAATCTCATTCACTCGCAAAGCGTAACCTTTTGCGTAGGAGCTAAAAATGTGCCTGCAAAGGTGCTAATCCTTAGCCAAAAAGATGATAGCTACTTTGTTACTTTTAAATTTCAAAGCGATATGTTTTTGAAATTTGACGAGGCATTTGTGCTTATCTCAGATGCACGCGTGATAGGCGGTGGCAGAGTGCTAAATCCTGTGCTTGAGCCACTAAAAAAAGCTGGCAAAATTCTCTTTTTGGCTGCACTTTTAAAGCATGATTTCATTGGAGCATTTTCTATACTTAAAGAAGCCCACAAAAATGGCTTTGGCATAATCTCTTCTTATCAAAGGTTTGGACTAAGTCACGAAGAGGCCGTAAATGTGGCTAAAAAAGTCTCAAACGTCTTTGTCGATGAAAAAGCTTTAAATATCTACGATCTAAGCGCGATTGAGCGGATAAAATCTGTGGTTAAATTTATGATAGAGAAAAATGAATTTGCCGTTTTCTCAGCTCAAAGTATAAGCCTAAAGCTTGCTTGGGCTAGTCAAAATTTGGCTCAAAAAGCACTTGATGAGCTTGAAAGTATAAACTTAATCTCTAAAAATGATGGCGTCTATACAAAAAAAGGCGTTGATATAAGCAAACTAAAAGTAAGGCTTGAAGAGAAAATTTATGAAATTTTAGAAAGCGGAAAGCTAGCTCCAACAGCACCTTATAATATATATGATGAGCTGGAAATAGATAGGTTAAGTGGTGATAATGCCCTTAAAAAGCTAACTGCAATGGGCAGAGTTGTAAGGCTGGAGCATAATCTTTTTATTACTAGAAATTCGCTAAAAATGGCACTTGATAAACTAAGAGAGATCATCAAAAATCAAGGCTTTGTAAATGTCACAAACGCCAAGGATGCACTAAATTTAAGTAGAAAATATGTAATCGCTTATCTTGAGCAACTTGACCTTGAGAGTGACATAATGAAGCAAGGAAATGATAGAGTCTTTCGTGGTTAGTATTCATTTACAAAAAGCAAATATAATCCGCCAAATTTTTAAAAAGGAAAAAAATGAAAAAAGTGGTTTTGGCCTCTATTATTGCAGCAACTAGTCTAATTGCAGCAAGTGATAAACAAATAGAAGATTTTTACTCAGAAGTTTTTAAAAATCAAAATATCGATGGTGTTAATGTAAAAGTCGTAGAACGCACTAAAATTTTAGATGATATAGAAAAAGTAAGCTTAAAATTTAGCAAAGGGGATATGTCTCAAGAAGATGTGACTTTTGTTAAGGGCGATCTTATGTTTCCTGATGTTGTAAATTTAAAGGAGCAAAAGTCTTATTTGGCTGAAGAAAAAAAGGTAATCGCAGAAAAAGCAGCACTTGATTTAGTAAAATCACTAGCTAAAATTTATAAAAATGAAGACAAAGCAAATGTTATAACTCTTGGCAATGATAGCAAAAAGCCAACTCTTATCATGTTTTCAGATCCTGAATGCCCATATTGTAGAGCCGAGCTAGCAAAGATCGAGACAACACTAAAAGATAGCAACGTTGAGATCGTCCTAACTCCAGTGCATGACATCTCATCACTTCAAAAAAGCTCGCTAATCTACAAAGATGCAAAAGCTGCTAAGAGTGACAGCGATAAGGTTAAAATTTTAAGAAAATACTACGCTGAAGACTACAATGTAGATGATAAGAGCGTTAGCAAAGATGATGTCGCAAAGATCGATAATCTCCGCAAAAAATACTTTGCAGCTGGCGTTAGATCAGTGCCATTTATCGTAAATAAAAGCGATCTAAAATAACATTTTCTAGGGAGATCTCCCTAGAATTTCTACTACAAATAAATTTCATAAATTTAAAGTATATTTAACTATATTTTTAATAAATACTTAACATTCGTAATTAAACTTTTATATTTACTTTGCTTAACTTATAAATATGCTAAATTTACATAGTTTAACTTTAGGGTACTAAAATGCCCTAAAATGGACTATTTGCGATATTTTAGAAATTCTAAATATGCAAATTTTACATATTAATGAACCAAATTTCTCAAAAATTTTTGAGGCATAAGGAGAAAAAATGCAAGGATCAAGAAGAGATTTTCTTAAAAAATCTCTAAAAGTCGGTGCTGCCAGCGGAGTACTCGCAGTCTCAGCCGTAGCAAAAGTGACTAGCGATGACTTGGCTCCTGATGACAATGGCGTTGTCGTAGGCAAGTCTAACAAAAAAGAGGTGCTTTATAAAAAAAGCAAGAACTGGGAAACCTACTATAAAATCGCATACTAAGGGAGATAACCATGAGTGATGCACGTATAGGAAGACGTTCATTTTTAAAGCTAGCCGCACTAGGTGCAGGCACTACAATGGCTTTTGGACAAAATGATACGATAAGACACGCTAGCGCAGAGGAGATAAAAGATCCTTTCCCTGGCTCAAAAAAGGTTAGAACTATTTGTTCTATTTGCTCAGCAGGCTGTGGTATCGAGGCTGAGGTACAAGATGGTGTTTGGGTTCGTCAAGATATGGCGATGTTTCACCCGATATCTCAAGGCTCACACTGCTCAAAAGGTATCGATCAGATCGACCTTACACACAGCAAACAACGCATCAAATATCCTATGAAAAAAGTTGATGGCAAATGGCAAAGAATTTCATGGGATCAAGCTGTAAATGAGATCGGCGATAAGATGCTTCAGATCCGCAAAGAAGACGGTCCTGATAGCGTTATATTCTTAGGATCTGCGAAATTTAACAACGAGCAAGCATATTACTTTAGAAAATTTGCTGCGTTTTGGGGCACAAACAGCAACGACCACGTAGCAAGAATTTGACATAGCGCAACAGTCGCCGGTGTGGCGAATACTTGGGGTTATGGCGCGATGACAAACCACTTTGGAGATATGGCTGCAAATTCAAAATGTATATTTATAATAGGTGCAAACCCAGCTGTGGCAAATCCAGTTGGCGGTATGAAGCACACTTTGCAAGCAAAAGATAGAAACAACGCAAAGGTGATCGTAGCTGATCCAAATTTTACAAAATCAGCCGCACACGCTGATCTATACCTAAGACAAAGATCAGGCACAGATATAGCGCTTGTTTATGGACTTATCCACATCATCTTAAAAAATGGCTGGGAAGATAAAGAATTTATAAAAAATAGAACTTACGGCATCGACGAGATAGCAAAAGAGGCTGAGCACTGGACACCAGAGGTCACATCTGACGTTACAGGTGTGCCAGTTGATAAGCTGATAGAGGCTGCAAATATCCTAGCTCACACAAAACCAGGCACAGTGATCTGGGCACTTGGTATCACACAGCACTCAGTTGGTAGCTCAAATACGAGAATTTTACCTATTTTGCAACTAATCCTAGGCAACATGGGCAAATCAGGTGGCGGCTGTAACATCATCCGTGGTCACGACAACGTTCAAGGCTCAACCGATATGTGTAACCTCTCAGATAGCTTGCCGATGTATTACGGACTAACTGACGCAGCTTGGAAGTATTACTGCCAAGGCTGGGGCGTTGATTATGACGAGTTTGTAAAACGCTTTGCAGTCTCAACCAAAGAGCCAAAACAAGGTGGCACACCAGTTAAAAACACTGTTTTTGAAGAGTATTACTACCACGATCCTAAAAATCCAGAGGATAGAAACTGGAGAAATGAAAAAGGCTGGTCACTTTCAAAATGGTGGCAAGGCGTCTTAAAAGAGGAAAATACCTTTAGCAGTGGCGCGTTAAGAGTTCTTTGGGTTCAAGGAACTGGCCTTACATCTATGGCGCACCTAGCTAAAATTCAAGAAGCAGCTTCAAAACTAGATATGATCGTAGTTGCTGAGCCATTTGTAAATGAAATTTCTATCCTTTCAGATAGAAAAGATGGCGTTTATATCTTGCCAGTGGCAACTGCCTTTGAAAATGAAGGTCACCTAAACGCTACAAACCGCTCAGGTCAGTGGAGAACAAAAGTCGTTGACCCACTTTATGAGAGCAAGGGCGATCACGAAGTAATGTTTGCATTTGCTAAGAAATTTGGCTTTTACGATGAATATGTAAAAGGCATGAAGATGGCTGTTGTAGATAGAGAGCTAAAACAAGTTAAAGATGACTTTGTATGGCCAGATGATGCAACAAATGAGATAGCAAGGGTTGGAAATTCTATCGGTTATGGCGGCAGAACTGCTGAGATGTTTAGACGTCACCAAGCAAACTGGGATAAATTTGACCCAGATACACTAATGGGTCTTGGTGGCGAAGTAAAAGGTGAGTACTACGGCAAGCCGTGGCCAGCATGGGATGAAAAACACCCTGGCACACCGATACTTTATGATATGAGTAAGTCTTATGCAGAGGGCGGCTCTGGCTTTAGAAACCGCTTTGGCTTAGAGCATAACGGCGTTAGTCAGCTAGCTAGCGAAGAGGCAACTTTAGTTGGCTCAGCCATAAAAGGTGGCTACCCACAAATCACAAAAGAGAATATAGAAAAAGTCTTAGGCATAACTCTAACTGAAGAAGAGAAAGCTAAGATGGGACCAAGCTGGAGCATGGATTATAGTGGTATTATCTTTGAAAAATGTCGTGAAAAAGGCGTTGTTCCTTATGGTAACGCAAGAGCTAGAGCCATTGTTTGGGAATTTCTCGATCCTATTCCAAAACATAGAGAGCCTATCCACTCACCACGCTGGGATCTTGTTCAAAAGTATCCAACATTTGAAGATCAGGCTAGAAATTTCCGTGTTGCTACTAAATATAAATCAGAGCAACAAGCAAAAGACTGGTCAAAAGAGTTCCCTATCGTGTTTAGTACTCAACGCGTCGTAAACCTAAGTGGTGCTGGTATGATCGAAAGAACGAGTAAATATCTCTCAGCTATTACACCTGAGATGTTTGCTAACGTTCACCCTGAGCTTGCTTTAAAACACGGCATAAAAGACCGCGACATGATGTGGATCCACAGTCCACAAGGTACGAAGATAAAAGTGAGATGTTATCACAGCTATATGGTAACTCCAGATAGAATTTGTATGCCTTACAACTTTGCTGGTGTTATGCAAGGTGTTGATCTTTCAGATCGCTATCCAGAGGGCACTAAGCCTTATGTTATCGGCGAGAGCTCCAACACGATCACAAACTACGGATTTGATCCTGTTACTCAAATATCAGAGTTTAACGCGGGCCTATGCCGCATAGAAAGGGCTGAAGAAGATAAATTTGCAAAATCGTTTTTCCATGAGTATGGCGAGAGAGACGCCACTGGTAAAGAGTAAGGAGAGATAAAATGGCAAGAATGAAATTTTTCGTAGATACTAATAGATGTATTAGTTGTTATGGGTGTCAAGTAGCTTGCTCTTCTGCTCACGAGCTTCCGGTTGGAATTTATAGAAGAAAGGTCATCACGCTTCATGATGGCATAGAAGGTAAAGAGGTCTCGACTACCATCGCATGCCAACACTGTACTGATGCACCTTGCGAGCAAGTTTGTCCAGTAGATTGTTTTTACATTAGAGCTGATGGTATCGTGCTTCACGATAAAGATAAATGCATAGGCTGTGGATACTGCCTATATGCTTGTCCATTTGGTGCACCACAGTTCCCTAAAGATGGAGCATTTGGCATAAAAGGTGTAATGGATAAATGTACTATGTGTGCAGGTGGTCCAGAGCCAACAAACTCGCACGAAGAGAGAGAGCTTTATGGCCAAAACAGAATGGCTGAGGGTAAAATACCTATGTGTGCGGCAGTTTGTGCTACAAATGCACTTTTGGTTGGTGATGCAGCCGATGTGTCAAATGTATACCGCAAACGCGTTATGCTAAGAAATACAGGATTAAACGTATAACACTAAGGAGGGCGCTTGCTCTCCTTTTAAATTTATAAAATTTAAATTATTTTTTATGATTTTTATAATCTAAAATTTCATCAATAATTTTTCTTATCTATTGAAATTATCAAAAATATATAACTTTTTTATCCCGATATGAAATTTTACTCTGATCCTCTAAAGCCCTAAATTTAGGTAAAGTTGATTATTAGATTGTAAAAAATATTATTTATACTTTCAATTTACATTCTTTTATGATAATCGTTTTTATTTTAATCAAAGTAAAGCATTGGTAATATTTCACTTTAAAATAATCTCACAGGTGGTTTAATTAATGAATAAAATTTTTAAATTTATGCTTATCATGCTACTGCCTATCTGGCTTGTGGCAAAAAATGACGACTATACACAAGTCGCAGCTCAGATAAAAGAGTCATTACAAAAAGTAATAACAGAGTATAGAGCTGGCAACGTCGAGCAAGCAGTTAGCGATACTCAAAATGCTTATTTTGGTCTGTTTGAAGATGTCGAAGCTGGCATCAGAATAAATTTAGGTCAGAAAAAAGCTTACTCTATGGAGAAACAGTTTGGCGAGATCAGAAAGGCGATAAAAGCTGGCGAAGCACCAGATGATGTGCAAAAAAGAATAGATCAGATAAATAGCGAAATCGCTGAAGTTTTGCCAGTTATTTTAAATGGTCATAAGCTTGTTGGTGAGTACTCAGACAGCCCAGCACAAGCTGCTGCAAGTGGCTATGACACTTCTAAATTTATCCCTGAGTGGAAGGTGGCATTTGAAAATTTATCAGCTGCTCTAGATAAAGCTATAGCAAGCTACGAGGGCGATAAACAAGATGATGCTAAAAATTCTATCCAAGATGCTAAATTTAATGATTATAGAAACACTCAACTTGAAATCGCCGTTCGCCAATATATAGAAAATGGCAAAAGCATAGATGCTGACATCCAAAGAAAGATGGGTGAAGCGATCAGTGGCATCACAAATGGCATAAGCAAAGATGACTTTAAAGTAAAGCTAGAAGAGATCAAAAAGTTAGCTTATGATGCCGTTGCAAAACTTCCAGCTGAAACAGTAAAACTAGCAAAAGTTGATATGAGCAGTGCAGTATCTAGCGATAGCAGCGAAGATAGTGGCACAGACTACACTCAAACTGTTAAAAACATAAATGACAAAATTCAAGCAGCCATCGCGCTTTACAAAGGTGGCAATAGTGCTAAAGCTATGGGCGATATCCAAGACATCTACTTTGATGAGTTTGAAGGTAGCGGCATGGAGAACAAAGTAGGTGCGATAGATGTAAATTTAAAAACAGCTATCGAAGCTACATTTGGTAACCTTGTAGCCCTTATGAAATCAGGTGCAGACGAAAAAACACTTGAAGAGAGTGCAAGCAAGATGTCATCTCAGCTAGCAGCTGCACTTGAGAAAACTAGCGGTTCAAGCTCACCTTGGACGCTATTTATCTGGGCACTAACTATCATCTTAAGAGAGGGTTTTGAGGCTCTTATCATCGTTGCAGCCGTCGTTGCATATCTTGTAAAAACTGGCAATGCTAAACAAATGGGCAAGGTCGTATATAGCTCAGTCGGCGTGGCTGTCATCTTAAGCTTTGTCATGGCTTGGATAATGAACATCATCTTTGGCGAGGCAGCAGGTCAAAAAAGAGAGCTTATGGAAGGCATCACGATGCTTGTTGCTGTGGGACTTCTATTTTATGTTGGCTTCTGGCTTCTTTCAAATGCTGGCGCTAAAAAATGGAACGACTACATCAAATCTCACGTATCTGAGTCTATCTCAAGTGGCTCAAGCACGGCGCTTTGGTGGACTGTATTTTTAGCGGTATTTAGAGAGGGCGCTGAGACAGTGCTATTTTATCAAGCACTTATCTTTGATGCAAAAGACTCAGCTGGCTACTCAATGATCGCAGCTGGCTTTGTCGTAGGTCTTATCGTTCTTTTAATAGTCTATTTCTTATTTAAAATTTTCGCTGTTAAAATTCCTATTAAGCAATTTTTTATATTTACATCAGCTATCATCTTTTACATGTCGATCGTCTTTGTTGGCAAGGGCGTTGGCGAGCTAGTTGAGGGCAAAATTTTCATCCCAACTATCATAAAAGGACTAAATTTCCCTGACTGGATGAGAGACTGGCTAGGACTTATGCCATATTACGAGAGTTTAGTACCTCAAATCATTATGGTGCTTGCCCTAATTATAGGCATTGTTATCATGAAATCAAAACAAAATAAAAACTAATCTTATTTAAAGGAGAGGATATGAATAAAATTCTTAGTTCAGCTCTAGCACTTAGCCTAGCAGCTGGTTTTGCACTTGCTGGAGAGCACCCAATCGGCGAGCCTGTAGAGGCTAATGGCATGGAGATAGCTGCTGTTTATCTTGAGCCAATCGACATGGAGCCAAAAGGCGTTGATCTAGCTCCAAGCTTAGCTGATCTTCACCTAGAAGCTGACATCCACGCTGTAAAAGGCAACAAAAACGGCTTTGGCGAAGGCGAGTGGATCCCATATCTAAAGATCAACTATGAGCTAAAAAACCTTGATAATGGTAAAACTAAAAAAGGTACATTTATGCCGATGGTTGCAAGTGATGGCCCACACTACGGCGCTAACGTAAAAATGGATACAGGTGTTGGTAACTATGAGCTTAAATTTCACATCGACAATCCAGAAAAACAAGGCTTTGGTCGCCACGCTGACAAAGAGACTGGTGTTGGTAAATGGTTTGAGCCTTTCACAACAACTTATAAATTTCAATGGACAGGTGGTCCTGTTAAATAATCACTTTGGGGCTTTCTCGCCCCTTTTTAAAAATTCTCATAGGGTTTAGTTATGTCAATTTACTTCTATCAGGTCTTTTTAGCCCTCCTTGGATTTACGCTTTTTGCTGCCTTAAATAACAATGGCAAAAGTTTAAAAACGATCTTTTTACCGTCATTTCTTGGTGTTGTTGCTGGTGTACTTATCTTTAAAGCTGCTCGTCATGCGCTTGTTGATGACCAGTTTAAAATTTTCATAGATTCTGTGACACTGGTTTTTCTACTCATTAGCATTTTATGGATATTTTTCGAGCTTAAGATAGCAAAAATCGTAACGTTTTTTATTTTAGGCATCGGCTTTGGCTTTGGCTATAGCTCAAGCAGTGTGTTATTCCCACTATTTGGTGGCGAACTGCTTGACACGCTTTCAGTCATAAGCTTCTTTTTGATGATCTTTGCGATGATCTTGATACTATTTTTATTTTTCTTCATTTCAAATTTAAAAGCAAGCATCCCATCATCAATAGCTAAAATTTTAGCTCTTATCACATTAGTATTTTTACTAGTTGATAGAAGCTCACAAACTGCACTTGAGCTTTTACGTGCAGGCGCTTTAAAGATAAGTAGCGAGCTAAATTCTCAAATTTTATCTATCAGCGCAAAAGGCATCTACGTCACAGAATTTAGTGCCTATTTTTACATAGTAGTGATTCTTCTTTTATGCATCATCGCGCTTTGCTTTGTGCCAAAGAGTATCGATAAGAGCACGTTTGGCTCTATCAAATACCGCTTTACAAAAGCCATTAGAGAAAATGTCTTTGACAATGCAAAATTTGCATTTTGCAGCGTTTTAATAGCGCTTGGATTTTCACTTTATTTTGATCTTTACGCATCTCGCCCACCTCAAATTTCAGAGCCGGTCTTGGTTGAGCCAGTGGGAGATAAATTTATATTTGATGTTGATATGCTAAAAGATAATGAACTTCACAGATTTGCCTACATCACAGATGAGGGTAAACAGATAAGATTTTTCTTACTAAACCGCTTTAGTGACCGCCCATCTCCAGTCATCGTCTTTGACTCGTGTATGATCTGCGGCGACATGGGCTATATCAAGAAAGGAAACGACCTTATCTGCATCTCTTGTAACGTCAGAATTTTCTTACCGTCAGTTGGCAAAGAGGGTGGTTGTAACCCGATCCCTATGGCATTTACCTTTGATGGTAAAAATATCATAGTTGATTACAAAACGATCGTCGCAGGGGCAAACTACTTTAGCAAGGTCGTCGAAAAGATGGTGCTTGACCCAGTTAGTCGCAAAAAGGTGAGCAATCTTGATTCAAGATCATATTTATACTACGGACGCACATATTTCTTTGAGAGCAACGAAACTCAGGCGAAATTTGAAGCAAATCCAGAAAAATATGTAGAAACAAATGGAACGTTAAAATGAAAAATATGCAACTAAGAATGATAAAAAGCTCGATCACGGGCTCAAAGGTGCAAAAGACGATGGCCTTTATCACTATCTTGCTAGCTGCTCTTTTGATAGCTTGCATGCTAAATATCACGCTAAAAATCGGCGATCAAGTAGCAACCGAGCTTAGAGGATATGGCTCAAATATCGTTGTTTTACCGCGCGGTGAGAGTTTAAGCATCGAGATCGAGGGTAAAAATTTCACTCCACTAAAATCACAAAATTTACTCCCAGAGGCTGATATCTACAAGATAAAAGAGATCTTTTGGAGAAACAATATCGTTGCTTTTGCGCCGTTTTTAGAAGCAAAAGTTAAAGATGAAAAAGGAATTGAATTCGCTTTTGAAGGAACCTATTTTGATAAAAATATCGGTCTAAAAGATGAGCCAGAATTTAGCACAGGCGTTAAGAGCTTGTATGGATTTTGGGGCGTTGAGGGTGTTTGGCCAAAAGATGAAAGTATGGATGAAATTTTAGTTGGCGAAGAACTTTCTAAGGCTAAAAATTTAAAGGTTGGCGACGAGCTTAGCCTTGTGGGCAAAAATGGTACAAGAGAGGTTAAAATAGTTGGAATTTTAAAAGGAGCTAGTGACGAGACGCATAAGCTAGTTGGCTCATTAAAGCTTGCTGGAGATCTTTCAGGTCACGCTGGCTCATATACAAAGGCTGAAGTCTCAGCTATGACGATCCCAGAAAATGACCTATCGTTAAAAGCAAGAAGAAATTTAGACAATCTTGATAGCGCAGAGTACGATAAATGGTACTGCTCAGCCTACGCTGGCTCGATCGCATTTCAGATAGAAGAAAATTTACCAAATGTTAGCGCAAAGGCAAGCCTTCAAGTAAGCGATGCAGAGAGTAACATTGTAAAGAAAATTCAAAGCCTAATGGGCATTGTTAGCATCATCGCTCTTGTAGTCTCAGCTATCGGTATAACGTCGCTAATGACAAGTGAAATTTACCGCCGTAAGAAAGAGATCGGTCTTTTAAAAGCCATAGGCGCAAGTAACTTTGAAATTTACGCCCTTTTTGCTAGCGAAAGCCTTGTGGTTGCATTTTTTGCGGGCATCACTGGAGCATTTTTAGGATATGCGCTAAGCTACGCGATGTCTTACATCATATTTTCTCACGGTATAGGCATAGCTTGGATCGTGCTGCCAATCAGCGTGGCATTTGCCCTGCTTATCTCAGTCGTTGGCTCGCTAATGCCAATGAGAAACGTCATAAATTTACTACCTGCGGAGGTGCTATATGACCGCAAATAGCAAATTCTTTTACAATACAATTTATAAAAGTTTAAAAAACGGCTCATCAAGAGTGATGGTCATCGTGATCTCTATCTTACTTGGAGCATGCGTGTGTGCTGCGTTTGTCAATGTCTATCTTGACATTGACTCAAAGGTCTCACGTGAGCTAAAAACTTATGGTGCAAATATGATCTTTGCTCCAAAAGATATGGCTACAAGTGATGATATGAGTGAAAAAACTTACAATGAAATGATCGCTAAAGTGCCAAAAGACAAGCTTCTTGGTGAGAGCGGTTATCTCTTTGCTCAGGCAAATATCGGTCCAACAAACGCTATCGTCATGGGAACAAAATTTAGCAATCTAAAAAAAGTTAAACCATTTTTAGATGTTAGAGATGGAACGATGATAAATGTCGATTTTGACGATAAAAACGTGCTAATAGGCGTCGATCTAGCTCGTCAGGCTGGCTTTAAAGCAGGCGATGATATAGAAATTCGTGCCATTGGCTCAAATGAGAGCATAAATGTAAAGATAAAAGGCGTAGTCGCAAGCGGCGATAAAGAGGATGCACTTTTGATCACGTCACTATCTTTGGCTCAAAAAATTTCAAATAAAGCTGGCAAAATAAACTATGCTGAAGCTGTTGTGCTTGGTAACTTTTATGAGATAACATCGCTCGCAAAGACTATAAGCAATGATGAAATAGCTGCAAAACCAGTGGCAAAGGTCTCAAAGTCTGAGGGATATATTTTGGAGAAAATAAAGCTATTAATGGCACTTGTTAGCCTTGTTATTTTGCTCATTACTTCAATGTGCGTAAACACAACGCTTAGTGCTATCTTGCTCTCTCGCTCAAAGGAAATCGCACTTCTTAGAGCCATAGGTGCAAGCAAAAAAGATGTACTAAATCTATTTGGTTTTGAAACATTTGTGACAGCGCTCATCTCAGCATTAGTTGGTGCATTTTTAGGATATTTACTAGCTCAAATTTTAGGTTATGCGATATTTGATTCTAGTATTGATTTTAGAATTTTAAGCATCCCAGTAGCTGTGATAATATCGCTTTTATTTGCAGCGATCGCAGCATTTTATCCGATCAAACGGGCACTTAATAACAAAATGGCAGATACATTAAGAGGAGAATGATATGCAAAATGCACTAGAATTAAAAAATATTTGTAAAATTTTTGGCGATGTTAAAGCACTTGATGATATAAATTTTGAGGTTAAAAAAGGTGAGTGGGTCAGCGTAATGGGACCAAGTGGTAGTGGTAAGAGTACGCTTGTAAATATCCTTTCTCTAATGGATACTCCAAGCAGTGGTACTTATATGCTCGGTGGGGATGACGCGAGCAATCTAAATGCTGATGATACACTTAAATTTAGACGTGAAAAGATCGGTCTTATTTTTCAGCAGTTTCACTTAGTACCATATCTTAGTGCGCTTGAAAACGTGATGATCGCTCAGTACTATCACAGCTCAGTTGATGAAGAGGACGCTAAAAAGGCACTCGAGGCAGTTGGTCTTTCACATAGGCTAACGCACAGACCAAGTCAGCTAAGTGGTGGTGAGCAACAACGCCTTTGTATCGCGCGCTCGCTCATAAACGATCCTGAAATTTTAATAGCAGATGAGCCAACTGGTAACCTTGATGAAGCAAATGAAAGAGTTATACTTGATCTATTTTGCAAGCTAAGGAAAGATGGAAAAACTATTCTTCTAGTAACTCACAACCCTGATCTTGGCGAGTATGGCGATAAGATCGTCTATCTAAGACATGGTAAGCTAGAAAAAATTCGCACTATTGAAAATCCAAAGGTACCAAATGAGATATAAAATTTTATTTTTATGTCTAGTCTCAGCCCTAGTTATGGGCTGCGTCAAGCAGTACGAAAAGCATCATATCACGCTAAATGACTCAAGCGGCATTGATACGCAGTTTTTTCCAACAGAAAAGAGGCTAAAGATAGGCGATAAGCCATATATGCTATTTTTCTTTGGTACGGACTGTGGAGTGTGCAAGGCCGCTATACCTGATCTAAATACACTTGAAAAAGAGTATGGTAAAGAGGTTCAATTCATTGGTGTTTTAGGACCTAGTAAAGGCTTTGATAAAGATATTGAGCTTTTAAAAGAGCACAACATTACCTTTAAAACTACGAGCGATAAGGTTTCAGTTGATTACTTTAGCAAGGCAGTTGGTGGCGTCATGGGCGTGCCAGTTATCTATTTTTTTGATAAAGATGGTAAGATGCGATCAAAATTTATCGGTCTTACACCAAAAAGCGTACTTGAAAGTGCTATAAGATCGCTCTTGTAGGAGTGAATATGAAAAATTTATTTTTATTTGTCTTAGCGGCATTTTTTGTTGGATGTGCTAACAGCACTCCAAATATCTCGGTCAAAACGAGTGAGCCTATATTTTTTACGCTTAATGAAGCAAATAAAAGCGTTTATGTAAATTTTAAAAATAGTGCGACCGGGCAAGATGTAAATGCTGAAATTTTAAGCGAATTTGCAAAGGCTGGCTTTAGAAACGAACCAAATATCAAAAATGCCGACTTCATCATCCTTGGCGATGTGCAAAGCTTTTCTAGGATAATCAAAAGAGATCCTAGATTTTCGATGGGAATGGGATATGGCTTTGGTAGACCAAGCTTTGGCTTTGGCTACTCGATGTTTTTCCCATTTGGCTATTACGATGATGATGACTTTAGTACAAATAGCTACACTTATCACATGCAAGTAAGCGTGCTAGTGCGTCTAAAAAATGGTGGCGAAAAGGCGACAAATATCTCGCTTATGCAAGCTGGTAATGTCTATTCGCCAAGCTATATCTGGCCGTTTTTTAAAGAACGCCTAGCAAAACAGATCGTTAGCTTTTTTTATAACGTCTCGCAAAAATAGGAGAAATTAGCAAATTTAAAAGGATTTAAATGCTAGTTGATGGAAGCTATGAAATTTCATCTTGTGATGATATTGAACTTGGTATAAAAAGAAGCTCTCCTCTCTCCTTTTATTCCTGTTATGACGATGCCAAGGATGCAAAAGCCCTTTTGGTGATTATCCCTGGGCTTGGAGAAGACTCTGACCTTGGATATAGAGCTAATCTTATTCGGACTATGGCAGAGACTTATGATGTTGCATGCATTAGTGTGGATTATCACTGCATAGGCAACCGCCCACAGCTTGGGGCGAAATTTGGGCTTGATGATATAGATCGATCAATATTAATAAGGGAGCTAGCAAAGATTGGTATAACATTACCTATTGATTTAAAAATAGTTAATAATTATGATAAAACTTGTGTTTTGCTTAAAAGCCTTAGCGAAGAGATTACTATGCAAAAAGAGAGTGGAGTCTTGCCATGTGATTTTAGCTTAGATATTAGCATGACTATGATGCCAATAAAAAACGAATATCAAAATTTTGGTCTTATGCAAGCACTAGACGTGCTAAATGCTCTACTTTATACAAAAAAATATATAAATAATGGTAAGTTTGAGTATCTACCAGTCATAATGGTAGGTAGCTCACATGGTGGATATTTGGCACACATGTGTGCTAAGATTGCTCCATGGCTAGTTGATGCCGTGATAGATAATAGCTCTTATGCTATATTTTTGTGGCGACTTATTGGTTTTGGTAAAGAGATTGACTTTACTAGATTTGCTGGCTGTGGCACCAGAGTTTTATATAAAAATTTAAATCTTTACTTCTGTGATAAAACTTATTGGACTCTTAATAAAAGTTCACCGTATTATTTTAGTGACGCAAGAAAGGAAATAAGAAACATCCTAAATTTAGATCATTTAAATGTTCAAAGCAGCTATAAAAAGCCAATTTACGTGAGCTATCACTGTATTTGCGATAAAGAAATAGCTCCAGCAAAGGATAAAATCGAGCTCTACGAGGCTCTTAAGAAGCTTAAATTTAATGCAACATTACATATGATAAAAGATGAGAGTGAGGTTGATGGCAAATTTATAAAGTCTCTAACGCATGGAATGGGGATGTCTTATAAACTACTTTTACAAAAAGAGCTTCCCAGTATGATGGAGAAAATTTTATCTCAAAAAAACAAAAAGAGCAGCAAGAGTATTGAGTATAAATGCGGCGATACGATCTATAAATTTAGTGAAGTCTTAGATCAAATAAATCTTGAAATTTTAGATATTGCTTAGTATTTAACTAGGCCCATAAAGACCTAGTTTTTATCAGTCATTATCTATCTCAAAGTCGTAAAATTCGCTTTCATACTCAACATTTCCTATTTTGCTGTATTGTATAAGAGCTGCTTTTATATTATCTATCTGCTGATACATTAGGCCAAGAGCTATTCTATTTTCGATAGCACTAGCATCATTTAGTTTTGTTAGCTCTAAAAGTGCGATTGCGTTTGATACTTTTCCAGCTCCTATCGCGGCCACAGATGCTAAAAACAATGTGCTAGCGTCATTTACTTTAAACTCATCGATTGCCTGATTATAAAGTTTATAGCTTTCATCAAAGTCGTTTGTAAAGATATCGACATAGGCCAGAGTTTGGATTAAATTTATATTCTTTGGAGTATTTTTTAGCTCAGCTCTTAACTTATCACGCTCTCTTGTAAGTAAACCTGAAATTTGAAGTAGCTTGATGTATTGCTTTTTGATGATGTCAGCGCCGTGATAGAAAGCGTTTGAATCAAGCTGCTTGCCATTAAAGTGAATTTGTATCGCTTTTGCATACTCTTTGACATTTTGCTCTTTGTTTTTAGAAATGAAATTTAAGATATTTGCAATAATATCATTTGGCAAAATTTTTAGTAGCTCATCAGCTTTTTTTACCATTAGCTCATCATTGTTTGTTGTTTTTGCGATGATGATATCAAAGGCTAAATTTAGCATTGTCTGCTCTTTTGGCTCTTCAAGCCATCTTATCATCGCACTTTGGTTGCCGCTAACCAGGCTTAGAAGCGAGGCATATAAATTTACAGGCTTTAAACTCTTATCGTTTTCTAAATTTTCACCGATCTCCTCGATGAGTTTTGGATTTAAATTTCTATTTATATCTAGACAAATCGCCCCAAAAATACCTGCAAGATGGTTATTTACGTCCTGGTGATAGCTTGCTATGAAGTGCTTTGCAGCAAGGCTAAAATTTCCAAGCTGAGCGTAGCTTAGAGCAAGGTTGTATTGCAAGATAGAGTGATTTGGATAAGTACTAGCTAGCTCTTCAAACTCTTTATTTGCTTCTTTTAAGCGGTAGCTTAGTGCTTTTGCAATAGCTTCGCTAAGTTTTGCATTTACTTTTGAAGCAGCTGCACTTTGGCTAAGATAGTCATTTGCTGCTGATGTATCGTCTAAAAAGACGCTAACACCGCCTTTTCTTATCTGCTCGATGCTCTGTTTTGCATCAAAGACCTTGTAAGGCGCGAAGTAAAAAAGCGTCTCATAGCGCCTTGTTCTATCAAAAAACATATCATCGCTAAAGTGTGCCTGAGCTAGGCTGACATCAAAAAGATCAGGCTTTAGTATCGTTTTTATCTTGTAAATTTTGCTTGGCAAAAAAGCATTGTAGTCGTAAACATCTTTGATAAATGCAGCTGCGTCGCCGTAGTCAGCAGTTTTTAGATCAATTAGCGCCTCAGTCATCTTGATAAGATCGATATTTGGCGTATTTTTAGAAGCTTTTGTTAAATAATCCCTTGCCTTGTCATATTTGCCAAGTCTTGCGTAAAGTTGAGCTAGCGTGAAGTCGGCCTTAAATGCTTTTTGGCTCTCAAGTTTGGCTATTGCTCTTTCATCATCTCCAAGAAGTGATAAAATTTTTGCACTTAAATATGCATATTCGTTTTTATAATCTGCAGTATTTGGATGAGAAAGTGCTTGAAGTGCCTCGTAATAGTTGCCTTTATAGTAGTTTATAAGCGCGTAGTAATAGCTATAAAGTGGCGAGTTGTTTTCATACTGCAAAAATGAGTCAGCAAGTCCTATATAGTAGTTAAAATTTTTAGTGTTATTTAGCTCAAGTGAGCAAACGGCAGCATTTATGGCGCTAACTGCTGTGTTTTCTCTATCGGTTATAGCTTTGTTAAAAGATACGATCGCCTCATCACATCTTTCTTGTTTCATCTGCGAAACACCGAGGTTGTAGTTTGAGAGAGACTGGTTATAAACAGCTACGTTTTCATAAATTTTTAGAGCCTCAAATTTATTGCCACGCTCATAAAGCTGATTGGCTTTATTTATCATTTCATCGATCTTTGAAGCGCCAAAATTTTGCGTTTGGTAGTTATTTTCTATATTTTTTACGATACTTGCAGTATCTATGTTCTCTTTTTTGTCTTTCTTTAGCAAGATAACTAGCAAAACCACTATCAAGATGATAAGTACTAGAGCGACCATACCTGCTATTATAAAGAGCTTTTTATTGCTCTTTTTTACAGGGATTGGCTCTGGGATGCTCTCATCTTGTAGCACACCTTCACTTGCGATACTCTCAAGTGAGACGATCTCTTCAGGCGCTTCGGCTTTTGCCTCTTCAGGCGCTTGCTCTGCTTGCTCGCCAGGTGGTTTTAAAACTACAACCTCTTCTTCAGCCACTACATATACCTTTTAAGAACTTCTGGAATTTCGATAGTACCATCTGCCTTTTGATAGTTTTCCATAATGGCAATAAGAGTCCTACCCACAGCTAGACTTGAGCCATTTAGCGTATTTACAAGCATATTTTTCTTGCCATCTTTAAAGCGAATTTTTGCACGCCTTGCTTGAAAATCACGAGTGTTGGAAATAGAGCTAATCTCTCTATATTTACCTTGACCAGGCAACCAAACCTCAAGGTCTATCGTCTTTGCCGCGCTAAAGCCTAGGTCACCACTGCAAAGAAGCATATGGCGGTGAGGAAGCCCAAGGCTAGTTAGTAGATCGCTCGCACACGCTACCATTTCATTTAGCACGTCTTCGCTTTGATCAGGTCTTGTGATACTTACTAGCTCGACCTTTTCAAACTGGTGCTGGCGGATCATACCTCTAGTGTCACGTCCTGCTGAGCCTGCCTCTTGGCGGAAGCATGCTGAGTAGCAAGTCATCTTTATAGGTAACTGCTCAGCTTCAATGATCGTGTCATTGTATAGATTTGTCACAGGCACTTCGCTAGTTGGGATGAGGTAAAGATCCTCATTGCGCACTTTGTAAAGATCATCTTCAAATTTTGGAAGCTGACCGGTGCCAAAAAGCGTGTTCGAGTTTACAAGATACGGCACATTTACAAGCTCAAATCCACGAGCACTGTTAAAATCGATCATGTAGTTTACAAGTGCTCTACTTAGCCTTGCTCCCATACCACGAAGCACGGTAAAGCGTGATCCAGAGAGTTTTGCACCTCTTTCAAAGTCAAGCCAACCAAGACTCTCGCCTAGTTCCCAGTGTTCTTTTGGACTAAAGTCAAATTTACGTGGCTCAAGCACCGTTTTGATGCAGACATTGTCATCTTCGTCTTTGCCAAAAGGTACGTCATCATCGGTGATATTTGGCACATTAAATGAAATTTGCTCTAATTTTTCTTCGTAGCTTTTTACAATATTTTCAGCGTCAGCAAGGGCGGTTTTATTTAAATTTAGCTCATTTTTAAGCTCGCTTACATCTTCGCCAGCTCTTGCCTTTATGCCAAGCTCTTTGCTCTTTGCGTTTTGGATCGCTTGGAAATTTTCAAGTGCTTTACGTTTTTGTTTTAGCTCGTTAAAAGTTTGTAAAAGCTCGTCAAGTAGCCCAGCTTTTACATTTTTGCCCTCAAGCTTTTTTACAAATTCATCGTAATTTGTCTCGAGTAGTTTTAAATTTATCATCCTATATCCTTAAACCATAAACATAACTTTTGCAAAAAGTACGATAAAAACTGCCGCTGTTAGCGCAAATGGATGTATGTTGCCAAGTGGGCTAGGGCGTTTAAATATAAATTTGCAGCTCAAATTTGTTATAACTGCAGCTACGATTAGCATCGCTAAGAAAAATTTGATCATAAAAATGATTTGTAAATTTGTCTCAAAGTAGCCTCCAGCCTTTGATCCGACCCAGTTACTCATCATCATGCCTCCAGTTAATACCAAAAGCAAGATACAAAGTGGCATTATCTTAATAGCAACTGAACCGATAGCTTGTTTTGCCTTTTGAGCAAGCTCAGGTGGCATTTTTTTACAAGCTGCCTTAAAAATGATTACATCAAAAAAGAGGTAACCAACAAAGATGATTGCACAGAAAAGATGAACTATCTGTGCGTATGGATATAAATTTTGCATATTTTTCCTTTATTAATAAATTCCGACTGCTTCACGAACTTTTTTTATTGTTGTTTGAGCAACATTACTTGCCTTTTTGGCTCCTATTTCTAAAATTCCAGACACTTCGCCAGGATTATTTTGATAATGCTCAAATTTCTCTCTCGCATCTTTAAAATAGTCCCAAATAAGCTCATTTAGATAAGCTTTAAAGTGCCCATGACCCTCGCCACCACGCTCATATCTAGCTTGAAGCTCTTTTTGCCCACTCTCGTCTAAGAAAAGTTTGGCTATATTATATACGTTGCAGTTTTGCCACTGCTTTGGCTCTTCAAGTGGCGTGCCGTCTGTCACGATGCTAGAAATTTGCTTTTTAAGCGTTTTGGCATCGGCAAAGATGTCGATTGTATTGCCATAGCTTTTGCTCATCTTTTCACCGTTTGTGCCAGGCACGGTGGCAACATTTTCATCGATCTTCGCCTCAGGCAATGTAAAAATTTCTCCATGTTCGTTGTTAAATTTTATCGCAATATCACGTGCGATTTCTACGTGCTGGATCTGGTCTTTGCCCACGGGTACGATCTGCGCATTATAAAGCAAAATGTCAGCTGCCATCAAAACTGGATAGCTAAAGAGTCCGTGGTGCGAGCTAAGACCTTTTGCGACTTTATCTTTGTAACTATGCGCGCGCTCAAGTAGGCCCATAGGCGTGTGCTGACTTAGTACCCAGTAAAGCTCAAGCACGTCTTTAACGTCACTTTGCACCCAAAATATGCTTTTGTTTGGATCGATCCCAAGTGCCAAAAACGCACACGCAGCCTCAAAAGTATTTTGCTTTAGGGCTCTGGCCTCGCTAAGGCTCGTCATCGCGTGGTAGTTTGCTATAAACATAAACATCTCATTTTGCTCTTGCATATCAACCATCTGCTTTATCGAGGCAAAGTAGTTGCCAAGGTGTAGTTTGCCGGAGGGTTGGAGGCCGGTTAATACTCTCATCTTATCCTTTCAAATTTTGGCTTTTTCTCGTGAACGCTTTTGATAGAGATTTGAAATTTTAAGCTTTCGGCAGACTATGTGTCTAGCCTCGGCTTAAAATTTCTACACAACTCTCGTCGCTTTAGCGTTGCGAACAAAGAGAAGCAAAAAATCATCTCACGATACTTCGCCAAAAATACTTTTTAAATTTTAACGTTACATTAGAGTTTTTGTATCTAATCTAATCTTAAAATTTAGCTTAGCAGGCTAAATGCCTAGCTTTGATTAAAATTTGACTGCGCAGTATTTAAATTCTCCTCAAACATTTTGCCAAAATTTCTAACTACAAAACGTTAAATTTAGCTCAAACATTTCAAATTTTAACACCACGCGAGATAGCCATCTAGCCTGATCTTAAAATTTATCGTTGCAAGCGGGCCTTACCACTTTACAATTAAATTTTTAAAAGCATCCTTATCTCTTTTACGATTTGCTTTGGAGTTTTGCCCTCGACTTCGACGATGTAATCAGCCTTTTTCTCATAAAGCTCCTCTCGCTCCAGATGTAACGCCTCAGCTCTTTTTAGATCACTTAAAAGCGGACGTTTAGCGAGTTTTTTCTCGCTATTTTTGCTATTTTTTAGCCTTTGCATGATCGCATCAAAACTAGCTTTTAGATAGATCACGGTGCCAATTTTCTTTAAATTTTTAACCTTCGCAAAGCCTCCGCCAGTTGAGATGATTGCATTTTTGACATTTGTTGCTAGAAATTTAGCCAGATCCTTTTCAAGCTGCCTAAAATGCTCCTCTCCGTACTCTTCAAAGATAGCCTTTATCTTCATGTTTTGTGAGCTCTCCAGTAGGTCGTCGCAGTCAAGGTTCATTGTCTTTAACGCCTTGCTTAACGCCCTTGCAGTCGTGCCCTTGCCAACGCCCATAAATCCTATCAAAACGATATTATTATTCTTTGTTTTCATCGCTCTCTCCACGTTTTTTAGGGATTAGCACGATAGGCACGCCAGCTAGGCTAAAGCTCTCTCTAAGCTTGTTTGTTAGGTAGCGTTTGTAGCTAAAGTGCAAGCATTTTGGGCGGTTCATTATGAGCGCTATCATGATAGGTGCTGTCTTAAACTGCACTGCGTAGTAAATTTTCACAACTCTGCCTTTATCTCGTGGCAGAGGGTGTGCCTTGGTCGCTTCGCCGATCACCTCATTTAGCTTTGAAGTTTGGATTTTTTGAGTGTAGTTTTTATAAATTTCAACTATTAGCGGATAAATTTTATGTACTCTTTTGCCACCAAGTGCCGAGACGCTAATTATCGGCGCATATGCTAAGAATTTAAACCTATCTTTTATCTCCTTGCAAAGCTCGTCAAATTCTTCGCTACTTTTGTCCCATTTGTTTAGCACGATGATGACGCCAAGCTCAAATTTCGAAGCGATGCCAGCGATACGCTCATCAAGCTCAGTTAGTGGCTCAGAGCTATCAAGTACGAGTAGAGCTACGTCTGTCTCTTCTAAAATTTTCTCAGTTCTATTTAGCGCGTATCTCTCGATGCCTTCGATCTTGCCACGCTTTCTAATACCTGCAGTATCAACAAACTCAAAAACTCTGCCATCATGCTCGTAAATTTCATTGACTGGGTCGATCGTAGTGCCTGCCACGTCGCTAACGACAGCGCGACTCTCTTTTACAAGAGCGTTTAGAAGTGAGCTTTTGCCGACATTTACGCGGCCTATGATGCCCACTCTTATGTTTTTGTTCTCATAGTCTATCTCGTCGCTTAGCTCGCCCTCGTCGTTATAGTTTTCTAAAAAATCCTCAAAATCTTCACTCGTGTCAGCCTTTATCTGCACTTTATCTTCTATGTGCTTTGCTAGCCACATGCTAAGCTCATCAACGCCAGTGTTGTGGCTTACTGAAATTCCAAAGGTGTTTTTCGCGCCAAAGCTTATAAATTCCCACTCCCTTTGCTCATCTTTTTTGCTGTCGATTTTGTTGATGACTAGAGCGATTGGTAAATTTAGCTTGTTAAGCTCGTAAAAAATGGCTCTATCCTCGTCATCTGGCATCCTTTTGCCATCGACCATATACAAGATAACGTCTGAATTTCTAGCCTCTGCTAAGGTCTTTGCTTTTACGTTTTTAAAAAGCTCGCTACTATCATCAAGGCCACCGCTGTCGATTAAAATGCACTCTTTGCCCTCAACCTCGATCTTAGCTTTGTTCGTATCTCTTGTCGTGCCGCTAACATCGCTTGTTATAGCGATACGACGACCAGCTAAGCGGTTAAAAAGTGAGCTTTTGCCGACATTTGGCTTGCCTACTAATATTACTTTTTGCAAATTTTGTCCTTTTCGTGATGGCTGATTATACAAATTTTTCTCTTATATAAAGTATAAAAATTTGCTTAAAAGCGCCAAAATAAAAGAAAAAATCAACCAAAATTTAAGCCACTTTTCATTAAAATGGCTACTTTAATTTTAAAGGTCATGTGATGTTAAAAAGGTTTTATATTTCGCATCTTGGCATTTTTTATATGCTCTTTGCTTGCTTTATGTTTGCTGTTACTGGCGCATTTGCAAAGTATCTTAGCAAGGATATGCCATCTATCGAAGTTGTATTTTTTAGAAATTTAATAGGCCTTTTTATCGTCATTTATGCCATTTATAGATTTCCATTTAAGCAAGCTGGTGGACACTTTTTTTTGTTAATGTTTCGTGGCTTTGTCGGCACGGTCGCACTTTTTGCTTTTTTTTACAATGTCGCTCATGTAAATTTGGCCACAGCCTTTACATTTCAAAAGACAAATCCAATCTTTACAGCCATCCTCGCAGCCTTTATTTTCAAAGAGCGTCTAAGCTCACTTGGCTGGTTTGCTGTATTTTTGGGATTTGGTGGAATTTTGCTTGTTATCCAGCCAAATTTAGGCATAAGCAAGACTGATATTATCGGTGTTTGGAGCGGCCTTGGTGCGGCGATCGCATACACAAGCGTAAAGGAGCTAAACAAGAGTTACGGTACAAATGTTATCGTGCTAAGTTTTATGCTTTGGGGCTCGTTTTTGCCACTTATTTGCATGGGTTTGGCAGAATTTTTCACCTACGAGCCACTTGATTTTTTATTTTCAAAATTTAGCATGCCAAGCTGGTATAACGTTGTTTTTATCTTGCTAATGGGGCTTAGTGGATATTTTTTTCAGTCGTACATGACAAAGGCGTTCGCTGTTGGTAAAAAGGCTGGAGTGATCGCTGCAGTTAGCTACGCGGATGTTATTTTTACACTTATTATTGGCTATTTTATGGGCGATGCGTTACCAAATCACCTAGCGCTTGTAGGCATCATACTTGTCGTGGTTAGTGGAATTTTAGTTGTTAGAGAAAAATAAAGGAGAAAAAATGATATTAATAGCAGGGCCTTGCGTCATCGAGAGCGAACAGCTCGTTTTTGACGTGGCAAAAAGGCTGGTTAAATTTAACGAAGATAAGCGGATAGATTTTTATTTCAAATCAAGCTTTGACAAGGCAAATCGCACGAGCATAAGCTCATTTCGCGGGCCCGGACTTGAAAAAGGGTGCGAAATTTTAGCCAAGGTAAAAAAGGAATTCGGTTTTAAAATTTTAACCGATATCCACGAGAGTTATCAGGCTGGGCCTGTTGGCGAAGTGGCCGACGTGCTGCAAATCCCAGCGTTTTTGTGCCGCCAGACCGATCTGCTCGTGGCTGCGGCTAAGACAAAAGCCGTGGTAAATATCAAAAAAGGGCAGTTTTTAGCGGCGTCAGCTATGAAGCATTCTGTTAAAAAAGTGCTAGAAACGCGCGGCGTGAGCGGCGATGGATACGAGGTTGCTAAGCAAAACGGAGTGTGGCTAACGGAGCGTGGAAGTACCTTTGGCTACGGAAATTTAGTCGTAGATATGCGAAATTTGGTGCTCATGCGCGAATACGCGCCCGTGATTTTCGACGCTACTCACAGCGTACAAATGCCAAGCGCTCTTGGCGAAAAAAGCGGCGGGGACGCGAGATTCGTGCCTTATCTAGCGCGAGCTGCGGCAGCTGCCGGCGTGGATGGATTTTTTTACGAGACGCACGTAAATCCTTGCGAGGCGCTTTGCGACGGGCCGAATATGTTAAATTTGGACGAGCTAAACGCAAATATCGCTCAAATTTTTAAGATAAAAGACGCCTTAGGCGATGCAAACTAAGGGCTTTTTGTGGGTGCTAGGCGGCGCGGTCGCCGAGTGCGGCTGGGCGTATGGGCTAAAACAGGCCCAAGATGCCGTAGGATTCGCGCTTACTGCCGCGTTAGTCTGCGTTAGCTTCGTATCGTTTATGAAGGCTATGAAATACTTGCCCGTTAGCGTTGCATATACCGTATTTGTGGGATTTGGAGCGTTTTTTATCGTGGTCGCCGAAAGCGTTAGCGAATACAGCTCAAGCGGCCAGACGCCAGATCTCTTGCGGCTATTTTTCATAGCGACGCTGATCGCGGGCGTGCTGGGGTTAAAAAGGCTAAAATCTTGACGCATGTTTTGGCTCTTTTGGCGGCCGGGTGTTGCGAAGTCTCGGGCGTATTTTTTCTAACCAAATTTCAAAAAAGCTTCGGCGTGAAAAAGGCGGCGAATTTTTTGATTTTAGTTGCAAATTTTGCCATTTCGCTCTGGCTTTTGGGCTACGCGATGCAGGCGATGGCGATGTCTGTGGCTTACGCGATTTGGACCGGTATCGGAGCGGTCGGGGCCGTGGGCGTCGGAGTGATTTTTAACGGCGAAAAAATGAGCGCGCAAAAGGCGTTTTATCTATCGCTAATAACGCTAAGCGCGGTAATGTTAAAAATAATCTAAGGGACAAATTTGGAGGTAGTAGAGCAGGTCACGTCGCGAGATAAATCCATCGTAAAAACAGGCCTCATAGGCATAGTGACAAATGCCATTTTAGCGGCTATGAAGGCGGTAGTGGGCTTTGCTAGTGGCTCGATCGCTATCATTTTAGATGCGGTAAATAACCTAAGCGACGCTCTCTCGTCGGTCATTACCATTGTCGGCATAAAAATAGCCGGGAAAAGCCCTGACAAGGAGCATCCATTTGGCTACGGCAGAGTGGAGTACCTAACGGCTATCGTTATAGGCGTGATCATACTTTATACAGGCGGCACGTCCGTGGTCGAGTCGGCCAAAAAGATCATCTCGCCAAGCACCCCAAACTACGACACTGTCTTGCTCGCACTGATAGCCATTTTGGTAGCAGTCAAATTTGCACTTGGGCTTTACACACAAAAAGTCGGTCAAAAGGTAAATTCTGACTCGCTCATAGCAAGCGGAGTGGAGGCAAAATTTGACGCTCTCATCTCGCTTGGTACGCTTTTGGCGGCTTTGGTTTTTGTATTTTTTGGCGTTAGCCTTGAGGCATATCTTGGTGTGATCATATCGCTACTTCTTATCAAGGCGGCACTTGAAATTTTACGTGACGCGATAGATAAAATTTTAGGCGCAAGGATGCCTAGTGGCGATAGCTCGGAAATTTATCAGTGTGTACGCTCGTTTGATGGCGTGCTTGGGGCGTATGACCTTATCTTTAACGACTACGGCCCAGACAAGAAGCTAGGTAGCGTGCATATAGAGGTGGCGTACGATATGAACGCTGCGCAGATAGACGCACTTACTAGACGTATACAAAACGAAGTTTTTGCGAAATTTAACATAGTTTTAGATACCATTGGCATCTATGCGTTTGATAAAGAGGACAACGCAACAAGGCTAAACGTCGAAAAGATAGTTTTTGGACATAAATTTATCAAGTAAATGCATGGATTTTACATAAATAAAGAGACAAATACGATCACGTTTGATATCATCATAGACTTTAACGCGCCAGATAGCTCGGCGCTCTACCGCGAAATTTTATCGCAAGTAAGTAGCGCCTACCCTAGCTACAAGGTCATCATCACGCGTGACACGGACTACAACGGATAGAAATTTAAGGAGCAGACATGAAAATAATCGAAGGAAATTTGGCTTTAAAAGGCGGCGAGAAGGTCGCCATAGTAGGTGCTAGATTTAACCACATCATTACCGATAGGCTGGTAGAGGGCGCGAGGGACGCGTTTTTGCGCCACGGCGGAGACGAGGTGAATTTGAGCCTCATTTTGGTGCCGGGCGCGTTTGAGATACCGATGGCACTTGAAAAGGCTCTGGCTAGCGGCAAATTTGACGCCGTTTGCTGCGTGGGAGCAGTGATCCGCGGCTCTACGCCTCACTTTGACTACGTGAGCGCCGAGACGACCAAGGGCATCGCAAACGTCACGCTAAAATACGGCAAACCGGTGACCTTTGGCGTGCTAACGGTAGATAGCATCGAGCAGGCCATCGAGAGAGCGGGCTCAAAGGCCGGAAACAAGGGCTTTGAGGCGATGACGGGCGTGATCGAGATGCTAAATTTGTATAAAAATTTGGAGGCGTAAAATGGCGACTCGTCATCAGGTCAGGCAGGCTGTCGTTTCGCTACTATACTCAAACGAGATAAATCCGGTAACTGCTACATTTGAAGAGGAATTTTTGGAAGAAAAAAAGATAAGAAACGAGCGAAAATATGAGGCGCAGCAGACCTTTAAAGAGGTGCTCGCAAATAAAGAAAAACTAGATGAAATTTTAAAGCCATATCTAAAAGACGGCGATTTTAGCAAGGTTGGTGCAACCGAACTAGCCATCCTTAGACTTGGGCTTTATGAAATGAAATTTAGCCAAACTGATAAAGCAGTTATCATAAACGAAGCGATCGAGCTTGCGAAAGAACTTGGAAGTGATCAGGCACCAAAATTTATAAATGGCGTACTTGATAAGCTAAAGGGCGATCTGTGAGGCTCTGTGTTGCACTTGATATGGCTAGTCGTGAAGAGAATTTAGCCCTTGTTCGCGAGCTAAAAGGGCTTGATCTTTGGCTAAAAGTGGGACTTAGAAGCTATCTTAGGGATGGGGCAAAATTTATAGAAGAGCTAAAAGGGATTGAAGGTTTTAAAATTTTTCTTGATCTAAAACTTTATGACATACCAAATACGATGGCAGACGCGGCTGAAGTCGTATCAAAAATCGGCGTAGATATGATAAATGTGCATGCTAGTGCTGGCGAGCGTGCGATGAAGACAGTTATAGATAGGCTAGCTGGTCTTGGCAACCGTCCTTTAGTGCTCGCAGTGTCGGCACTTACTAGTTTTAACGAGAGTGAATTTGAAATGGTTTATAACGATACGCTTGCTCGCTCAGTTAGAAAATTTAGCCGGATGAGCTTTAAGTCAGGGCTTGATGGAATGGTCTGCTCTGTTTTTGAAAGCAAGCTCATCAAAGATGTAACAAACGAGAAATTTATTACGCTTTGTCCTGGCGTTAGGCCTTTTGGCGAGAGCGCTGGAGATCAAAAAAGAGTAGCAAACTTAGTGAGTGCAAAGCAAGAGGGTAGCGACTTTATTGTCGTTGGCAGGCCGATCTATGAAAATGCAAATCCAAGAGAAATTTGTGAACGAATTTTGGAGCAAATTTAATATTTGAGTTTGTCTAAAGTTGTTTTAATCAAAGCTTCTATATTAAAATTTTTACAAAATATTGAGTGAAGACGACATCAAAGCGAAGTGGAGAGCTAAATTTGAGTGATTTTAAGAAAATCCCCTATGTCGGCGAAGCGACGCAGGCCGATCTGCTGGCACTCGGCTACACAGACATTGCTTCGTTAAAGGGCGCGGATCCGGACGAGATGTTTGAGCGCACAAAGGCGCTCGGACGCGGCAGTGATAGGTGTATCCTCTATGTTTACCGTATGGTTTGCTACTATGCAAATACGTCGCACCCAGACAAAGCCAAGCTAAAATGGTGGCTTTGGAAGGATTAAATTTAGAAATTTGACTTGCGGCGAGTCGTTTAAATTTGAGTAGTTTGTTCGGCTATTTTTCTACGGGAGAGTGGTAGGCGCGAAAATGCAAATTTAAGCAAGATATCAGCAGTATTCAATTATAATGCGATTTCTTTTTTATGGACAGATGGGTGAGCGGCTGAAACCACACCCCTGCTAAGGGTGCAGCTCTTAATCGGGGCTCGAGGGTTCAAATCCCTCTCTGTCCGCCACAAATCCCTAAATTACGGCATTTAACAACAAATTTATAAAATAAAAAAATCCCTATGACGACCCAAATTAATAAATTGAAATATCTCGCTTAAAATCTTTTAAGTTTGAATTAAGATAATTTACATATACATCGTAAATCATTTTAGGAGTGGAATGGCCCAAGAGCTTTGATAACTCTACTGGAGTAACATAGTTACCATAAAGCATAGAAGTAGCATAAGTATGACGCATATTGTAAAGTCGCCTATATGGCAAATTTAATTCATATAATATAGGCTTCCAAAAATCAGAAGTAAAAACACCAGTATCTCTATAAGGTTCATTATATTGCGTTTGTAAAAGATAAATATTGTCTTGATAGTTCTCAATATATTTTTTAAGCTTACTATACAAATTATCCAAGATAGGTATAGTTCTAATTGAATAAATTGTTTTAGGTGTATTCTCGCCAAACCTGGAGCGAGTAGAATTAATATTTATAACCCTATTTTCTAAATCAACATCTTTCATCTTTAAGGATAATATCTCGCCAGTCCGCATGCCAGTAAAAAAACCAATATATAAAAAAATTTGAAATCTATCGTTATATCTAGTAGATAATCTTAAAATATCATTTACCTGCTGGCTAGTAAAAGGCTCAATTCTTGGTGTTTTATGGACTATGCTTTTAATATGTATAATAGGATTTTTATCAATTATTTCATCTTCTAGAGCAAGCTTTAAGATCATTGATAAAGAGTTCAAATAATGTTTTTTACTTTTATTAGAAACGTCTTGTATAGAATTAAGCCATAAACGAATAACACTAGGCTTTATTTCGTAAATATCTAAATCAAAGAAAACATTTAACCTATTTTTTACAATGCCTTTATTCTTGCAATACGTCGATAATTTCCACTCAGACTTACCGAGCTTAAGATATAAATCGGCATAGTATTTAAATTTAACATTTAGTGTCATTAAATATGCTCAAAACTATCATAATCAAATTTTTTAGCAAAGGCTTCAAGAAGATCATCAAAACTAGAAAAATCACATAACCCATATTTAGAAAAAGAATAATAAGTTTCAAAAAAGGTAGTATCAAATTCTTCATAATTATATAAATGAAATTCTTCTACAGAAATACCTAAATCTAATTGTGGAAAATAACAACAAGGATAGTGAGAACAATCAACTAATAATTTTTTCATAATATACTCCTTAAAATTCATTACAAATCAAAAATCTATTTACAAAGCTATCAATATCAGGGGCATTAAGATCGTGCTTTTTGTGATAGCGTGTAAAATTATCTAAATTTCTATCAAGCATTAAATTTTCAACATAAGCTAAATGCTGGGCATTTACATCACCACCCAAGCTTTGATAATAATTAACTAACTCGTAATCTTTCATTCTACTTATTGGTTTAGGCTTTTCATCGCTTTTAAAAAGCTCATCGCAAAGCTTTAAAATTTGCCTTTGTTTTAAGGAGTTGCCAAAGCTCTTTATCTCATCGCTTGCATCTTCATATCGTTTAATAGTGTTGTTATCTTTAATTATTCTAGTCTTTTGCCAAAGTTCGCCAAATTCATCAAATATTTTTAAAGGCTTCCTGGTATCAGGATCAACGACAACAGTAACCAAGCCTTTATTATAATTTTTAGTAAGAGATATTAGGTCGATACTGCCGTTTAGTTTTCTATAAATTTCAAGACTTACAAATGTTTTTGACATTGTAAAACGTCTAATTTTATGCTTTAAATACCAGTAGCTAATATCGGTCAAGTTATCTAAATCAGGATTTTGGCGAAGATCATCAAGAGTCTTAAAAATGTATTTCATAATATAAGAAGTTGGATTTTTAATATTAGTTTCAACCCTGCTATGAGTATCTAAAAAACGACTTTTAATAGCTATAACACAATCATTTATTTTTTCTTTAGGAACAAAAACAAGCAAATTCAAATGGCAAGTTCCGTCTAAATGTGGCTCTTTAGTAGTAATATAGCATTTTTGAAACTGCGAAATTTTTCTAAAATGCTTTGAGTTCATAATGCTTCTAACCAGGGCTTGAAGTTTGCTAGCTCCTGCGCTAACGCTATGATCTTCATCATCGATATACTTTTTATTATAAACAAGCTTTTTCTTGCCACTCTTAAGAGTTATAAGCTTTTGTTTATGATACTCACTAGGCAAGGTAAAAACTGCGAAAATAGGACAAAACCCTTGACTTTGAGCATAATCATTAAGGCTGGCTACTCGGTTATTAAGTTCAGCAATGTATCTATTAGAGTTATGCCAGCTGGAAAAATAAAAATTTGAGTAAGGAACATACTCGCCATTTATCATAAAGAAATTGCTATCAAGAAATTTCTTTTGATTTTCTAGTTTGGTTTTTAAAAAGATTTTATCAGTTTCACTAATTCCATACATCTTATTCCTTTAGGGTACACACTTATATTATATATAGCCAAGAGCGCACGCTCATTCCCCACTACGTGGGGCCCCTTTTGCGTTGCGCGCTGCGCTCGTTAGGTAGCGTTCTAAGGCAAGGTGTTTATCTTTTGGATCATAATAAAACTCAGAAAAAATATCTTTTTCAGACGGAAGCATTGTTATAAATATACTAAAACTATAATCAGTTGTCTTTTCGCTCTTATATGTAGTTATATCGCCAAGAATAGGTATATTTTCAACAAAGGGAATAGTTTTTGTTGATTTTATTGTTTCCTTGCTATTAATACCGCCAATAAGAAAAGAGTTTGAATCAGTAAGATATACATTTGTTTTTAGATGCCTACTAGAAATTCTAGGAGTCAATGTATCATCAAGCAAATTTTCTATATATAAATCCAAAGTAAAGCTAACGCTATCATTAGTAATTAAGACATTTGTAATATAAAGCTTTAAGCCAACATCTTGATAATCAACTTGATTCGTAGTCATTCTTTGGTTGTTTTGAATTTCGATTGATGATTTTTGAATAGGGGTCTTTATAACGCTCTCAATTACGCTATCTTTATTATCAATAAGGGTAACTCTAGGATTATAAAGTAGATCAGATACACCCTTTTCTTTAAGCAAATTTATAAGACTGGTGACAGAATCTTTATTGACTTTAGTGCTATCGACTGTAAGAACGTTGGTAATAATTTTAAAATAAAAATGATCTAGTGGATTTAAAAGTGATTCTATACGTGGGCCAATTTCTTTAAGTTTTGTGTTATCTGTGCTAATAATTGTAAAGCTAAGCTGCCTTAATTGATAGCTAGTATCTAGCCCATTAATAAGATTATTAATAATCTCATACTGGCTTTCAGTAGTAATAAGCAGTATCCTATCACTATAAACAGTGTATTTTATATTTTCACTAAATAAAGAAAGAGCTGATACAACATCTTCTTTGGAAACGTGCTTAAATTTGATTATATAGTCATTCAAAACTGGCTTATCTTCAACAGTTGGATTATATATCAACAAGACACTATCTTGTATCAAATAATCAAGACCATTAACGTTTAAAATATCTTTAAGCAACTTAGAAAAAGTATCAGTATTGCTTAGATCAAGCGTAGGTAAAAATACATCAAAGTTAGTATCAACATTACCACTAATGACAATATTTTTGCCAGTTATAGAACTAATCTCGCCCAAGAAATCGTTAAAGGTAATGTTACGATATTCTAAGGCAGATAAACTACTTGAGAGTAGGAAGCATAGGACTAGAATCAGTCTTTGGAGATTTTTCATTTGCAAACCCTTGTGATGAATTTTCTAAGCTTTTTAAAACTCTTTCAAAATCTGCATGGCAAGAAACAAAATAATCAATGTAGTTGCCTGACTTCTTATCTTGTAAGAATATATGGCAGTTTGAAAAAGAAAGAAGTTCTAAGAAGCTATCTAAAGATAAATCAATGGCATAATTTCTAAATTTACAACCATTTGGAAAGCAAGTTATCCTTAGATAGATTCTATTGTTATTAAAAATAGTGGTGTTTATATCTGAATTATCTACGCTATTTGAAATTGTTTTAGGCTTTTTAGAATCAGAAGTATTTAAATCAACAAATCTAGTATCTTGAATAGTTGATTGAGCTGGCTCATGCTTAGGCTCTAGAAATTTATATATAGCGTAAGAAGCTATAATAAAAATTATTAAAAATAAGATCTTTTTAGTTGCATAGCTTTTATAAATTTCTTTTGAGCCACTACTATATAAATCTGATACTTTTTGATTAAATTTTAGATTTTCAGAGCGAATAAGATTATAATTAAAATTAGACGAAGTGCTATAAACCTTATATTTAAAAAGACTACTAAAGAGCCTTTTGCCACTAGGCTGGGCCATATACATTAATTCAGTATGAACTAAATATTCTCTATTTGTCTGACGTTTAGACTGAAATAAAAAAATAATATCAATGCCAAAATGTCCATGATAACTTAAAAACCTACCAAGACTATCGTTAAATGTTTTTGTAAAGGTGTTGTAAGCTTCATCAAGAACTATCAAACAATGATGATAATTTTCATAGATGCCATTTTTTAAAGCATACTCATCATAATTATCTATATTATCTAAAAAGCCATTTTCATATTGAGAACTAAGCGTATATTCTTGACTAACAGCGGTAAGAAAATCATTTTTATCATATTGCTTTACAAAGCCATCAAAATGATCAAATTTTAAGCCGTTAATATTAGTATAAATAAATCTATACTTTGATTCATTTTTTAAATGTAATTCGTATTCATCGTTTATTATATGAACAGCTTTGTAAGTTTTACCAGAACGTGGCGGACCTATAATCAAACTTAACATTTTATCTACTCATTAATGTCAATAGATCGGTTATGATCTTAGTAATGTTGGCTCTAACATACAAGATTACCTTATAAAGCTGGAGAGCAAAGAAAAGACTAAGAATAGATATAAATAAAGTAATGGCAGTTGAAAAGGCAGAAGCTAGACCACTTTGATGTAAAAACTCCATAGAAGAGTTTAAAACAGTTTGATTAGGCAAGCCACCAAAAGAACCGCTAACACTAGAGCCATAATCAAACATTTTAGGGATATATTCTCTTAGTAAATTCCAAATTTTCATAATAAATAAAATGGCATAGCCGGCAAATGCAATAAGAAAAGCTACAAAAGAAGCATAAATAGGCACAACAAAAGCTAAAATAGTATTTCTTATACCAATTTTCTTGACTAGAAATTCAATAAAATTAACTATAAAACCGCCAACGGCACCAATTAACCATTTCATGATTCACCGCCTA
Organism: Campylobacter concisus; assembly: GCF_001298465.1. Lineage (NCBI taxonomy): Bacteria > Pseudomonadati > Campylobacterota > Epsilonproteobacteria > Campylobacterales > Campylobacteraceae > Campylobacter > Campylobacter concisus. Next base: position 395,033 of record NZ_CP012541.1, read on the forward strand.
CCCTAAAGAGATATTTCAAAGAAAACATAATGATCTCAAAGCTAAACCAAATCGTAAAAAATAGCGTAAGAATAGACCTATAAGGGGTAACAATACGACAAGGATCGATCACAAATAAATTATTTTTCTCACTACCAGGAGTCGGACCGCTAATAGTAAAAGGGCAAGTCCCTTTAGGAATTTCTGGAGTATCTATACCATTCTTAAAGACTTCTAGCGACTCATTAAAATTATTCATTAAATTGTCAATATCGCTTTTAAAATTATTCAAAAAATTAAAAGCGTCATTAACAGACACGTCAAATTTAGCAAGCTCGCTTTGTAGTGCAGAAAAAGAAGTGGCAGTATTAACATTAGGCTCATAGTTCCATTGCTCGAGCTGCTGATTTTTTATAGAGGTTAAAGTATCGTTTATAGCATCAAGCTTAGCACCATTTCTATTTATAGCTTGCTCTAAAGAGCTTAAATCAATAGACTGGAAAGGCTGGGTAGGCGTAGTAGTAGATGAACCACTACCGCCATTACCTGGACTAGACGAGTTACCACCTGAACTTGACGTACCGTCTTTAGGAATAGAATTATTAACTCTATTATCAGAACCAATAGTATTAACATAACCAGTTGAAAATTTACTACTACCTTTTGGAGTTTTATAAGTATAAGAATAAGTTACATCTTGAACCCTTGAACCAGTCTGTGTAGTAGTTTCAACAACATCAACATCTATAATACTTTGATCAGGCGTAACAATATTACCTTTGTAGGTTGCTTTATTGCCAGTATTGCTAGTTTGCTTAATTGTCATCGGCAAATTAGGAGTAGGCTTATCAGAAGTCTTAAACATAGTATTTAGATCATAATCAAGATTTATATTTTTAACTTCATTAGGAACAGTTATTTCTTTTGTGGGGATAGGCTTAGACATATCCTTTAGCTTTGCGGTAACAATAGTATTGTTTTCAATTTTAGAAACCGAAGCATCTTTTGGTAAATCAAATTTTCTTAAATTTGGAGAAACATCGGCTAGTTTTTGTGGAGATTTTATAATATTTGATGAAGTTGAAGCAGCAGGATCAATCTTGCCAGTTTCTCTAAAGGTATTATTTAAAGCAATAGCGGAATCATCAACTGGCTTAAAATCAAAAACTGGCTCAGGACCAGCCTTAGTAGCTTTAATATCAACTATTTGGGGTCTATACTCTAATAAATTTATCTTAGGCGCTTTTGAGCCACTAGCAAACAAACCTTTAAAAAAATTAGATAAAGAAGTAAGACCATTTTTTATAGAATTAATAGGCAATGGAATCATAAAACCGCCCATAAGAAAAAGATCACTTTCGAGCTGTTGCTCGGCTTCAAGTTTATAAAGGGTAGAAGTTGTATAACAACCTTCAGGGAAACTCATACAAGCGGTTAATTCAAGACCATAAAGATCAGCACAATCATGATAAACCATGCCAAATGATTTACACTTATCCCTATCAATGTTAGGATCAGGAAGACACTCTTCAACAGTTGCATCTCTCAAAAGAAGCTCCACCTTTCTTTCATTGTAGATCATAGGAGAAGGACACCAATCAGGACGTTTTAGTTTAGGCTCACATTTACCAGTTTCTTTATTGAAAATTTGATCAGCAGGGCAAGGATCAACACAAGCATTTTTTTCAACGTCCCAAGTCTGGCCAACTGGACAAGAATCAACGCATTGCATAGTATCGGTGTTAAATTCTTGATTTAGCTTACATTTAGCAACTTCTTTTGAAACAAAGACAGTAAAATCGTAATAATCAAAAACTGGATCTTTAGGATAATCAGAAGCAACAAAATAATCAAAAATACCACCACCACCACGCTGACCAAAACGGCCAGTCCTACGCTCGCCACCTATATAAACATAACCATAGCCAAACCCAGCATAAAAACCAGGAGTTTTTGAGCCTAAAAAATAATAAGCTTCTTGAGTAATTGTAAAAGAATAGATATAGTAATAGCCAGTTTCTGGCGATCTAATGCCAAAATAATTATTACCTTTTAAAAATTTACCATCGACGAGCTTAAAAGAGCTATCAAGGTCTTTATCACGAATAACCGAACATAAGCCACTAGGGCAATTATAAGAAAAAGCAAGAGAGCATAAAAGAGATAAGAAAATGAAAGATCTAACTAGAAATTTCATATAAAATCCTTAAATAAATTTTTATTCATATAAATTACTGACGCCCTTCGGTTGTCGCTTCATTTTTTCAGGAAAAAATGAAGTTAAAAATTTAGTATTGAGCGCCTTTAAAATTTAAAACCTATTTGACAAAAGAAAGAGCTATAACGTAAATAAAAATAGGAACGAAAAAGAGAGAAAAAACGTTTAAAAAATAGTTAAATACATCGTTGTTAAATACTTCAATCATCGTGTAGCTCCGACTATGATTAAGCCAATAAGGAAAGAAAATGCTATAAGTATCGCAGAAAGACCCATTAAAAAATTAAATTGATGTTCGTATATACCTAAGTTTGAAATTAAATCATTTTTTTGCATGTAGCAAATATTAGTTTCAGTATTAAAAATATAATTAGTTTGAAAATTAGAAAGAGAATCATAAGAAATAGAAACGCTACTATCAAAATTTTCAAGAAATATTGTTTTATCTTTTATATAAAAATCTTTAACGCAGGTATTTAAACTAGGGATATATATAGCATTTTCTTTCATTATTATGCACCTTTAAAGGGGCAAGAAGCCCCTAAAATTACTTGATGAAAGATTTAACTCTGCCAGCTATCATAAAGATGAAAGCAACAGCGATAACACCAGCAAATACGTAGTCAAATAAAGCATAGTCAGCTTTTAACGGCGTAGTTGGAATAACTGGAGCATCTCCAGCGAAAAGAGCAGGAGCTGAAAGCAATGCAGAGCCAACAGCAGCAACTTTAACCTTAGTAGATTCTAGAAAATTTTTAGTTTTTTCCATATCTAACTCCTTTTTATAAAATTATGAGTTTTAAACTCTAGAAAATCTATAAAAATAAACTTTCTAGAGATTAATGCGGGAGAGTGGTTTGCTACTCACATTAAGGCATAGCCCCCGCTTTTTGTTATTTAGATGGCTTTGTTTCCTTTAAAAAAGGATTTTCATTAAAGACTTGGAAACTCAAACTCTCATCAGGGAACATATAAGCACCATTACGAGTATTTAAAAAACGATATGGAACGGCAATATATTTGCCTTTGACAGAATCAAATTTTGCTTTAAGAGAAAAATCATAATTGATAGTTTCGGTTGATTTGACAAGATAGCCATGCTGATCACGACTTTCAAAGGTAATAGTTACATCAATAGATGATGAAACTTCGCCAGTCTTTTTGTCGATACGAGAAATAGGACGAACTTCGTCACAAAGGCCTAAAAGGTAAGTGTACATGTGTAGCTCCTTAAGAAATATTTTGTTTGTAGCTTAGTATTTTAGGGGCAGAGCTACACCACCCCCAACAGTTTTACAACGTATTAAGGTTGTAACAACCAAGCCCCAAAACATCTTCACTATGTTGCGGGCGGTAAGTTAAGTTATAAATTTATAAGATATTGCTAAAATCCTCTTGCTTAATTAGAATTATTGCAATTTCTTAAACGGAATTATTGCATAATAATTATAAAACAAATCTTAAATATTGGAATAATTTCAAGAAATGAACAAGAAAGAAGTAGCCGAATTTATCGGAAAGGATATAAAAACTATCTACAACTGGGAAAAAACTAACCCAAACCTATACAAAATACTAGAATTTTATTTTCAAAAAGAAAGTGAAATTAATCCAACGCACAAAGAGTTAATAGAACTATTTGATAAGTTGAGTGAGATAGAACAACAATTTTATTTATCAGACATAAGAGCAAGAATACTTAAAAAAGAAATAGGATAATAAAGTGAGAATACTAAAAGCTTTATTATTGATTTGTATTTTCTTAATAGCAGATCCCATAGAAATACAAATAGAAAAAAAGAACAATCAAGAAAAATACATAAAAGATTTAAATTTAGTAGGCGACTGGAACATACAAACGGAGAGATACTTTATAGATTTTATACTAACAGCAGGCAATAATTGGGATATAAGTTTTGAGAAAAATCACGAAATTTTACTTGATAATAAACCAAGAGAAATGTTTTGGGACTACGACAACGAAAAAAGAAAAATAAGCATCTACAACAAAAAAGAAATAACCATGTACATCGGAGATGAAATAATAATAAAAGAATATATAGGAAATAAATGTTTTAAAGCAGAACTAAACAAAAACCATAAAATAAAGATGTGTAAAACAAAAGGAATAATAGTAAATAACATAAAAAACTTGATAAAAATAGAAATCAATTAAAAAGTTAGTATTCAAATCCCTCTCTGTCCGCCATTGCTTATAGATAATTATAAATTTTATTATTGTTTAACATTATTTTTTGTACATCTTTATATAAAATTTTCTGCGTTATAAAATTGCTTAACTATATAAGTAAAATTTCATGACAATCGCACATCTATTTTTGAAAAATTATGATTTTTTTGGTTATATTGTTGTTTCAAACTAATTAAAAATATCTTGAATTAAGTTTTTATTATAAAAAGTATTATATTTTACATGATTAATTATATTGACAATCAAAAAGCTATTTTTTTGATAAAAGCTCAGAATTCGCTTTTTACAAACTATTGACATTTGGAATTTATATATTTAATTAATATATTTTTTTCTTAAAATATAAAATTTCTCATATAAAGTTATATCTTATAAAGATAGTATATAATCACGTAAAAATTTAAATAATACAAAAAATAATAAGGAGTAATCTTGGCTAAAGAAGCTGGAGTAGTAAAATTCATTAGTGGCAAGGCGGTCGCTATCGATCAAAACGGAAATGAGAGAGAGCTAAAAGTAGGTGACATCCTTTATATGGGAGAGAGCATCAAGACAAGTGATGCCGCTGATAAAATAACAATCGTTTCAAATAATGGAAAAGAGATTACGATCGTAGGCAATGATACACTTGCTTTAAATCAAAGTACTATAGGCGCGGAAGGCTTGGCAGATGTTAGTGATTTGCAAAATGCTATTTTAAATGGTGGAGATTTAACAAAGCTTGAAGAGACTGCTGCTGGTGGAAACACTGCTGCTGGTGGTGGAGATGGCGTTAGCCTAAGTGATGCTAAATTTGCTGAGGGTGGACACTATTCAAACATTAATGCAACATATAGAAATTTAAGTGACACAAACAGAGCTTTTGCATCATATGATAGCCCAATAAGCGGATACAATGGTGGAGATGATACTATAATCCCAAGCAATCCTCTTGTAACTTTTATAAGCGATCTTAATAACGATGGTACTTTAAGCAGGGTTGAGCATGCACGCGATACAAATTTAAACACATCAAAAGTTCTTATTACAATTCCAAATGATGGCACAGTAAGGGCCGGAGATATACTAAATATCACTATAACTAAGCCAGATGGTAATACTGAAAATAAAACAATTCCTATCACCCCAACTATCATAAGCAATGGTTATCAGTTTGATGCACCAATACAGACTGGTAAAATTTCAAAAGTTGATGCAACTATTACAAATTTTCAAGGAAATGTTAGTGGTAGAAGCGAAGATAGCGTAACTTCAAGTGGCTTTAGTGCTCCAGAGGTTAAATTTACAGAAGATAACAGCCCTGATAATAATCTATTAACATATACTGAAAATGCTAAAGATGGTAAATTAAATGAAACTCCAGTACTTATAACTGTAAAAGATGTGATTGTTGGAGATATGCTTCACGTGACTTTGACAAAGCCTGATGGTACAACTGAGGTTAGAAATGTATCTATTGATCAAAACATAATAGATAATGGATATAAGATAGATAATATGCCAGTCGAGCACGGGAAGCCTTCAAAAGTAGAAGCTTATGTAGCAGATAGCACAAACACGATGAGAAGTGCAACTGCAAGTGACTCTACTACTCTTGATGTAAAGCCAACTTTGAAATTTACTGAAGATACAGATGATAATATCTATCTATATGATAATGAAAATAAGCAAGATAACGACTTTAGAAGCACAACAGTAGAAATAACTCTACCAAAAGATGTAGTTATTGGCGATAAGATCGTTATAACTTATACCGATCCACTAACCAAGCAAGATACAACAAAAGAAATTTCTCTTACACAAGAGATGATTGATAATCAAAAAGTAAATACCTCTCTTCCGATATTTCCAGATGTAAAAACATCAGCTAGTGTTCATGTGGTAGATAAAAACAATGTTCGAAAAAGTGAAGAGTCAGATCAAGATAGTGTAATGCCTATTGGCAGAAATTTAGAAATGACATTACCAGAAGAAAAGACTCTTCATGAAATTTCAAGACAAGAAAGTACTGATGACAATGAAGTAAATAAAACCACAGCAAGGATTACTCTGCCAAATAAAATTGATAATGGCGATAAGCTTACGCTAACTATTACTGGACCTGATCCTGATGATCCTGTAAATAATCCATCTAAAACTTATACAAGAGAATTTACTATACATATGGATAGTAAAGGTGCTGTGACTAGTGTAACAGAAAACGGAACTTCTAATGTTTTAACACCGATAAAATCAGGTGACAATCAATATACCATTGATGTTTCTGGTATACAGCTAAAGCATGGAGAAGATACGACTATTAAGGCCAAAGTTACAAATTTAAATCCAAATAGACATACATCCATAAATGAGTCAGAAGTATCGGCTAGTTTAGAATATGTAAAAAAACCTGAAGTTATCTTTGGAGAGGCTAATGGCACTAGGAGCATGAGCAGAGAGCAAGCTATTAGTGATCATGATCTTAATAGCACAACAGTCACTATAAAGCTTCCTAAAAATGCAGTAAGTGGAGATAAACTAACTGTAACTATAAAAGAGCCAAATGAAGCTACTGCTAGAGAAATAAAATATACTATTGGAAAAGATAATAATGGTAAGTTCTTTGTAAAAGATAGCGATGGCAATAAAATAGATACAGAAACAGATGGTAGAAGCTTTAAAATTTCTGGCATTAAGACAGCAACTGGTCTAGAAACTAAAGTAACAGCTGAGATAAAAGATAAAGATGGTATTCAGCATGCAGAAGATGCAAGCACAGTTACTATCTCAAATATAAACGATATGGCGGTATATTTCAAAGAGGACGCTGACCGTAATGTATCTTTAACGAGAGCAGAGAGTAAAGACGCAGATGGCGACCTACATAAAACGACAGTAGTAGTAAAAGTGCCAAATAACGTTATAGCTGGTGATGTTGTAAATGTAACAATAAACAATGGCACTTCAACTGAGACTAAAAAGTATAGTGTTATAAGCAATGTAAATGGAGAAATAAAGTTAGGATTAGAACATGTAAAGGACGATGGTACTAAAGAAACCATAGATATTACTACAAATGCCACAAAGAATAATGAGATAGAAATTCCTGGCGTAAAGATCATTGCTGGCAAGACCATCAATGTAACTACTGAGACTACCGATGCAAGCGGTGGTAAAAAAGCTGAAGCACAAAATCATAATACTCTTGAAAAGCTTCATGAAGACATGGAGATAACTTTTGAAAAAGATACCAATAATGATGGTATTTTGGGTAGTGCAGAGGCAACTGGAGCGACTACTATAGCAACTATCAAGCTTCCTTCAAATTTTGTTTTAGGTGATAAATTAATAGTAGAGTCACACAACGAAGACACACCAAATAATAAAACGACCAAGACATATGAGATAGTAAAAGACAATAACGGCAAATTAATAGCCAAAAATGGTAGTGAAGAGCTTGATATTACCGATGATGCTGATAGCAATAAGGTGGTCAAATACACACTTGGCTTAACAGAAGATCATAAGACTATCATTAATGCCAAGGTTACTGATAATACTGGTGCTGATAAGGTTGAGACAAATAGCGATATTACGCTTGATGCTCAAGGTAGCGGTTCTGGAACAGGCTTTAGGCTATTTATTGATGAGGATAAAGATAGAAATGGTGTTCTAAACAGAGATGAAGCTATGAAGGATGGAAAATTAAATACCACTTCGGCAACACTTCAGATCCCAACCACTGTAAATAGCGGTGATATTATAAAAGTCAAGGTAAATGGCGGAGCAGAGAAAACTTATACCGTTGATTCAAATGATGGTACAAACGTTACTATAAAAGATGCAGGTGGTAGCCTTGTCGCACTTGAGCCAGGAAATAAACTAAAAATTTCTGATGTTCATATAGATAAAGATCATCCAGCAGTGGTTGAAGCTACTATAAATGGAGTAACAAAGACAGCTAAAGCTACATTAGAATCAGTAGATACTAAAAATTTAAAGATTGAATTTGTTGAAGATAATGCAAGTAGAGACAATGTAATAGACAGAGATGAAGCTATTTTGGACAATGATATAAAAAAGACAATTATAAGTGTTCAGGTACCGCATAATGTCACAAATGGTGATAAGGTAGCAGTAACAATAAAAGAACCTCAAGCTAATGGTACAACAGGGTCTAGAACCATAACTTATACAGTTTCGAAAACTGCTAATGGTAAAATTTCACTTACAGATGATACTACTCATGTTACTACACAGTTAGCAAACAATACTATAAAAATTCCTGGCGTTGCTATGCTTCCAGGTCGCGAAACTAGTGCAGTAGCTACTATAACAAATGGTGCTGAGACTACAACTAGTAGCGAAGCAAAAGCTAAACTTGCACCTTTAAGTGAAGCGGGATTAAGTGTAAGCATAGTTGCTGACAAAAACGACAATGGCATTATCTCAAGAGATGAGTCAGGTAGTAAAATTTCAAAGGTTCATGTTTCTATCCCAGGAAGTGTTATAGCTGGCGATAAGATAGATGTTAAGATAACAAATCCTAACGGATCTATCTTAACTAAACATTATGAAGTTATGGGAAAAGATGTAAATGGAAAAATTACACTTAAAAATTTAGATGATAATTCTCAACAAACGCTTGGCAGAGATAATCCACTTGATCTTGATGCTACTATCGCAGTTGATAAAGAAACAAAAGCTGAAGTTACTCTAACTGACACATTTGGTGAGAGCAAAACAGTAAGCGATACAGCACATGCTGAAATCGATGCTATAAGAGGTATCATGTTTAATAAAGATATAAAAACCTCAGAAAGTGGCGAGAGATCTACTACGGTTAAAGTTTATCTTAATGAAGATGCTAGAAATGGAGATACGGTAGAGTTTAAATACACTGATCCAGACAACCACCATGCACTAACCAAGACTGCAACACATACTTTATCGGCTGAAGATATAACAAAAGGTGTATTCGAGCAATCATTAGATATTAATGCTAGATCAGCTTATGATTTGGAAGTCAAAGCTACTCTTAAGACCTCGGATTCGGATGGTTTAGTGTCTAAGTCTTACGAGCCTTATGATAAATCACTTCATATAAATGTTCAAAACTATACGGTTAAATTTGACGCAAGCAAAGATATGAAAGGTGGCGAAGGCAACGATACTTTGGTCTTTGATGGCGACAAAGTTAACTTTAACAATATTCGTAATCTTGATTCAAAAGTAGAAAGCTTTGAAAATATTGAGCTTAAAGGCAAAACAGAAATCAAAGAATTGAATGCACAAAATATCCTTGATATCACTGATAATCATGATACGGTACTTAAGATAAAAGGTGGTGATGTTGATGCTAATGGTAATAAAATCACAAAAGTTGATCTAGGCGGCAAATGGAATCCAGAACATTCAAATGATACTAATGGATTTAAAGGCTACTCAAGCATAGATCAAATAAATGGAAAAACTATCCATATCCAAATAGACGACAAAATCCACACCGATCTTTAATCCCCAAAATGAGTGCGTAAATTCGCACTCATTTCAAACTCAACTCACATTATTTTTTAAGTCTTGTTTTACTAATATTTGCTCCTTAAAGGAGAAAATATGAAAAATTTAATAGCCGTTATTATAGTTATCGCTGCACTTGCTTTTGGTGCTTTTAAGTATATAAATTCATTTGTTGCACTTGATGAAAATGTAAATGCAAAGTGGTCGCAGGTGTTAAATCAATATAAAAGAAGGGCTGAGCTTGTGCCAAATTTGGTTGAAACTGTAAAAGGCTACGCAGCTCATGAGCAAAAAATTTTTGAAGATGTGGCAAATGCTAGAAGTAAGAGCATGCAAGTAAGCGTTGATGCAAGTGGTCTTAGTGATGAAGCTAAGATGAAAGAATTTATGACAGCACAAAGCTCATTTGGTTTGGCACTTGGTAGGCTTATGGCAGTTAGTGAGAACTATCCGGAGCTAAAAGCAAATCAAAATTTCTTATCTCTTCAGAGTCAGCTTGAAGGTACGCAAAACCGCATAAGCGTAGCAATGCATGATTATATCGAAGCTGTAAAAGAGTATAACGTAGCCCTTAGAAGCTTTCCAAATAAATTTATAGCAAGTGCTTTTTATCCTGAGCTAAAGCCAAAACAAAATCTTGAAATAAGTAACGAAGAGAAGATAAATCCAAAAGTTTCATTTGAGAAATGATGAAGAAAATTTTTGCTCTTTTATTTTTTACATTTTGCTTTTGTTTTGCCATAAATTTTAAAGAGCAGATAAATGATGAGGCTCAAATTTTCTCTAAAAATGAGAAAGCTGAGCTTTTAAGCTTGGTGCAAAATTACGAGCAAAATAGTACGACGCAAATTGCTGTCGTGACACTTAAATCACTAGAAAATAAAAGCATAGAGGAGATCTCTCTTGAGATAGCTAGAGGCTACAAGCTGGGACAAAAACAAAGCAGTAATGGAGCGCTTTTAATAATCGCTCCAAACGAGAGAAAAGTGCGTATAGAAGTTGGCTATGGGCTTGAAGGCGTACTAACTGACGCTATGTCAAGCCAGATCATAAATGATGTGATAGTGCCTAAAATTAAGCAAGGCGATATGGGCGGTGGCGTCATAGAGGGCACAAAAGCTATCATAAAAGTGGCTAGTGGCGAAGAATTTGAAAGTGTGAGTGATGATGAAGAGATACCGTTTGGAATAGTTGCCTTTTTTGCTGGCATGATCTCGTGTTTTATCTCTGGCTTTTTAGGTAAATTTTTTATGCGAGTTGGCTTTAGTGCGTGTTTTGCAGGGCTGATATCTACGGTATTTGAGCAATTTTTTGGCGTGGAAAATTACTTCATTGTCTTTGTCATTGTGTTTGTAATATTTTTTATTATTTTAAAAAATGCTTTTAAAAGAAATACTCAAAGCAAAAATACACATAGTGGTTTTAGAAGAGATAGATTAGACTCAAATAGCAGTGGCAGTGGCCATTCAAGCAGTTCAAGAGGTGGTGGCTTTAGTGGCGGCGGAGGCGGTTTTGGCGGAGGAGGGGCGAGTGGCAGCTGGTAAAATTTCATCAAAGGTTAGTTTGAAAAACTCAAATCCTTTAAAATATAAAAAATTTTAGGAGCAAAGATGCTAGCTGGCGAGCTACTTAAAAGCCATTTTGTTAAATTTGATCTGGTGGCGGTGCTTAGTAAATTTTTAGAGCAAAGTCATTTTGATAAAGAAAAATTTGATCTGCTTAAACAAAATAACTTTAAAATTTTAGATAAAAATATAAAGCAAGAGATAGTTGGGACTGCTGGTTTTAAAGAGTTTTTTGATGAGAAATTTCAGAGCTTTTTATGCGAGCTTATGCAAAGTAAAGTTTTGATTGTTTCTGGCAAAGAGTATAAATTTAGTGAGCTTGAAATTTATACTTGTTTTGACGCAAATACCTACAAAAGGCAGTGTGAGGCAGGAGAGATTTACTTTCACAACTTTGGTTTTGACATATCTTTTAAAAGCGAGCCATCGCTTTATGGCGGCGTTTTAGTAAGAAGCCTAAAGCCCTTAAACGGGCAAAATTTTATCTTTGGGCCAAGAAAATGTGCCTTGCATATCTTAAATAGCAAAATGAGCAATTTAAACTTTGATCTAAAAGAGGCTGATTTTAGAAAAGATAAGATCACTTTTGCGCCACGTATTAGATCATTTGGCGATGAAAACCAGCAAAAAAATGATTGTCTTAGAGCATTTACTGCCGAGTTTGAAAAAGCATTAGAGTTTGATGAAAATTATAAAAAGAGATTAAATGCCTATAAAAAGGGGTGAAATTCATCTTTTTATTAACTTTTGCGGTGAGAAATTTAGCCCAAAAATGCTAGATAAAAAAGATCGCAGAAGAGTAAAAAAATATCCAAATTTAATAAAACAAAACTCATTTAAAATATCTCGCTACTTAAAATTTAAAGCAAAGATGCGAGGTAAAATCTGTCTTTCTCATAAAGAAAATATCGCAGTTTTAGCCATTTCAAAAGAAAAGATCGGAGTCGATGTAGAAGAGCTAAAGCAGAGAAATTTTGACGCAGTAGCTAGCTTTTGCTTTACAAAAGATGAGAGCAAAATTTTGGCAAATGCAAGAGATAAAACGCAAAAATTTTATGAAATTTATACTGCAAAAGAGGCGATTTTAAAGCTTAAAAATTTATCGTTTAGCGATCTTGGTACTACCAGCTACGATGAAATGGCAAAAAAATACTTAATTATTAATAATTCATTTATTATTTGCCTTGCATTTAAGCAATGCAAAGATATAATTATTAAACTTTTGTAATTTTTAACATTAAAAGGTAAAGATTGCTTATAAAAAAAATAGTCATAATCCTTGCTATTTCGCTTTTTGCTCTTGGATGTGCAAAGAAATTTGATACGCCACAGATGGCAGATTTTGACTTAAAAACATTTAAGGTAAGCTCATCAAAGGGACTACTTTTGCTTTACGTGCAAAATAGCAAGAATGAGTATAAATTTAGCCTTGTAAATGCACTTGGCGCGCCAGAAGCTAGGCGAGTTTTAAAAGATGGTAGCTTTAAAAAATTAGGTTTTTTGCCACCAAATAGCGCCTATAATGAACTTTTTATAAAAGTACTAGAGATGATAAAAGATGAAAAAAAAGAGCAAAAATTTATGATAGGCGATCAATATTATGAGGTAGAAAGTGTTGATCTACGTTAGCAAACCAGCCATTATCAGTGCCGCAGGGAGCAGCAGTAATGAGAATTTGAGCTCGCTTTTAAGTGGAAAGAGATTTCTAAGCCTTAGCAGTGAGTTTCATCCTGAGAATAAATTTTTAGTTGCAAAATTTGATAAGGCACTGCCAGAGTTTGCCAAGAACACAAAAGAACACTTCAAAACAAGAACCAATGCTTTGCTTTTAAATACGCTTCTTGAGCTTGACGATGAGATAAAAAAGGCTATCAAGAAATTTGGTAAGAGCCGTGTAGGTGTTATTTTGGGCACTACAACGAGTGGAATTGAAGAAAATTTTGAAACTTTTAAAGAGTATATAAGAACTGAAATTTTTGATAAAAGTAAGTTTGGTATAGACAGAAACTGTCTTGCAAATGTGAGCGAATTTGTGAGCGAATTTTATGGATTAGAAGGTCCAAGTTTTTGTGTTTCAACTGCCTGTACTTCTGGTGTTAAGGCGATTATTGAGGCACAAAGACTAATAAAAAGCGATATTTGCGATGCGGTTATATGCGGCGGCGTCGATAGTTTAAACACATTAACCATAAATGGCTTTAACTCACTTAGCATTTTAAGTCAAAAACCAAGCCAACCCTTTTCTAAAAATAGAGAGGGTATAAACATAGGCGAGGGAGCTGGGCTGTTTTTGCTGAGCCGTGATGAAATTTCAAACGTCGTCGTAGTAGGCTCGGCCTCAAACTGTGACGCTTTTCATATGACTCAGCCTGATTTTAATGCCAAAATGGCAATTTGTTGTATAGAAGAAGCTTTAAAAAAAGCTGGCATAGACGGCGTGGACTATGTAAATTTGCATGGTACCGGCACGCAAGCAAATGACAAAATGGAGGCAAAAGCTGTAAATTTAACGCTTGGCTTTGCATATGCTAGCTCGTTAAAGCCACAGATCGGTCATACGCTTGGGGCTGCTGGAGCCATCGAGAGCGCCATTTGCGTTATGCTTTGCATGGGGGAAAATAGCCTCTTGCCACCACACGTTTATGACGGAGTGTATGACGAGAGTTTGGAAGCTATAAATTTGGTAAAAAGTGGCACGAAATTTGATGTTAAGGCGGCGATGTCACTATCTTTTGCATTTGGCGGAGATAACGCCGCAATAATTTTTAAAAGAGTGAGATGATGATAAGTGATTATTTGCCACACAGTAGCGCCATAACCCTGATCGATGAAATTTTAGAATTTACGCCTTGTGAGAGCATCAAAGTAAGAAGCGTGATAAATGAGCAAACTCCATTTTTAGAAGATGGGAAATTTTACATGCAAAAGGCGATTGAGATGATGGCTCAAAGCCTTGGTATTTATGACTCAAAGATGCGTGAGTTAAGGGGTGAGAAGGCGATATTTGGCTTTTTGCTAGGCAGTAGAAAATTTGAAATTTTTAGGCCGTACTTTAAAGTGGGCGATGAGATAGTGATCGTCTCAAATTGCTCGATCCAAGATGAGAGTGGATTTGGAGTGTATGACAGCGAGCTTTTTGTAAACGGCGAGCTTGGCGCAAGGGCGGTTTTAAACGTGATGAGCCCTGATGAAGAATTTGTAAAAAAGGCACTTAGTGAGTAAGAGAGTATTGATAACTGGATCAAGTAGAGGCATAGGAGCTAGCATCGCTAAACGCCTAGCTAGCGAGTACGAAGTGGTGATTCACGCAAGAAGTAAGAGCGATGATCTTTTAAAGATAGCTAGTGAGCTTGGGGCTAAATTTTTGACATTTGACGTGGCTGATACTTCCGCGGCTAAGGAGATGATAGAGGCTGACATGGAGGCAAATGGCGTCTACTACGGTGTTGTGCTAAACGCTGGTATAACAAGAGATAACACCTTTGTCGGTCTTAGCGATGAAGAGTGGTTTGATGTGATAGATGTAAATTTAAATGGCTTTTACAACGTTCTAAGACCAGCGCTAATGCCCATGATAAGGGCTAGAAAGCCAGCTAGGATAGTGACACTAAGCTCTGTTTCAGGCGTCATTGGCAACAGAGGTCAGGTAAATTACTCAGCTAGCAAAGCTGGCATCATAGGAGCTAGCAAAGCCCTTGCAGTAGAGCTTGCAAGCAGAGGCATAACAGTAAACTGCGTAGCACCAGGGCTTATAAAGACAGATATGAGCGAGGAAATTTTAAATAGCGACTTTTTAGACGAGGTGCTAAAAGCCATACCTGCAAAAAGAGCTGGCGAAGCAGATGAAGTGGCAGGACTTGTTAAATTTCTACTAAGCAGTGATGCTAGCTACATCACAAGGCAGGTTATCGGCGTAAATGGAGGACTTTGCTAATGCGTGTATTTGTCACAGGTATCGGCGCAGTCAGTGCTTTTGGCAATAGCTGGGAGGAGATGAGGGCTAAATTTCTTGAGGGTAACAATGCCGTGAGATATATGAGCGAGTGGGAGAGCTGTAAAGATCTAAACACGCGCCTAGCAGCGCCAATACTAGACTACAAACATCCGCAGGAGTGGGACAGAAAACAGCTAAGAAGCCTTGGTAAGGTCTCATGTTATAGCGTGCACGCGGCTGGACTTGCATTGAAAGACGCTGGCTTGTTAAATGGAGAGGAGTTGCAAGCTGCAAATTTAGATCCAAGCGTGCAAGATGGCAGGATGGGTGTAGCAAGTGGCTCAAGTACTGGTAGCACGGATTCCATCCTTGATATGGCAAAGCTAGTTTTGGACATGGATAGCAGCTTTAACGCAAATACCTACATAAAAATGATGCCTCACACCACAGCGGCAAATATTGCACTATTTTATTCGCTAAAAGGCCGTATCATCCCTACATCTTCTGCATGTACGAGTGGCTCGCATGCTATTGGATACGCATATGAGAGCATAAAAAATGGCAGCATAGATATGATGCTAGCAGGCGGTGCTGAGGAGCTTTGTGTGAGTGAGGCCTACGTCTTTGACAAGCTCTACGCTACAAGCGTGAAAAACAGCACGCCAAATTTGACCCCAACTCCGTTTGAAAAAGATAGAGATGGCTTGGTTCTTGGCGAAGGAGCTGGATTTTTAGTGCTTGAAAGCGAAGAGAGCGTTTTAAAAAGAAGGGCTAAAATTTACGCTGAGGTTGTTGGCTTTGGCTCGACATGTGATGGCACGCACATCACAAGACCACAAAGCGCTACGATGAAAGCGGCGATGAGCTTAGCGCTTAGAGACGCAAATTTAGAGCCAAAAAGCGTAGGTTACGTAAATGCTCATGCGACTGCGACAAAACATGGCGACATAGCCGAGAGTATCGCTACAAACGAGCTTTTTGGAGAGGGCATCGCTATTAGCTCGCTTAAAAGCTATCTTGGTCATACGCTTGGCGCTTGTGGAGGGCTAGAAGCGATCGCCTCTATCATGATGATGAGAGAAGAGCTATTTTTCCCAACTATAAATTTAAATGTGATCGATCTCGAGTGCGCAAAGCTAAACTATTTAAAAGAGCCAACTCCGATAAAAACGGACTTTGTTATGAGTAATAACTTTGCATTTGGTGGTGTAAATACATCTTTGATATTTAAAAGAGTTAAAAACATTTTTTAAAAAGGATAAACATGAAAAAATTAGTTTCATTAGTTGCTATTTTGGCGTTTGCTACAAGTCTTAATGCAAGAGATGATGTGAAATATCACTCACTTGACTTCCTAAATGGCCCAAAAGCTAAAAATTTCTTACTTCCAAATGTAAGTATCAGCTTTGGCACAGGCTATAGCGGACAGGTAATTGTAAAAGATCTAACATCTAATAAAAAGACGAATGGTTTTAATAAAAGTGATGAAGAGGCATGCCAAATCGCACTTCTTTCGGCCTTAAAGACTTTCCAAGAAAGAGCATTAAAAGAAGGCGGCACAAAGGTTGTAAATCTAACTGGCTACTACAAAAAACAGCCATTTAACTCAAAAACTCAGTTTCAATGTGGAAGCGGCGCTTTGATGTCTGGCGTTACTCTAAAAGGTGATATCGCGAAATAATGAAATTTCAGGTAGATTTTTTTGATGCGATAGCTTATGGCGATGTCGGCGAGGATCTAGCTAGATATAAAAAAGAATTTGATCTAGCAAAGATCCCACCGATTCAAAGAAGAAGATTGAGTAGTGCTGCAAAGTGCGCTTTTAGCTTGCTTGGTGGTTTTGACGAGCTTGATATGCCAGTTATTTTTAGCTCATATGAAGGAGAGATAAATCGCTGCTTTGAGCTAGAGACTACACTGGCAAAAGCCGAGCCAGTTTCGCCCACATCGTTTTCACTTTCTGTGCATAACGCTATCTCGTCGCTTCTTAGCATAGAAGCTAAAAATCACAATGAAATTCTTGCTATATCGTCATTTAGCCCAGTTGAAGATGCCTTGCAAGCGGCATTTTTAAGACTAAATGATGGATATGAAAAGGTGCTAATACTTGCCTATCACGAGTCGATAAAGCAGAGTTATTTTGATGAGAAAAAGCCGTCATTTATGCTAGCTCTTGTTGTCTCAAGGGCAAAAAACGATAAAGTGTTAACTCTAAAAAGAGCTAAAAAAGAAAAAGAAATTTGTGAGAATTTATTACAAAACTTTATTGTAAATTTTGATCCAAAAATATCAAAAAGCTGGCAAAGTTGTAGTTATTCTTCATCTTGGAATTTTAGCTATGAGCCTTAAAATTTTAAGAGCTGGATTTTTATTTTCCCTTTTTGCGATCATTTGCATAAGCGGAGATTTACTGCTTGTGCCAGTGGTGCTTTTGGGGCTAAATAAATTTAAATTTATACAAAATTTATGCCGTGATCTAGTTAGAATTTCTTGGGGATTTTTTATAAAAGTTACTAGAATTTGTGGGTGTTTGGACTATAAATTTGAGCTTAGCGAGCTAAATGGCGGATCAAATTTAGTCATAGCAAATCACCCTTCGCTTCTTGATGTGGTCTTTTTAGTTTCAAAATTTAAAAGGATAAACTGCATCGTAAAGGGCGAGCTTAGCAAAAATATATTTTTATTTGCGGCAATTAGAGCGTGCAACTATATACCAAATACAAACAACGAGGAATTTTTACAAAAAAGCGTAGATGTTTTAAAAAGTGGTGAAAATTTATTGATTTTCCCAGAGGGTACACGTACGAAAGATGAAATTATTTTTCATAAGGCAGCAGCTTACATAGGTGTAAAAGGCGCTAAAAATATTGTTTGCATCGGTATCAATATGCACCCAAGAAGCCTTAGAAAAAATGAACCATGGTATAAAACGCCAGATGAAAAGATAAAATATCATTTTAAAGAGATGAAAAATTTTGATGTTGATATGTTTTTAAAGGATAGGCCAAGCCCCGTGAGGGCCAGGGCGCTACACGAAGAGATAAGTAAAATTTATAAGGAGGAATTTGGTGAAAGAGCTAGTTAATGAGATAAAAGAGTTGATCATCACAAGCTTAAATTTAGAGGATATGAAGCCAAGCGATATTGATGAGAATGCGCCACTTTTTAATGATGGACTTGGTCTTGATAGCGTCGATGCTTTAGAGCTTGGACTTGCGGTGCAGAAAAAATATGGCCTCGTGCTTGACTCAAAGAGCGCAAATCTAAAAGAGATATTTTTTAGCGTATCTTCTCTTGCAAAATACATTTACGAAAATAGGAAATAACTATGAGTGAAAAAGAAATTTTTGAAATTTTAAAGAAAGCCTTGATCGATCTTTTTGAGATAGATGAGAGCAAGATAAAGCCAGAGACTAGGATATATGAGGATTTGCAGATCGATAGCATCGACGCTATTGACATGATTGATTACATCAAACGTCAAACTGGGCATAGGCTGATGCCAGAGGATTTTAAAAACGTAAAAACGCTTGATGATATCGTAAAAGCTGTAGCAAAGAAATTTGAAGCATAAAATAGTAAACCTAGTTCTAATTTTAGTAAGCATTGCTTATCCTTTAGTGCTATTTTTTTGGCAAGAAAACGCCACTTTGATATTTGGTGTTTTATGTGTGCTTTGGGGGCTTAGAGCCTATTTTGAAAGTGGCAAGAAAAGGCAGGTTTGCTTAGCGGCTGGGATGTTTTTCGCCATTTGTGCTATTTTTAGAAGCGTAAATTTAGCACTTTTATATCCAAGTATCGTAAGCCTTGGCTTTTTGGCGATCTTTTTTTACAGCTTAAATGGTGAGGCGATCATAACCAAAATCGCTAGATCAAAAGAGAAAAATATAGATGAAAAGGTCGTTAGTTACACAAGAGGGTTAACAAAAATTTGGTGCTTATTTTTTGTGTTTAATGCGGTTTTTGCATTTGTTTTATCGTACTTTGAAAATAAATTTTATTGGAGTATTTACTGCTCCTTTATCTCTTATATTTTGATGGGATTTTTGTTTTTTGGAGAAATTTTATATCGTAAAGTTTTTATTTTAAAGAGGAAAAATGGAGTTTGAAAATAGTCTAAAAGAGTTTAAATTTGTTGATATTGATAAAAATTTATACTCACAAGTTGGTATTTTTGGGGCAAATTTAAAAGAATATGGCGTGAGTGAGGTAGAGATCTATCTAAGCGAAACCTTTGACTTTTGTGTCGCCTTTTTTGGAGCACTTGCGATCGGCGTGAGACCGATTTTGCTTGCAAAGCCCATTTTTAGTAGTGATAAATTTAATATCAATGATGAAAATTTTAAGAATTTTTTAGCTCCAGCCAGAAATATGGAGCCAAAATTTAATCTAAATTCTACTTTTTTTCTTCAAACTTCAGGCTCGACTGGAAATAGCAAAAATATCCCAAAAAGACTTGGTGCGATGATAGAAGAAGGGCTATTTTTAAAAGAAGAACTTGGAGTTAATGAAAGCGATACATTTTTTTCAAGCGTTTCACATCAGCATATGTTTGGCCTTACTTTTAAGGTATTTTTGCCCATCATCTCTGGTGCAAAGGTTGTTAGTAGGGAGCTAAATTACCCAGAGGCGATCTTTGAGCTAGAGCTTGAAAATTTAAGCTTTGTCACAAGCCCAGTCTTGCTTCAAACGATAGTTTCTAGCCCAAGAGCAGCTGAAATTTCAGGGCTAAAAAACATAATCTGTGCCGGCTCAGCCCTAAAGAGTGAGCTAAGAGCTAGCATAGCAAAACTAAGCAGTGCACGCATTATTGACATCTATGGCAGCACCGAAACTGGTGTAGTGGCTAGAAATTTAGGCGATGAGCTTTTGCTTTTTAGTAAGGTAAAAGCTGCTTTAAGCGAGGACGAGGCACTAAACGTGAGTTCGCCATGGTGTGAGTTTTTTCAGACTAGCGACTGGGCGGAGATAGATGGTAGCAGGCTCACGCTAAAAGGCAGGATCGATAGGATCGTTAAGCTAAATGACAAAAGGGTTAATCTAATAAGCATCGAAAATAAGATGCTTGAAAGTGGTCTTTTAAAAGACTGCTACTGCGACACGCATCCAAAATTTAAACGTTTAGCCGCACTTTTAGAGCTTAGTGAAGAGGGTGTGAAACTCTTTAGAAATAGCGGTAAAAAGGGCGTTGTAGCAAGGCTAAATGAGCTTTTAAGGCCTGAGTTTAAAAATAGTGTTAGGTATTTTAAAATCGTTAGCTCACTTTGTAAAAACGCTCAAGGGAAATTTCTAAAAGCAAATTTTAAAGAGCTTTTAGAAAAGAGCGAAGGACCCAGCTGGGATAAAAGTAGCGATGGCGGCGTCTACAAATTTAAAACAAAGCTTAGCCCAGCACTTGGTATTTTTACCGAACATTTTCCAAATTTACCGCTGCTACCTGGCTTTGTGCAACTAGATTTTGTATTTAAATTTGCAAGAGAGCTTGGCGCAGAAGTAGGCGATCAGTGCGTGGTGGAGAATCTGAAATTTTTAAAATTTGTAAGGCCAAATGACGAGCTTTGTATAGAAATTTCGCAAAAAGATGAGAAAGTTTATTTTGAGATATTTTGCAATGGTACTAAAAGTGCTGCTGGTAGGATAAAGCTGGGCTTATGAAGACGCTTTTTCTCATACCATTTTACAACCATCCAGAGAAGATAAAAGCCCTTTGTAAGGCGCTTGTGAGATACAATCTACCCATTTTAATAGTTGATGACGGCTCAGATGAAGCTTCAAAAAAGGCTTTGCAAAATTTGAGCGAATTTGGTGTAGAAATTTTGACAAGAGCACAAAATGGCGGTAAGGGGGCTGCACTAAAAGATGGCTTTAGACATGCCTTGCAAAATGGCTACACGCATGCATTTCAGATCGACGCTGACTTTCAGCACGACATAAGCGAAGTGGTAGAGTTTTTAGAGCTTAGTAAAAAGTATCCGCATGATATGATCTTAGCTGATCCGATTTATGGCGAGGACGCGCCAAAGTCGAGATTTTATGGCAGAAAGATCACAAATTTTTGGGTCAAAGTAAATACATTTAGCGCCAACATAAAAGACGCGATGTGTGGCTTTAGAATTTATCCGCTAAAAGAGCTCGAGTGGGCGA
Source organism: Campylobacter concisus (assembly GCF_001298465.1). Lineage (NCBI taxonomy): Bacteria > Pseudomonadati > Campylobacterota > Epsilonproteobacteria > Campylobacterales > Campylobacteraceae > Campylobacter > Campylobacter concisus. Next base: position 416,584 of record NZ_CP012541.1, read on the forward strand.
TATCTCAAAGCAAGTCAAATAGGATGGAATTTGACATGGAAATCCTTGTAAATGCCGTAAGAGCAGGTGTTGGACTAAGATGGATACCGCTAAAAGTAAGATATGAAAAAGGCGGCGTTTCGCACTTTAAAATGCTAAAAGATAATGTGTTAATAAGCCTTATGCATGCAAAATATTTTTTTAGTTTGGTTCCATTTTTACTGAGTAAAGCCTTTAAAGGGCAAAAATATGCATGGTGGCAAAAAGGCGAAAGATCAAATGAATTTTTCTTAAGGGTGAGCTTGTTTTTAACCAAGAATTTGCCTATTTTTCTTATAAAACCTATCGTTATGATCGTCGTTTGTTTTTATTATATTTTTTCAAAAATAGAGAGAAAAAATATAAGAGAATTTTTACAAAATGTAGAGAAATTTAGTGGCAAAAAGCCAGCTACTGGTGTTTTTAGAAATTTTTATGAATTTGGTATTGCGATTTGCGATAAATTTCGTATTTGGCAAAATGGTGTGCTCGAAAACGAACTAGATATTGACGAGCTTGTGTGGATAAAAGAAGAGTTTGAGGCATCAAAGCGTGGTAGAATTTTGCTAACAAGCCATCTAGGGAATGTAGAAATTTGCAAGACACTTTCGCTTAGATCGCCAAGTTTTCGTATGATCATCTTGGTTTATAGCAAGGGAAATGAAAATTTTTATAAAATTTTAGAGCAGATAAGTAAGGGACAGATTAGATTAATAAGCGTAGAAAATCTTGATGCAGCAGCTATGCTTGAGCTAAAAGAGGCGGTAGAAAACGGCGTAAATATTGGCATAATGGGCGATAGAACTCCGGTAAATGGCGATAAATTTGTTGAGGTTAGCTTTCTTGGCAAGATGGCTAAATTTAACTATGGCCCATACTTACTAGCTGGCATTTTGGGCGTAAAAATGAGCACGCTTTGGTGCGTGAAAAATGGCGATAAATTTAGTATCGAGCTAAGCGACATCGCAGATGAGATAAAACTAGGTCGCGACCGCAAGGCAAGCGTCATGCCATACGTGCAAATCTATGTAAGACAGCTCGAAGATCACGCTTACAAGAACCCATCACAGTGGTTTAACTTTTTTGATTTTTGGAGATGAGAGTGAAAATTTCACACGTTAGCACATTTAAAGTGGCGTTTTTTGACGTTGATAGCATGGAAGTGATGTGGCATGGCAACTACGTCAAGTACCTAGAAATGGCACGCTGCGAACTACTTGACAAGCTTGGATACAACTACATAGCTATGAAAAAAGATGGTTACGCCTTTCCTATCGTAAAACTTGACGTAAAATACGTGCGACCAGCCTTTTTTAACGACGTCATAAAGGTCATAACAACGCTTAGCGAGTGCGAAACGTTTTTGAAATTTCACTATCTTATAGAAAATGAAAAGGGCGAAAAACTAAGCGAGGCAAATACCGCGCAAGCTGTCATCGAGATGAAGAATTTACAAACTTGCTTTGAGATGCCAGAAGCCCTAAAAAAGGCGCTTAAAGCCTACAATGAAAAGGAGAAAAGATGAGAAAAATAGCTCTTTTTTTAGCCATTTTTATATCTTGCTTTGGCTACGAGCTGGGTGAGCTTAAAAATATAGTAAAAACAGATGGCGTAAGCGGAAATTTCACACAGACAAAGAGTCTGGCTGGCTTTAACAAAAGCATAAAAAGCTCTGGTGAGTTTAGGCTAGAAAAGGGTGGCCTTTACTGGGATACGCTTGAGCCTGTTACTTCAAAGATTTTTATAAATAAAAATGGCATTTTTAAAAACGAAAATGGCAAGCTTGAAAAGACAAGTGCAAATTTTGATGAAAAGCTCTTTTTGGCCATTATCAGCCTTGATGAGAGCGAACTTATGAGAGAATTTGACATAAAAACAGGCGGCAGTCTAAAAGAGTGGAGCATAGAGCTAAGCCCTAAAAATTTACTCTTTAAACAAATTTTTAAAACCATAAAGATAAGTGGCGACAAGGCGGTAAAAAAGATCGAGCTTGATGAGGTAAGCGGCGATAAAACGCTAAATGAGTTTAGTATAAAATGAAAAAACTAGCCACGATCTTGGCTTTTATCTTTGTTTTTTTAGCCTCGCTTGGATATTCGCTTGCGAGCCTAAAAAACGTCCAAACCGACATCTTTTCGCTGATAAATTTCAAAGACGCCAAAGAGGCAAAGGTGCTAAAAGAGGTGCAAGATGAGATGGCATCAAATTTTTTAGTACTAGTAAATTCCAAAGAGCTAGCCAATGACGTGCAAAGCTTGGCGCTTAAAAGCTCGCTTTTTAAGAGCTTTGAGGCGAACATTGACGTAAATTTAAATGATATAAAAAACGACATCAACCGCTCAAAGATCGCGCTTTTAAGTAGGGCTGATCTAGAGCTTTTAAAAAGCGATAAAAACGCCTTTTTCAAAAAGCGCGCAGAGGAAATTTTTAACAGTTTTAGCTTTAGGCTTTTAAATGTAAAAGATGATTTTTTCTCGCTAAGTAGTGGTTTTAGTGCAAAAAACGGCAATGTGAGTTTAAATTTATCAGATCTTATGCTTGAGGTAAAGGACGGAGAGAAGAGTTTTTTCTTGCTAAAAGGTGAGCTAAAAAAGGAAGCTTCGAGCGAGGGGCTAATAAAATTTTATAACGAGTTAAATGCGCTAAAAGTTGGACAAAACGAGCTTTTTGTGCACTCAAGTGCCCTCTATCAGGCATTTTCAAAGCAAAAAAACGAGAGCGAGAGCCTTTATATGAGTGCGCTTTCACTTAGTTTAACCGCTATGTTTTTGATGCTTGCCTTTAGAAATTTGCGAATTTTTTATGTGATATTTATCGCTGCATTTGGCTTTAGCGTGGCATTTGCAGGCACTTTGCTCTGCCTTGGTGAGCTAAACATCCTTACTATTTTAATAAGCACAAGCCTCATTGGACTCATGTTTGACTACGTCTTACACTGGCTTAGCAAAAACGAGGGCGAAGCGATCAGGGCAGACAGCATAAAAAATATGCTAAAAATCTTCTTGCTAGGCCTTCTTATCACGCTTAGTGGCTATCTAGCTTTTACGTTTTCTAATCTTAAACTGCTTAAAGAGGTGGCGCTATTTTCGGCATTTGCGCTCGTTACTGCGTTTTTGGCTAGCTACTTTTTCATGCCTTTAGTCTTTGAAGGGGTGAAATTTTATAGATCAAAGATTTTTGATGCGTTTTTAACTAAATTTTGCAAGCTCTCTGCCCTAGTTGCTAGGCATTTGGGGGTTAAATTTCTAGCTATCTCACTTATTTTGCTAGCTATTTTTCTTGTTTTTGATCTTAAAAATTTATCAAAAAGCGAAAACGTAAAAGACTACTCAAATATGCCAAAGAGCCTGCTAGCGGACTCTTCTTATATCTTAAATCTAACTGGAAATAATCAAAACACGATGATCGTGACAAGGTCTAGCGGTGACATTTTAGGAAGCGAAAAAAGCCTTTTAGACGAGCTAAAAAAGAGAAATTTGATAAAAGATGAGAGCTCGCTAAGTGATATGTTTTTAAGTAAAAGCGAGCAGGATGAGCTAAAAGAGGCGTTTAAAAAGGCGCTTGACGATGAGCAAATTTACGTGATTTATGAGAGATTTGGCTTTAGCAAGGATGAGATACGAAGCGAAATTTTAAAGGTTTTGGGCGAAAAAGAGCTTGGCGTGAGTGAAATTTTGGCTCTAAAATCAATGAAGGATTTTAAGAAATTTATGCTTGATGAAAATGCAAGTGTGGCTTACGCGAGCGGCTTTGTAAAAGGGGCAGCAAGTGATGAGGTTCTAGAGCGCCACAACGCCTTTAGTCTAAATTTCGCTAGCTCGCTAAATGAGAGCCTAACTCAGGCAAAAGAGCTTGCCTTAAAACTAAAAATAGCAGCGCTTGTGGTCGCGTTTTTATTGCTTTGGTTTTATTTTAGTGCGCTTGTTTCGGCACTTGTGATGGGCATCATCGTCTTTGGCGTGCTTCTTACGCTCTTTATTTTTGCTATTTTTGGCATAAATTTAAGTATTTTTGGCGTATTTGGGTTAATCCTTGCAAGCGCTGTGGGGATTGATTATATGATATTTGCACTAAATGATAGCCTTAGCGAAAAGGAGCGAATTTATGGGATATTGTGCGCATTTGTTACGAGTTTTATTTCGTTTTTTACTCTCTCTTTTAGCCAGACCGCGGCTCTTAGCGTCTTTGGACTAAGTGTTAGCCTTTGCGTGCTGATATATGGGCTATGTGCTAGCGTTTTATCTTGTAAAAATATAAAAATTTAGCTTTGTTTTCATGCCCCAAGCGTTTTGGCTAGCTCGGGGCTTTGGTTTTATTTTATAACGGCTAGTTTGCCTGTGCCTGCATTTTTATTTACCTCGTTTTGGACGTTTGAGGCTTGGATAAGTTCAAATTTATATGGAGGCTCAAATGGCGGCTTGGTTAGCTTTTCGCAAACGCTGCCTTTTTTGAAAGGTCTATGTTGCCGCTTTCAAAAATGGTGCCTTTGTTACACTTGTAGCTTATTTTGACGCCATTTGTAAAGTAGTTGTTTTGAGCGTATATTAGCGAGCCAAAGCGTACGCCAATGGCGTATTTTTGGTCATAGAAGCCATCTTTTGAGTCATAAAAGTTGTTATAGACGTGCACCTTTGCATTGCGCGCCATAGGTAAGCGTTGCGCGCAGTTGTCAAAAACGTTATGAGCGACCGTTATAGTCCTTGTTTCGCTGCTGCCGTCAGAGTCTATTGAGCCAATTAACATCGTTTTGTCATGGTTTTCAAAGATGTTGTGCGAGATCGTGATAGCTGCACTATCTCTCGCACAGTTCCGTCGTAAGTCTGCCATTTGGTAAGCTCTCCGCCTGCTAAATGCACATGGATAGGCTCGACCGTGTCCTTAAAATGGCAGTGATCTACCCAGATGTTTTTGCTTGACTCTATGCTGACGCCGTCATATTGCGCATTAAAGCCGTCATTTTTTTGTATATCTGGAAATGGATCAAAAGCATCTTCGATCTTCATATTGCGGATCGCGATATTTTGGACATTTTTTAACAAAAGCGAGCCGCCTTTTATTCCTGAGTTTTCGCCTAAGCCGATTATTGTGGTGTTGCTAGCTACCGGCACTACGATGAGCTTTTTCCACTCGTTGGCTAAATTTTTGCGAAGCGCTGCTAACTTTGGATCTTGCGAACCGTCTAAATTTGCACGGCATGAAACGCCGTAAGCCTGCATAAATTTGGCATAAGAGCTAAACTCGCCACCGCTAATCTCACTTATAAATTTATCCAGCCCATCGCTATTGCCATTTTGTGGGATCTTGCCTTCGCTAAGGTCTATGAGCCCATCCACATAGATGACGTAACCACCCATTTAAGCGTATTTTACGAGCTCTTGTCTATCTTTTGTGACAACTTCTTTACTCTCTTTATCGGCATATCCACAAAAATTTTGCGCCAATGTATCCAAAGGCGAGTTACTTGCTTTTATTTCGTCCGGCTACATCTTGGTGCAAATACAAATAACTAAGAAATGGCGAACAACAATATCTTTTTAAATATTTTTAGCTTCCTAAATTCGGCTTTTTGATCTTTTAGTATAAAAATTTTTGGCTAGCTAAATTTCACGCAAGATTTTAAAGGCAAATTTTAAGCAAAAAATATCTCGCTTTTTAGACGAAGTAGGCATAGATAGGCGCTTAGCACGCTCTGCTCTCTAACGTAGTTGCGATCCCCTTTTAAAAGTAGCCTCTCAACCTCTATGTTGCCGTTTCTATCGCCAGCTGCGACATAGACCGTTCCAACTGGCTTGCTAGCTGTGCCCCCACCAGGTCCAGCAATACCGCTAATAGCAAGTGCAAAGTCCGCATTTGTCGTGCTTAGCGTGCCTTTTACCATCTCCTTTACGCAAGGCTCGCTCACGGCTCCGTAAGTATCTAAAATTTCATCCTCGACACCCAGCCACTCGTGCTTTATGTGATTTGCGTAGGTCACCAATGAGCCATCAAAGCTAGCTGAAACACCGCCGTATCTTGCAAATTTAGCCGCCGCCAGCCCAGCTGTGCAAGACTCAGCAAACGAAATTTTAAGCCCCTTTTGCATGAGCCTCTTTGCTACAAATTTGATCACATCTTTTTGTAGAATAAATTTTTGTGAAAATAGCGTCTTTACCCCTTGTAAAAAGCTCTCGATCTGGCCAAATTTATTACTTTTTGCCCTTACTAGTATCAAATTTGGCAGGATCTGCGTAAGGGTGATATCGACCTCGTAAGTTTTAGCAAGTGGCAGCATAAGGATCTTAGCACTATCTGCGTCGATGTCTATTAGATGAAAGTAGCTAAAATCAGGCTCGTACTCGGTGAGAAACTCGCCTAGCTCTTCATTTGGATTAGCTTTTATGAGATTTATCTTAGCGTTATTTAGGCTTATTAAAAAGCTATTTTTTGAGTAGTCTAAGCTATCTTTAAGTGCAAGTGTTGTGCTATCTTTTAGCTCGAGCGAGCCCCCAGTTAGCGTCGCTACGATCTTTGCAGCGATGGCAAAATTTTCATCTGAGCCAAAAATGCTTACAAAGTCGTAATCTTTTGATAAATTTTCGATGATAAAAGGTAGCTCTTTGCTATTTTTTGGAGCAAAACTGACCACTCCAAGCTCGCCAAAATGATCCTCGTAACTTTGAAAAATGTAGTTTAGAAATTCTCTATTTATCTCAAGATCTTCGCCTATTATCAAGATACTTTGTCTCATTTTTAAGCTCCTTTTTTTGCCTCATTATACTATTTTTCAGTGTGATTTAACCAGCACAGGTGTAAAATTAGCAAATTTTAAAATCAAGGTAAAAAATGGACTACAAAGAGACACTTTTACTCCCAGAGACAAATTTCCCGATGCGCGGAAATCTCCCACAAAATGAACCACAAAGACTAAAATCATGGTACGAAGAGCGCAAGGTTTATGAAAAAATGAAAAAAAACCGCCAAAATGCGGTTAAAAATTTCAACATCCACGACGGCCCTCCGTATGCAAACGGCCACCTTCACATCGGCCACGCGTTAAATAAAATTTTAAAAGATATCATCACAAAAACGCACTATTTTTACGGCGAAAATGTCCGCTACGTGCCAGGCTGGGACTGCCACGGCTTGCCGATCGAGCAACAAGTCGAAGTAAAGCTTGGCGATAAGAAAAAAGAGCTTAGCAAGGTCGAGATCAGGGAGCTTTGCAGGCAGCACGCGAGAGAATTTATAGATATCCAGCGCGATGAGTTTAAAAGTCTTGGCATCATCGGCGACTTTGAAAATCCATACATGACGATGAAATTTGAGTTTGAGGCTGACATCTACAAAGCGCTTTGCGAGATCGCTAAAAAGGGGCTTTTGGTAGAGAGAAGCAAGCCAGTTTATTGGAGCTGGGCAGCTAGATCGGCGCTAGCTGAAGCTGAGGTCGAGTACGAGGAGAAAGAGGACTATTCTATTTATGTAGCCTTTGGCCTTGACAGCGACGCGCTAGAAAAGCTTGGCGCAAAAGAGGCAAGCGCTGTCATATGGACGACCACGCCTTGGACACTTCCAGCAAATCAAGCCATAAGCCTAAAACCAGATGAAATTTATGTGCTAACAGCTGAAAATTTGATCTTTGCAAAGCCACTACTTGAAAGCGTTGTGCAAAGCGGCCTAAGCAAGGGCGAGATCAAAAAAGAGTTCAAATCAAGCCTACTTGAAAACACTCACGCGATAAATCCACTAAACGGCAGAAAGTCGCGATTTTTACTAGGCGATCACGTCATGATGGATGGAGGTACTGGACTTGTTCATACAGCTCCAGGACACGGCGAGGACGACTACTATGTTTGCTTAAAATATGGCTTTAGCGAAATTTTGATGCCAGTTGATGATGGTGGCTGCTACGATGAGAGCATAAAACATCACGGACTATTTAGAAGTGACGTGGTAGATGAGTTTGTCGGTATGCACATCTTTAAAGCAAATGAGAAAATTTTAGAGCTACTTGGCAAAAGCTTGCTTAGCGTCTCTAAATTTAGGCACTCTTATCCATTTTGCTGGAGAACGCACAAGCCTGTCATTTATAGAGCCACAAAGCAGTGGTTCATCGCTATGGACGAGGCTAAACTAGGCGGCAAAACGCTTAGACAAACAGCGCTAAAAGAGCTTGAAAAGGTTAAATTTTACCCAAGTGTGGGCATAAAAAGAATAGGCTCTATGATAGAAAATCGCCCAGACTGGTGCATCTCTCGTCAGCGTGACTGGGGTGTGCCGATCGCGTTTTTCAGAGACAAAGCGACAAAAGAAGTTATATTTGATAGTGAAATTTTAGACCACATCGCAGGCATTTTCAAAGAAAAAGGCGCTGATGCGTGGTGGGCGCTAAGTATAGACGAGCTGTTACCAAAAGGCTCAAGATACAAGTCTGAAAATTTAGAAAAAGTGATGGATATCCTTGACGTTTGGTTTGATAGTGGCTCGACATGGCATGCGGTCTTGCAAAGCGATGAGTACGATGCTGGTAAATACCCTGCAAGCATGTATCTTGAGGGTTCAGATCAGCACAGAGGCTGGTTTCAAAGCTCACTTCTAGTAAGCACAGCTGTAAATTCTCACGCACCTTATGAGAGCATACTAACTCACGGCTTTACAGTCGATGCCAAGGGCGAGAAGATGAGTAAGAGTAAGGGCAATGTCATCGCTCCACAAGACGTGGCTAAGACTCATGGCGTCGAAATTTTACGCCTTTGGGTTGGTATGAGTGATTATTCAAGCGACCTAAAGATCAGCGAAGATATATTAAAACAAATTAGCGAGCAATACCGCAAAATCCGTAACACTATCCGCTTCTTGCTAGCAAACGTAAATGACCTTAAGAGCTTAAATACAGAGTTTAATATCCTTGATAAGTGGATATTAGCACGTGCTAAAAAGGTCTTTGATGAGGCGAGCGCTTGCTTTAAAAACTACGACTTTTCAAAGGGCTTTAACATCCTTTTAAATTTCCTTTCAGCCGATCTTAGTGGCGTATATCTTGACGTTTGCAAAGATAGACTCTACTGCGACGCAAAAGACGCCCCAAGACGAAGATCGGCCCAAAGTGCGATGGCGATCATCACAAAGACACTGCTTCCACTCATCGCTCCAACGCTTACTTACACAGTAGATGAGGTGATGGACTACGCTCCAAAGATCATCAAAGGCGAGGCAAAAGACGCGTTTGACTTAGTTTATGAGCCGATCAAGTTTGACCTTAGTTTTGAAGATGAGCTACTTTTTGCCAGCAGGGAGAAATTTAACGAGATCGTAGACGTTCTTAAAAAAGACAAGAAGATAAAATCAACTCTAGAACTAAGCCTAGAGACCACCAACCACAACATCACAAGCTACGACGAGCGTGAAGTAGCCGATCTTTACATGGTAAGCTCAGTTAGACCTTACGATGATAGCGAGCCTTTGGTAGAGTTTGAGCTTGAGGGTGATAAATTTAAGATCATGGCAAGTGAGCTTCATAAATGCCCAAGATGCTGGAAATTTAACGCTAGCAAAGAAGACGCGCTATGCCCAAGATGCGAAGAGGTCATAAGTGCTAAGTGAGCCAGTAAGCGCAACTATCATAGTCGCAACGATCGCTGCGGTGGTCGTTGCTAGCTTGTTTGGCATATTTTTGGTTAATAAATTTAAAGGATAAAAATAGTGGTAACTTTGAAAGAAGCTTTGAAATTTTCAGCTGAAGAGATAAAAAATTTAAGAGCTGAGCTTGAGGCTAAGATAATAAAAGAAAAAGAGCTTGGTGCTTATGTTGAGCAGCTAGCAAATTTAGAGATCGCAAAACTAGGCGAGGGCGTGCCTATCGCTATAAAAGATAATATCCAAGTAAAAGGCTGGAATGTAACAAGTGCTTCAAAAATTTTGCAAGGCTACGTAGCACCTTATAACGCAACTGTAATCGAAAAGCTACTTAGTAAAAATTTAGCTCCATTTGGCCGTACAAATATGGATGAGTTTGCTATGGGTAGTACGACAGAGAGCTCATTTTATGGCAAAACACTAAACCCACTAAATCACGCTCACGTCCCAGGTGGCAGTAGTGGCGGCTCGGCAGCAGCAGTCGCAGCTGGTCTTGCAGTAGCAGCACTCGGAAGTGATACTGGCGGCTCGATCCGTCAGCCAGCGGCATTTTGTGGATGCGTAGGTTTTAAGCCAACTTACGGCAGAGTGAGTAGATATGGCCTAGGTGCTTACTCAAGCAGCCTTGATCAAATAGGGCCGATCGCTCAAAACGTAGAAGATGCTGCCATTTTATATGATGCGATCGCTGGACACGACGCAAAAGATAGTACGAGCGCAGATGTGCCGTTTGTGAGCATTAGCGACAAGATAGATGGCGAGAAAAAACTAAAAATTTGCGTTGTCAAAAACTATGTAGGAAACGCAAGCGAGCAGACAAAAGTCGCTTTAAATTTAGCCATCGAGAAGCTAAAATCACACGGTCACAGTGTAACTTACACAAATTTTGAAGACTCAAAATACGACGTCGCAACCTACTACATAATAGCAACTGCAGAGGCAAGCGCAAATTTAAGCCGCTACGATGGCGTAAGATACGGCAGAAGAGCTGATGCTAAAAATTTAAAAGAGCTATATATAAACTCACGCTCTGAGGGTTTTGGTGAAGAGGTAAAAAGAAGAATTTTGCTTGGTACGTTTGTGTTAAGTAGCGGATACTACGATGCTTACTATATCAAAGCACAAAAAGCAAGAGCACATATAAAAGCTCAATACGAGAGAATTTTAGAAGAAAATGACCTTATATTTATGCCGGTAGCTCCGAGTACAGCCTATAAATTTGGAGCCCACAGTGATCCACTTCAAGCTTATCTAAGCGATATTTACACGATCAGCGTAAATTTAGCAGGCCTTCCAGCTATCTCTGTGCCAGTTGGCAAAGATGATCTAAATCTAAATATAAGCGCACAGCTAATCGCAAAAGCATGGGATGAACAGACCTTGATAAATGGTGCCAAGAGCCTAGAAAATTTAATAAAAGGATAAAAATATGAAGATAGTAAAGAGAGCTTTAACATTTGAGGATGTGCTTCTTGTGCCGCAATACTCTGAAATTTTGCCAAAGCAAGTTGATGTAAAAACCAGGATCAGCAAAAGTGTCACGCTAAATATCCCAGTGGTCTCTGCTGCGATGGATACGGTGACTGAGCACAGAACTGCTATTATGATGGCAAGGCTTGGCGGTATCGGCGTAATACATAAAAATATGGACATCGAAAGCCAAGCAAAAGAGGTTAAGCGTGTCAAAAAAAGTGAAAGTGGCGTAATCATAGATCCTATCTTCATACATCCAGAGGCGACCGTGGCCGAAGCTCTAGGTCTTATGGCTGATCTTCATATTTCAGGCGTTCCAGTTATAGATAAGGACCGCAAACTAATAGGAATTTTAACAAACCGCGATTTGAGATTTGAGACAAATATGAGCGTTTTGGTAAAAGACCGCATGACAAAAGCACCGCTTATCACTGCACCAAAGGGCTGCACGCTTGATGATGCGGAGAAAATTTTCTCTCAAAACAGAGTTGAAAAGCTACCTATCGTCGATAAAGACGGTAGACTTGATGGCCTTATCACCATAAAAGATCTAAAAAAACGTAAAGAGTATCCAAATGCAAACAAAGATAGCTACGGCAGACTTCGCGTAGCAGCGGCTATTGGTGTGGGTCAGATTGACCGCGCTAAAGCACTTGTCGATGCTGGTGTAGATGTCATTGTCATCGACTCAGCTCACGGCCACTCAAAGGGTATTATTGATACTTTAAAAGAGGTAAAGGCAAATTTTAATGTCGATGTCGTAGCTGGCAATATCGCAAATCCAGTAGCTGTAAAAGACCTAGCAGAAGCAGGAGCAGACGGCATAAAAGTGGGCATTGGACCTGGATCAATATGTACCACAAGGATCGTTGCTGGTGTTGGTGTGCCTCAAATTTCAGCGATTGACGACTGCGCAAGCGAAGCAGCGAAATATGGTATCCCAGTTATTGCTGATGGTGGTTTAAAATACTCAGGCGACGTAGCAAAAGCCCTTGCAGCAGGGGCAGCTTGCGTCATGGCAGGTAGCTTACTTGCAGGTTGCGAAGAGAGCCCAGGCGAGCTTATAACATTTCAAGGTCGCCAGTACAAAGTATATCGCGGTATGGGCTCAATAGGCGCTATGACAAAGGGCAGCTCGGATCGCTACTTCCAAGAGGGCACCGCTCAAGACAAGCTTGTACCTGAAGGCATCGAAGGCCGTGTGCCATTTGCTGGCAGCATAAAAGATGTGATCCATCAGCTAATAGGCGGCCTAAGAAGCGCTATGGGCTATGTAGGCGCAAAAGATATCCCAACTCTTCAAGAAAGAGCCGAATTTGTCGAGATAACAAGCGCAGGACTAAAAGAGAGCCACGTCCACGACGTAGTTATCACTCACGAGGCACCAAACTACAAAGTTAATTAGTGTTAGACCTGCAAACTAGAACTATTAAATTTAACGAGCCACTCTATCTTGAGAGTGGCCGTATGCTATCAAATTTCAAGCTTATTTACGAGACTTACGGCACGCTAAATGCTGATAAAAGCAACGTTATCGTGATCTGCCACGCCCTAACTGGCTCGCACCACGCTGCTGGCACTTACGCAGGCGATGAGAAAGCTGGCTGGTGGGACGGGCTGATAGGCAGCAAAAAGGCGGTCGATACCGATAAATTTTACGTTATTTGCGTAAATATCTTAGGCTCATGCTTTGGCTCGACCTCGCCGCTAAGCGTTGATCGAAGTAGCGGCAAAGAGTATAGGCTAAATTTCCCAGTCCTTGCTATAAGTGATGTGGTAAAGGCGCAAGTGAGATTATTTGGCGAGCTTGGTATCACAAGGGCAAGAGCCGTGATAGGTGGTAGTCTTGGCGGTATGCAAGCACTTTGCTACGCTATCGAGTTTCCAGAATTTGCGCAAGATATCATAATGCTAGCAAGCACCTATCAGACTAAGCCATGGGCAATAGCGTTTAACAAAATCGCCATCGAAGCCATTTTAAACGATGAAAATTTCAAAAACGGCGAATACGATGCGGAATTTATAAGAAAAAATGGTCTAAAAGGTATGGCTTACGGCAGGATGGCAGGGCATATCAGCTTCTTAAGCCCTGATAGTATGGATGAGAAATTTGGACGAAACTACGTCGAGACTGACGGCCTTTACGAGCTTTCTGGGCGCTTTCAGGTGGATCGCTACATGGAGTACAACGGCTACAACTTTCCAAAGAGGTTTGATCCGCTAAGCTACCTATATATCGTAAAAATGATGAATATCTTTGACTGTACAAGGCACTATGACAATCTAAAAGACGCCCTTGCGCCGATAAAAGCAAACTTACATCTAATCGCTTTCAAAGGCGATCTACTCTTTCCGCCGTGCTGTATGAGAGAAATTTATGACACACTTTGCGAGATGGGGCGAGGAGAGAATACAAATTTCGTAGAGATAGATAGCAACTACGGCCACGACGCATTTTTGGTCGAGATAGAAAAATTTGATGGATATATAAAAAATATATTAAAAGGATAGAAAATGGAGCAAAAAGAGCAGAGCTTTGAAGAAAAATTAGCCCTAGCAGATAAAATTTTAAACGATCTAAACAAAGATGATGTGAGTCTAGAAAATAGCATAAAGCTGCACGAGCAGGGCAAAAAGCTCTTAAATGAAGCAAGAGAAATTTTAGAAAACGCAAAACTTAGCATAAAGCAGGTGGATGATGAGTAGAATTTGTGCTCTTCAGCTACCAACGCAGCCTTTAAGTGAGGCAAGGCTTGATTATTATCTAAAAATTTGTGCTGACGAAAACGCAAGACTTGTTGTGCTTGGTGAATATGTGCTAAATAGCTTTTTTAAAGAGCTCATTAGCATGCCAAAAAGCCTCATAAAAGAGCAGAGCGAGCGCAAGAAAGAGGCTCTTTTTGCAATGGCAAAAAAGTATGATCTAAATATTGTTGCACCCATAGTAAATCTAAAAAGTAAGGAAATTTTTAAAAGTCTAGCTAAATTTACCCCAACACAAGTAAAGCTATATGATCAGCAAATTCTCATGCCTTACGCTCACTGGAATGAGGCGAAATTCTTTAATAACACAAGCGATGAGCTAAATTTGCCTATCTTTACCTACGATAAATTTAAGGTTGGTGTTATGTTTGGTTATGAGGCGCACTTTGATGTGTGCTGGGCGTATATGAGCGCCAAAAAGGTCGATATCGTGCTCGTGCCAACGGCTTGTACATTTTTTTCTCAGGCGCGCTGGGAGGAGCTTTTAAAGGTTAGAGCCTTTACAAATAACGTCTACGTGCTGCGCGTAAACCGCGTAGGAAGCCACAAGAGCGATGATGCGCAGTGGAGCTTTTACGGCGATTCGATGCTTATTAATCCGTTTGGTGAAGTTAAAAATAGACTCGGCAAGAACGAAGAGATGATGATCGATGAGCTTAACAAAAAGGAGCTTAGCGAGGCTAGAAACACTTGGGGTTTTATGCAGATAGAGGCTAAATTTAAAAGATGAAGCGCTGTGCCTAGGTAGAAAAGAGCAAATTTAGCAAAAGTTATCGCGATTACGAGTTGGGTAATGTGACATCACGACTACGAGAATGAGCGCTCTTTAAAGGAATTTTGGAGTGAAATTTGAAACGAAGCGAGATTGAAAAATATATAAAAGAGAAATTTGACGTTTTGGGCGAGCAAATTTTCCCAAAATATCCAAATTTTAGCGCCTTTCGCCATAAGAAAAATGAGAAGTGGTTTGCACTGCTTATGGATATAAGTGCAAGCAAGCTAGGTCTTGAAAGTGACGAGATAATAGAAGTTTTAAATCTAAAATGTAGCCCTGATCTAGCCATGGTGCTAGTTGATGAAGAGCAAATTTTTAAAGCATATCACATGAATAAAAAGCACTTGATAAGTGTAAATTTAAACTCCAAAATCTCACAAAAAGCCGTTTTTGATCTGATAGATGAAAGCTTTAGCTTAAGCAAATAAAAGCCATTTTCAGCCTTAAATTTAGTAGTTTTTGTTAAAATCACGAAAAACTTAAGGATAAAATTTGCAAGAGCTAAACAACGAGATCAGAAAAGTCCATTTCATAGGCATCGGCGGCATCGGCATCTCAGCCATCGCTAGATTTTTACGCGAAAAGGGTCACAAGATAAGCGGCAGCGACATCAAAGAGAGCAAAACGACGCTAGAGCTAAAAGATGAAGGCATCGAAGTCATCACGCCACACTGTAAAGAGGCGATAAAAGACCAAGACTTCGTGGTCTATTCAGCTGCGATAAAAGAGGATAATATCGAGCTAGTGGAGGCCAGACGAAAGGGCATAAAGTGCTTTTCAAGAAAAGAAATTTTGCCTTATGTGCTTGAAGATAAGTGCGTCTTTGCAGTAGCTGGCGCACACGGCAAGAGCACGACTTCAGCGATGCTAGCAAGCCTTATTGAAGGCTCAGTGATCATCGGCGCCATATCAAAGCAGTTTGGCTCAAATATGCGCTACGCCAAAAGCGATAACGTCGTATTTGAGGCTGATGAGAGCGATTCTAGCTTTCTAAACTCAAACCCATATCTAGCCATCGTCACCAATGCAGAGCCAGAGCACATGGAGCACTACGACTACGATCTAGCTAAATTTTACGCAGCTTACAAGGGCTTTTTGGAGCGTGCAAAGGTTAGAGTGATAAACGCTGAGGACGAGTTTTTGAGCACGCTTAAGCTTGATGCGATCAGGCTTTATCCAAGCAGTGATATCACAGAGCTAACGATGGTGGTAAGAGACTATCAGCCATACACTAGCTTCAACCTTAAAAATTTAGGCAAATTTGAAGCCTTTGGCATGGGCGAGCACATCGCTATAGACGCATCTTTGGCTATCCTTGCTGCGATGCACGAGACGCCGCTTAAAGACATTAGAGAAAATTTACTAAATTTTAAAGGGATCAAAAAGCGTTTTGACATCCTTAGCGCAAACAAAAATTTCGTCCTAATCGACGACTACGCGCATCATCCAACCGAGATAAAAGCGACGCTAAAATCAGTCTTTGAATACGCCAAAATTTTAGGTATAAACAGCGTCACAGCGATATTTCAGCCACACCGCTACACAAGACTTAGCACAAATTTACCTGGCTTTAAAGAGTGCTTTAAAGGCGTTGATGAGCTTGTCATATTGCCAGTTTATGCAGCTGGGGAAAATCCGATCGAAGTTGATATGAAGAGCGAGTTTAGCGAGTATAACCCGATCTTTACCGATAAGGTCGAAAGGGTTGAAGAGGGCATAGAATTTACAGATGAATTTGGCGTAAAAAACCGCCTGAGTGATGGCATCGTAGTTGGCTTTGGAGCGGGCGATATCAGCGTACAGCTAAGGGGCGGATATTAATGGATCTAAGCACTTTCAAGCTTCAAGATGAAAATGAAATTTTAAAAGAGATAAAAGAAAAAGAGCTTAGTGAAGAAGAAATTTCAAGCCTTATAAATTTAGGTAAAAAAGATATCTTGATCGCGCTTGCAAGGTCGCAAAAGCTAAGTAGCACTCAGATAAAAGAGATGCTGCCAAATGCCACGTATATGGCTGTTTGCTTGCTAGTTGAAAAACAAGATATCAGTGAGGTTAAGGCTGAAATTTTAGAAAAGATCGAGCCTCATTCTGAGCTTTACAAAGAACTCATCGCAAAATATAAGGGCGTAAAATGGTAAGAAATTTGATCCTAATCGCTGGCTTGATCGTACTTTTTGGAGCGATCTGGGCGATAAAAGATGAAAAGATCAGCAAAGGCATAAAAGCGCTCGTTAGCACGGTGCTTGTAGCGATCCTTATTTGCGTCTATTTTTACGAAGAGAATTTATCAAAGAACGAGGATGCCATCTCAAAGCTAGTTAGCGATTTTAAGCAGGGTAAAGTGCTAAAATGTGGCGAATATAACGTGAGCGCTGAGAAATTTAACTACGAATTTGGCACAGCGTCATTTTTAGCTAAAAGAGAATTTAGCGACCTCTCAGGCGTGATAGTGCCGATAAAAAGTTGTGAGCAATGACTGAAGAGATATTTTTAAAGCTTGATTTGGGCGAGTATTTAGAGAAATTTAACTCCTTTTTGGCAAGGCAAAAACCGCTATTTTTACAAGGTGACAGCAAAATCCACTTTGAAAACATTAGCGAGCTTTCAAAGTATGATTTTAAGGCGCCTGATGAGATAAAAGAGCTTGATGACGCGCTTATGAGACTTAGCAAGCAAGCAGTGCTTCACATCAGTGAAATTTACGAGTTTGCAAAGATCATTAAATATTTTTCATATCTAAAAAAGCAAAAATTTGAAGGCAGGCTTGGCGAGTGGATCGCTAAGGTTGAAATCCCTGAAGCGATGAGCCATATGGCAAACAGCTTTGATGAAAACGGCGAGTTTAGCGACAGCGTGGATGAGAGATTTTACGCGATAAAGCAGGCTTTTATCGAGAAAAAGCGCCAGATCGACGCTGAGCTTAAAAAGCTCATCTACTCAAAGCACATCACGCCCTATCTAGTCGATACCCAGACGCACTATATCAACTCGCAAGAGGCACTTTTGGTGCGTGGCGGCTTTAATCACGCCCTAAAAGGCACCGTTATCGCCAGAAGCTCAGGCGGCTACTTCTACGTCGCACCTGCAAGCACCGAGCGCCTAAAAAAGGAGCAAGGCGAACTGCTTGATAGAAAAGAGGAGATCATTTTTGAGCACTGCAAGAAATTTAGCTTGCAGATGAGCAAGAGCCTACTTTTTTTGAAATTTATAAACAACGCTTTTGATCAGTTTGACGCATATCAAGCGCGTGTAAATTTGGCAAGGTCACGTGATTATGAGTTTGTTTTGCCAAACAGCTCGCACGTCATAAAGCTTGAGAAATTTGCCCACCCAGCGCTAAAAAATCCAAAGAGCGTGAGTGTGGATTTTAGCAAAAAGGTACTTCTCATTACCGGCGTAAATGCTGGTGGTAAGTCGATGCTTTTAAAATCTATCATCTCAGCCACACTGCTTGCGAAATATTTACTACCTATGCGTATCGATGCAAACCGCTCAACGATCGGCTCTTTTAAAGAATTTGACGCTATTATCGAAGATCCGCAAAGTGTGAAAAACGACATTTCGACCTTTGCTGGCAGGATGGTGCATTTTGCAAAGCTTTTTACTAAAAGATCGATCATCATCGGCATCGACGAGATCGAACTTGGCACCGACTTTGAGGAGGCTGCGAGCTTATATGGAGTCATGATAGAGCGCCTCATCACTCAAGATATCAAAATGATCATCACGACCCACCACAAGCGCCTTGCGATGTTACTAGCTAAGAATCCAGAGGTTGAGCTAGTGGCGGCACTTTACGATGAGGCGGCTCAAAGGCCTAAATTTGAGTTTTTAAAAGGCACGATCGGCAAGTCTTATGCCTTTGAAACGGCGGCAAGATACGGCATATCTCAAAATTTAGTGGCTCAGGCAAAGAAAATTTACGGCGAGGATAAAGAGAATTTAAACGAGATCATCACAAAGACGCTAAATCTACAAACCAAGCTTAATGAGAGCATAAAAGAGGTTACGGCAAAAGAGGAGCGACTGGAGCGCTTGCTTGAGGAGCAAAAAGAGCTAAAAGAGAAAAATGAGATCAAGCTAAATGCGACTATTGCGCGCCTTGAAAAAGAGTATTATGAAGCGATAAATGCGGCAAAAGCTGTTATAAATTTCAAGGACATAAAAGACAAGCAAAGGGCGCTAAACGTGGCAAATGAGAAAAAAGCTGCCATCGTTAAGCCTAAAAAAACTGAGCGCGAGAGCCTAAAAATAGGCGATAGAGTGAAGTATGAAAATATAAAAGGCACGGTTTTAAGCATCTCTAAAAATGACGCAATGATCGAGTCAAATGGCATAAATTTACGCGTGCCACTAGAGCTTTTAAGAAAAAATGGCAACGAAGTAGTCTTGCCTAAAAAAGGTGGCGTGAGCCTAAATGTCGATAAACCAAAGACAGCCTCACTCTCGCTTGATTTGCATGGCATGAGAGCTGATGAGGCGATAGCAAAACTGGATAAATTTATCTCAGATAGTCTTGTTATGGGATTTGATGAGGTTAGCGTATTTCACGGCATCGGCACTGGCAAGCTCGCCTTTGCAGTTAAAAATTTCTTAAAAGAGCATCCAAGCGTGAAAGAATTTTTTGACGCACCGGCAAATCAAGGCGGATATGGAGCTAAAATAGTCAGGCTTTAACTTTTTCCCAAAAGTTAAAATTTATTTTAAGGTTGATATAATCAGGGCAATTACACAAAACAAGGGAAGTAACTTTTGAGTAACAAGGACGAGCAAACGGGTAAAAATCTAAACATCACTAAAACGATTATAGGTTTAGTGTTTGTTTTGGGAAGTATTTTTTTAGTTGAAAACCTAGCAGTTTTTTATTTTAAATTTAATAATGCTTCTGCTGAAAATGGCTTTAATCTTCGAAAGAAAGTTGATTATTTGACATATCAATATGTTGATTATTTCAAAAATGTCAGCAAATATGATGTCGCAAATTTTCAATCTTACATTAACGATAGCGCTATGGGTGATGTCCTTTTATTAAAGGATGATAATAAAAATGGATACAAGGTCGTAGCGTCTTCAGAAAAAAGAATAATAAATCAAGAATTTAACGACAAAAGCTGTGGAAATATCTTTGCTCATAATTTCCAAAAAGATTATTTTTGGGCAAAAATTTTGCCAGAAAATGCTGCTCAAGTTTGTATGTTTGTGCCGGTCGGAGAGTATATATTAGGCTTTAAAGGAAAGGTCGATCAACGTATTACTGGTGCGCATGATGAGTACTTTTTTGAGTGGCTTTTAAATAATATGACTTTAACATTTATCTTAAGCTTCGTTGGTGCAATAGTTGCTTTATCTACTTGTATATGGTATGCGGTTAAGTATATAAAAGAAAAAAATAACTATAACGCATTAAAAATAGATACTAAAAAGCAGATAGAAGAGCTTGGAGAAAAGCTTTATATAGATCCAATGACTGGACTTTTAAATAAAACAGCATTGGTGCGTGATATTAATAGCTATGAAAATCCTAAAGTAGTGCTTATAGATATTGATGATTTTGGTAAGATGAATGACTTTTACGGTAAATTTGCATGTGATCAGATTTTGGTCAAGATGGCTGATTTGATCAGTGAATTTGCCAAAGATGAGAATATGAAGGCTTACTGTATAGAAGCAGATAGATTTGCTCTGGTAGAAGATAGCGATAGCTTTATCGATAGATACGAGGATATGGTTGAAGATTTGATAGAAATTTTTAAAGGTCGTATGCTAAGTATAGTCGATGAAGATGGTAGAGAGATAGAAGGTATCGAGATACATAGTACAATAGGCTTTGCTCTTGATAGTGACCAAACACTAAGAAAAGCAACAATAGCGTTAAAAACAGCAAAAGAGCAAGATAAAGACTATGTTTGTTATTTCAAAGGGCTAAATCAAAAAGAGGAATACGCAACTCAAATAGAACGCTCTAAACTGATACAATACGCCACTATAAACAACAATATTGTTCCTTATTTTCAGCCGATAGTTAATGACCAAAAGGTACCCGTAAAATACGAATGCTTGATAAGACTTTTAGATAGAGGCGATGTTATATCACCAAATGTCTTTTTAGATATCTCAAAGCGCATTAAGCGTTATGCTGATCTTGAGAAACAACTCATTGTAAAGTGTTTTAAACAGCTTGTAGAGGATAAGAATTTAGTACTTTCTATAAATTTAAGCAGTAGAGATATGATCGATGGTGATGTTAGCTCACTTGTTTTAAATTTATTAAACAAGCACAATGTTGCTGGTAGAGTGGTGTTTGAGATCGTTGAAGATGAAGAGCTTAAAAATTTAGAGAGAGTTTCAAATTTTATCGAGCGTGTAAAAAGCATGGGTGCAAAGATTGCTATCGATGATTTTGGCTCAGGATATTCAAATTTTTCTTATATTATAAAGATCAAGCCTGACTACGTGAAGATCGATGGCTCTATTATAAAAGATATAGACATAAATAAAGATTCACACTCTATCGCAAGTGCGATCGTGGCATTTGCAAAAGACCTTGGTATAAAAACTATTGCTGAATATGTGCATTCAAAAGAGATATTTGAAATCTGTAAAGAGATCGGTGTAGATGAGTTCCAGGGCTTTTATTTTGGCGCGCCAGAGCGTGCTGGCTCATAAGGTACTTAGTGGTAATTAGCTTTTTAAAAGAGCTTTTAAGCTTTCGCTCTATCACACCTAATGATGCTGGGAGCTTAGAGTTTATCGCTAAATTTTTGCCTGATTTTGAGGCTAAATTTATAGAAAAAAATGGCACCAAAAATCTCATACTCTCTAAAATTTATGGTGATGGCGAGCATCTAGCTTTTGCTGGACACGTTGATGTCGTGCCTCCAGGTGAGGGCTGGGATAGTGAGCCATTTACTCCACTAGAAAAAGATGGCTACATCTATGCAAGAGGCGCACAGGACATGAAAAGTGGCGTGGCTGCTTTTGTTTGCGCTGCTAAAGATGCGAAATTTGATGGGAAGCTAAGCCTCATATTAACAAGCGACGAAGAGGGCGATGGCACATATGGCACGCCTTTAGCACTTGAATATTTACGCAAAATAAATGATTTGCCAAAATTTTGCGTAGTGGCTGAGCCAACTTGTGATAAAAAATTTGGTGATAGCATAAAAGTTGGCAGACGTGGCTCGATAAATGGCAAGATCGTGATAAAGGGCGTTCAAGGGCACGTGGCGTATCCTGAAAAGTGCATAAATCCGGTAAATTTAATAGCTCCACTTTTAAGTAAGATAGCTGATCACGATATGGACGCTGGAAGTGAGTTTTTTAGTCCAAGCAAGATTGTGGTAACTGATATCAGAGGTGGCATGCAAGTTTGCAACGTCACACCAAGCGAGCTTAGCATAATGTTTAATGTGAGAAACTCAAATTTAACCGACGTAAATGACGTCGAGAGCTATCTTAGAGAGGTTTTAGATGGGCTTGATTACGAGCTTAGTATAAAGCAAAGCTCAAAGAGATTTTTAACGAATAAAGATAGCAAAATCGTAAAAAATTTAATGGCTTCTGTCACAAAGTTCACAGGCGTTACGCCACTTTTAAACACAAAAGGCGGCACTAGCGATGCAAGGCACTTTGCTGAATTTGGCGTAGATGCGATAGAATTTGGCGTCATAAACGACCGTATACACGCTAAAAACGAACGGGTTAGCTCCCACGAAGTAAATAAACTTTATGAAATTTTTAAAGATTTGATAGAAAAATTTTAATCCATAAATTTCATTATCCTTAAACCAAAAGTTATTAATTGTCTAAAAAATACTTTCAAAAGCTATTTTGGTTGATATTTTTGTCAAAGAATTTTAAAAATAAGAAATTTTCTTTATTTGGCAATATTGCTATTATCTGTTACAATTCATGAAATAGCTGGGTTTTAGCAATTTTAAGTAAAACCTAATGAAATGCCCTTTTTAACGAGTACAAGATGGAAGTTATAAATACATTTATGGGCGAAAAATATATCCAGCACTATCCTGGCTTTAAAGATGGCATGGATATCATTTCTAATTTATAAAAAGGTAAAATTTTCAAATAAGTAAAAAATGCAAGTAAAACGAAAAATATACAAATCTTTTCAATACGAGAAAATGAGACATAGCTTGCGAGTTAGATTATCCTTTTTAGCCGTAGCAGTCGTGATTTTGGCAATCGAAATTTATATCGCAGCTTTTGTTAAAGGTGGCTTTGTACGTCATTATTTGGGTGATGTGTTAGTTACGGTGATGCTTTACGCATTTGGACGAGCCGTGTTTAAAACCGCACCAAAAATTTTAGCGTTTGAAATATTTGCTTTCTCACTATTTATAGAAATTTTACAATACTTTAAAGTACTTGAAATTTTAGATATTCATAATTTAATAATACGCATAGTCTTTGGTGGAACATTTGATGTTAGCGACATCGTATGTTACGCGTTGGGCTGCTTGCTGGCTTATTTGATTGATGTCATTTGCTTTCTGCAAAAGTATAAAAGTCCAAAGATATAGTGATAAACTACAACTTTATTTTTTTTAAGTATAAAGAAGGAGTTAATCATATTAAAAACTCCAGCAAAATTTATCCGTTTATTTTAGTTCACCCCAATTTTTGGCAATATTTAGCGATGTTTTAAGCGGCACATTTAGCGTATAAATTTCCTCCATTGTCTTTTGCGTCGCCTTGCCAAATTCCTGCGCAAACTCGTCTTTTACTTCAAAGATCAGCTCGTCGTGGATTTGAAGTAGCATTTTTGCATTTTCATCTAAATTTGCTCTAACTTTTACCATAGCCATCTTGACTAGATCGGCCGCAGAGCCTTGAAAGACTGTATTTACCGCCTCGCGTTCAAACATTGCTATTTGCATAGGCGTGGCACTTTTGAAGTCAAAGTAGCGTCTTCTGCCAAGCAGCGTCTGCACAAAGCCGTCGTTTTTAGCTGAAATTTTTATGCTCTCCAAAAACTCTTTGATCGTCTCAAACGCCTTAAAATAGCGCTCTATATACTCTTTTGCCTCGGCTCTTGTGATATTTACCTGATTTGCTAGCTTGCTTGAGCCCATACCGTAAATGAGGCCAAAATTTATACTCTTTGCCACGGCTCTATTTTGCCCATCACTGCTACCAAATATGCTAATAGCCGTCCTTGCGTGGATATCCTCGTCATTTTTAAACGCCTCAAGCAGCGCAGGATCACGGCTGAAGTGAGCTAGCAGCCTAAGCTCGATCTGGCTGTAGTCAAGCCCCACAAAGCTATAGCCCTCGCGCGCCTCAAAACACTCTCTAACATCCTTTGCGAGGCTACCACGAGCAGGGATGTTTTGTAAATTTGGATTTTTGCTTGAAAGTCTGCCAGTACTCGTGCCAGTTTGTAAAAAGCTCGTGTAAATTCGTGAGCCCTCATCCTTTTTCGCAAGCGCTAAAAGTGGCTCGCAGTAGGTGCTTTGTAGTTTATATAGCTCTCTGTAAGCTAAAATTTTCTCAATCACTGGATGAGCGTCCGTAAGTTCAGCTAGTACGCTCTCATCGGTGCTATATCCTGTTTTTGTCTTCTTTTTGGTTGGAAGCTTTAGATGCTCAAAAAGTATGACGCCAAGCTGTTTTACTGAGTTTATGTTGAAATTTTCGCCGCTTAGCTCGTAAATTTCACTTGTTAGCGTCTTTAGTTTGGTGTCGTTTTCAAGGATGAGCTTTTGCATCTTAGCTTCGTTTATCTTGATGCCGTTTTGCTCCATGTCAAAGAGTGTGAGGATAAAAGGAAACTCGTGCGTATCGGCAAGGGTGAGTAAATTTTTATCAAGTGTATTTAAAAAAGTTTTATAAAATTTAAGCGTTATCCAAGCGTCCTCACTCGCGTATTTGGCGGCATTTTCTAGCGGCACATTGCCAAAAGTTTGCCCCTTTTTGACAACGTCTTCAAACTTTATCGTGTCGTAGTCGTAGAGCCTCTTTGCTAGCGCATCCATGCCGACACTCGAGTTTGGATCGCTAAGCCAAGCAAGGATCATTGTGTCTTTAAAATTTGCTGGAGGATTTAGACCTAGGTTATTTTTAACTATCTCAAAGTCGTATTTCAAATTTTGTCCGATCACGCAACCTTTGTAAATTTGTCCTATCGCCCAAGTGGCAAATTTTAGGCTAATTTGCTGCGGCACACCAAGGTAGCTGTGAGCCACTGGCACGTAGTAGGCGTCCTCGTCGTTAAAGCAAAAGCTAAATCCAACGATCTTTGCGTTCCTGCTATCAACGCCTGTGGTCTCGGTGTCAAAGGCGACGATAGTCTCTGGTGTGACGTCTGATAAGAGCTTTTCAATGCTAGCCTCATCAAGGAGTAAATTTGCTCTAAAGCCAAGCTTAAATTCGGCATTTTCCTCTTTTTGCAAGCTTTTAAGAAGTCTGTTTAGATCGTACTCTTTTAAAATTTCTGAGATATTTATCAGAGGATTTTGCTCTGGAAATTTAGAGTGCTCAAGATCAAATGAACTAACTGCGTCATCAAATAAAGTGGCTAGCTTTTTGCTCAAAAATGCTTCGTCTTTTGCAGCTGCTAGCATATTTTTAGTGCGCTCGTTTCTAAGAAGGGCTAAATTTTCATAAATTCCCTCTAAGCTTCCGTACTCAGCCAAAAGCTTCTTAGCTCCCACTGCGCCGATGCCTTTTACACCTGGGATGTTATCCGAGCTATCGCCTGCGATGGCTAAAAAGTCCCTCACCTGTGCTGGATAAACTCCGTACTTTTCAAAGCAGCTTGCACTATCATGATCGATCTTGCTTTGTGGGCTGTAGATGCTCACTTTGCCGTCCTCTATGAGCTGGTAAAGGTCTTTATCGTGGGTGACTATTCGCACAAATATACCTTTATCCTTGCAAAATTTAACCGCACTTGCGATGATATCATCGGCCTCGTAGCCCTCTCGGCTAAGGCTGTAAAGTCCCATTTTTTCTATCATATCTATGCAAACTGGAAGCTGTTCTTTTAGCTGAGCTGGCGGCTCGCTCCTGTTTGCTTTGTAATTACCTAAAATTTCGTGACGTAAGGTCTTGCCTTTGCTATCAAGTGCGAAGATGAGATAGTCGCTTTGGTATTCATCCTTGAGGCTTGCTATAAAATTTGCAAAGCCACTTATCATTCCGCTTGGTTTGCCTTCTCTGTTTTTAAGTCCGCTCATGGCGTAGTAGAGCCTAAAAAAGAAACCAAAAGTGTCAATAATCGTAAGTGTTTTCATTTTTATCCTTTGTGTAATTTTATGAAATTTAGGCAAAAAATAGGCTGATTTATAAAAATTTTTGATATTATGGCGGACATTACAAATAAAAAATCACAAAAACAAAAAGCTTTGAGGTCATGAAAAAAATAGTTTTTTTACGTATCAATCCAAACGCAGTCGGTGGTGCCGAACGCTATTTAAGAAGGCTTACTAAAGCCCTAAAAGACGTAGGTATAGAGACATCTGTGCGCTCATATCTAGGAGAGGCTAGGATCTCGTCATGGAAAAAGGCTTTGAGATTTAACTCACAGGTAAAACGCCAGAAACAAAGCGATGAGGTATATTTTAGCTTGGAGCGAGTGAGCTGCGCAGATATTTATAGAGCAGGGGATGGGGTACATAAAATTTATCGTGCCACAAAGCCATTTTGGTGGGTTAATCCTCTAAATTTTGTCTATCCATATCTAGAAAAACGTTGCTTTAAAAATTCTAAAAAGATAATCGCAAATTCAAACTACATAAAAGAGCAAATCATCTCAGCTTACGGTATCGATGAGTCAAAAATCGTTACTATTTACAACGGTATAAATTTGCCACAAAAAGTAGAAAAAGGAGAAGCAAAACTTAGCGTATGTGAAGAATTTGGACTTGACTACAATTTACCAATTGTGCTTTTTATCGGAAATGGCTTTAAAAGAAAAGGAGCAAAGGACTTTTTACTTCTTGTCTCAAAGCTAAAAACACCAGTAAATGCGCTAATAGTAGGCAAAGATAAAAATTTAAATTCATATAAGAAGCTAGCAAAAAAGCTAAAAATAAAGGCATTTTTTACAGGTGAGCAAAAAATGACTGCAAAATTTTATGAAGCAAGCGATATTTTTATATTTCCAACACACTATGAGCCATTTTCAAATGTCGTTCTAGAGGCGCTTAGCTTTAAAAATATTGTCTTTACAACGGCTCAAAATGGGGCAGCTGAAATTTTAGAAAATCGTTTTATCATGCGTGAACCAAATGATGAAAGTATACTGGAGCTAGTGGAGCAGGTGCTTAATGATAATGACATGATGAGAGAGATGCAAGAAAAGTCATTTTTACTTTCGCAAAAATTTAGTATAGAAGAAAATGCAAGCAAAACTCTTGAAATCATAAATGAAGTGCTAAATTTGGAGCAAAAGTGAGAGTTTTTATAGAGCTTCCAACCTGGCTTGGAGATGCTGTGATGGCGAGCGGGGCGATAGAAAATTTAAGTAAAAATGCTAAAAATATTGTATTTTTTGGCTCTTATGTGGCCTGTGAACTTTACAAATCACATCCAAAGTGTGAAAAAGTAGTCATTGACGATAGTAAAAAGCAAAACTCAAGATATTTAAGTCTTATAAAAACAGCTAGCAAGCTTGGAAAATTTGATATTGCTATTAGTTTTAGAAGCTCATTTGCTAGTAAATTTTTGCTTTTTTTTCTAAAAGCAAAGCAAAAATTTTGCTTTAAAAAGAGTAGCGAGAGCTTGCATCAGGTGCAAAAATATCTAAATTTCATAAAGAAAAGCCTAAATTTAAAAGAAATTTCAAACGAATTAAAAATTTATTATGAAGCTAAGAAAAGCGAGCAAAAGCTTCTCGTGCTAAATCCAGGTGCTAGCTACGGAAGTGCCAAAAGGTGGTATCCGCACTATTTTGCAGAGGTTGCACTGCACTTTAAGGATGAATTTGATGTAAAGATTACTGGCTCAAAAGCCGAGCTTGAAATTTGCAATGAAATCGAGCAAATACTCTTACAAAATGGTGTGAAATGTGAAAATTTGGCTGGAAAAACAAGCATAAAAGAGCTTTGTGAGGTCATAGGTTCTATAAAAAATGGCATCTTTTTGACAAATGATAGTGGTCCTATGCATATCGCAGCTGCCTATAAAGTGCCACTTGTGGCTCTTTTTGGGCCGACTAAATTTAAAGAGACTAGCCCATGGCAAGATGAGAGTGCAAAGATGGTGCATTTAAATTTAGATTGTATGCCATGCATGAAGCGAGTATGTCCTATAAAGACACATGCCTGTATGAAGGAGCTTACGCCAAAAATGGTTATTGCTGAAATAGAGCTACTAAGAAAAAAATTAAATTTTTGAAATTCTAAACATAATTAAATATATACATACAAAATTAAAAATTTTAGTTTTTATTTGATTACATTTTTACTAAGCATTTGACATTGGTTATCAATATAGCTATAATCACGCAAAAATTTTTACTAAGAAGGTATTATGGAGCTAATTAAACATCACATTGATCACGTAATTATTGCGATTTTAGGCATTATGAGTTTTTTTGTACTTTGGTATACGATTGAGCGTATTATTTTTTATTCACGCGTTGATATAAAAGGCTACAAAAGTATCGAATCGCTTGAAGAGGCACTAACCAAAAATTTAACCACGCTTTACATTATCTACTCAAATGCGCCATATGTAGGACTTCTTGGTACAGTTGCTGGAATTATGATCACATTTTATGATATGGGTATGGCAGGCGGAATCGATACTAAAAGCATAATGGTCGGCCTCTCTCTTGCGCTAAAAGCAACTGCTTTTGGACTACTTGTGGCGATACCAACTTTGATGATTTACAATGGTTTTGTCAGAAAAGTAGATGTGATGCTAAATAGATATAAGGCTGAAAATGCGTCTAAATAAAAAAGATGGGTTAAATATTGTCCCATTTATTGATATTATGCTTGTTTTGCTTGCTATCGTGCTTAGCATTTCGACTTTTATTGCTCAAGGCAAGATAGCTATTGATCTTTCAAGTGCAAACAGTGCTGAGCAAAGCAAAGAGGACGATAAAAAGGTAAGCGTAGTAATTGATAAGGATAATAAATTTTTTATAGATGATGTAGAAATTTCTGAGAATGAACTCAAAGATAAGCTAAATGCGGTTGATATAAAGACATTGATCGAACTAAAAAGCGATAAAAATTCGAAATTTGATAGCTTTGTCAAAGTAATTGATATATTAAAAGAGAAGGGCCACGAAAATTTTGCAATCCAAACAATCTCTGAATAAAATTTCAAATTACAGCGGCTTAGCTGTTTCACTTATAGTGCATGGAGCAGCAGTATATTTTTTGCTTTCACATAATTTTGATGAGATAAAAATAGGTGAGCAAAAACCGATAAAAATAGCTCTTAATTCATTTACTCCAGTGCCGCAAGTCTCAGCACCTCAAATAGCGGAGCAAATGCTTATCCCAGAGCCAACTCCACCAGCTCCACCACCACCGCCAGAGCCACCAAAACCTGAGCCAAAGCCAGAACCAAAACCTGAACCTAAAAAGGTGGAGAAACCAAAGCGTGAAATAAAAAAGGTAGAGCCTAAAAAAGAGAAAAAAATAGAGCCAAAGCCTGAACCAGTAATTGCTCAGCCAGTGCAGCCTATTGTACCGCCAGCTAGTGTAAATACAAATTTGCCAGCCAATAACAAGTCTATCGCTGCAGCTCCAGTTCAAAATGTAACACCTGAGCTAAATTTATCAAATTCGCAAGGTGATGAAGATTTTACGAAGGTTATAATCGCAGTTAAGAGGCATAAAAGTTACCCAAATAATGCTAGACGTATGAAGCATCAAGGTATTGTAGAAGTTAGATTTTTACTCAAGCAAGACGGCAGCATAGATAAACTTAAAGTTAGTAAAAGCTCTGGTTTCGAGTCGCTTGATAATGGTGCTTTAGAAAATATTCAAAGAGCAAGTTCTGAGTTTCCAAAGCCTAAGCAAGATCGTTATCTGCGCTTTCCTATTTCGTATACACTAAAATAAATTACAAGCTTATTTAAGCTTGTAATTTATTATCTGCTTTATAGAATTTCTTTTATGTTTCAAGTCAAAATAGAAAAACATAACTTATTTTATTTAAAAAAGTGTGTATTTTAAACTTGCTTTAAATATTAAACATGTATAATCTGACTTTCTTTAACGAGTGGTTGGATAGCTCAGTCGGTAGAGCAGCAGACTGAAAATCTGCGTGTCGGCAGTTCAATTCTGCCTCTAACCACCATTACCTTTCTTTAAACATCAATCCTTTTTCTCTTAGTTCTATTAAATTTCGTATTTACAAGACTTCTAGGTTATTTATAAAATTTAAATAAATTTTTGTTATTAATAAATTTAAAATATAACAATGCTATTTTCATTTTATATATTCTAAGACAAATAAAATCTTCAAGATCAAATAAAAAATTTGTAAGAGATAATCTTATAAATTTTATCCTAAATAAGCCTTATTAATCAAAATGTTATATTTGTATCAAATTATCCTTAAAATATAAGTTTAATCTAAATCCATAAGAGATATAATCTTGATTAAATTTATATTAACTTAGGAGGTTTCATGGATTTTCTCATGAATTTAAGTGAAGGCATGCAGTTTGCTATACAGCTTCTCATCGTCCTTATCTGTTTGTTCTACGGAGCTAAAAAAGGCGGTATCGCACTTGGTATGCTAGGCGGTATCGGTCTTATAGTTCTTGTTTTTGGATTTAACATCGAGCCTGGTAAGCCAGCTATTGATGTTATGCTAACTATCCTTGCTGTTGTTGTGGCAAGTGCTACGCTTCAAGCCAGTGGTGGCCTTGATGTTATGCTTCAAATAGCAGAAACTATACTTAGAAAAAATCCAAAATATGTAAGTATCTTGGCTCCTTTTGTAACATGTACGCTTACTATTTTATGCGGCACTGGACACGTTGTTTATACCGTGCTTCCTATCGTTTATGATATTGCTATCAAAAATGGTATCCGCCCAGAGCGACCAATGGCAGCAAGCTCGATAGCTTCACAAATGGGTATCATCGCTAGCCCAGTTTCAGTTGCTGTTGTAACTCTTACAAGCTTTCTTATTAATGCTAAAACTCACCTAGCTGGCTTTGATGGGTATTTAGATCTTTTAAAGATTACAATTCCATCAACATTTTGTGGCGTTTTGGTGGTAGGAATTTTTAGCTGGTTTAGAGGCAAAGATCTTGATAAAGACGAAGTATTTCAAGCAAAGCTTCAAGATCCTGAGTTTAAAAAATATGTTTATGGCGATAGTGCGACACTTTTAGGCAAAAAGCTTCCTGGCTATCAATGGGCTGCGATGTGGATATTTTTAGGCTCTATCCTTGTAGTTGCGCTTCTTGGATATTTTAAAGATCTTCGTCCAAGCTGGACTACTTACAAAGACGCAACAGTCGTTCAAGTAATAGCTAACCTTCCAACTGAACAAAAAGTCTTAAAAACCTTAAAAATAAAAGATGCTAGCATCCAAACAGAGGCGGCTGAGTTAAAAGTAGCAAACGATAAGCTAAATGCTAATCAAAAAGCTCAATCAGTCAAAATCATCGGCAAAGATGCAAATCAAACTCTTACTCGCACAGCTGATGGTGCAGTAACATATATAAATGAAAAAGGCGCAAAAGAAGAATTCCAAGGTGCTTACATCAATATAAGTAACAAACAAGCATCTTCAAAGAGCCTAAGTATGGTTCATGTTATCCAAATTTTCATGCTTTTAACAGGCGCTATCATTTTAATCTTTACACCAACAGATGCTAGCAAGATCGGTAAAAACGAGATATTTAGATCAGGCATGATCGCTCTTGTTGCAGTATTTGGTATCTCTTGGATGGCTGAGACTATGTTTGCAGTGCATACTCCGATGATGAAAGAGGCGCTAGGAAGCATCGTAAAAGAGCACCCTTGGACTTATGCGGTTATGCTCTTGATTATCTCAAAATTTGTAAATTCTCAAGCTGCGGCCTTGGTTGCATTTGTACCATTAGCATTAAATATCGATGTTAATCCTGCTATCATTCTAGCCTTTGCGCCAGCTTGCTACGGATACTACATCCTACCAACATATCCAAGCGACCTTGCGGCTATTCAGTTTGATAGAAGCGGTACGACACATATTGGTAAATTTGTTATCAATCACAGCTTTATCATTCCGGGTCTTATTGGTGTTATATCCTCTTGTATATTTGGCTATATTTTTGCAACTGCTTTTGGATATCTATAATAGATAAATTCTCTTGCTGCTAGTAATTTCTAGTGGCAAGAGTAGAATTTATCAAAGCTTATCTTTAAATTTTTGTTTATTGCTCATATAAACGAAGCTTAGCACTTCGGCCACGGCCCTAAAAAGATGTGCTGGTATCGTATCATCGACTTCACAAATTTTATAAAGCTCTCTTGCGAGTGGTGGGTTTTCATAAATTTGCACACCATTTTCAACGGCTATTTTTTTGATTTGCAGTGCTAAAAAATCAACACCTTTGGCAAGTATTATCGGCGCCTCGTCGCGACTTTTATCATATCTTATCGCCACGGCGTAGTGAGTAGGGTTTGTTATGACTACGTCAGCTTGTGGGATATTTTGCATCATTCGACGCTTGGCTGCACGCATTTGTGCTTGACGAATTCTGCCCTTCACTTGCGGATCTCCTTCCATTTGCTTATACTCATCTTTTATCTCTTGCTTGCTCATACGAAGGTCTTTAAAGTATTGAAAACGCACGATGAGAAGGTCGATAAGTCCGATCACAAAAAGAATAAAAAGCATGACACTAACAAGAATGATGAGCTTTTCTTTTAGCCAAGCAAGCTGATCAAACATAGAAAAAAAGAGCGTGTGCGGAAGCTCTTTGATAAACTGCAAGAAAAAATAAAATCCAACACCAAAGACGATACTAACTTTTAGCACGATTTTAATGCTATCTATCACTTTTTTCATCGAGAATAAATTTTTTAGTCCCTTTAGTGGGTTTATCTTGCCAAAATTTGGCATTATAGGCTTTGCGGTAAAGATAAATCCAAACTGCATTACATTTGCGATGACACCAGCGATCGCCACACAGATACAAACTGGAAGTATCATAAGAAGCGACCTTGCAAAGGTATTTACGACGATCATTTTTACAGTTGGCAAGGTCAGTGGCTGACCGATAAATTTTGAGTAGTAGATATAAAGTGAGATGATCTGTTCTTTCATAAAATTTAGCATCGCAAGTAGTACGCCAATAGCGATGACAAGGGTCACGAACCCAGCTAGGTCCTGACTTTTGGGAACGTTGCCGTCTTTTTTGGCATCTTCTATCTTTTTGGGGGTCGCTTCTTCGGTTTTTTCCTGATCTTCGCCTGCCATCTTTATCCTGAGCTTGCTTAAATTTGAGCGATTATAGCCAAAATGCGGTTAAACTATCCGCTAAAGCCACCTTTTGCACGTGGAAAATTAGGCCTTTTTGGCTAAAATTAGCAAAAATAAGGAGCACGCAAAATGTCATTTTTAGAAGGCTTATTTAACATTTTTATAACCAAAAAACCACCAAAAAGCGACGAAGAGCTACTTTTAGACGAATATGCAAGCATTTACGCCGAGATAAAAGAGAAAAACTTAAACGATTACGACTTTTTATGTGAGCTCATACGATTACTCTCTTTTTCAAGAGCTAGACGCTACGACTTTTGCCTTGAAAAGTGCCTAGCTGAGGGCGACGCCGAGGCACTAAATGATCTTATCTTTCAATACTCTAAGCTGAATTTACTCCCAGGATGTAGCGGCGGATACGATCAGTGCGAGAAGCTCATACCAGCGTTTTTTGCTATCGCTTGTGGCGACACAGATAGTATGGCAAGCATCTTTCCAAAAGGCTTGCCACCTAGCAAAAACGGCTATAAATTTCTATGCGTCATGCATGATTTACTCACGGCAATGCTTTGGCAAGATGAAAATTTACTCGCTCCTGCCCTAGAAAAGGCTCACGCCTTTGCAGAGTCTAAAAAGCCAGCAAACGAAAGAGAAGCGGTTAAATTTGTGCTTACCCTACACGAAAAAGATACGGCTGCTATGAGCGAGCATTTACAGAAATTTTGCTCGACTTTTGGCAGGACAGATGCACCCAAATTTGAAAAACGTCTCTACATTTTCGCGCACGGACTTCATGCCTTAGCGCGCTACTTTTTGCCACTTGAGCTCTTTAAAGAGATAAAGCTTCCAAAGAACGAAAATTTCAGTAAATTTTACGCAAAAAGGCTCTTTCAAAATGAAATTCCCAAGCCAAAACTTTATTTTACTTTTCTGCCTGAGCTTGAACTGATAAATGTGATCTTAAATGCGCCAGTAGCTAAAACTCTGATATATCAGCCATATTTGCCAAATGACAAAACATTTTTTCTGGATCACGATGCGATGATTAAAAATTTGGCCGACGAGATCATAAAATCAGGGGCATTAAAGTAGAATTTATAAACTTTTGGCTAACATTCACATCTTACAACCAATAAAGCTCCATAAATCTTTTGCAAAAAAGTGCTTTTTGGTCTTACCAAATTTTAGAAAGGTAGAGTATGTCAAAATACGCTATATTTAAGCATGGCGGTAAGCAATATCGTGTTAGCGAGGGCGAGTACCTTAAGCTAGATCACTTTAGTGCTGAAGCTAAATCAACCGTTGAGATTACAGAAGTTTTAGCTGTAAATGACGGCGAAGTAAAGGTAGGTGCGCCATTTGTGAAGGGTGCAAAAGTTGTTCTTGAGGTCATTAATGAAGGCAAAGACAAAAAAGTAGTTATCTACAAAAAACGCAGACGTAAAGACTCAAAACTAAAACGCGGCTTTAGAAGACAATTTACACGTGTAAAAGTCGTAAGTATCGCAGCTTAAGGAGATAAGATATGGCACATAAAAAAGGTCAGGGTTCAACCCAAAATAACCGTGATAGTATCGGACGCCGATTAGGTGTTAAAAAATTTGGTGGTGAGTTCGTTCGTGCTGGAAATATAATCATCCGCCAAAGAGGAACAGCAACTCACGCTGGAAATAACGTAGGTCTTGGCAAAGACCACACAATTTTTGCATTAGTCGATGGCTTTGTAAAATTTGAAAGACTTGATAAAAACAGAAAAAAAGTATCTGTTTATCCAGCTGCATAATCTCAGGGGCAATCGCCCCCTTTCTTTCTTAAAATTATTCAAAAATCAAAATTTTTATTTAGTGTTTAGAATTTTTCAAATAGCTATTTGAGAGAAATTTTAAATCAACCATAACTTTATATTTTAGGCTTCATACTGATTATCTTTGCTTTATTTTAGACAAGATATTACGATTTAATTTCAGTAAAGTTGGATATAATCCAAATAAAAAATTTAAGGTAAAAAATGTTTATAGATAGTGCAAGATTGACTCTAAGTTCGGGGCATGGTGGAGCTGGAGCTGTGAGTTTTCGCCGTGAAAAACACGTCATTTTAGGTGGTCCAGACGGCGGAGATGGCGGTGACGGCGGAGATGTCTATTTTGTCTGCGATAACAACACCCACACACTGGCAAACTACAAGGGCAAAAGGGCGATGAGAGCGAGCGACGGCGAGGCTGGCATGGGCAGACGCATGACTGGCAAAAAGGGCGAGAGCTTAGAGCTCATCGTGCCACCAGGAACGGCGGTCTATGACGCGCAGAGCAATGAACTACTTTGCGACATGGTAGAAGAGGGGCAAAGGACGCTATTTTTAAAAGGCGGCAAGGGCGGACTTGGAAATTTCCACTTTAAAAACTCTATCAACCAAGCTCCAGAGTACGCTCAAAAGGGCATGCCAGAAGAGAGCATAGAGATCAGACTCGAGCTAAAGCTAATAGCTGATGTGGGTCTTGTTGGCTTTCCAAATGTCGGCAAATCAACCCTTATCTCAGCCGTCTCAAACGCCAAACCACAGATCGCAAACTACGAATTTACCACGCTTACGCCAAAGCTCGGACTTGTCGAGGTCGATCAGTTTAGTGGCTTTGTCATGGCTGATATCCCTGGCATCATCGAGGGAGCGAGCGACGGACGCGGCCTTGGCGTGCAGTTTTTAAAGCACATCGAGAGAAATAAAATTTTGCTTTTTATGATAGATAGTGCAAATTACAAAAGCATGAGCGAGCAGTTTAGCGTGCTAAAAGAGGAGGTCGCTAAATTTTCAAGTGTGCTTGCCAGCAGGGACTATGCTATCGCGCTCACCAGAGTCGATGCGGCTGAAAATTTAGATGAAAATATAAAAGAATTTATGAAAAGTATAAATTTAGAGCCAAATCAAGATGGTAAATTTGTCTATAAGCAAGATATTTACAGCTTTGACGCGAAAAAGCCATACTTTATTTTGCCGATCTCTTCAGCGACAAACGAGAATATCGACGAGCTTAAATTTGCACTGCTTGAGCTACTAAAAAAGGAGCTTTGAGTTGCGACTTTTTGGCACTTTGAGCATAGAAATTTAAGAGTATAAAATGAAGAAAATTTTTTGCATTATGTTATTTTGCTTTGGTGCATATAGCTGCGAGCCAGCCGATCCGGTGTATATGTTTTTGGATTACAATGACATAGATCGTGACGGCATGCTAAATTTAGGTGAATGGACGGCTTGCAAGGTGCCACCAGGACTAAAAATAGCACCAGATCTATGCACTAGTGAGGAATTTAAGAGGCTGGATCTTGATCGTAGTGGCAAAGTTAGCATTAATGAGCTAGGAAGTTTGATATTTCAAAAGATTGACTGGCAAGAAGATCCATGCGCCTCTTGGCTGACTAGTAGTAAAAACGTAGATCAAAATAAAAGTCGTTGAAATTTAAAGGAAAGTGATGAATGTAGTTTTTATGGGGACGCCTGATTATGCCGTTAGGATACTTAGGCACTTAAAAGAGGCTGGCTTTAATATAAAAGCGATCTTTACTCAGCCTGATAAGCCAGTTGGCAGAAAGCAAATTTTAACCCCAAGTGAGGTCAAAATTTACGCTCAAAATGAGCTAGTAGGCGTGCCAGTCTTTACACCAAATACGCTAAAAGATGAGTCTGTGGTTGCCGAGCTAAAGGCATTTGAGCCCAAATTTATCGTGGTGGCAGCTTACGGCAAAATTTTGCCTAGGAGCGTGCTTGACGTGGCGACTTGTATAAATTTACATGCTTCGATCTTGCCAAAATATAGAGGTGCTAGCCCCATTCAAAGCGCGATCCTAGCAGGCGAAAAGCAAACTGGTGTCACAGCTATGCTAATGGACACTGGCCTTGATACTGGCGATATGCTGGACTTCATCTATACGCCTTGCGAGAGCAAGATGTCAAGCGAGCTTTTTAACGAGCTTGGCGAGCTTGGCGGTGAGCTAATCGTAAAAGTGCTTAAAAATTTTGAAAATTTAAAACCACAAAAGCAAGATGACGCGCAGGCTACGCACTGCAAAAAGATAAGCAAGAGTGACGGGCTTTTTAGCTTTGATGAAGATGTGGGGCAAATTTATAATAAATTTCGTGCGCTTACACCTTGGCCGGGGATTTATTTAGAGAGTGGGCTAAAAATTTTATCACTTGAGCCAAGCGAAAAAAGTGGCAAAAGTGGAGAAATTTTAAGCGTAGAAAAAGATCACGTTGTGGTTGCTTGCAAGGGTGGCGCGGTCAAAATTTACGAGTTTCAAGAGCCAAGCAAAAAGTCAACAAACGCAAAAGCATATATAAATGGTAAGCGTCTTAGTGTTGGTGACAAGATAGAGTAATAATCAAATTTAATAGGAGAAAATATGAAAAATGCGCTAAGTATAGCAGGGGTTGATCCAAGCGGTGGAGCTGGGGTTTTAGCTGATATAAAGGTCTTTATAGCACATGGTGTGTATGCGATGGGGGCGATCACTGCGGTCACTGCTCAAAATACAAAGGGCATCTTTGGCATGCAGCTAGTTGAGACCAAGCTTATCGAGGATCAGATAAGAGCGATATTTGATGATATAAGAGTTGATGTGATAAAAATCGGCGTTGTCCCAAGCGTGGATATCATAAAATGCGTCGCAAAAACGCTAAGAGAGATCAAAAATTTACCACCAGTTGTGCTTGACCCAGTTATGAGCTGTAAAAATGGCGATATCTGGCTAGAAGGCGCTGCAAAAGACGCAATCGTGGAGGAGCTTTTCCCACTTGCTAGCGTGATCACACCAAATATCTTTGAGGCTCGTGAAATTTTAAAACGTGAGCTAAAAGGTGAGAGCAAGCTCAAAGAGGCTTGTAAGGATCTTTTAAAATTTGGCACAAAGAGCGTTTATTTAAAGTGTGGCGAGCTTGATGGCAAGTCACTTGATATATTTTATGACGGCAGCGAATATGAAATTTTTAGCGACGAGCGCATAAAAACGACCGCTACTCACGGCTCAGGCTGCTCGCTATCAAGTGCGATCGCATCAAATTTAGCAAATGGTCTTAGTCTAAAAGATAGTGTGAAAAACGCACATGACTATATCTTTAACGCTATCAAAAACGCAGTCATTATCGGCGGTGGACAAAATCCGGTAAATCACTTCTATAAATTTAAGGTGTGATTTGAAGGTTGAGTTTTTCCAAAGTCTGCCTTCAACGCAGGAATTTTTGGTAGACGCCCTAAAAAACGGCGAGATAAAAGCTCCATATATGGTCGTGGCGTATAATCAAACAAAAGGTGTCGGCAGCCGCGGCAACAGCTGGGAGGGGCTTGGCGGAAATTTGTTTATGTCGTTTTGCATAAGCGAAGATGAGTTACCAAGCGACATACCTCCGCCCTCGATCTCAATATATTTTTCTATGCTGATGCGTGAAGTCTTGAGCGAACTTGGCTCAAAGTGCTGGTTAAAATGGCCAAATGACTTTTACGTGGACGAGCGCAAAATAGGCGGTACTTTGACAAATAAAGTGGATGAAATTTACATTTGCGGCATAGGGATAAATTTAGCTAGTGCGCCCAAAAATGCGGGCATTTTAGACATAAAAGCTAGTGTAGATGAGTTAGTTTGGGGCTTTGTTAGCATGCTTGATAAAAAGATTTTATGGAAGCCAATTTTTAGCAAATTTAGGATAGACTTTTGCAAGTCAAAAAGTTTTATTACGCATATTGCAAATAGAGCTGTTTCGCTTCAGGATGCTGAAATTTGCGATGATGGAGCGATATTATTAAATGGGGAAAAGGTATATTCTTTAAGATGAGCGAGATAATAACAATAGCTAACCAAAAAGGCGGCGTTGGCAAGACCACAACGGCCGTAAATTTAGCCGCATCACTGGCGGTTGCTGAGAAAAAAGTATTATTAATAGACATCGATCCACAGGCAAATGCGACAACCGGACTTGGTTTTAGCAGAAGTGACTATGAGTTTAACATCTATCACGTCTTAACAGATAGAAAAAAGCTCTCGCAAATCGTGTTAAAAACTGAGATCCCAACACTTTTTTTAGCTCCGTCAAATATAGGGCTTGTCGGTATTGAACAAGAATTTAACGATCAAAATAAGGACTATAAACTAATCCTTAAAAATAAAATTTCAGAAGTTGTAAACGACTATGATTTTATCATCATCGATAGTCCTCCAGCACTTGGCAGCATCACGATAAATGCTCTTAGTGCAAGTGATAGTGTTATCATCCCTATTCAATGTGAATTTTACGCACTTGAGGGACTAGCGCAGATCCTAAATACAGTCAAGATTATTAAGAAGACAATAAATCCAAAGCTAAATATAAAGGGCTTTTTACCGACTATGTTTAGTTCGCAAAATAATCTCTCAAAAGAGACCATTGCAAATTTAAAGCAGCATTTTGAAAATAAGCTCTTTAAGAGTAAGGACAGCAAAGAGGAATTTGTGGTCGTTCCAAGAAATGTTAAACTTGCTGAAAGTCCAAGTTTTGGTAAGCCAGTGATACTTTATGATATAAAATCACCAGGCTCAATTGCGTATCAAAATTTGGCATATTGTATTTTAAACTAAAAAATAAGGAAAAAAATGGCTAAAAAAGGTGGATTAGGGCGAGGACTTAGTGCGATACTTGAAGATGTAGAGCAAGCCTACAGTAAAGAGATCGCAAATTTAAACGACTCTGAGATAGTCGAAGAGATAAATATAGATGAAATTTTGCCAAACCCATACCAGCCAAGAACACATTTTGACGAAGAGGCTTTAAGAGAGCTAAGTGCTAGCATCAAAAGGCACGGATTGATCCAGCCAATAATCGTCATCAAAAAAGATGATGGCTATATGTTAATAGCTGGTGAGCGCAGATACCGCGCTACAAAGATGCTTGGAGCAAGCAAGATAAAGGCAATCATCGCTGATATCAAGTCTCAAAATTTGAGAGAGCTTGCGCTTATCGAAAATATTCAGCGTGAAAATTTAAATCCAATCGAACTTGCAAAGTCGTATAAAGAGCTCATAAATGAGTATAAGATCACACAAGACGGCTTGGCAAATATCATTCATAAAAGTAGAACACAAATAACAAATACGATGAGGCTTTTACTTCTTAGTGACTATACGCAAAAACTTTTACAAGAAGACAAGCTCACACAAGGCCACGCTAAAGTTATAGTTGGGCTTAGCGCCGAAGAAGAAAAGATGGTTGTTGATACGATCATCGGTCAAAAGTTAAGCGTTAGAGACACAGAAATTTTAGTAAAAAAGATAAAAAATAAGGAAGAGATAAAAGATAAAAAGCTAAAAATTTCTGAGGAAATGAGTAAAAAACTATCAAATTTACAAGAAATTTTTAAAAATTTAAAGATAAAAGCAAAAGTAAAATCTAGCAATCTAGTTTTAGAATTTAATAATATTTCACAGATAGAAGAATTTATTTCTAGGCTAAAATAGAATTACAAATTTATTTTTATTTTTAGTAATTTATTGTAAAATCAGACTTTAATTTGAATATTAAATAAAACTTAATGATAAAATAAGGAGAGTGGATGTTAGAAATAGATGTGCCATTGATGCTTTTGACGGCTGTCGTTTTCTTGGTATTGATCGCTATTTTGAATTCCTTGCTTTATAAGCCAATGCTCAAATTCATAGATGACAGAAATGCCTCTATAAAAAATGATGAAGAGAGTACTAGTAAAAATGCAAGTGATCTAAGTGTTCATGAAAAAGAGATTGAAGAGATTATATTAAACGCAAGGACTGAGGCCAATAAAATAAGGCAAGAAGCCTTAAATTTGGCAAAAGAAGAGTCTTTAAAAGAAGTAAATGCCGTAAAGAGTAGTTTAGAGGCTAATTATAATGAATTTTTAAATGCTCTAAGCTCTCAGAAAGATAACTTAAAGGCAGATCTATCAGCTAAACTACCTGAACTTAGAGCGGCTTTAAATGCCAAGCTCTCTAAAATTTAAAGGAATTTCATGAAGATAAAAATTTTATTTTTTCTAGCACTTCCATTTCTAGCTTATGCTAGTGGGCATGGCGGAACAAATTACGATATAGTAGAGAGAACGCTAAACTTCTTACTTTTCTTTGCTATTTTGGTATATTTTGCAGCTAAGCCACTAAAAGCTCTTTATCAAAGCAGAATTGACAGGATCTCAAACAAGCTTGAAAGTATCCAAGAAAAACTCCGTGATTCTAAGGCCAAAAAAGATGACGCTCTAAAACGTGTAGAAGAGGCTAAGCAAAATGCAAACTCTTTAATCGAAACTGCTAAAAAAGAGGCTTTAAATTTAGCTGCTAAGGTTAAAAGTGATGTTCAAAATGATATAATAAATCTTCAAAAGAGCTACAAAGAGCAAAAAGAATTTGAAGAGCGCAAGATGACAAAAGGCGTTGTAAATGAAATTTTGAGCGACATTTTCTCAAGCGATAGCCTAAAAGTCGATCAAAAAGAACTTGTAAATATCATACTTAAAAAGGTTAGCTAATGAATGAAGTAGTAGCCAAAAAATATGTTAAAGCGATCCTGAGCGATGCAAAGCCGGGTGAGCTAAATGCCTTTATCGAAAATTTAGTTGAGCTAGCTGCCGCTTTTGGAAGCGAAAAATTTAAAAGCATCATAAGCTTGCCAACTTTAAAAGCTGCAAAAAAAGTAGAATTTATACTTTCTTTAGTAAAAAATTTAGACGCCAAATTTGCAAATTTTATAAAGCTTCTTGGTGCAAACAAAAGACTAGAGCTTATCCCAGCGATCTTAAACGAGATGAAGATAGAGCAATCTTTGCTTGAAAATACATATCGTGGTGAGGTCATTGGAAATTTTGAACTAAGCGCTGAGCAGCTAAAAGCTTTGGAAGAGAATTTCTCTAAAAAATTTGACTCTAAGATCAAACTT
The DNA here is from genome assembly GCF_001298465.1 of Campylobacter concisus. Taxonomy (NCBI): domain Bacteria; kingdom Pseudomonadati; phylum Campylobacterota; class Epsilonproteobacteria; order Campylobacterales; family Campylobacteraceae; genus Campylobacter; species Campylobacter concisus. Next base: position 458,559 of record NZ_CP012541.1, read on the forward strand.
GATGGTTTAAAGAGCGATTATAATGGCGTAAAAGTTGAGTTGGATGATTTAGGTGTCGAGGTAAATTTCTCGATCGACAGACTAAAAAGTCAAATGAGTGAATATATATTAAAAGCAATTTAAAAAGGAGTGAAAGCGTGAGTGCAAAAATTAAAGCTGACGAAATTAGCACGATAATCAAAGAGCGTATTGAAAATTTTGATTTAAGTGTTGATGTAGAAGAGACCGGTAAAGTCATCTCAGTCGCTGATGGCGTTGCTAACGTTTATGGTTTGAAAAACGTTATGGCTGGTGAGATGGTTGAATTTGAAAGCGGCGAAAAGGGTATGGCTCTTAACCTTGAAGAGAGCAGTGTTGGTATAGTTATCCTTGGAAAAACTAGCGGCATCACAGAAGGAAGCTCTGTAAAAAGACTTAAAAAACTTCTACGCGTTCCAGTTGGCGACGCATTGATCGGCCGTGTTGTAAATTCACTCGGTGAGCCAATCGACGCAAAAGGACCAATCGAAGCTACTGAATCTCGCTTTGTTGAAGAAAAAGCAAAAGGTATCATGGCTAGAAAGAGCGTTCATGAGCCACTTCAAACAGGTATCAAAGCGATAGACGCACTTGTGCCAATCGGCAGAGGACAAAGAGAGCTAATCATCGGCGACCGCCAAACTGGTAAAACAACAGTTGCGATAGATACTATCATCAACCAAAAAGGTCAAGATGTCATTTGTATCTATGTAGCTATCGGTCAAAAACAATCAACCGTTGCTCAAGTCGTTAAAAAACTTGAAGAGTACGGCGCTATGGACTATACGATAGTTGTAAATGCTGGTGCTAGTGATGCAGCTGCACTTCAATATCTTGCTCCATATGCTGGCGTAACAATGGGTGAATACTTTAGAGATAACTCTCGCCACGCGTTAATCATCTATGATGACTTGTCAAAACACGCGGTCGCTTATCGTGAGATGTCTTTGATCCTAAGAAGACCACCAGGCCGTGAAGCTTACCCAGGCGACGTTTTCTACCTTCACTCAAGACTTCTAGAAAGAGCAAGCAAGCTAAATGACGCACTAGGTGCGGGATCTTTAACAGCTCTACCTATTATCGAGACTCAAGCGGGTGACGTTTCTGCTTATATTCCAACAAACGTTATTTCTATTACAGATGGTCAAATTTTCCTTGAAAGTGACTTATTTAACTCAGGTATCCGCCCAGCGATCAACGTTGGTCTTTCTGTTTCTCGTGTCGGTGGTGCGGCTCAGATCAAAGCTATCAAACAAGTTTCTGGTACACTAAGACTAGACCTTGCTCAGTACCGCGAGCTACAAGCATTTGCTCAGTTTGCAAGTGACCTTGACGAGAGCTCTAGAAAGCAACTAGAGCGTGGTCAAAAGATGGTTGAAGTACTAAAACAACCTCCGTACTCTCCGCTCCCAGTTGAGAATCAAGTAGTTATAATATTTGCTGGTGCTAAGGGTTATTTGGATGACGTTGCAACTGCAAATGTAACAAAATTTGAAGCTGAGCTATATCCATATATCGAGGCAAAATACCCTGAAATTTTCGAGCAAATCAGAACTAAAAAGGTTCTTGATAAAGAAGTAGAAGAAATTTTACATAAAGCGTTGAAAGATTTTAAAGCGACTTTTGCCGCTAACTAGGGCTAAGATATGTCAAATTTAAAAGATATAAAACGAAAGATCAAGAGCGTCCAGAATACTCAAAAGACGACGCGTGCAATGAAGCTTGTCTCAACAGCAAAGCTTCGCAAAGCTGAAGAGGCTGCACGCTACTCTAGAGTTTACGCACTTAAGATCAATGAGGTTTTATCAGAGATAGCTTATAAGATCAATCAATACGCTTCAGTTATGACTGAGAGTAAATTCTTTAATACAACGAAAAGTGTAGAGAAGGTTGATATTATATTTGTGACGGCTGATAAAGGACTTTGCGGTGGCTTTAACGTCCAGACTATAAAGACGGTTAGGCGTATGATCGATGAGCTAAAAGCCAAAAAGATCAAAGTTAGACTAAGAGCTGTTGGCAAAAAAGGCATAGAATTTTTCAATTTCCAAGGCGTTGAACTACTCGAGACTTATGTCGGAGCTAGCTCTTCTCCTACATATGAAAAAGCTCAAAAGATCATAAAAGACGCTATTGATGATTTTACAAACGGCATAACTGATAAAGTCGTGCTAATACACAATGGCTATAAAAATATGATTTCTCAAGAGATTAGAGTAAATGATATTGTGCCTATTGAGCCGTCTAAGATAGTTGCGGTTGAGACAAATTCTTTGATGGAATTTGAGCCAGAAGACAACTATACTAAGATTATGGACGAGTTGCTTAATAAGTATTTTGAGTATAGTATGTATTATGCCTTAGTTGACTCTTTGGCGGCTGAGCACAGCGCTAGAATGCAAGCTATGGATAATGCAACAAACAATGCTAAACAACGCGTAAAACAGTTAAATCTTGCTTACAATAAAGCAAGACAAGAGTCTATTACCACTGAGCTTATCGAGATTATCAGTGGTGTTGAATCAATGAAATAAAAGGAGTATGAATGAAGGGTGTTATTAGTCAAGTTATGGGCCCTGTGGTCGATGTTGACTTTAATGACTACTTGCCGAAGATCAATGAAGCTATCGAAGTTTTCTTTGAGGTTGAGGGCAAGAAACATAAACTAATATTAGAAGTTGCTGCTCACCTAGGTGATAATAGAGTTAGAACTATCGCTATGGATATGAGTGAGGGTCTGACTCGTGGCTTAGAGGCTAAAGCGCTTGGTGCACCTATAAGCGTGCCGGTTGGCGAAAAAGTTTTGGGTAGAATTTTTAACGTAGTTGGCGATTTGATCGACGAGGGTGAGGGTATAAATTTCGATAAGCACTGGTCTATCCACCGCGATCCTCCTCCATTTGAAGAGCAAAGTACAAAGAGTGAAATTTTTGAAACTGGTATCAAGGTGGTTGATCTTCTTGCTCCTTATGCAAAGGGTGGTAAAGTTGGTCTATTTGGTGGTGCTGGTGTTGGTAAAACGGTTATTATTATGGAGCTTATCCACAACGTTGCGTTTAAACACAGCGGTTACTCTGTATTTGCAGGCGTTGGTGAGAGAACTCGTGAAGGAAATGACCTTTATCACGAAATGAAAGAAAGTAACGTTTTGGATAAAGTTGCCTTGTGCTATGGCCAAATGAACGAGCCACCAGGAGCAAGAAACCGTATCGCGCTAACTGGTCTTACAATGGCTGAGTACTTCCGTGATGAGATGGGACTTGATGTTTTGATGTTTATCGATAATATCTTCCGTTTCTCTCAATCAGGTGCAGAGATGTCAGCTCTACTTGGACGTATTCCATCAGCTGTTGGTTACCAGCCAACTCTTGCAAGTGAGATGGGTAAATTCCAAGAGAGAATCACGTCAACTAAAAAAGGCTCAATTACCTCTGTTCAAGCTGTTTACGTTCCTGCGGACGACCTTACGGACCCAGCTCCTGCTACGGTTTTTGCTCACCTTGATGCTACAACGGTTCTTAATAGATCGATCGCAGAAAAAGGTATCTATCCAGCTGTTGACCCACTTGATTCTACTTCAAGAATGCTTGATCCTCAAATTTTAGGAGCAGATCACTATAAAGTAGCTCGTGGTGTTCAAGCTGTACTTCAAAAGTATAAAGACCTTCAAGATATCATCGCTATCCTTGGTATGGACGAGCTTAGCGAAGAAGATAAGTTAACAGTTGATAGAGCAAGAAAAATCGAGAGATTTTTATCTCAGCCATTCTTTGTTGCTGAAGTATTTACAGGTAGCCCTGGTAAATATGTAAGTCTTGACGAAAATATCGCTGGCTTCAAGGGAATTTTGGAGGGTAAATATGATCATTTACCAGAAGCAGCATTTTATATGGTTGGAAATATAGATGAGGCTTTAGCTAAAGCTGAGAAACTTAAGGCTTAAATTTTAAAAGGAAGCGTAATGGATAAATTACATTTAGAGATCGTAACTCCTCAAGGTCAGATATTTAATGATGACGTGAGCAGTGTAGTGCTTCCAGGTAGCGAGGGTGAGTTTGGTGTTTTACCAAACCATGCCTCATTAATATCTCTTTTAAAAGCAGGTATTATAGATATAGAACATAAAAATAAAAAACATGATGTTGTTGCGATTAACTGGGGTTATGCAAAAATTGACGAAGGCAAGGTAGTAATACTTGCTGACGGTGCGGTTTACGTCTCTGGCGATAGTGAAAGTGAGCTTGCAAATTCATTGGAAGCTGCTAGAAATTTGATAGAGAGCATGAGTAGTGATACAAATGCTTTTGCAGCAACTATATCTAAAATGGAAAATGTAGTGAGAGCAAGATAAGTGGGCGGTATAGATTTATTTTTAAATTACATTCAAAGAAGTAGTTTTATTACAATTATTGTTTTAACTTGGCTGTCAATATATTTTATAGTTAGTTTCACAATTCTTTTTTCAAGAATGGCTGGTATTGGAGCTTGGCAAAAACGTGAGCAAAATGCACTTGAAGCACTGCTTATGGGTGCTAAAAATATTCCAAATGATTCGTCTTTGAGAAAATGTGCAAATGGAAGAATCTCAAGAGAAAAACTAAACGTATGTATAAGTATAGCCGAGAAAAATGCTACAAGTGGACTAACGTGGCTAAGTGTAATAGCATCTACTTCGCCTTTTATCGGTCTTTTTGGAACCGTTGTTTCTATTTTAGAGACATTTTCACAGCTTGGAAATGGTGGAGGTTCATCACTTGGTATTATCGCTCCAGCTATTTCAGAGGCACTTGTTGCAACTGGTTGCGGAATTTTTGTTGCCATCCCAGCATATACATTTAACTTACTCATAAAAAGAAAAGCTTATGAACTAATGAGTGTTATTGAGCGTCAGGCTGATGTAATGATAGCACTTAAAAAAGATGATGAGATACTATAAATGGCCGTTAAATTTACCGATGAGACACCAGAGCTAAATATAACTCCTCTTGTTGACATTATGCTTGTTTTACTAGCCATTTTAATGGTTACTATGCCAACCATAACATATCAAGAGGATATTACTCTTCCGGATGGTTCAAAGGCAAAAACTTCAACATCTAAGCAAAAAGACCTTATAGTATCTATAAATTCGCAGGGACAAGTTAGAGTTGATCAAAGTACTATGAGCCTTGCTGAGTTTCCTGATAATATCGCATTAATGAGTACAAAATACGATAAAGCCTCGCCTATCTATATAAAAGCTGACAAAAATTTAAAATACGATGATGTTATGTTTGTATTAAAGACTTTGAAAGGTGCTGGTTTTAATAAAGTAGCTTTAGAGACAAACGGTTAAGATGTCAAATAAAGTTAAATTTCCAACGCTTAGTTCGTTTCTTGTAGCGTTTTGTATTTACGTTACTATTATACTTATTGTATTTATAAAGCTTACATTTTTTGTAGAACCTCCTAAGAAATACACCGATGATAAAGATGCTATTATGGATGTGGTTATGGTTGATAGGGAGATTGATCAAACCATTAAAGCTCCAAAACAAGCAGATGAAGTAGTTAAAGAGACAAAGCCTAAACCTAAAAAGGAGTCAGAGGAAGATAAGCAAGAGACTACAAATAAGCCTGTTGTACCAGATGAACCATTGCCAACTCCAAGCTTACCAACTCCTCCAAAAGAGGAACCAAAACCTGAACCTAAAAAATCAGAGCCAAAGCCTGAAATTTCAAAGCCAAGTGAAGAATCCAAAGAAGATGTTAAGCCAGAGTCAAAACCTGAGCCTAAGCCTACACCAAAGCCAGTTGAAAAGCCAAAACCAAAAGAACCAAATATAAAAGATCTCTTTAGTGACATAGACCCTACAAAACTTAAAAAAGATGATGGTATAAAAAAGACCGAAAATAAAGTGCAAAGTCGTAAAAAAAGCGAAGCTTCTAGTTCAAAAGCTGCAAAAGAAGCTAGTGATATAATAAAGAGTTTAAAGATAGATCAAAATCCAACTGCTCCAAAATCACAATCCACCGGTACTTACGATCCACTAATGGGTGCTATAACAAAACAAATTCAAAGAAGATGGCAAAGCTATAAGGCTGATTCTGCAAATTTAGCTAAAGTTAAAGTTATGATAGATCAGAGTGGAAATTTTAGCTATGAAATTTTAGAGCTATCATATAATGAAGAATTTAACGCAAAAGTAAGAGAGTGCTTAGAAAAACTTACAACGGAGAAATTTCCATTCAATCCAGACAAAAGCACTACTTTTAATTTAAATTTAGAAGATAAAATAAACTAAAATTTATAAAATTATGGAGTAGAGATGAAGAAAATTTTTCTTTTTTTATGTGTTGCTCTAGGGCTTTATGCTGCTGATGCAACCATATCTGTTGTAAATCAAGGTATTGCCTTGCCAAAGATAGCTTTGCAAGATGCAACAACTGCTGTTAGCGATGCGGGGTTTAAAGATAAATTCTTTAAAATCATGCTAGGAGATCTAAAGGTTAGTTCCGATTTTGAAGTAATCGAAGATCATGTGCCTTCTACCTATGAAGGAGATGCGACTACTAATACAATGAGTGATAAAGGCGTCGAGCTTATCTTTAGATATGCTCTTGAAGGCTCTATGGGCTCACCTCTTACTTTGAGAGTAAAACTGATAAACGCTAAAACAGCAACTACAAGATATGAGAAGGTTTATACTATGCCAGACGGCGCAAAGTATCCGTTTTTGGCGCATAAAAGTATAGTTGAGCTTACTAATGAGCTAAATTTACCACCAGTTGGCTGGATGGAAAAATTTATTATTCTTTCAAAATATACTTCAGCTCGTCAAAGCTCTATTATAGTTGCTGATTATACACTTACATATCAAAAGACTATAGTAAGTGGCGGGCTAAATATTTTCCCAAAATGGGCAGGCGCCGATCAGAGTAAATTTTACTATACATCTTATGTAAACAATAAGCCAACTTTATTTAGATATGATCTAAATTCTGGTACAAAAACAAAGATAATTGATAGCATTGGCATGCTTATAGCCTCAGATGTTAGTAAAGATGGAAGTAAAATTCTATTAACCATGGCACCAAAAGATCAACCAGATATTTTTATCTATAATACAAATAGTAAAAATTTGACGCAGATTACTAATTATCCAGGTATAGATGTAAATGGAAATTTTGTAGATAATGATAGTAAGATAGTTTTTGTATCAGATAGGCTTGGTTATCCTAACGTTTTTGCAACTCCTGCGATTTCTGGCGGAAGCGTTGAACAAATGGTATTTCATGGTAAGAATAATAACTCTGTAAGCACATTTGAAAATTATGTTGTTTATTCAAGTAGGGAAGCAAGTGGTAGTTTTAATATATATCTAATTTCAACTCAAACAGATTTTATACGCCAGCTTACAGCAAATGGCAAAAATAATTATCCAAGATTCTCAAGCGATGGGCAAAGTGTCGTCTTTATAAAAGAGCTTGGCGGTCAAAGTTCACTAGGGGTTGTTAGGTTAAATGAAAACAGAAGTTTTCAGTTTCCTTTAAAAGTAGGAAAAATTCAGTCTATAGATTGGTAAGATTCTGATAAAATTTAAAATTTTTGTGATATAATTCAATCAAATTTCTAAAAAAAGGATAAGGAATGAAAAAAGTAGTTCTAGCAAGTGTTGCAGTTGCAACTTTATTGTTGAGTGGTTGTAGCTCAAAAAACCCTGAAGTTGATATGAATTCAAATTCAAATCAATCTGCAGACAATTCAGGTAGCATGAGTGATGCTGATAGATTAGCAGCTCTTATTGCTAATATCGAGAGTCAAGTTAAAAGTGTATATTTTGACTTTGATAAATTTAATATCAAAGCTGATCAACAAGGTGTTGTTAGCTCAAATGCATCAGTATTCAACCAAGCTGACGCTCAAGCTCTTTCTATAAAAGTAGAAGGTAACTGCGATGAGTGGGGTACAGATGAGTATAACTATGCTCTTGGTTTAAAACGTGCTAAAAGCGCTAAAGATGCTCTTGTAAGAAATGGCGTTAGTGCTGATAGAATCGCTGTAGTTAGCTTTGGTGAAAGCAATCCAGTTTGTACAGACAAAACAAAAGCTTGCGACGCTCAAAATAGACGTGCAGATTTCAAAGTACTTCCGTAATTTATAATTAAATAATAATGAATAAAAAAATAATTGTAGTGGCTCTGATTGGAGCCACTATCTCCATTACCTTTGGCCAAGAGATTTCAGCTTTTGATGCAGGCAATATGGATAGTGCGAATCCATATGGTCTAACCGACAATGAAAAAGTTACCCTAAATAATAAGCGAAGTGTTCAAAATATTGAAGAGAATATGAATAGTGTTTTAGAACAACTTCAAGGTTTGCAAAGTTTGATTGAGAGTATGAGTGCTAGAATGAATAAGCTTGAGCAAAGAATAAATGATATAGAGACGAAGGTAAATGGTGGCATAAGTGATTCTGGTGTAAGTTTGACATCACTGAAGGCTTATGTTGATGAAACTAGAGATATACAAGACAAAAACTACAAGAATATCACCGCTGCCTTAAATAAATTAGGTGCAATAATGGATAAAAATACTGCTCAACCAAAGCAAAATACAAATCCAAAACAACAAAATAAGCCAACTTCAAATTTTAGTGGAAAAAGCGATAAAGATATTTTAGCTGATGGCATTAAGCTTTTAAATTCTGGCAATAGCACAGAAGCAGCTGAATATTTTGAATACTTAAATAAAAAAGGCTATAAAACTGGTGCTTCAAATTATTATCTAGGCGAAGTTGCTTATAGTCAAAAATCATACAGCACAGCCATACAATACTATAAAAAAAGTATACAAAGTGAAGATAAGGCTGACTACACTCCAAAACTTTTGTATCACACAGCTATAAGCTTTGATAAGATAGGTGACACGCAAAGTGCAAATAGATTTTATAAAGCTTTAAAAGTCGGCTATCCAGATAGTAAAGAAGCCAAAGCCTCTCCTAATAGAAACTAAATTTTAATCTTTTTTAGATATAATCCCACATTAATCAAGAAACCAAATCTAAGGAGATTATTGTGAGTAAAGATCAAGTCATAACTATGTTTTACGAACTAAAAGATGCTAATACTGGTGAAATTTTAGAGTCAAACATGCAAGAAGGTGGCCAAATTTCGTTTATAACAGGGCATGGCCATATTATAGAAAAGCTTGAAGAAGAAGTAAGCAAATTAAAATCAGGCGAAAGAGCAACTATAAGCGTAAAGGCAGCAGAGGGTTGTGGTGAATATAATAATGAAGCCATTCAGTCGTTACCAAAAGAGCAATTTGCTGGTATAGATTTGCATGAAGGAATGGAACTTTTTGGTCAAAATGAGGATGGCTCAAGCGTTCGTGTTATTGTTAAAGAGATCAAAGATGACGAAGTAACAGTTGATTTTAATCACCCATATGCTGGTAAAGATTTGCTATTTAATGTTGAAGTTTTAGAAGTTAAAGATGCGACAGAAGATGAAAAAGCAACAGGTATGGTAGCTGGGGCTCATACTTGCGGTTGTGGTGGTCATGAGCATGAGCATGAGTGCTGCGGGGGTCATGGACACGGGCATGGACACGGACACGAGGATGGCGGTTGCGGTTGCGGTGGACACGGACATCACCATCACTAAGAAGCTAAAATGAAAAAATTTGCTTTTGTTTTTGCGGGCCAAGGCTCGCAAAGTATTGGTATGGGAAAAGACTTTTATGAAAATTTTTCTACTACTAAGTTACTTTTAAATGATGCTTGTAATGACACTGGCATTGATTACAAAGAGCTTTTATTTACACAAAACGATAAGTTAGATAAAACAGAATTTACTCAGCCAGCTATCGTTTTAAACTCGCTAATGACTTATTTAGCTTTTTCAAATTTTATTAAAGAAAAACCAGAATTTAGTCTTGGACACTCACTTGGAGAATTTACCGCTCTTGCAGTTAGTGGAGCATTTAATTTTATTGATGCGATTAGGCTTGTAAATTTACGTGGTAAATTTATGCAAGAAGCTTGTGTTGGTAAAGATGCCGGCATGATGGTAGTTCTTGGACTTAGTGATGAAGTGGTTGAAGAAATTTGTAAAAAAGCAAGAGAAGAAGGCTTACAAATTTATGCTGCAAACTACAACTGCGATGGACAAATCGTTGTCGCTGGTGTAAGAGCTGATCTTGTTAGCTATGAAGCAAAATTTAAAGAAGCTGGCGCAAAAAGAGCAATGCTTTTAAATATGTCGGTAGCAAGCCATTGTCCGATACTTGAACCAGCTAGTGTTAGACTAGCAAGCGAGCTTGAGAGTACTTTGGCTACCAATTTTTCTCCAGTTGTCTCAAATGTAAATGCTAAAATTTATACTGATAAAAGCGAAGCACTAGTCCTACTAAAAGAGCAGCTAATAAAACCAGTTTGCTATAAACAGAGCATTAAAAACTATGAAAATGATGTTGATTGTTTTATCGAGCTTGGTGCTGCGACGTTAAAGGGCATCAATAAAAAAATTACTGAAAAGCCAACTTATAGTATTACTGATATGGCAAGTCTTGAAGAAGTTGTGAAAATTTTGGAGGAGAGATGATAGCGATACTTGGAGCTATGCAAGAGGAGATAACACCGATCCTTGAAATGGTTGGTGAATATAAAACTGTTCAATATGCAAATAATAAATTTTACTTAGCAAACTATAAGGGAAAAGAGCTAGTCATTGCCTATTCAAAGATAGGTAAAGTAAATGCAGCCATAACGGCAACTTTAATGGTAGAAAAATTTAAGGCCTCAAAATTGCTCTTTACTGGCGTAGCTGGCTCACTTGATGAGAGTTTAAAAATAGGTGATATGCTTTATGCTACTAGCTTGGTGCAACATGATCTTGATATCACGGCTTTTGGCCATCCTTATGGCTATGTGCCAGGCACAAGTATCTTTGTCAAAAGTGATGTAGGGCTAAATGAACTGGCAAAAAAGATAGCTGATAAAAAAGATATGGGCTTAAGCGCTGGTGTTATTGCGACTGGAGATCAGTTTATCTGCGATAATGAAAAGAAAGCTTGGATTAAAAAGATATTTAATGCGAGTGCTACCGAGATGGAAGGTGCTAGCGTTGCACTAGTTTGCGAAACACTTGGTGTGCCATTTTTTATACTAAGAGCTATCAGCGATGGGGCTGGTGATGCAGCAGAGTTTGACTTTGATAAATTTTTGCAAGATTCAGCAAGTGTTAGTGCAAAATTTATACTTGAAATGGTAGAAAATTTATGATAGAGCTTAGCAAAAGGCTTCTTAGGCAAGTTGGTCAGACAAATGCCAGATACAAGATGATAGAGGGCGGAGATAAGATCTTGCTTGGTCTTAGCGGTGGTAAAGATAGCCTCGCACTAGCTCACGTACTAAAGCATATCCAAAACGTTACACCTGAGAAATTTGAGTTTAAAGCAGTAACACTAAGCTACGGCATGGGTGAGGACTACGCTTATCTTACGAAGCATTGCAATGAGCACGGAATAGAGCATGAAGTGATAGATAGCTCAATCTTTGAGATTTCAAAAGAGAAAATCCGTAAGAATTCCAGTTTTTGTAGTTTCTTTTCTCGTATGAGAAGAGGTTATCTTTATACTTACGCCTTAAAACATGGTTTTAATAAACTTGCGATTGCTCATCATTTAGACGATGCAGCGGAGAGCTTTTTTATGAACTTTACATATAATGGTGCACTAAGGACGCTTGCTCCAAAATATACTGCAAAAAATGGAATCACGGTTATTAGGCCATTTATCTTCGTTCGCGAGAGACAGCTTCGCGAAAATGCTATCAAAAATGAATTAAGAGTCATTGGCGATGAAGCATGCCCTGCAATGAGATTTGACGTGAAGATGCCGCATGCTAGATATGAAACCAAACAGCTTTTAGCAACATTAGAAAAAGAAAATCCAAAACTTTTTACTTCGCTAAAAGCAGCATTTGAAAATATTCATACTGATACTTTTTTTGCTCTCAATAGCAGTAGTGAAGAGTAAAATTTTACTTGCTTTTTGGGACTAATCCCAAGAAGCAAGCTATAAATATTTCTATTTTAATTAGCTCGTATCAAAATAAATAAAAAATGTATGAATAGATGAAATTCTTGTACTTGTGCATAAATCAAAACTATCATATATAGCAAATACAAAAGCATTTAGTGCAAAAACTACTGGTTAGAATTTTATAACTTAGAAAATTGAAGCTTAAAAAATAGCCATGTGCTTTAAGCATTAAGAAATAGCTATTTAAAATAGCAAGCTATGGCTTAAAGTCCATCAAGTAAAATTTTATAAAGCCGGTTTATCTCATCATCATTTAGCTCGATCGTGCTTTTTGTATCAAACAAATTTTTGATCTTACCAGCGTCAAATTCGTTCCTATCAAGGCAGTGCTTGTGAGAGGGTAAAAAACCACGAGTTAAGCAAAGCTCGCTCTCTATCTCCTCGTCGCAGATGAAGCACTCAAGCTCGCTGTGAAGCCTACCTTCATACTCTAAAATTTTAACGTAGCTTTCGATGATAAGGCGCTTTGGATTTTGTAGCTGCATCTGTTTGGCGCAGCGATCAAGCTCGTTAAAATAAATTTCATCGAGCTGCTCGACCTCTTTTAGATGATCATAAAGTAGGCGCATGAACTGCTGCCAAATGATGAGTTTATCGCGTTCTAACAGCCATTTAAAGCCAAGATGAAGTATGCTTCTAAGCTTTGGTAGAAATTTTGCCTCTTGCTCTAGCTCAAAGTCGATCTTGTAGCCAGTCATGATGTTTGAGTGCCGTGCGCCAAAAAATCTATATGACTTTACGAGCAAATTTGGCGTTAGCACAAAGACTAAAAGGTCCTCGTCTCTGACCTTTTGCACGCGCAGGATGTAGCCTTGCATCTAGGCAAAAAACTCCCTTATGCGCTCTCTCATCACGTGGGCATCTTTGATGAAATTTACATCGTTTCTAAATGTTGTTGCGCCGTCGATGCCTTTGCTGTATTGGTGCAAATGCTTTCTAAATATACAAAGTCCATGCTCTCCGTAGTGCTCTATCATAGCGTCGAAGTGAGCTAGGATGATCTCTTGTTTTAGCGCCTTATCCACACTAGTTTTGCTCTTTATCTCGTGAAATATCCAAGGGTTGCCGATGCTTGCTCTGCCGATCATTAGGGCGTCGCATTTTGTAAGGTTTAAAATTTTATCTGCATTTTGTGCATTTATATCGCCATTTGCGACGACTGGAATTTTTACACTAGCCTTTACTCTAGCGATCGCTTCGTAATCAACCTTTGCGCTGTATCCGCCAGCTCTTGTACGCCCATGCACTGCGATGTAGTCTGCGCCGGCTTCTTCGCAGGCTTTTGCTATCTTTTCTTCATTTTTATCGTTAAAGCCAAGTCTAAATTTAACACTCAGGCTCTCTTTGTTTGAGACGCTTTTTATGGCTGAGATTATATTTTGAAGTTTGTTAAGATCGTTTAGTAAAGCAGAACCCGCTCCTTGTCTAACGACCTTTGGTACGGGGCAGCCGCAGTTTAGATCGAGCCCATAAATTCCATCAAATTTATTGATGATTTGCACAGCTTTTTTTATATTTTCCGTGTCATTACCAGCTATTTGAACGATGTAAGGCTCTTCGTTTGGGGATTTTTTAATCATTTCAAACGTTTTGTCACTACTCTCATATACTAGAGCATTTGCGCTGATCATTTCGCTAACAGTGACATCACAGCCAAATTTCTTAACTACGCTTCTTAGTGGCAAGTCAGAAAAGCCAGCAAGGGGCGCTAAGAAAAGTGGCTTTTTGCTAAAGTCTATCATTTAAAAAATAGCGAGCTAGGCACCATTTTGCCGTTATCTCGTAAAAACAGCAAGACCTTTATCTCTTTAAACTCATCTGGGTCGCTACCTTCGATAGCCTCTCTTACTTTATCAAGCATCTGAAGCTCAAATAGCGCATATACGTAAGCCTCATCAGCGTCAGCATGGATGCTTTTTAGCTTCTCAAAGATGCCGATAAATGCATCTGGTTTTAGCTTATTTTTAAGCATTATAGCTGCTTTGTCGTATTGTGCTTTTGTCACTTTTGCGTTGTTTAAAAGATCAAAAATTTCATCACTGCTTAGATCGATCTCGTCATTTACAAAGCGGGTAATAATAAGCATTATATCTTCACTCGCTAGTTCAAAATTTAATCTTTTGATCTCGCTGAAAGAAGCTACTTTTATGAGTTTATCAAATGCGGCTTTTTTAAGGCTCTCGTTTTGATCTTGATTTTTAAGTATGTCAAGATAGTAAGTAGGTAGTTGCTCGATTTTATTTAGCTCATTTAGGATATTTAACTTGCTATCTTTTGCTAGTCTAAATTTCTTTAGATCGACGATCTCTTTATTTTTTATACTTTTTATAGTTTGTAAGATATTGTTTATCTCGGCATCATCTACACCGACATCTTTAAGCTCGCCTACTGGTGAGATAGAGCGAGTAAGCTGTGAGGCGATCTTGTAAGTGTCGGTTTTGAAGTCTTTGTTGCTCTCAAAGCCAAGAAGCGTCTCTTTGGCTAAGTCTTTATAAAGCTGGCTATCTTTTTTGATCCATTTTTTATATCTATAAAAAGCATATCCATGATAAGCGATATGAAGTAGGGCAAGAAGTGCTAAAACAGCTACTGGAAGAGCGACCCAAATAGCAATTGGCAAAGTTATAGTTTGGCCTAAAAGCTCAAATGTGTAATCAGAACTATTAAGAGAATAAGTGAGTCCTGCAACAACTACTATGTAGATTATGCAGTAGACGAGAAATTTTCTAGTTTTCATGTTTTCTCCTTAGTTTTTTGCTGTTTTTTCGATTATTTCACGGCAAGTTATGCAGTATTTTGCATGTGGTTTTACTTTTAGTCGCGGTATGCTGATCTCCTCTTCACACATATCACAAATTCCATAAGTTTTATTTGCTATCTTCTCTAGTGCTTCATCTATCTCTGATAGCTCCGCTCTTTGTTGTGTCGATATCGAATGCTCGATTAACTGGTCTGTATTTACAGAGGCTATATCAAACTCATCGCTTACACCACTATCTCTTAAGCCATTTACTTCAACAGATGAATCATAGATATTTTTTTTGATCTGTAATTTTCTTTCTTCAAGTAATTTTTTAAAAAAATTTAGCTCAGTTTGTGTCATTTATATTCCTTTATTTGTGATATGGGTGGTTTGCATTTATGCAAAGTGCTCTAAAAATTTGCTCAAAAAGTACAAGCTTGGCAACCTTATGCGCCATCGTCATCTTGCTCAAACTTACGACTTTTTGTGCTTTATTTTTTAAATTTTGGCTAAGACCATAAGCTCCACCTATGAAAAAGTTAATTTGTGAATTTGAGTTTAAAATTTGTGCAAATTCTTGGCTGTCAAGTTGCAAGCCATTTTCATCAAGCATTACACAAAAGCCTTTTAAATTTGGCTCGTAAATTTCATCATAGGCTCTTAATGCTTCGCTTTTTCCGGCACTTTGAGCTTTTGCTATTTTTTCATTGAAAAAGATTTTATCGTTTACCTTGGCAAATTTTGCACTCATTTTTATATATTCTTGTATTTCGTTTTCAAAGTTGTCACGTGATGATTTTTGAATGCTAAAAACTGAAATTTCCAAATTTAGCCTTTGGTTTTTAGCTTTAGTTCAAAGTTATTTCCATTTTCATCTTGTCTTTCTTTTTGATGCATTGTCTTGTTATTTGTGAGAAATTTAACCATATCGCTTATATATTTTTTATGTTCGCTTCTTGGCACAATAGCATCGATTAAGCCATGTTCTAACAAAAACTCAGCTCTTTGAAATCCCTCTGGTAAATCAGCACCAATGGTTTGTTTGATGACCCTTTGACCAGCAAAGCCTATCAATGCGCCAGGTTCAGCGATTATTAGATCTCCAAGCCAAGCAAAAGAAGCACTAACGCCACCCATTGTTGGATCAGTAAGTATTGAGATATAAGGCAGCTTTGCTTCATCAAGTAGTTTTAAAGCGGCTGATGTCTTTGACATTTGCATCAAAGAGAATGTACTCTCTTGCATTCTAGCTCCACCTGAAGCACTCACTATGACTAAGGCTTGGCGTTTTTCTATCGCTCGTTTTATCGCTCTTACGATCTTTTCACCCTCAACTGAAGCCAATGAACCACCCATGAAACCAAAGTCAAAAACAACTAGCTGGATTTCTTGTCCGTCGCATTTACCTTCGCCGCATATCACTGAGCTTGTGCGTCCTGTTTTTTCTTTATTTTCTGTGATTCTTTTTTTGTATGATTTTTTATCAACAAAATTTAATGGATCTGCCGGTTTTAAATTCGCGTCAAATTCTACAAAGCTATCTTCATCACAGATCAAATTTATACGATCAGTAGCTTTTAGTCTCATATGATAACCGCATTTTGGGCATACATTAAAACAAGCTTCAACTTCTTTGTAGTACATCAGTGAGTGACAATTATCGCATTTTACCCAGTGTGTAGGCGCTTCTTCTGGACGAGGTTGAGCTTTTCTTATTTTTGAAAAAATATCTGAGAAATTCATATTTTTACCCACTTATATTAAAAATTGTGGGATTATATCTAATGTTTGCCTTGCTTTTTCTTATATGACTTAAAGTTTGTTTATTTGTAAAGGTTTGAAGGGGGGGGGTAAGTTAGCCCCTTCAAAGTATCTTATTAGAAGCGTCTTCCGATAGTAAACTCAAATGTATTTGTATCATCGCCCTCTTTAGGTTTAAGAGCTTTTGCAAAGATTAGTTGAAGTGGTCCGATAGGTGTTATCCACTCGATACCTGTACCAACTGATGATCTTTTTATCTCATTTAGGCTATTTTCGCCGATCATACCGTAGTCATAAAATACAACACCACGCATTTTGACACGATCTATTATAGGAAAGCTTATTTCAGCTGAATTATTAAATGAAGTTTCGCCGCCGTATTCGTAGTAGTCGCCATTATATTTTACCTTTGGAGATACGGTTCTGCTCTCGTAACCACGTAAGCTTCTTATACCACCAAGGTAAAGTCTTTCGTTGATCGGAGTATATCCTCTTTCCCAAATTTTGCCAAAGCTTGCTTTGTATCTTAAGATAAGATCGTAGTCGATGTATTCTCTAAGACCTAGGTAGTAGTTAAAATTTGTGCGATTTTTGATAAAGTCTATATCGCCACCAAGTCCAGCTATCTCAAATGATGTACTAGCTATGATGCCACGTCTTGGCAAGTAATAATCATCGGTGCTATTATATGTTAAAGCCGGAGTTATAGCGCTTTTTATAGCTTTACCTTCTCTATAAATTTCTTTTTTAGTTTTTGCGTTGATATCTCTTAGTTCATCATCTTTTAGAGTAATTTTGCTTTGCTCAATATTGTAAGTAAGCGATGCACTTAAATTTCTAGTTAGTTTTCTACCAAGAGTTGTGCTAAAGCCATAGCTTCTCTCTTTATATGTTCTCCAGTCATAGTCATTTGCATAAAGTGTTCCGCCAAGGCTATACTCTGAGTCGAAAATTCTTGGGTTTGTAAGACTTATCTGACCTGAAAGCTCTCTGTCACTTTTATCTACGCTTATTTGTCCTTGAAGGCCAGAGCCAAAGATATTTGTATCAGAAAGTGCTGCATTTAGTAGTAGTCCGTCACTGCTGCCGTATCCGATACCGCCGCTTATTGAGCCAGTTGAGGCTTCTTTTACTTTTACTTTTAGATCGACTGTATTTTTATCAACTGGATCTTCTTCTATCTCGACATCGTCAAAGTAGCTTGTTCTTTTTAGCGCATCTTTTGAGTCTTGAAGGTCGGTTCTACTATATAAATTTCCTTCGGTTAGATAAAGTTCACGTCTTACAACGCGGTCAACGGTCCTATCGTTTCCTGAAATTTGAACATTTCTTATATATACTTTTTCGCCAGGATCTACTTCATAATCAATATCGACAGTTTTATTTTCATCAAATTTATCAGTCTTTGGATAGACCTTCACAAACGCATAACCTTTATCAGCAACCATATCATCGAGCTTTTTCATATCTTGGCGAAGTCTTGCTGAGTTCATCGTATCGCCAGCCTCAAGCCTAAAGTCATCTATGATCTTTTTAGTGTCAAGCTCCAGCTCTTCAGGTGCTGTAATGCTTACATTTGAAACCTTATAAGGCTCACCTTCATGAACATAATAAGTAAGATCAGCTGTGTAATTATCAAACGATGAATTTAAATAAGGTGACGAAATAGTCGCGTCTAAATAGCCTTTTTGGAAATATTTGTCTTGTATTCTTGCTGGATCATTTTCAAGCTCAAAAAGTTTAACTTTACCGTCATTTCTGCCCCAAAGCCAGCCCATAAATTCTCTACTTTTATTTGCAACTACTGGCTCAATGTCGTCATAATCAAACTCTTTTGCGCCGACTAAATTTACATTTTTGATTATCATATTTTCGCCGCGGTTTATGTTGAGTGTTATAAAAAGTGAGCTGTCGTTGTCTGCAACTGGTTGTTTTTCTACGTCTACAACGGTATCAAAATATCCCTTTGACTCATAATACTGACGAATTCTCTCTTTAGTTTTTTCTATTGTAAGCTCATCGTACATATTGCCTGGTTTGATATTGATTAACGACTCTATGGCAGTTTTGTCATTTGTTACGACGCCTTTTAGATCGACCCTAGCAACACTTGGCTTCTCTTTTACAGCTACTAAAAGATTACCATTGCCTGTATCTTCTATGTAGATATCGTCGAAATAGTTTTGTTTGTATAAATTTGTGATCGCCTTATCGCTAAGCTTTGGAGTCAGATCCTGACCGACTTTTAAGCCCATTATTTGGCTTGCTACTTCAGGCGAAAGGTGAATTAGGCCTTTAAAGTTTATTGACTGGATTGTTTGTGCGCTTAGGCCGCTGAAAGCTAATGCTAATAAAAATAATTTCTTTTTCATTAAATTTAACCTAGAGTTTTAGTATAAGTGCGTATAATATCATATTTTATTTTTAATAAATTTAAATTTTATAATTTTGAAGGTTTTTTATGAAAATAGGTATCATCGGACTTGGTCTTATGGGTGGCTCGCTTGGTCTTGCACTAAAAGATGAAAAATTAATCTCTTGTGTTAGTGGATATGACAAAGATGAAAATCATAGCAAAAAGGCCTTAGAACTTGGCTTGGTGCATGAAATTTTAAGCATTGACGAGATGAAAAAGAAGTGTGACATCATCTTTTTGGCTGTGCCAGTTGAAGCTATCGTATCAATAGTGCAAAATTTAACCGATATTAGCGAAGATACAACTATCATTGATTTTGGCTCAACCAAACAAAAGATAATAGAAGCTGTGCCAGAAAAAATTCGTAAAAATTTCATCCCAGCTCATCCAATGGCAGGTACTGAGTATTCTGGTCCAGAGGCTGCCTTTAAATCACTTTACACAGGGGCAACTATTATCGTTTGTGACTTTGCTGAGAGCGCAGAAAAACATGTAAAAAGAAGCGTTGAGTTATTTTCTTGTCTTGGCATGAAGATCATTTTCATGAGCGCAAAAGAGCATGATCATCACGTAGGTCTTATTTCACATTTGCCTCATGCGATCGCATTTTCGCTTGCTAGTGGAATTTTAAAAGAAGAGGATAAAAGGCACATCGTAGCGCTTGGCGGACCTACATTTAAGGGCATGATACGTGTCGCAAAGAGTTCGCCTTTTATGTGGAGCGATATTTTTAAGCAAAATAAAAATAATGTTGTTGAAGCCATAAATATGTTTGAAAAAGAGCTAAATTTGTGCAAAGATCTCATCAAAGATGAACGCTGGGATGAGCTTTTTGCATGGATGAGCGACGCTAGAGCTGTAAGAGAAATTTTGTAATTAACTAAAAATTTATTGATTTACGTGTAAAATTTTGCAAATTAAATTTAAGGTAAAAATATATGTATAGACGTGGAATTGGCGGTTTTGGTATTGTTGTGCTTTTGCTAATTTTAATCTTAGTCGGTGGTTTTGGCTATGCTTTGATGTCAAAAGATTTTGAGCGAAATGAACCGATAATCGGTGTTGCTGATAAAGTTTATTGGAATCTTAGAACCCCAATGAATATCAAATTTAAAGACGATAGTGGTATAAAATTTGTACGAATTAGTATGAATGATGGGAAAAATGATCTAAATTTGTTAAATCAAATCATGCAAAATCCAAGTACTGAGCTTGATGTAAATTTAACCTTTCCAAAGACTGGCTTTTTTGCTCAAAAAGATACCTATGAGATGAATATCGAAGCTGTAGATACTAGCAAATGGAGTTTTTTTACTGGCAACAAAGCTAGCAAAAAGGTTGAAGTAGTGCTTGATACTTCAAAGCCTGATCTTTACGTACTTTCGCAATCTTATTCTATCTCAAAAGGTGGTAGTGCTGTTGTGGTGTTTAGAGCGACTGATAACCAGCTAAAAGAGGCCTATGTCCAGACAAATTTTGGTAAGAAATTTAAAGCTGTGCCATTTTATAAAGAGGGCTTTTATGCAGCACTTGTTGCTTGGCCAGTTCAGGTTGAAAATTTTAGTGCTGAGGTCATTGCAAGAGACTTTGCAGGCAATGAGAGCAAGTCTCACGTGAGATATTTTTATGAAAATGTAAAGTATAAAACTTCAACTATTGCGTTAAATGATAAATTTTTAGATGGAAAGATAGTTGATCTAACAGATCAATACGCAAAAGATCCAAGAGCGCTTTCAAGGCTTGAGAAAATGAGATTTGTCAATGAAACACTTAGAAACTCAAACGAAGAAAAGATAACAGCACTTACTTCAAATCCTGGCGATGAGATGCTAACTGGCTTTAGTGTGGCTCCATTTTACCCACTAAGAAATGGTAAAAAAGTGGCTGACTTCGCCGATCACCGATACTATACATATAATAATGAGCAAGTAAGTGAGTCTTGGCATATGGGAATAGACTTTGCAAGCGTGGCGGCAGCTCCAATAATAGCTACCAATGCTGGTCGTGTTGTGCTTGCATCAGAAAATGGAATTTATGGATTAAATATCGTGATCGATCATGGATTTGGGCTTTATTCACTTTATGGACACTGCTCAAGCACTAGAGTAAAAGAGGGCGATATGGTGGCAGCTGGCGATCAGATAGGTGTTACTGGAACTAGTGGCCTTGCACTTGGGGATCACCTTCACTTTGGAATTTTAGTCCAAGGCGAAGAGGTGAGACCACAACAATGGATGGACAAAAAGTGGATAAAAGACAATATCACAAGTGTCTTAGATGCTGCAAAAGCGATGATAGACAAGAACTAAAAAATTTGCAAAATTGATTTTTTAGTGCTATCATAAGCGGATTAAAAATATAAGGAAAATTCTTGAAACAAACTACTATCGCAAGACGCGTTGAGACCGTTGGTATAGGGCTTCATAAAGGTGAGCCGATAAGACTTATACTAGAACCTCTTGATGCAAATTCTGGCATTATTTTGCACCGCGAAGATCTTGGTATTAGTTTTAAAGCCGAACCTAAAAATGTGATAAATACGCAGATGGCAACCGTTGTTGGCAATGAAAAGGGCTTTATTAGTACGATTGAGCATCTAATGTCAGCCATAAATGGTTATGGCATTGATAATATTAGAATCTCTGTTGATGCAAATGAAATTCCAGTGATGGATGGTAGTGCAATAAGCTTTTGTATGCTACTTGATGAAGCTGGCATAAGATATCTTGATGCTGGCAAAAAAGTAATTCTTGTCCGCCGTGAAGTTGAAGTCATTGAGGGTTCTAAATTTGTACGAACTTCACCTTCAAGAAGTCCAAAATTTGACTATACGATAAAATTTGATCATCCAGTTATTGGTGAACAAAGATATGTTTTTGATTTTAGTAAAAGCTCGTTTATAAAAAATATAGCTCGTGCTAGAACTTTTGGATTTTTGAAAGATTTACAGCGTTTGCAAGCTCAAAATTTAGCCCTTGGTGCATCACTTGATAATGCTGTGGCAATCGATGATACACATATCCTAAATCCAGAAGGTTTGAGATTTGAAAATGAGTTTGTAAGGCACAAAATTTTAGATGCGATTGGTGATTTAAGCTTGCTTGGAGCGCCTTTATTGGGCGATTATACAGCATTTGCTGGAAGCCATGACCTAAATCACAAATTAACTCTTGCTTTGATGTCCGATGAGAAAAACTACGAGATCGCAACTCTAAATGGCGAACTTCTAAAAGAGTATCAAAAGGTATTTGCATAGAAAATATTGAAATTTTAGTTGTCTCTTTATCGACTCCGCTCTTGGTTGGAGTTTATAAAGATGGCGTAAAATTTGATGAAATTACGACTGATGAACATGTCAGTGAAGCTTTGATAAAGATCTTAGAAAATTTATCCTCTAAATTTAATATCGCAAAAATTATTTATGCAAATACGCCAGGCAGTTTTATGGGGCTAAAGGTGGCCTATGTCATCTTAAAGACTTTCTCTTTGGCAAAGGGTTGCGAATTTTATGCGGTTAGTGGCTTTAGCTTAAATGGTCACCAAGCGATCAGGGCAAATAAAAATTTAAGCTTTGTTTTAAAAAATGGCGAAATTTTACTTGAGAAAGTTGAACCTGTGAGATTTGTGTTGCCTTTAAATTTAGATGAATTAAAACTAAATTCAGATACACTTCCAAATTATATTATCCAAGCTGTTTAGGAGAAATTTTGAATATCTTAATCCCTGCCACGAGTGCAAATTTAGGTCCTGGTTTTGATGCTTTGGGGCTTAGTTTGAAGCTTTTTAATAGCGTAAAGATCGAGCCATCTAAATTTAGCTCAGTATCAATAAATGGTGAGGGAAGCGATAGTGTAAATTTAAAGAGAAACAACATTTTTTTGAGCATTTTTAATGAAATTTTTCTAGAACTAACTGGTAAAAATGAAAATTTCAGAGTAGTTTTTGAAAACAACATCCCATTTTCAAGAGGGCTTGGCAGTAGCTCAGCTGTAATCGTCGGCGCCATAGCTTCGGCTTATGAGATGGCTGGCTTTAAGGCCAGTAAAAGCGTTGTTTTAAATAAAGCGATCATCTATGAAACTCATCCAGACAATATCTCGCCAGCAGTTCACGGTGGATTTATCAGCACGATCGTAAAAAATGGTAATGTCTACGCAAATAAAATAAATTTAAGCGATGAGATCAAAGCAGTCGTTGTCATCCCAAATAAACCAATGAGCACGGCTTCATCAAGGCAAATTTTGCCAAAAAGTTACACCATGAAAGAGTGTGTGAATAACTTGTCTCGTGCTGCATTTTTAACATCATGTTTTTATGAAAAAAAGTATGATCTTTTGAGGATTGCAAGTGAGGATATGATGCACGAAGAGCGCCGAATGAGTGCTTTGAAAGAGCTCTTTGAGGTGCGAAAAGTAGCTTATGAAAATGGAGCGCTTATGAGCACACTTTCAGGCTCAGGCTCAAGCTTTTTAAACATCGCTTATAAAGACGACGCTAAAAATTTACAAGATGTTTTAAAGAGCAAATTTAGTGACTTTAGAGTTGAAATTTTTTCATTTGATAACGATGGATACGAAATTACACAAAGCTAGAAACAAGTTTAAAAAGATATAATGAATAAAAATAATCCAGTAAGGACATGCGTCGCTTGCAGAGTTAAAATTTCTCAAAACTTACTAAAAAGATACCGCTTGGTAGGTAAGAATTTAGAATTTGGCAAGGGAAATGGTCGCAGTTTTTATCTATGTAATGGCTGTTTGCAAAAAGACGACAAAATTTTAAAAAAAATAATTGATAAACAAACTAAAGGTGTTCTTGGACTTGATGCACCGAAGTTAAAGGAGATACTCTTAAATGAGCAATGTTAGGATTTCAGAGATCGCAAATGAGCTTGGCTACCCAAGCAAAGAAATAGTAGAAAAAGCTCAAGAGCTAGGACTAAAGGTCAAAACTCACGCAAATGCTGTTAGCCTTGAAGAAGCAGAGGCTATATATGAATACGTTCAAACTGGTGTAATACCAGATAAATTTAAAAAGAAAAAGAGTGAGCCAAAGACAAAAAAAGAGCCTAAAAAAGAAACAGAAAAAGAGTCAACTAAAAAAGAAGATAAATCTAAGACTGAGCCTAAAAAGGCAGCCACTAAGGTCGAGCAAAAGCCTGAGAAGCCAAAGGCTGAACCTAAAAAAGAGGTAGAAATTTCAGAGGAAAAACCTAAAGCTGAGCCTAAAAAAGAAGAGCCTGCAAAGGTTGAGCAAAAGCCAGTCGAGACACCAAAGCCAAAAGAGAGCTTGGCTGATGTAACTCAAAAAAGGCGCGGTCTTGTAATAGTTAAAAAGAAAAAGGACTACGAAGCCCCAGTTGCTGTAAAAGAAGAGAAAAAAACAGAACCAGTGGTGGCAAATATAAGTGATTTTAAAAATATGTTTTCTGCAAATGATGAAAATTTAGCAAGAAAAAAGAAAAAAGAGAAAAAAGTAGTAGTCGTAAGCAAAAAAGATAGTGCCCAGAAGATGGATCTACTTGGCGGAAGCGACTTTGGTGACATCGTGCTAGAAGATGAAGATGTGGTTGTTCTTCCTGATTTTAGTTTTAAAACCCCAGCACCAGCACCAGCACAAAAGACAAAACAGCCAAATGTTATGAGAACTACAGTCAATAACACAATAAATTCATTTGGCGAGGGCGGCATACAAAGAAGAGCTAGAAAAAAACATAAAAAGCCTGAAAATAAACAAAACAATGAAGCTGTGACCTCTATAAATATTCCGAAAGAAATTCGTGTTTATGAATTTGCCGAGAAGCTAAACAAGCAGCCAAGCGAGGTCATAGGCAAGCTGTTTATGCTTGGTATGATGACAACAAAAAATGACTTTTTGGACGAAGATGCAATTGAAATTTTAGCCGATGAGTTTAATGTTGAGGTAAATATCATCGACGATCAAAAAGAATTTGACTATGTAGCAGCCTACGAAGAAGAGATAAAAGATGATGAAAATCTCCAGCCAAGAGCACCAGTCATAACCATCATGGGTCACGTTGATCATGGCAAAACTTCACTGCTTGATTACATTAGAAATTCTCGTGTAGCAGCTGGTGAGGCCGGCGGTATTACTCAGCACGTGGGTGCTTATATGGTAAATAAAAATGGCAAAAACATCACATTTATCGACACTCCAGGTCACGAAGCGTTCACGGCTATGCGTGCAAGAGGTGCTGGTGTAACTGATATAGTTATCATCGTCGTTGCGGCAGATGACGGCGTAAAACCACAAACAAAAGAGGCAGTTAGCCATGCAAAAGCTGCTGGTGTGCCAATAATCATCGCAATAAACAAAATGGACAAGGAAACCGCAAATCCAGATCTAGTAAAAACAGGTCTTGCTGAACTTGATGTCATGCCAACAGAGTGGGGCGGAAAGTATGAATTTGTGCCAATCTCTGCAAAAATGGGTACAGGTATAGATGATTTACTAGAGATCGTACTTTTACAAGCTGAGCTTTTGGAGCTAAAGGCAAATCCAAAGGCAAATGCAAAAGCAACAGTTATTGAGAGTTCGCTTCAAAAGGGTCGTGGCCCAGTAGCTACCATTATCGTTGAAAACGGTACATTAAATGTTGGCGACACTGTTGTTGCAGGCGTTGCGTATGGCAAGATAAGAAGCCTGCTTGATGATCAGGGCAGGCCATTAAAAGAGATAAAACCAGGCGAATGTGGCGTGATAGTAGGCCTTAGCGAGATAGCAGAGGCTGGCGAGACATTAATAGGCGTAAAAACTGATAAAGAGGCTCGAGAATATGCACAGAAAAAGGCTGAATATATCCGCCAAAAAGAGCTTAGTAAGAGCACAAAAGTTAGTATCGATGAGCTTAGCGCTAAGATCGCTGAGGGCGAGCTAAAAACACTTCCAGTCATCATCAAAGCTGACGTTGGTGGATCACTCGAGGCGCTAAAAGCGAGCCTAGAAAAACTAGCAAATGACGAGATCAGAGTAAATGTGATCCACTCAGGTGTTGGCGGTATCACGCAAAGCGACGTTGCGCTTGCAGGTGCAAGTAATGACTGTATCATTCTTGGCTTTAATATAAGGCCAACTGGCGAGATTAAAGAAAAGGCAAAAGAGAGTGGCGTCGAGATAAAAACTTACAACGTTATTTATAACTTAATAGACGATGTGAAGGCGATTTTGGGCGGACTAATGTCGCCGATCATCAGAGAAGAGCAGCTTGGTCAAGCTCAGGTTCGCCAAGTGATCCATGTGCCAAAAGTAGGTGCAATCGCTGGATGTATCGTCACTGAGGGTACGATAAACAGAGGGGCAAAAATTCGTCTTATTAGAGAAGGTGTGGTCGTTTATGAGGGCTCGGTAAGCTCACTAAAACGCTTCAAAGATGACGTTAAAGAGGTTGCTAAAGGCTACGAGTGTGGTGTTGGTATCGAGAATTTCAACGACATCAGAGAAAATGACTACATCGAAAGCTTCAAAGAAGTCAAGGAGAAAGCTACTCTATGAACGCTAACGAAATAAAGCGTATGAGGACAGAGAGCGTGCTAAAAGAGCTCATACCAGAGGCTCTAGCCACTCTTGAAGATAGCATTTTAAAGGGGCTTTGCGTCACTGACGTCGAGTGCAAAAAGGGCAGATATGACGCCTTTGTCTATCTTGACAAGATGATGTTTGACGAGCGCGAGCAAGAGTATATTTTGGGGCATTTAAAGCGAGTTTGCAGGCACTTGCAAAACCACTGCATGGCTGCTGAGGGCTGGTATAGATGTCCAAATTTTCACTTTAAATTTGACGATAGATTAGAGTATCAAAACCATATGGATAAGTTGTTTGATAAAATTTCAAAGGATTTAAACAAAAATGGATAATTTAGACAAACTAGTACGCGAGTGCGGCGTAGAGCTTTATGACAGCGAGATCGCAAATGAAAATGGTAGGGCTATTTTTAGAGTTTACATCACAAAAAATGGCGGAGTGAGCCTTGATGATTGCGAAAAAGTGAGCCGTCTGCTCTCGCCTATCTTTGACGTGACACCGCCAGTTAGTGGAGACTACAACCTTGAGGTTAGCTCGCCTGGCCTTGAGAGAAAGCTTAGTAAGTCTTCGCATTTTAAAGCGAGCGTTGGTGAGCTAGTTAAAGTTCAAACCGAGAGTGAGAAATTTGCAGGAAGGCTTGTAAAAGCTGACGAAGAGAGCATCGCAGTAGAAAACGAAGAGGGAATTTTTGAGATCAACATTAGTGAGATAAAAAAAGCAAAAACATATTTGGAGTGGTAAAATGCTAAGCGACATCGAGATAACTCACCAAACGAAGTTAGAACACATCAGTAAAGTTGCCGCAAAACTAGGCTTAAACGAAGACGAACTTGAGCTTTACGGCAAATTTAAGGCTAAAATTTCCCCTAGGCTTGAGCCATCAAACTCAAAACTCATCTTAGTCACCGCGACTAATCCAACCCCATACGGCGAGGGCAAAACGACTATGTCAATAGGTCTAGCTGACGCACTAAATTTGCTTAATAAAAAGGTCTGCCTAGCACTTCGCGAGCCATCTCTTGGGCCAGTTTTTGGCATAAAGGGCGGAGCAGCAGGTGGCGGCTACTCGCAGCTAGCGCCGATGGAGGATCTAAATTTACACTTTACTGGCGATTTTCACGCGATAACATCGGCAAATAACCTGATTTCTGCCATGATAGATAATAGCCTCTATCAAGAAAACCCACTAAAAATAGAGAAAATTTTATGGAAGCGCTGTATGGATATGAACGACCGCGCGCTAAGATTTGTCACTGTGGGGCAGGGCGGCAGGACTGATGGCGTGCCAAGAGAAGATGGCTTTAACATCACCGCCGCAAGCGAGATCATGGCTGTGCTTTGTCTAGCCACAAGCCTTTCTGATCTAAAAGAGCGCGTGGCAAACATAATGGTCGCATATGATAGCGATAAAAAGCCTATCTATGTGCGTGATCTAGGCTGTGAGGACGCTGTTTGCATACTCTTAAAAGATGCGATCAAACCAAATTTATTTCAAACACTTGAACACACACCTACGCTCGTGCATGGCGGCCCATTTGCAAACATCGCACACGGCTGCAACTCCGTCATCGCAACAAAAACAGCTCTAAATTTAGCTGACTACGTCATCACTGAAGCTGGTTTTGGCTCGGAGCTTGGCGCGGAGAAATTTTTAGATATAAAGTGCAGGGTTGCTGACATCAAACCAAGTGCTGTGGTGCTTGTAAGCACGATCAGATCGCTAAAATATAACGGCGAAGCAAATAAAGACGAGATCACAAAACCAGACATGAATGCCCTTAAAAAAGGTATCGAAAACCTTGGCGGACACATCGAAAATTTAAAAGTCAAATTTGGTCAAAACGTAGTTGTGGCGCTTAATAAATTTGGCTTTGACACTGATGAAGAGATAAATTTCGTAAAAGAATACTGCCGTGGGCTTGGTGTAGAAGTGGCAGTTTGTGAGAATTTCTTAAAAGGTGGTAAAGGTGCACTTGAGCTTGCTGAGCTAGTTTTAAAAGCATGCGATAAGCCAAGTAAGATAAATTTCACATACGAGATGAGCGATGATACGAAAACTAAAATAGAAAAAGTCGCTAAGGAAATTTATGGAGCTGGCGAGGTAGTCTTTGAAGAGGCCGCTCTTAAAAAGATTGAGATGATAAAAGAGCTAAATTTGAGTCATTTGCCAGTTTGTATCGCCAAAACGCAGTACTCATTTAGCGACGATGCGAAGCTTTTGGGAAGAGCAAAGGGCTTTACATTTAGCGTAAAAGACCTTGACATTAGAACGGGAGCCGGCTTCATCGTCGCGGTTTGTGGTAAGATCATGCTGATGCCAGGACTTCCAAAAGTACCAGCCGCTGTCAATATGAAGATAGACGTAGATGGCAAGATCGACGGTTTGTCGTAAATTTGGAGAAATATGAAATTTGTAAAAATACTCTTTTTAATAGTTTTAGGTATTTTCTTTGTTGGATGTGGGGGAAGATATAAATATAATGTTGAGCCAACGCCGATACAAAAAGGCGTGGCTAAATACATTGTTAGTGATTTTAACCTAACATTGACAAATCAACCAACTAGATACGAGCACAACACTAACTATAAAAATGAAAGCGAACTTCGTGATGAGTTTGTGGAATTTATAAACAAACATCTAAAAGAGCAGGGCATTTTAGGGGATGAAAATAGCTTCAAGATAAAAATACAAATGGACTATGAAAGATGGTTTAACTGGGGTGGCAAGGCGTTAAACAAGCCACACTTTCGCTATAGCGTGAAAATTTATGATAACACTGATAGGCTTTTGGTTTCTTACGCTATACCACTCTCTACAACGAAATATAGCTATTTTAAAGATATCGCCGTTTCGGCAGAGATTGCTGCTTTTAGGTGGGACGCGGAGGATGAGCCGACCGATATCGACTTGATCTCAAAAACTCTTGTTGATGAGATAAAAGATATAGGAAAATAAATATAGCTTGTTAAGATGAACGACGAATTTTACATGGATCTTGCTTTAAGCGAGGCTTGGAAATTTCAGATCCTGACCTATCCAAATCCAGCCGTTGGATGTCTTATTCTTGATGAAAATGGTCAAATTTTATCTTGCAAGGCTCATGAAAAGGCTGGATATTTGCACGCTGAACCAACAGCGATACTCTTTGCACTTTGCAAAAAAAGTGAAAAATTTAAAGATGATTTCATAAAGGCGTATAACGCCAAATTTGCTTCTAATATAAAAGAGGGCGAATTTGGCCTTTTAGAGCCAAAATTTACCTACGAATTTCTACTAAATAATCACGCAAATTTACTAAAAAATGCAAAAGCATACGTCACTCTTGAGCCTTGCTCGCATCATGGCAAAACGCCACCTTGTGCAAATTTGCTAAAAGAGCTAGGTTTTAGAGAGGTAATAATAGGCAGTCATGATGAAAATAAGGTAGCAAGTGGTGGCGCAAATTTACTGCAAAGTGCTGGTATGAGGGTGAAATTTAGTGTTTTAAAAGAGCGTTGTGACAAGCTACTTGAGCCATTTTTAGCCTATCAAAATGGTGGATTTATTTTTTTAAAAATCGCCCTTAGTAAAAACGGCGTGGCAAGTGGCGGCATCATCACAAATGAGCTTAGCCGTACGCACGTCCATAAACTTAGAAGCGTCATAGATACGATAGTGATCGGTGGCAATACAGTGCGAGTTGATCGCCCAAAGCTTGACAGTAGGCTAGTAAGTGGCGGTAAAAATCCAGATGTCATAATCTACTCAAGAAGTGATAAATTTGATAAGACAATACCGCTCTTTAGTGTGCCAGATAGAAAAGTCAGCATTCAAAAAGAGCTTAATTTAACAGGGCTTACTATGTTTGAAGGAGCTGATGAGTTTTTAAAGCTTGCAAAAGATGGCAAGCTAGCAAACGTAAAATGGCTACTTATCTATCAAAGCTCAAATTTTAAGGATGGTAAAAATTTAAGCCTTGATCTAAATTTAAAGCCACTATTTAGTGGGAATTTTGGAGACGATAGCTACACTTGGTATGAAATTTTGGATTAAATATCTAGGCCAAAATAGTGCTTGACTAAAAAGCCAATGCCAAATGAAATGATCGCAACACCAAAAGTTATCACACACATTTCAATCACTCTTGGCAAAAATTTAAGCTCTTTTGCCACGCTTATGTAAAAGTTGTAAGTGATAATGGCAACAAAGGCAAAGAAAAACATCGACAAGACAGCGTAAACACCACTTGAAAAGATGAAAAATGGAAGTATCAAAAACGCCGTTGTTATGATGTACGAACCACCTGTGTAGAGCGAATAGGTAAGCGGTTTGATCTCGTCACTTGGATTTTCTTTTGACTCGAGATAGGCTGACCCTGCCATAGAAAGAGCAGCTGCAATGCCCATGATAAGGCCTGTTGCACCAACTGATTTTGTATTTGAAAAAGCTAGAGCGATGCCACTTAGCGTGCCAGTTAGCTCAACTAATGCGTCATTCATACCAAGAACGATACCACCGGCATTGACTAGTTTCGTGTCTTTTAGCATAGAAATTAAATTATTTTCATGATTTACTTCTTCATTATAAATATCTCTAGCTTCAGGATACTCATCAACAATACCAAGATAAAATTGCTCTGCGTCTTCTTCACGTGACTCCATAAATTTTAAAGTAAAAGATGTACCAAAAATTTTAACAAGTATCGTATAGAAGATGACTTTGAATAAATTTGCAGTTCTGCTCTCACCTGTTATCTTTTGGCAAAAAGCATAATGTCGTTTTTCCTCAGTGATTAATTTACGAAGTATTTTTTTATTTTCTTCACTTTTTTCACTAGCTTCGAGTAATGTATAGATAGCGGTATCATCTGCTTCATTTTGTAGCTGTTTTAAAGCACGCTTTTTATCTAGCATAAATTCCCCTTTTTAAATTTTGTAAGATTTTGAACTTTGAAGTGTAAGATTAGATGGTGCGATCAGCGAGACTCGAACTCGCACACCTAGCGGCACTACCCCCTCAAGATAGCGTGTCTACCAATTCCACCATGATCGCAAAAAGAGTAAAGCCCCAAAGAGGGGGCTAAATTTAAGCTCTACGCTTAGCCAAGCATTGGGTTTGCGTAAAGAACGATAAGTGTAATAACAAGTGCGTAGATAACTTGTGCTTCGATCATCGCAAGAGCAATAAACATTGTAGTCATAAGTTTGCTACCAACACCTGGGTTTCTAGCTGTTCCACTAATTGTTGCAGCAGCTGTATTGCCCATACCAATAGCGCCACCAAGAGCTGCAAGGCCAAGGCCAATACTACCAGCGATAACTGAATATGATTTGATCATCTCGCCATCAGCGCCGAATGCGAATGCAGCAAGACCAAGAATTAAAAACACGATCTTTTTCATCGTTGCTCCTTTAAAATTTTAAAGCTCTTTCGGATCTGTCCCCTACTTAAACTTTATGAGCCGTAATATTACAAAAACAAAACTTTGTTTCAAATAAAAACACTAAAAATTTAAATTGCCTATAAAAAATTCTTGGCTTAGAAAAATAAAAGTTTTTTTATGCTATCTTTTAAAAAAATTAATTTATTCTTAATCCTAGGTTTTCAATGATAAATGAAAAATTTTCAAAAATAGGCTTTGTTCTTGCGATGGCAGGTTCCGCTGTAGGTCTTGGCAATGCCTGGAAATTCCCTACAATGGTAGGAAATAACGGCGGTTCAGCATTTATAATTTTATATTTGCTCCTTACATTTGCTATCGCATTTGTGGCATTTTTGGCGGAGCTTAGTATAGGAAAGCTCGGTGAAAGCGACGTCGTAAGCTCTATTTATAAGCTTGCTCCAAAGCATAAAAAAGCGTGGTCTCTCTCTGGCTTTTTTATGATCGGCGCGATTTTGATAGCTTCATTTTATATGGTGGTTATTGGCTGGATTTTAAAGTATATCTATCTTAGTTTTTCGCCACTTTTGGCTGATACTAAAGAAGCAGCAGTGCAGTTTAATACACTTTTAGCAAATGACTTAACTAGTAGTGTACTTTGCTTTAGCATAGTTTTTTTAATGGTATTTTTTGCCGTTTCAAAAGGCGTAAAAAGTGGCATAGAAAAGCTAAATATATGGATGATGCCAAGCCTTTTTGTTTTACTTGTTTGTATGCTTTTTTACGCGCTTAGCATGGGCGATGGCTTTGTGAAGGCGGCTAAATTTTTATTTGTACCAAATTTTAGTGCGATCACACCAGATGTGATTTTACAGGCTCTTGGACTTGCGTTTTTTTCGCTATCTATGGGCGTTGGCGTCATACCAACATATGCTGCAAATTTACCAGAGCGTACAAATTTAATAAAATCAACACTTTCTATCATTTTTATAAATATATTAATAGGCATTATGATGGGGCTTGTGGTCTTTACATTTATATTTGCTTATGGAGCTGATAGCACGGCAAGTGGCCCGGGTCTTATCTTTATCTCGCTTGTCACGCTTTTTGCAAAGCTTGGCGTCGTTGGCAACGTCATGGCGGTTGCATTTTTTATATCGCTTTTGTTTGCAGGTATCACGAGTGCGGTTTCGATGATCGAGCCCTTTGCTTATTATTTGGTTAGAAAATTTGAAATTTCACGCAAGGCAGCACTTCTTTATATAGGCGCTTTTGTCTATGTTTTGGGAATTTTTTGTATATTTTCATACTATTCTGATACGGCCAGCACATTTAGTATATTTGGCAAGCCAGTATTTGACGCGCTCGACTTTCTTACATCAAATATTATGATGCCAATAGGTGCCATAATTTTTAGTTTTTTTGTTGGCTATAAACTTAAAAAAGAGAGCCTATATCTACTCTTCGGTGAATTTATGGGAAAAGTATTTTTTGAAATTTGGTATTTTGCTTTAAGATACATCGTACCAATCGCAATTTGTGTCATTATGATCTATCAAATAGCAGGTAAATGATGGATAGATTTAGTAAAGTTGGTTTTGTTCTTTCTATCATTGGAGCGGCTATTGGCCTTGGTAATGCATGGAAATTTCCATATATGGTCGGTAGTAACGGTGGTTCAGCATTTATTCTTATATATCTATTTTTTGCTTTTGTTGTTGGCCTTAGTATATTTTTTGCTGAGATGGCAATGGGAAAAATTTCTCGTCTTGATACGGTTGGAGCATTTAAGAGCCTAGCCACAAAGGGGTCAAATTTATGGAAATTTGCTGGCATTATAATGGTAACAGGGCTTTTGATAGCTTCTTTTTATACGCTCATTATCGGCTGGGTGCTAAAATACGTCATCCTAAGCCTTGGCGAGCTTCCTAAAGATATCACACACTCAGAGGCACTTTTTGTAAATTTTACTTCAAATGGCGCATTTGAGCAAATTTTATATTTTAGTATCGCCTTTTTTGCCTACTTTTTTATCTTGACAAAGGGTGTTAAAAGTGGCATAGAACGCATAAATGTCTATCTTATACCGGCTTTATTTGTCTTGCTTTTACTAATGCTTGGTTACTCTTTTGGTATGAATGGTTTTGACGAGGCGGCTAAATTTTTACTTGTGCCAGACTTTTCAAAAATTGATCAAGGTGCTATTTTAAACGCTCTTGGACTTGCTTTTTTTACGATGTGTATTGGTATAGGCTGCATACTTACTTATTCATCAAGTCTTGGTGATGATACAAATTTGTTCACTTCATCGCTTTATGTAGTCTTTGCAAATATAATTATTAGCGTAATTATAGGGCTTATAGTTTTTACATTCACCTATGAATTTGGCTCAGAGCCATCAAAGGGGGCAGGGTTAGCATTTATCTCGCTTCCAACGCTTTTTGCAAAGCTTGGTTTGCTTGGAAATTTCTTGGCTTTTGCATTTTTTACATCTTTATTTTTTGCTGGTATAACATCGGTTATTTCGCTAGTCGAGCCATTTATATTTTTCTTAAATAAAAGTTTGGGATTTAGTAGAAATAGATCAATTATTATTGTCGGTGCCGTAGTTTATGTTTTAGGGATTTTATGTGCGTTAAGCGGTATTGGCGTTTTTAAAGAAGCACTTACATTTTTTGGTAAGAGCTTTTTTGATTTGCTTGATTATCTTAGCTCAAACATTATGCTCCCACTTGGTGGCATTATATTTGCCATTTTTGTTGGATACTTTATGAAATTTGAGCTTTTAAAAGAGCTATTCTTGCCTTATATGGGTAAGATTGTTTTTAAAATTTGGTATTTTTTAATAAGGTTTGTGGCACCAGTTCTAGTTTTTGTGGTGTTAGTAAGGGAGATTGCATAATGGCAAAAGAACAGTTTTCTAAAATAGGTTATGTTTTAGCAGTTGCAGGGTCAGCTGTTGGACTTGGCAATGCATGGAAATTTCCATATATGGTTGGTGAAAATGGTGGATCGGCATTTGTTATTTTATATCTTTTGATAACGTTTTTAGTTGGCATACCTATCTTTATGGCAGAGCTAAGTATCGGCAAACTTAGTGAGAGCGATAGTGTAAATGCCTTTAGAAAGTTGGCGAATAAAAATAAAAATTTATGGCAGCTGGTTGGAATTTTAGCTATGGTAACCGCAGCCATAATCTCATCTTATTATATTGTGATCATCGGCTGGGTCTTTAAGTATTTCAGCCTATCTTTTACCGGTCTTCCAAACGATATAGAAAGTTCAAAAGTAATATTTAATGAGCTTCTTACGCATGGTCTTGGCGAGCAGACACTTTATTTTGTTATAGCATTTGTAGCTTGCTTTTTTATCCTTTCAAAAGGTGTGAAAAGTGGTATTGAAAAGCTAAATGTTTGGATGATGCCAAGCCTATTTATCATGGTTTTAATCATGCTTATCTTTTCTATGACAATGAATGGTTTTACAAAATCGGCTGAGTTTTTACTTGTTCCCGACTTTAGCAAAATTTCATTTAACTCGCTTTTGCTTGCTCTTGGTCTTGCTTTCTGGACACTATCTCTTGGTATGGCAGCGATCATTACATATTCAGCTAGCCTAAGCGATGATACAAATTTAGCCACTTCTACGCTAAGTATCGTCTTTATAAATATCGTCTTAGCCATCATGATGGGTCTTGTTATCTTTACATTTATATTTGAATTTGGTGCCGAGCCGTCTCAAGGACCAGGACTTGTCTTTATCTCGCTTCCAACGCTCTTTGCTAAGCTTGGCGTGATAGGTCAAATTTTAGCTATAGCATTTTTTGCTGCGCTTATCTTTGCTGGCATTACTTCAGCCATCTCTATCGTAGAGCCGTTTGTATTTTTCTTGATCAGAGAGTATGGCATTAACAGGATAAAAGCTCTTAGTATAGTTGGAGCTGGTGTTTTTGTTTTAGGATTTTTATGTCTTTTATCAAATATAGAAAATGTTGGCGACAAATTTATGCTCTTTGGTAAAAATTTCTTTGATTTTCTTGACTTTACCGCTTCAAATGTTCTGCTTCCAATTAGTGGTATTGGTGGAGCGATATTTGTTGGATATTTTATGAAAAGAGAGGCACTTTATGTGCTATTTAGTCCATATATGAGCGACTTTGTATTTAGTGCATGGTATTTTTTATTAAGATATGTGGCACCAGTTTGCGTATTTATCATCATGATAAATAAATTGTTTTTTTAAGGGTTGGTTATGCAAAAAGTTGAGAAATTTTTTGATAAGGTCGGCGATATAGTCGGCTATATTTGCATGTTTATTATGGCTTTGATGATAATAGATGTCTTTTTTAACGTTGTGGCAAGATATTTTTTCTCTTACGGTAATGTCGCATTTCAGGAGCTTGAGTGGCATTTTTTTGCTGTAATATTTTTACTTGGCATGAGCTATGCATTAAAAGAAGATGCACACGTTAGAGTTGATATCTTTTATGCTAAATTTTCACCAAAAAATAAAGCTCTTATAAATATGATAGGAACTGTTATTTTTGTAATCCCATTTGCACTTCTGGTTTCAAATTTATCATTTGAATTTGTGAGTGATGCTTATACTTCAGCTGAAGCTAGTGCAGATCCAGGCGGTCTTACTCACAGATGGATCATAAAAGCACTTATCCCTTTTTCTTTTTATCTGCTTGTATTTTTTGCGATTGGCTTTTTTATAAGAAATTTTAATCTTTACAAAAAAGCTAAAAAGGGGGAATAATGGCTGGTTTGATAATGTTTATAGCTGCACTTTTGATGCTAGGCATTGGCTTTCCAGTAGCCTTTACCTTTGGTGCGGTTTCGATGATATTTGGCATGATTGGTAGTATTGTTGAGAGTATTGGAGACGGAGACGGGCTGCTTGGAAGTATCGAAGTCTTCAAAGATATGTTTAACTTCATGCCTTATAGAATTTTCTCTATCATGGAGAGTAGAATTTTTATAGCAGTTCCACTTTTTGTCTTTATGGGCGTTGTGCTTCAAAAGTCAAAACTAGCTGAGAGGCTACTTGAGAGTATGGGTATGCTTTTTGGAGAAATTCGCGGAGGTATTGCTATTAGCACTATCTTGGTTGGAGCACTTCTTGCAGCTTCAACTGGTGTTGTTGGTGCAAGTGTCGTTGCGATGGGCGTTATAAGCTTGCCTGTTATGTTAAAGTATAAATACGACCAAGCGCTAGGTTGTGGCACTATATGTGCCGCTGGTACGCTTGGACAGATCATTCCACCTTCTATTGTGCTGATTATCTTGGGTGATATATTTTCAGTGCCAGTTGGTGAGCTTTTTCATCAAGCCATCATACCAGGACTCACACTTGTAGCAGTTTATATTATTTATATTTTGATTGTTGCTTATTTGAAACCAGATACTGCACCGGTAGTAAAAGATGAGAGCGGTGTTAGTAAATTTAAGCAGATCATGAGAGCACTAATTGCTATCTTTCCGCCGCTTTTACTTGTTATTTGTGTATTGGGCTCTATATTTGCAGGTATCGCTACACCAACTGAAAGTTCAGCTTTTGGCTGCGTTGGAGCCATTATTTTAGCTATTTTTTATAGGACATTTTCATTTTCTATGATAAAAGAGGCATTGGCAGAAAGCGTAAAAACCACAGCTCTAGTCTTTGCCATACTTGTTGGTGCGACAGCCTTTTCTATGGTATTTAGTTATACTGGTGGAGATGAGATTGTTGAAAAATTTATGACAAATTTACCAGGTGAGAAGTGGGGCTTTATCATTTTTAGCATGGTTGTCATCTTTGTGCTTGGCTTTTTTATCGACTTTGTTGAAATTTCATATATTGTGCTTCCTATCTTGGTACCAATAGCCGCAAAGCTTGGTATAAATCCAATTTATCTAGCAATCTTAGTTGCAATGAATTTGCAAACTTCATTCCTGACACCACCATTTGGTTTTAGCTTATTTTTCCTAAGGTCAGTCGCACCAGCTGAGATAAAAACGACTGCTATTTATAAAGGCGTTGTGCCTTATATTTTTATTCAGCTTGCTGTACTTGTATTTTTCTGCGTCTTTCTAATGGAATTAAAGCCAATGCTTGATGCGAGCCACGGCGGATTATTAAACTTCTTACTCTCACTTTTTAAATGATATAAAAGTTTTTGGTTGTAAAATACCAAAAAACAAGCAAAATGGCTAATTTGAGTTTCTAACCAATTTAGCCATTTTCTATGAATTCTTTAAATAAATTTATAAAATTAATGAGGTGGGTGATGGCGAAGAAATTTATCGATGTTATGGATACGACCTTTAGAGATGGCTTTCAGTCAGTTTATGGCGCTAGAGTGCTTATGAACGACTTTTTGCCCGCGCTTGAAGCAGCCAAAGAGGCTGGCATAGAGCATTTTGAATTTGGTGGCGGAGCGAGATTTCAAAGCCTTTATTTTTACCTAAATGAAGATGCTTTTACGATGATGGATAAAATTAGAAGCATCGTAGGACCAAAAGCAAATCTTCAAACCCTAAGCAGGGGCGTAAATACCGTAACACTTGATACTGGTAGTCGTGAGCTAATCGACCTTCACGCAAAGCTTTTCAAAAAACACGGAACCACCACCATTAGAAATTTTGACGCACTAAATGACGTTGAAAATTTAAAATATTCAGGCGAGAGAATAGCTCATCATGGACTAAAACATGAGGTCGTCGTTACTATGATGGATCTACCAAATGGCTGTGTGGGGGCTCATGATGTTAAATTTTATGAGAAAATTTTAAGAGAAATTTTAGATGCAAACATCCCTTATCACAGCGTTTGCTTTAAAGATGCAAGTGGCACAAGCAGCCCACAAAAGGTCTATGAAACCATAAAAATGGCTAGAAAACTACTACCAGAAAAAACTCATATCAGACTTCACACTCATGAAACCGCAGGCGTAAGTGTTGCTTGCTATCTTGCAGCGCTTGAGGCTGGCATTGATGGCATAGATCTAGCCGCAAGCCCAGTAAGTGGTGGTACAAGTCAACCAGATATCTTAACTATGCTTCATGCAGTAAAAGGCAAAAACTACGATCTTGGCGGACTTGACGTGGAGAAAATTTTAAAATACGAAAGCGTTTTGAATGACTGCTTAAAAGAGTATTTCTTGCCACCTGAGGCCGTGCAAGTAAGCCCACTCATACCATTTTCACCGATGCCTGGTGGCGCACTTACTGCAAATACCCAGATGATGAGAGATAACAACATCTTAGATAAATTTCCAGAGGTCATCCTTGCGATGCGTGAAGTGGTGCAAAAGGGTGGATACGGTACTTCAGTAACCCCTGTTAGCCAGTTTTACTTCCAACAAGCATTTAATAATGTAATGTTTGGCAAGTGGAAAAAGATTGCAGAGGGCTACGGTAAAATGGTGCTTGGCTACTTTGGCAAGACACCAGTTACGCCTGATAAAGAGATCATCAAGCTTGCAAGTGAGCAACTAGGCTTAAAACCAACTACAAAACACGCAGTTGATATAGCTGATAAAGATGAGAGTAAGTCGCTTGCTCACGTAAAAGAAATTCTAAAGCAAAACAATATAAAAACTACCGAAGAAAATATATTTATAGCAGCAGCTTGTAAAGAAAAGGGTATCGCATTCTTAAAAGGCGAAGCCAAAGTAAATGTAAGAAAGATCGATCCAAACGCTAAGGCAAATGAATGCAGACAAACTCAAAGTGGCAGATATAGTGTCGTTGTAAATGGTAGCCGCTACAATGTCGAAGTAAGCGAAGGCTTTAACGATAGCATCCAAGTAAAATCGATCACTGAAGTTGAAGGCAAGAGCGTAAAAAATGCTAAAAGTGCAGCAGCAGGCATAACAGCAAATGATATCGTTGCTAGCTTGCCAGGCGCTGTGCATAAAATTTTAGTAAGTCCTGGCGATCAAGTCAAAAAAGGGCAAGCTGTAGTCGTGCTTGAGGCGATGAAGATGGAGATAGAGGTCAAAGCCCCAAAAGATGGTGTGATAGGCTCTATTGAGGTTAGCAAAGGTCAAAGTGTCGCGAACAATCAAGTGGTGGCTAAATTTAAATAAATTTGCCCATTTTAAAAAGAGAGTGTTAAGCGAAATTTGATTAACATTTTGATGACTTTTAGGTCAGAATTTATAAAGAAATGAAAATTTTAAAAGGAAATAACATGATAAATAAACTAGACGAGCTAGGTCTAAAAGAGATCAAAAAGATAAATCACAATCTAAGCTATGACGAGCTTTTTGAGCTTGAAAAGGCAAACAACGAGGGCAGTGTTTCAAGTAACGGCACATTTATGGTTGATACTGGAATTTTTACTGGAAGAAGCCCAAAAGATAAGTACTTTGTCAAGCAAGATCCAAGTCAAAAATACATCGCTTGGGGTAAGATAAATCAGCCTATCACAAAAGAGCTTTTTGATAAACTTCTTAAAAAAGCAAAAGAGCAGCTTAGCGGCAAGGAAATTTTCATCCAAGATGCATTTTGTGGAGCTAGTAAAAAGAGCCAAAAATCAGTCCGTTTTGTCACCGAAGTAGCGTGGCAAGCGCACTTTGTAAAAAATATGTTCATCCGCCCAAGCGAGGCAGAGCTAGCTAAATTTGAGCCTGATTTTGTAGTATATAACGCTTGTAAAACAAAAAATGAAGAATATAAGGCTGATGGGCTACATTCAGATGTCTTTGTTATCTTCAACGTCGAGGAAAATGTCGCAGTGATCGGCGGTACGTGGTACGGTGGTGAGATGAAAAAGGGTATTTTTTCTATGATGAACTACTGGTTGCCACTTGAAGGTAAACTAAGTATGCACTGCTCTGCAAACGTAGGCGAAAAAGGCGATACAGCGCTATTTTTTAGCCTATCAGGTACTGGCAAAACGACACTTTCAACTGATCCAAAACGCAAACTAATAGGCGATGACGAGCACGGCTGGGATGATGATGGCGTGTTTAACTTTGAGGGTGGCTGCTATGCAAAATGTATCAATCTTGATCCAAGCAGTGAGCCAGAAATTTACGCAGCGATCAGGCGTGATGCGCTACTTGAAAACGTCGTGGCTGATGAAAAGGGTGTGGTTGATTACAAAGATGGCTCAAAGACTGAAAATACACGCGTGAGCTATCCGATCTATCACATCGACAACTACGAACCAAGTTCAAGCGCTGGCCATCCAAAAAATATCATCTTTTTAAGTGCTGACGCTTTTGGCGTGCTTCCTCCAGTTGCGAAGCTTACAAAAGAGCAGGCTATGTATTATTTCCTAAGTGGCTACACAGCAAAAGTTGCTGGTACAGAGCGCGGTATCACCGAGCCAGTCGCTACTTTTAGCGCTTGTTTTGGCGAGCCATTTATGCCACTTCATCCAACTGTCTATGCAAAATTACTTGGCGAGAAAATAGATAAACACGGCGTTAATGTCTATCTTGTAAATACAGGCTGGAGTGGTGGTGCTTACGGCGTTGGCAAGCGTATGAGCATAAAAGCAACTCGTGCTTGCATAAATGCGATCCTTGATGGCAGCATCACAAAATGTGAGTTTGAAAATTTTGATAAATTTAACTTCGCTATTCCAAAAGAGCTTGATGGCGTCGAGACAAAGCTACTAAATCCTATAAACACATGGACGCATCCGGCTGAGTATAACGCTTCACGTGACAAGCTAGCTAAAATGTTTGTTGAAAATTTCAAACGTTACGAAGATGTAAAAGAGGGCGTTGAGTACGCTAAAGCTGGTCCAAAAGCTTAATTTGCATAGCCTTGCAAAAAATTTTGCAAGGCTAGTTTTTTTAGTTGGCATTTTTGATATTAAAGTATCTTTCTTCTAAATTCCAAGTTCAATTGTTACATTTGTAAATTTATTCTAGTAAGTAACAAAATATTAGATATTGCCAAATATATGAGTTACTAATAAAATTTTCCTATTACACTTAGCCTAGTTTTTTCTGTGCTTGAACCAAGTATCAAATATCATTTATTGTGCTACTGTTTTCTAAAAATTTTTATAGGTTTTAGGAGGAGATAGATTGCATAAATTTAGGGTAAAAAGAAAAAATAAGGGCAAAGTTGCCCTTATAGTTATAAATGTATATTATGAGTGAAAGTGAAATTCCTCTGGATGATCTAGTGCGTATCTAAATTTATCCATATCGACTTTTTTATCCCAGATAGAAACTATCATGCAACCAACAGCGTTACCGCAGAGATTACCAACTGCACGCATCTCTGACATAAATTTATCAACGCCAAGTAGCACAGCCACGGTGACAACTGGTATGCCAGTGCTTGGGAGTGCGCTTAGTGTGCCTGCAAGGACGACAAAGCCTGAGCCTGTCACGCCAACAGCGCCTTTACTTGTTATCATTAGCACGATTAGAATACTTATTAGATGCTCAAAACTTAGCGGGATGTTGAAAGCCTGCGCTAAGAAGATAACGCTTAAGCTTAGATAGATGTTGGTGCAGTCAAGGTTAAATGAGTAGCCAGTCGGGATGATAAGTCCAACTGCGCCTCTATTTATACCAGCTGATTCTAGCTTTTGCATAAGTGGCGCAAGAGCTGTTTCGCTCGAGCTTGTCGCAAAGACTACCAATACCTCTTTTGAAATAAAACGCATAAATTTAAAGACATTGATTTTTGCAAAATAGCAAATAATGCCAAGCACGACAAAGATAAAAAAGCAGCTCGCAAGTGCCATAACAACCAAAAGCTCCATCATGCCAAGAAGCGTTCCGATACCAAATTTGCCGATTAGATAAGCCATAGCTGAAAATGCAGCCACTGGGCTAAAGAGCATAAGCCAACTAAGAAGTTTT
The DNA here is from genome assembly GCF_001298465.1 of Campylobacter concisus. Classification (NCBI taxonomy): domain Bacteria; kingdom Pseudomonadati; phylum Campylobacterota; class Epsilonproteobacteria; order Campylobacterales; family Campylobacteraceae; genus Campylobacter; species Campylobacter concisus. The sequence continues at coordinate 501,311 of NZ_CP012541.1, forward strand.
AAGACATAGTGCTGGATAAATTCAAGTGGCTTTAGGCAAGCTTGTTTTTTATCATGAGCTAGCAGCGAAAGTACGATGGCAACGATAATAGCCATGAAAAGTACTTGAAGTGTGTTTGATTTTATAAATGGATCAAGTATATGCACGTATGGGAAAATGTCATCTACTGGCACAGCACCTCTTAAAAGATGAAGTGTATGTGCTACAAATCCGCTATTTGCGTCCATATTTGCAGCTTGAGATGTAAATTTAGCCACACTTGAGGCATCAAGCTGAGTATAGTCAAGATTCATACCATGTCCTGGACGAAGTGTCTCGCCAAAGATGATACCGACAGCAAGTGCAAGTGTGCTAACTATCTCAAAATAGATAAATGCCTTTAATCCAATAGACCCAAGATCTTTTAAACTCTCAAGTCCAACGATACCTGAAACGATCGTTAAAAAGATAATAGGACCAATCAAAATTTTAAGTGCTTTTATAAAATAATCAATGCCTGGCTTGCTTGCTATACCAAGCTCAGGTGCGACCATGCCAACGATAACGCCACCAACAATACCGATCACAACCCAAAAGGCAAGATTGGTAAATAATCTTATGGCAAGGCTTCCTTGCTTTTTAGTATTATTCATAAATTTCCCCTTTATAGGCTTTCTCTGATCTTAGCAGAGATGATCTTATCGCCTTGTCTTATAGCGTCAAGCACCTTTAGGCTCTCTTCATCAACGCATTTTCCAAAGACTGTATGCACGCCGTCAAGATGAGGTTGTTTGCTATGACAGATGAAAAACTGTGATCCGCCAGTATCACGCCCTGCGTGAGCCATGCTTAGGCTACCGCGCTCGTGTTTTACCTTTTGGTTGTCGCATTCGCATTTTATTCTCCAGCCAGGACCGCCTGTACCTGTGCCATTTGGACAACCGCCTTGGATAACAAAATTTGGTATAACTCTGTGAAAATTTAGACCAGTATAAAAGCCTGATTTTATCAAATGGATAAAATTTGCGACAGCTTGTGGAGCTTCTTCGGCAAAAAGTTCAAGTCTGATCTCGCCTTTGTCTGTCTCTAAAACTACAAATTTATCTTTTTTAAGTTCATCTAAATTTATATCATAAACTTTTAATTCATCAAAACGCATGTATTTCCCTTTTATTCGATATTTGTATAAACTGCTTGAACATCATCATCATCTTCTAGCTTATCAAGAAGTCTCTCAACCTCAAGCATTTGCTCTTCGCTTAGATTCACGGTTTGATTTGGTAAGTATTGAAGTGAAGCTTTTTTAACTACTAAATTTAGCTTTTCGATACCTTCATGAAGTGTGCCAAAATTTGCATAATCACCGTATACAAATAGCGTCTCATCGTCAGCCTCGATATCGCTTAGGCCATAATCTATCAGCTCAAGTTCGATCTCTTCAATGTCTGCGCTTGGTTTTTCAAGCTCAAAAACGCTCTTTCTTGTAAACATAAAGCTAAGGCTGCCACTTGGTAAAATTTCTCCACCATTTTTGCTAAATATCGCTTTAACATTGGCAACCGTTCTTGTTGGATTGTCGGTCGCACACTCAACGATGATCTGCACGCCGTGAGCTGCTTTACCATCATAAAAAATAGTCTTAATATCGGCACTGTCTTTGCCATTTGCTCTTTTTATGGCAGCGTCGATGTTATCTTTTGGCATATTTTCAGCTTTTGCTGCTGCGATTGCCGCACGAAGTTTTGGGTTCATATCTGGATCACAACCACCATCTTTTGCAGCTACTGTTATAGCTTTTGAAAGTTTTGGAAATACTTTGCTCATCTTATCCCATCTAGCTTCTTTTGCCGCTCTTCGGTACTCAAATGCTCGTCCCATAAATATCCTTAAATAAATTTTTTACGGATTATAACTAAAAAAATTTTATACTTTTTTAAAACATTTTTAGTTTGCATATTGCGGGTTATTAATTTGTAAATCGCAGATTGATATTTGGTAAAAATTTAAGCTAGAGTTTTATAATGACGCACATGATACAAAATGCTCAAAAACAAGATGCAAAAAGCTGCATAAAGCTACTAAATCTAGCAATGGAGGATATCGCCTACAAGCTAAGTGGCTACGACGATCCTATTAAAAGTGATGAAATTTTAGAAATTTTTTTCAAAAGTGAGACAAATAGACTAAGCTATAAAAATGTCTTTGTTTATAAACATAACGAGGAAATTATAGCTGCTATGTGTGCTTACTTTGGTGGCGACGTGGAGCAGCTTGATAGAGAAATTTCGCAGCATTTAATGGCTCTTGGCAAAGATACTCAAGTAGAAAAAGAGTGTTTTGACGATGAGTTTTATATAGATAGTATCGCTGTTGATAAAAATTTTAGAGGCCAAGGGCTTGCAAAAGAGCTCATAAGGCATTCATTTGTCGTAGCAAAAGAATTAGGGCATAAAAAGGTTTCATTAATAGTAGATACAAATAAACCAAAAGTTCGTAAATTTTACGAGAGCCTTGGCTTTAAATTTAATGTTAAGAAAATTGTAAATTTACATGAATACGACCATATGATAAAGGAGATAATATGAAAACATTTGAAGCAAGCAATATCCACTGCCAAAACTGCGCAAACACTATAAAAAACGCACTTGAAGATGACTTTGGCAAGATAGAAGTTGATCTTAGCAAAGAGCCAAGACAAGTTAGGGTTGATCTTAAAGATAGTGAAGTTGAAAAATTTAAATCTGAAATGGCTGATCTTGGATTTGACGTTATAAAGGAGCTTTGATATGCCTTTAAAAGTCAAGCTAAATATAGCGGGAATGAGCTGCGTAAATTGCTCAACCGCTATCGAGAAAGTTTCTAAAAAGATAGATGGGGTGCTTGAAGCAAATGTAAATTTTGCAAATGCAAGCGGCGAATTTGTCCTAAAAGACGCTAGCGTGCGTGAAGTTTTAGAGCAAAAGATAAAAAAGCTTGGCTACTTTGTGGCGACAAATATTGATGAATTCGAAGCCAAAAGAGACGAGCATATAACTGCGATCAGAAATAAATTTATATTTGCATTTCTAGCGAGCATGGTCATCATGGCGCTTGAGATGTTTGTAAGGCCTAGCGTGGTTGTAAATTTAGCCATTTTAGTGCTTGGCTTTTTGGTGCTAGCTTTTAGTGGCAAAGACTTCTTTGCTCACGCCATAGAGGCTGTTAAAAACAAAAACTACGATATGAACGTGCTTGTAGCTCTTGGAAGCGGCAGTGCATTTTTATACTCGCTTTTTGTTGTGATCTTTTCAGATTTCATCCCAGATGATCTAAAAAATGTCTATGTCTCGGGCGCAGCGATGATAATAGCCTTTGTTTTGCTAGGTAAGTATCTTGAAGAGCGCTCAAAGGCAAAGGCAGGCGACTACCTAAAGACGCTACTTAAAATTTCGCCAAAGACCGCCTTTTTGGTCATGCCAGATGGACATAGTAAAGAGGTAAATGTAAATGAGCTAAAAGTAGGCGACATCGTCATCGTAAAAAATGGCTACAACATTCCAAGTGATGGCGTGATAGTTCAAGGTGGCGCTGAGATAGATGCTTCTATGCTTACAGGAGAGAGCTTGCCAGTTTATAAAGAGGTGGGAGATGGCGTATTTGCCGGCACTCTAAACACAAATGGCTACATAAGCGTCAAGGTGACAAAGAGCTCTTACGAGAGCTTGCTATCTCAAATTTTAAACCTACTAAGCGACGCTAGCTCTAAAAAGATGCCTATCGGACGGCTGGCTGACAAGATAGCAAACATCTTTGTGCCAAGTGTCGTGGCGATCTCAGTTCTTACATTTTTTATATGGATAATTTTTAGTGGAAATTTCGCCTATGCGATCTCTAGCGCGATCTGCGTTTTAATAATCTCATGTCCATGCGCTCTTGGACTTGCTACGCCAATAGCAATAGTAAGCTCGCTTGCACGTGGTGCAAAAGCTGGAATTTTAGTAAAAAATCCAGAAGTTTTAGAGCTAATAAAAGATGCTAAATTTGTAGCATTTGATAAAACTGGCACGCTTAGTAAAGGGCAAATCAGTGTCAAAAGCTCAAATTTAAGCGAGCAAGATTTAGCTCTTATCGCTTCTGCTGAAAATTTAAGTGAGCATCTCATCTCAAAAGCTATCGTTAGATATGCAAAGCAAAAATGTATAGATTTACAAAAGCTAAATGGAAAATTTCAAAATGTTGTCGGGCAAGGCATCATCTATGAGGATGAGAATAATCAGATAATAATCGGAAACGAAAAGCTGCTTTTGGCAAATGAAGTAAGTTTAAATCCGGATGAAAGTAACGCTATAAAAGAGGCTACAAACGATGGAAGCGGCGTCATACTTTGTGCTATAAATAAAAAATTTGTCGGTTTTTTAACGCTTAGTGATGAGCTAAAAGACGAGGCAAGTGATGTTATAAATGAGCTTACAAGTCTAAATTTACAAAGTGTGATCCTCTCAGGCGATGATGAGAAAGTAGTTGCAAGCATCGCTAAGAAGCTAAATGTGAGCAAATATCACGCAAATATGTTGCCTGAAGATAAATTTAATGAGATAAAAGAGCTTACAAATCATGGTGGCGTTATCTTTGTTGGTGATGGCGTAAACGACTCACCATCACTTAAAGAAGCAAGTGTTGGTATAGCTATGAACTCGGGCTCAGATATAGCAAAAGGTGCTGGAGATATCGTGCTTATTAAAAATGATTTGCGTGGCGTGACCGGACTAGTTAGACTAGCAAATGCTACTATGGCAAACATAAAAGAAAATTTATTTTGGGCATTTATGTATAACGCGATTTGTATTCCAGTGGCTGCTGGTGTGCTTTACCCGGTCTTTGGGCTACTTTTAAGCCCAGTTTATGGCTCAATGGCGATGTGTCTTAGCTCTGTTACTGTCGTTTTAAACGCACTTAGACTTAGATATCTACGACTTAAGGATTAAAATTGAGGCTTGGGGAACTTTATAGCGTTGTAGCGGCTGCGCTTGCTGCAAATTTTAGTGGCATTTTGGATGTTTCATCTTTTATGCGTATCAAAAAGACAAATGCGTGGATAACGCAGACTAATAGCGAAGCAAATAAAAAAGGCAATGAGCTTTATGCCAAATTTATCAAAGATGAAAGTAGTGCTGCTTTATGTGACGATTTTGTCATTTTAAAGTCAAAATTTGAGGCAAGTTACTGTTTTTCTTCTGCAAAAGATGATCTAGCTCAATTTTACAAGGCTATAAATTTTCAGCCAAAAATGGGCGAGGTTGATAGCATCTCAAATCAGTTAATTTTAATAGCAAATATTTTAAAAAGTGAAGCATCTAAGGAGTCTATGAAGCTTCTTGCAGCTTTTAGTGTCTCATTTTTCTTGCCTTATGCTAAACAGCTTTCAAGAGATATCCAAAAAGACGCAACTAGCAATTTTTATAAATCAATGGGATATTTTTTAGAGGATTTTTGCCTAGTTTTAGAAACTATTATTGGTAAGGCTTAGTTTTAAGCCTGTGCCATTTCTATCATTTGAGTTTTAATGCTTAAAATGTTATTTTGAATGGCTGACTGCTCTAAATTTAAGTAATGAAGCATTTGCATAGAGTTACGATCTTTTAGGCTTTGGATGCTTGAAATTTGATGTGAAATATCTAGCTTTTGATCTTGTAATTTTTCTAAGTCTTTTTGTAACTGTATAGCGCTCGCTTTATTAATAATTATAGGGGAAATTTTAGCATCTTCTCTTTGTTCTACATGTACTTCATTGCTTCTAACAATATCTTTTTTGTCATAGCCAGAAGATACTAACATGCTTGTTTTTGAGCTATTTGAAGAGATAGATGTATAGCCATCATGATAGAAAATATTTGAGTTCATATTCGCATCTATTTGCATATCATCCTTCCTCTTATAGATTATTTTTATTTTAAACTATATTCAATAGAAAATTAAAATAGTTTTTAAAAAGTTATATTTTGAATTATATTTCTATATCCTTAAAGATAAATTATATTTATAACTTTTTTGCAACTTTATAGTTAAAATACCCAGTTAAGTGCTATTTTGTTAAAATCACGCAAAACTAATTAAAGGTAAAGCTATGAAAAAAGATGAAAACGCACATAAAAAGATGTGGGAGGGAAGATTTAGCGAGGCTAGCTCGAAGTTACTTGAGGAATTTAATGCTTCTATAAATTTTGATAAAAATCTTTTTGAAGAAGATATCGCTGGAAGTAAGGCTCACGCAAAGATGCTTGGAATTTGTGGAATTTTGAAAAAAGATGAGTCAGAGGCGATCATAAAGGGGCTTGATGAGGTTTTATCTGAGATAAGAGCAGGTAAATTTATTTTTAAAATAGAGGATGAAGATATACATATGGCAGTTGAGAAGCGCCTTAGCCAGATCATCGGAGCTGAGCTTGGTGGTAGATTGCACACAGCTAGAAGTAGAAATGACCAAGTTGCGCTTGATTTTAAATTTTACGTATTGAAGAAAAATTTAGAAATTTCTTCATGTATAAAAGAGCTCATCGCCACGCTTACAAATTTAGCCAAAAATCACAAAGATACGCTAATGCCAGGCTACACGCACCTTCAGCATGCCCAGCCGGTAAGCCTTAGCTACCATTTGCTAGCGTATGCCTTTATGTTTAAGAGGGATTTTGAGCGATTTGTTAGCTCCTATGAGCGAAATAACTTTAGTCCGCTTGGCTCAGCAGCACTTGCAGGCACTCCTCATAAGATAGATAGAACTATCGTTGCAAGTGAGCTTGGCTTTGCAGGTTGCACGCAAAATGCGATGGATAGCGTGAGCGACCGTGACTTTGCGCTGGAAATTTTATTTAACATTAGCGTTTTTATGACGCACGCTTCTAGGCTTTGCGAGGAGCTCATACTTTGGAGCTCTCAAGAATTTGGCTTTGTAAGCATTAGCGACGCTTATAGCACGGGCAGTTCCATAATGCCACAGAAGAAAAATCCAGATGTAGCCGAACTCATACGCGGTAAAACTGGACGTGTAAATGGAAATTTAGTAGCACTACTAACTACGATGAAAGGTCTGCCACTTGCTTATAATAAAGATATGCAAGAAGATAAAGAGGGTGTGTTTGACAGCGTCTCAACCATTTTAAGCTCGGCTACTATCCTAAACGAGATGATAAAAACGGCTAAATTTAATGAAAAAAACATGTTAAAAGCGACAAAAACTGGGCATCTAAGTGCCACTGATCTGGCTGATTATCTAGTGCGTGAAAAAAATATTCCATTTAGAACAGCACATTTTATTACAGGTAAAGCTGTTGCAAAGGCTGAAAGTTTAGGACTTGATTTGAGTGAATTAAATGAAGAGCAGCTAAAAAGTGTCGATGAAAATTTAGATGAAAATGCTATTAAATTTCTAGATCTTCACGCTTCAAAAGAGGCTCGCAATTCAAAAGGCGGCACGGCAAATAAAAGCGTTGAAGAGCAAATTAAAATTTTAGACGATTGGCTTAAGTAAAAAGAGTTATAATTACGCGTAATTTACAAATTTTAAAGGATGAAAAATGTTTTTTGATGGCAAGAATAAAGAGCTTTCTAGTAAAAATGAAGCTTTACAAAGAGAAAATGAAGCTTTAAAGGCTGAAATTTTAGTACTTAAAGAGGAGCTAAAAAACGTTAAAACTTGCGAGCCAAAAGAACAAGCTAAGGATAAGCAAGAGGCTGTAAATTTATTGCTTTCAAGTTATCAAGATGGTATAAATTTCTTGCAATTAACAATGGAAGAAAATCTAAAAATGCTTGAAAGTATAAACGGATTAAATGAAAAGACTTTCAAAGAGACAGGTGAACTCAAGTCGCAAACGGCTGAAATTTTAAACTCGATCGAGCAAGTAAGCCAGATGAGTGGCGATCTCTCAAACGACGCATCTTCACTTGATGGAAGCGTAAATTCGATTGTTGAGATTATAAATCTAATTAAAGACATCTCAGATCAGACAAATTTACTAGCTCTAAATGCTGCGATCGAGGCGGCCCGTGCTGGTGAGCATGGACGAGGTTTTGCTGTCGTGGCAGATGAAGTTAGAAAGCTAGCTGAGCGCACTCAAAAAGCAACACTTGAAGTAGAAGTGAATATAAATGGCCTTAAGCAAAGTGCGAATACGATGATCGAAATGAGTGAGAATTTTTCAAAAATTTCTGCAAATGCTATGAAAATTTTAGGTGGATTTGAAGGAAATATCTCAAGCGTAAACGCAAATACGCAAAATATCCTAAATCAGGCTTTAAATGTTACAAATGAAGTCTATGTAAGTAATGGAAAAATAGATCATATAAATATGAAGCTAAATGGATATAGAGGTGTGCTTTTAAATGAATTTAATAAAATTCAAGATGTTCATGAGTGTAGATTTGGCAAATGGTATGAAAAAGATGTGAAAAATACTCTTGTAAAAGATGCCAAAATTCTCTCAAGTATCGCAGCTCATCATGAAAATGTTCATCATGGACTAGAAAAAGCGATGGTTATTTTTGCTGATAAAGACAAAGGAAATCTACCTGGCGTTGAAATATTAAAAGATGTTGAAAACTCAAGTAAAGTAGGTTTTGAAGAGTTGCTTGAAGCTATTAAGTCTGCAAGAAAATAAAATCTTAGACTCATGCTTTGAGTCTAAGATTTATAAGTTATTAAAATGTGCTTTGTGGATCAGCTACGCCTTCGCTCCAGCCAAGCTTCGCTCCGCCAAGTAGGTGAAAATGTAGATGCATAACCTCTTGGCCGCCGTTTTCGCCGCAGTTTGTGATGAGGCGGTATCCGCTCTTATCAACGCCCATTAAGGTCGCCACTTCTTGGATAAATTTAGTCATCTCTCCCATTAAAACCGGATCCATCTCTTGGAAATTTTTATAGTGTTTTTTTGGGATGATTAGGATGTGGATCGGTGCTTTTGGATTTATATCGTTAAAAGCTAGAAATTTCTCGCTTTCAAGCACTTTGTTGCAAGGGATTTCACCAGCTACGATCTTTTCAAATATGGTCATTTTAGCTCCTTTGAAATTTTTCAAAATTATATCAAAGTGTGCTTAAATTTCGTGCTCTTTATCTTGATTTTAACTCTTTTTCTATAAAATCGACTCAAAAATTTATAAAGGTAAAAAATTGCAAGATTTCGTTAATAAAATCAAAAATGAAATTTCAACGCTTGACGATCTTGAGAAGGTCAGGGTAGAAATTTTTGGCAAAAAGGGCATCTTGGCGCAAGGTTTTGCAAAGCTAAAAGAGCTTGGCGAAGATGAGAAAAAGGAATTTGCAGCAAATTTAAATAAGCAAAGAGATGAGCTTAGCGAGCTAATAGAAGCTAAAAAGGCTGAGCTTAGCGAGCAAGAGATAGATAACAAGATGAAAAAAGAGGCTGCTGATATCACGCTATTTAATGAGCCAGTTGCTAGCGGAGCGCTGCACCCTGTTATGGCTACGATGGATAAGATAATTGAATACTTTTTAGCGCTAAATTTCTCGCTCGAGACTGGGCCACTTATAGAAGATGATTTTCACAACTTTGAAGCGCTAAATTTACCAAAATACCACCCAGCAAGGGATATGCAAGATACATTTTACCTAGATGATTTTAGACTTTTAAGGACGCATACAAGCCCAGTTCAGGTGCGAACTATGCTAAATCAAAAACCACCAATTCGTATGATAGCGCCAGGTACTGTCTTTAGACGTGATATGGATTTAACGCATACACCGATGTTTCACCAGGTCGAGGGCCTTGTGGTGGAGGATGCTGAGAAAGTTAGCTTTGCAAATTTAAAATCAATGCTAGAGGGCTTTTTAAAGCATATGTTTGGCGACGTTGAAGTGCGTTTTCGCCCTAGCTTCTTTCCATTTACGGAGCCTAGCGCTGAGGTTGATATTAGTTGTATATTCTGCCATGGCAAGGGCTGCAGAGTGTGTAAGCAAACTACTTGGCTTGAGGTACTTGGATGTGGTGTCGTTGATCCAAATGTATTTAAGGCGGTTGGCTATAAAAATGTAAGTGGATACGCTTTTGGCCTTGGCGTTGAGAGATTTGCGATGTTGCTTCATAGAGTGCCTGATCTAAGGTCGCTTTTTGAGGGAGATTTAAGATTGTTGGAGCAGTTTAAATGATAATTTCAAAGCATTGGTTAAACGAGTGGATCGACCTTAGCGACGTTAGCGGCGAGACACTTTCAAAGACATTAAATTCTATTGGGCTAGAGGTTGATAGCTATAAAGAGATAAATTTACCAAAGAGCATTGTGGTTGGCTACATAAAAAGTAGAGAAAAGCACCCAGATGCTGATAAACTAAGTGTTTGTCAGGTAGATGTTGGTGGAGAGACGCTTCAGATCGTGTGTGGGGCTAAAAACGTTGAAGCTGGCCAGTTTGTGCCAGTTGCACTTATTGGCACGACTATGCCAAATGGTCTTGAGATAAAAAAAGCAAAGCTAAGAGGTGTTGAGTCAAGTGGTATGATCTGTTCTTCAAGTGAGCTGGGACTTCCAAAGATAAATGATGGAATTTTGCCACTTGATGAGAGCATCGGCAAGCTAAAACTTGGTACAAGCCTTAGTGAATTTGAGGTCTTTAGGGATACGATAATAGAAGTTGATGTCACAGCAAACAGAGGCGATTGCCAAAATTTACATGGCATCGCAAGAGAAATTTGTGCAGCGCTTGATCTAAATATGAAAGATGGCCACGAAGACGATGAAAGCGAAAATTTACTAGGTATTGGCAGAATAGCTTCTGTGCGAGCAGAGGATAAAGTAAGTGGGTCATTTTTGTATAAGGCTTTTGAGCTAAAAGAGGGACTATATGAAAATCTAATAACTCGCATGCGTCTAGCATTAATAGAGTGCCAAAAGACAAATTTAGTTGAGAGACTGCTTGAATACGCGACATTTTGCACGGGTGTTTTATTTAGGGCTTATGATCACGCTAAGCTAGTAAGTGAAGGTGAAAAGGCTGTTTTTGATATAAAAAATGGCGAAAATGGCGAGTGCGTGGTTTTTTGTGAGGATAAAAATTTAGGTGTTGCTGGAATTTACCAAAGCGATGAGGCTAGGGTCGATGAGGGCTCAAAGGTGATCTTGGTAGAGGCTAGCTACGTAAAACCAGATGTTGTTTCAAAGGCTATTTTTGAAAACAAAAATTTACCAAAAGGCGATCAAGTTTATCGCTCAAGTCGTGGTAGCGAGCCAAATTTAGCTTACGGGGCGGACTATCTTTTTAAAAGGCTTGCTAGCTTTAAAGATAGCCTAAGTCTTTTTGCAGGCTCCCAGCAATCACTTCTAAACACCGAGCCTATCACTCTTAGCATCTCACTTGGCGAGCTTAAAAATATGATCGGTCAAGAGGTTGCAAGAAATGATGTCGTTAAAATTTTAAAGAAGCTTGGCTTTGAGATCGCAGTAAATGTCGAGCAAGAGAGCTTTAATGTAAAAGTGCCGCTATTTCGCCACGACATCGTAAATTCGCATGATATCTGCGAGGAGATCGTAAGGATAATAGGCATCGACAATATCGCCTCAACGCCGCTAAATTTTGCAGAGAAAAATAGGCTAAATAAGACATATTTTGACTATAAAAATGCTCTAAATTTAAGACACAGTGCTGCTGATAATGGATTTTTTGAGAGTGTGCATTATGTGTTTGATAGCCAAGATGAGCTCAGTGAGCTAAATTTCAAGCCATGCAAGGTCAAGATATTAAATCCTATAAACAACGAGCTAAATACACTTAGACCAACTCTTGTAAATCACCTCTTGAGCTCATGCGAGAAAAATATTAAAAATTCTAAACGCTCAGTTAGATTATTTGAACTCGGAGAAGTTTTTGATGAAGACGCAAGTCAAGGTCTAAATTTAGGCTTTGTTGTATCTGGGCTTTTAAAAGAGCCAACATTGATAAATGGAGCAAAAGGCGAGGAAGCAAATTTCTATGCTTTTGCTTCGATGGTGCAAAATGTTATAGGTAAATTTGAGCTAAAACCTTGCCATGGCATTTCATATCTTAGTCCATACGAGCAGGCACACATCTATCAAAATGGCGAAAAGATAGGCTATATCGGTAGAGTCGATGCGAGAGTCGAAGCAAAGAGAGATCTGCCAAGAACTTATATCTGCGAGATAGATTTTACCAAACTCAAATTCGAACCTATTTTGGCTATTCCTTATTCTAAGTTTCAAAGCACCACAAGGGATCTTAGCCTTATTGTGCCTGAAAATTTTGAGGCTGGGCGAATTTATGAGTGCATAAGAGGGCTAAATTTAAAAGAGCTAAAAGAATTTTTACCGGTTGATATTTATAAAGATGCGAAGCTAAATGGCTCAATCAGTCTTAGTTTGAAATTTACATTTCAGGATATGGAAAAAACACTTGAAGATGATGATATAAACGCACTTATGGATAAAATTTTAAATGAGCTAAAAGATAAACTAAATATCGGAATAAGATGAAAATTTACCCATTAGACAAAAGTTTAAATTTAACCATAGATGATATTGCTGCGGATAAGTCTATTTCGCATAGATGTGCAATATTTTCACTTTTAAGCGACAAGCCATCTCGGATTAGAAACTATCTAAGAGCAGATGATACGCTAAATACTTTAAAGATAGTCCAGCTCTTAGGCGCAAAGATCGAGGACAATGGCTCTGAGATAATGATCACTCCGCCACAAAAGATAAAGGAGCCAAGTGAAATTTTAGAGTGTGGTAACTCTGGTACGGCGATGAGGCTTTTTATGGGATTACTGGCCGCACAGGATGGCTTTTTTGTGCTAAGTGGTGATAAATACTTAAATTCTCGTCCAATGGCAAGGATAGCAAAGCCTCTAAATGAGATGGGTGCAAAGATAGATGGCGCAAACAACGCAAACAACGCTCCTCTTTGCATAAGAGGGACTAAATTTGAAAGATTTGATTTTGATAGTAAGATCGCCTCAGCTCAGGTAAAAAGTGCGCTTTTGCTAGCAGCTATTTATTCAAATGGCTGCAAATTTAGCGAGCCAGAGCTAAGTAGAGATCATACTGAGCGCATGCTTGCAGGTATGGGAGCTGATATAAAACGTGGCGACCTAGAGATTATATTAGAGCCGATGAGTTCGCCACTTGCGCCACTTGATATAGATGTGCCAAACGATCCAAGCTCGGCATTTTTCTTTGCAGTCGCAGCTCTAATCATCCCAAATTCGCATATTATTTTAAAAAATATCTTGCTAAATAAAACTCGTATCGAAGCTTACAGGGTTTTAGAAAAAATGGGCGCTGAGATAAAATTTCACAAAACCTCAAGCAAATATGAAGATATCGGCGATATCGAAGTTAAGTACTCGCCAAATTTAAAAGGTGTAGAAGTTAGCGAAAATATCTCTTGGCTCATCGACGAAGCGCCGGCTTTAGCCATCGCATTTGCCTGCGCAAAGGGACAAAGCAAGCTAATAAACGCAAAAGAGCTTCGAGTAAAAGAGAGCGACAGGATAGCTGTGACGATAAATGTGCTAAAGCAGTGCGGTGTAAATGCTAGCGAGCTTGAAGATGGCTTTATCATAAATGGTTCAGAGGCTAAATTTGCCACGATAGATAGCCACGGAGATCACAGGATCGCTATGAGCTTTGCCATACTTGGACTAAAATGTGGCATGCAGATAGAAAAGAGCGAATTTATCGCTACTTCATTTCCAAATTTTGCTGAAATTTTAAAGAAAATGGGAGCTAAAATTGAAAATTGAGCTTGCTAGTAGCTATGGATTTTGCTTTGGTGTAAAAAGGGCGATAAAAATCGCTGAAAATGCAGGAGATGCTGCAACTATTGGGCCACTCATTCATAACAATGAAGAGATAAATAGGCTTGAAAAAAACTATAATGTAAAGACGCTTGATGGCATAAATGAGCTAAAGGATGAAAAAAAAGCAATTATCCGCACTCATGGCATCACTAAAAACGATCTAGCTGAGCTAAAAAAGACAGACATAAAGGTGATCGACGCAACTTGCCCATTTGTGACAAAGCCACAACAAATTTGTGAAAAAATGAGCGAAGAGGGCTATGATGTGGTGATCTATGGTGACGTGCACCACCCTGAAGTAAAGGGCGTGAAGTCATATGCCAAGGGTAACGTCTATGTCGTGCTTGAAGAGAGCGAGCTGGAGGGCATTAAATTTAAGCAAAAGGTCGCACTTGTTAGCCAAACGACTAGAAAAGTCGAGAAATTTATGCAGATCGCAAACTACCTTATGCTTCATGTAAAAGAGGTGCGTGTTTTTAATACGATTTGCAACGCAACTTTTGAAAACCAAGAGGCTGCTAAAAATTTGGCAAAAAGGGCTGATGTGATGATAATAATCGGCGGTAAAAACAGCTCAAATACAAAACAACTCTACCTAATATCTAAAAATTTCTGCGAAGATAGCTACCTGATAGAAAGCGAAGAAGAGCTTGAAAAATCATGGTTTGATGGCAAAAATTTGTGTGGCATAAGTGCGGGTGCTAGCACGCCTGACTGGATCATACAAAAAGTCGTTGACAGAATCAAAAAAGTATAAAATTTATCCTAGCTAAAGCCACAATTAACTATAATAAGCCAATTTGCCTCTACTGGCATAATAAAATTTAAAGGATCAAGATGGCTGTGAACAAAAGTGTTCAATTAGGAAAAGCAAAAGACGAAGATATCGAAGATATCGATTTTGCTGCGATGTTAGAGGAGTCTTTTAAAAAGACTGAAGAAGATAGTGACGCAAAAATCGTCAGTATCAATGGCGATGAGGTTTTAATCGACGTTGGCAAGAAGTCAGAAGGCATTTTAAATGTTTCTGAAATCACTGATGTAAATGGCAACCTGACGCATAAAGTTGGCGATACGATCAAAGTTGTAATAACTGGATCAAGAAATGGAAGACCTATAGTGTCGCACAAAAAAGCACTTAGAAAAGAGAAAGTTAAAGCTTTCATCGAAGCTTACGATCCTGAAAATTCTGACGAAATAGATGTAAAAGTAGTTGGAAAAAATAAAGGTGGTTTTATAACTCAAGATGTAAATGGGGTGGAATTTTTCTTACCAAAAACTCACAGTGGCTTTAAAAATACTGAAGGCGTAATTGGTAAAACATATAAAGTAAGAGTTATAAAAATTGACAAAGAAGAAAATAGCATAGTTGTCTCTAGAAAGAAAATTTTAGACGATGATCGCAAAAAACGTAAAGAAGCTCTATCAAGCATAGTAGAAAATGATAGCGTTATAGAGGGCACAGTTAAAAAAATCACAACTTATGGTATGTTTGTTGATGTTGGCGGTGTCGATGGGCTTGTGCATTACAGCGAGATAAGTTATAAAGGCCCAGTAAACCCTAGCTCACTATATAAAGAAGGCGATAAAGTTTTAGTTAAAGTTATCAGTTATGACAACGAAAAACGCCACTTGTCTTTATCTATCAAGGCAGCTACTCCAGATCCTTGGGAAGAGATCATAAATGATGGACTAGAGGTTGGTGACACTATCAAAGTTACAGTTAGCAATATCGAGCCTTATGGCGCATTTGTTGATCTTGGAAATGATATTGAAGGATTTTTACATATATCTGAAATTTCATGGGATAAAAATATCAAAAATCCAAAAGATCACATCAATGAAGGCCAAGAAATCGATGTTGAAGTTATTGAAATTGATGCTAAAGGACACCGCCTAAGAGTAAGCCTTAAAAATTTACTTCCAAAGCCATTTGATGAGTTTAAGGCAAAACACAAAGAGGGCGACGTAGTAAAAGGCGTTGTGACAACTATCACAAATTTTGGTGCATTTGTTAGAGTGGGTTGCGTTGAAGGCTTACTACATAATGAAGACGCGTCTTGGGATAGAAACGATAAATGCAAAGATATGTTTAAAGCTGGTGACGAGCTTGAAGTAAAAATAATCAAAATCGATAGTGCTGAACAAAAAGTTTCACTTAGCCTAAAAGACCTAAAACAAAGTCCAGTTCAAGCATTTGCTGATAAATTTAATGTAGGTGATATCGTAAAAGGAACAATTCGCGACATTAAAGACTTTGGCGTATTTGTAGAGCTTGGTGATAACGTTGATGCGCTGATCCGCAAAGAAGATTTAGGTAGTGTAGACGTTAGTACGCTTAAGATTGGCGATGAGATTGAAGCGGCTATCGCATTTATCGATGAGAAGAAAAATAGAATTCGCCTTAGCATACGCCGTTTAGCAAAACAAAAAGAGCGTGAAGTGTTAAATGAGATCAATGATAACGACGATAAAGTAACACTTGGCGATATCATAAAAGAACAATTACTTTAGTTTAAATGGGCAGACGCGTACTTTTATTAGTAGTTGTCCTGCTATTTGTTATATTGGGTTTGGTTGGAATTTCTCTTGTTAAATTTGCAAGTGTAAATTTCAGCCAAATACATGAAGAAAATATCACAAATGAGCAAAATTTAACCAAAAGCACGACCAGCAATATTAACTGGATGAGTGAGCTAGCAACTATTAGAAAAAGAGATTATGTGCTGCCTGTAAATGAAATTTTTATAGAATACAACCGACCCAAAATAGAAAAACCAAAGATTACTGCATATGAGCTTTTGATAGATAAAAATGATATCTATTCAATGTTTTGTTTGATGCAGACTTTAAGAAAAAGCGAGGTCGATTTTACTGTTGTAAAAGATGGTGCAAAAAGCCAGATATTTTTAAATACTCAAGACTCTAAACTTCTACAAAATATCATTTTAGAACTAAGAGTTTATGATATCCACTCAAGTGTGAGAGAGGTGAAATTATGAAGACTATCATTGTTTGCGATGCGATACATCCAGTAGGTTTTGAACTTTTAAAAAAAGAGCAAGATATAAACGTAATAGATGCAGTTAATACTCCCAAAGATGAACTTTTAAAAATTTTAGGCGAGGCTGATGTTGCTATAACAAGAAGCTCAACTGAAGTAAATGAGGCCTTTTTAAACGCTGGTAAAAAACTAAAAGCCATCGTTAGAGCTGGTGTTGGTGTAGATAATGTCGATATAGAAGGATGCTCAAGGCGTGGCATAATAGCTATGAACGTTCCAACTGCAAACACTATTGCTGCAGTTGAGCTAACAATGGCTCATATGCTAGCTTCAGCTAGATCTCTTGAATACGCTCATAATGATCTAAAGCTAGATAGAATCTGGAAGCGTGAGAAGTGGTATGGGGTTGAGCTTTTTAAGAAAAAGCTTGGTGTGATCGGCTTTGGAAATATTGGCTCGAGAGTAGCTGTTCGCGCAAAAGCTTTTGGTATGGAGATCATCGCTTATGATCCATACATTGATCCATCTAAAGTCATTGATATGGGCGGTACTTATACTAAAAATTTTGATGATATTTTAGCATGTGATTTTATCACGATACATACACCAAAAACTAAAGAGACAACCAATATGATAGGCGCTAAAGAGATCGCAAAAATGAAAGATGGCGTAAGACTTATAAACTGTGCTAGAGGCGGTCTTTATAATGAAGAAGCACTTTATGAAGGACTAAAAAGTGGCAAGATAGCATTTGCCGGTATTGATGTTTTTACAAAAGAGCCAGCAACTGATCATCCACTTCTTGATCTAAACAATGTAAGCGTCACCCCACACCTTGGAGCAAATACGCTTGAATCACAGCGAAATATCGCAGTTGAGGCAGTCGAACAAGCTATTTTAGCAGCTCGTGGTATAAGCTATCCAAATGCGTTAAATTTACCTATAAAAACAGAAGATCTACCGCCATTTGTTGAGCCTTATATCGATCTTACAAGCAAGATGGCATTTCTTGCTGCACAGATAAATAAAAGCGTTATTAAGGCTATTCGTATTGAGACTCACGGTCAAATCAGCGAATATGCAAATTCAATGCTAACTTTTGCAATCGTAGGTGCTTTAAAAGAGAGTCTTGGTGATGCGATAAATTACGTAAATGCTAAATTTTTATGCGATGAAAAAGGAATAGTGACTGAAACTAGCCTTGGCGGAGATAGCATTTTTAAAAATAAAATCACAGTTCGCTTAACTACTGAAAATGGCATTGTAACCGTTGGTGGAACGGTATTTGGTGAAAATCAGCAACGTATCGTAACGATAAATGGCTTTAAGACCGACTTTAAGCCAAAAGGCAAGATGATCATATTTAAAAACCATGATGTGCCAGGCGTTATTGCTCAGATTAGTAAAATTTTAGCTGATGAAAAGATCAATATCGCAGACTTCCGCCTTGGTAGAGATGATCACAATATGGCACTTGCTGTTATCTTGGTTGATGAACATATAAAAGCAGAAACGTTAGAGAGACTAAACGCACTTGAAGCTTGCGTTTGGGCTCAATACGCAGTTATATAAAATTTTGAAAGGATAAAAAATGGCTTCATATTCAATGGGCGATCTAAAAAAGGGACTAAAGATCGAGATCGATGGCGTTCCTTATAAAATCGTAGAATATCAACATGTTAAACCAGGCAAGGGTGCAGCTTTTGTTCGTGCAAAAATCAAATCTTTTATCGATGGAAAAGTGCTTGAAAAGACTTTTCATGCAGGAGATAAATGCGAGCAACCACATCTTGAAGAAAAAGAGATGCAGTATCTTTATGACGATGGTGAATATTGTCAGTTTATGGATACAGTTACTTATGAGCAAGTTGCTATCAGCGACGAGGATGTGGGTGATGTTAAAAAATGGATGATCGATGGCATGATGGTTGAAATTTTATTTCACAATGGCAATGCGATCGGCGTTGAAGTGCCACAAGTAGTTGAGCTAAAGATAGTTGAGACTCCACCAAATTTCAAGGGTGATACGCAAGGTGGTAAAAAGCCAGCTACTCTTGAGAGTGGTGCGGTAGTTCAGATACCATTTCACGTACTTGAGGGTGAGGTTATCCGTGTGGATACTGTTCGCGGCGAGTATATCGAGCGTGCAAATAAATAAAGCAGTTTAATCTTTCTTACTAAATTTACGTTTAGTAAGCCTAATGCTTAGCTAAAGTCACTATTTAAAAAGTATTGGCTTTAGCAAAAAACTTCATTTCATACATTGTAAAATTTCAAGTAGCACTAGTATAGAATGCATAAAATTTTTATGCTCGATAAAAATCAAATATGGCCAAACATCAGCTAGTAAAATCTTTAAGAATCAAAAAATATATAAAAAAATGAAAATTCTTAGCGAGATAGACTAATGTTTTAATTATAAAATTTTTATATCAAGATAGTAGAATTGCAAGTTAAAAATGGGAAAAAACGAGACGGTTTCCCGTCTCGGTAGCTAGCATTAAGCCGACTTTTCTTTAAGATATTTGTTTATAAGAGTTGTGATCTCTTCACCGTGAGGAAATCTCGCTTCATCATTTCCGATGCGATCTTTCTTAGAAAATATAACATCTCCATCAACCTCGACGATGAAATTTCCACCATCACCTATAACCTTTTCGACTCTTGCATCACTAAAGTTCGCTTTTATTTCATCTTCTACACGAGAAGCTACCGGACGATAGTTTCAAGAGTTGCAGTAAATAATTTTTACTTGCATGCTCTGTCCTTTCTTGTGAAATAAGCCAATATTATATAAAATTTTACTTAACAAATAAAACATATTACTTGAAAGGATAAATTTATGAAAAAAGTTGCTGTGATTTTAGCTGAAGGATTTGAGGAGATAGAAGCACTAACTTCTGTTGATGTTTTACGTAGAGCTGGAGTGATAGCTTCTATTGTTGGACTAAATGACGTAAACATCAAAGGATGTCACAATATATGCGTAAAAGCCGACGTAACACTTCGCGAGATGAAAGAGCTAGACTATGATGCGATCGTCCTTCCTGGTGGACTTCCAGGAGCTAGCAATTTAGCAAACGATACAAGGCTCAAAGCAATTTTACAAAATTTTGATAAAAGCAATAAGCTTATTTGTGCCATTTGTGCTGCTCCTATGGTGCTTGAGAGTGCTGGTGTGCTAAAAGATCATTTTGTTTGTTATCCAGGATTCGAAGAAAATGTAAGAAGCGACAAAAGAGGCTACGTGAGCGATAAAAACGTGCTAAAAGATCAAAACATCATCACAGGAAAGGGTCCTGCATTTTCAATGGAATTTGCACTTTTTATAGTTAAAAATTTACTTGGCGATGAAGCTTATCTTAAAGTAAAGAATGATTTACTTTATAAATAGTTTATAAAAAAAATATAATTTTTTATTTAATTATTGTGTTTAAACTTAAGAATAAATTTTATTTAGAGTAATAGACTAAAACATCGTAGTGTTGTAATTTGTATCTTTTAAGGATATTTTTTTAAAAATTTGTAATAAATTTTTGCTTTTTGACATCATTTTGACGAAAATTAGCTATTATCACACTAACCGAACAAATCGGTAATTTTTTTAAGGAACACTCCTGTGAATATTTATGTAGGAAATTTGTCGTATAGAACGACAGAGGCAGAATTAAAGGAAGCTTTTGCACAATTTGGTGAAGTAAAGCGAGCAAAAATAGTAAAAGATAGAGAAACTGACCGCTCAAAAGGCTTTGGCTTTGTTGAAATGGACGATGCAAATGAGGGACAAAGAGCCATAGATGCATTAAATGAAAAAGAGCTAGGCGGACGTACTTTAAGAGTAAATGAGGCTAGACCAAGAGATTAATGACTATTTGCCACCAAATGGTGGCATAGTCTCTCGTATCGCTCCTACACCAAGCGGATTTTTACATGCTGGTAACGCTTATAACTTCATCCTAACTTATCTTTTGACACGTTCAGTAAGCGGCATTTTACACTTACGTATTGATGACTATGACCTTAGTAGATACCGGCGCGAATTTGTTCAAAATATCTTTGATGTTTTAGAATTTTTAGGGCTTGAATGCGATAAAGGGCCTACTTGCACGAGTGATTTTGAGCAAAATTTTAGCTTCAAAGTAAGAGCCAAAAGATATGAAGATGTGCTTGAAAAACTAGATGAAATTTATATCTGTGAATGTTCAAGGACTACAAAAGGTGCCTATAAAAACGGTATTTACACCAAAATATGCAAAGATAAAAATCTAAAATTTATAAAAGATAAAACCGCCATTAGGTTAAGCATTGATGAAGACGATGAGCTTGGTAAGGCTGTATCAGCGCAAATGGGTGATTTTGTAATTTATAAAAAAGATTTTACTCCGGCTTACAACCTTGCAAGCGTGATAGATGACGAGGATATGGGCGTAAATTTGGTTGTTAGAGGGGAAGATCTGCTACCTTGCACACTAGCTCAAAGATACATCGCAAAAATGCTAAAATTTAACTTCTCAGGGGCTACTTTTATTCATCATAAGCTGCTTTTAAAAGATGGCAAAAAACTATCCAAAAGTTCAAAATCACCGCCAATCGATCTAGGATCTAATCCGCAAATTTATTACAAAATATTAGCAAATGATCTTGGGCTGGATATCAAATCAACAGATAAAATCTCAAATCTTCTTTACGAGTTTAAGCTTAAAAATATTGCCAAAAATTTTTTGCAAAGTATGAGCTAAATTTATACTATATATGCAGTTTATCCCCGCCTTGATCTTTTTGCTTTGATTAGCCATGTATTGCTTTGATTATTTGAGCTTTGTCTCAAAAAATGCATTAAAAAGCGAGTTTATACCTTGCTTTGTAAATTTATCCATTATTTTTTCAATAGCTGGTTTTTCTTGCCAGATTGGCTCACCGACCATGCTTAGGTGTGCTAGAGTATCTTGAGCATCAAAGTAGCTACCCATGCTATCAATTAGGCGCATTTTAAGGGCATTGTGAGCTAAAAATACCCTTGCGTTTGCCCACTCATCTTTTTTCTTGATGTCTAAATTTCTAGCCTCCGCTACGTCGCTCACAAAGAGCATGTAGGCATCATTTACGAGCCCTTGTAGGCTCTCACGCTCCTGCTTGCTCCAGCTCCTCATAAAGGTGCCAGCTTCTTTAAGCTCGCCAGCCTTCACTACCTGCTCGCTCACGCCTAAATTTTTGGCTAAATTTTCGATGTTTGCCCCTTGCATGATGACGCCGATTGATCCTATGAAAGCACCTGGATTTGCGACGATAGTATCGGCATTTACGCCAGCGTAGTAGCTGCCACTTGCCATGTTACCAGCTGCGTAAGCGAGCACTTTTTTGCTCTCTTTTAGCCTCTTGACCGCCATAGCAAGCTCCACACTGGGACTTAGTGAGCCGCCTGGGCTGTCGATGTAGAGCAGCACGCCTTTGATGTTGTTATCAAGCCTTGCTTTTTCTAGCGACTCTAAGATCTCGCTTGTGTCAAGTATTGTGCCGACGATGTCTATTCGGGCTAAATTTGGCTCTTTTATCTTGCCACTTGGCGCAAATACGAAAAATAGGATCAGTAAAAATATGAGCGCCTTAAAGTAGTTGTTGATAAATTTAAAAATTCCCAAAATTCCTCTAAAAATAAGCCTTAAAATTTGCAAATTTTGCCTCCGATATATAGTTTTTTAGCCTCGTTTGTGTGAAGTATGAGCTGTAATATTAGCTCACTGTCATCGCACTCTAGGTCGTTATAGATGGCCAGATCGGCCGCACGTCCAGCTCTTATCTCGCCGTTATTCGTCCTAAGTGCCTTTGCGCCTTCATGCGTTGCAGCGACAAAAAGTCTGGTGGCAAGCTCGTTTAGATCAAGGCTAGCGTGGGTAAATAGGGCGGCTCTTAGTTCATGCCAGAAATTTAGGCTGATATTTGAGCTAAGACCGTCTGTGCCGATATTTAAGCTCACATTGTTTTTGAAAATTTCTTTTAAATTTAGCGCCTTTTTGCCAAGTAGCCTGTTTGAAACGGCGCAGTGTGTAACGCTATGATGAGGCTTAAATTTAGCAAAATCACTCACATAAACGCAGTGCGTAAATAGCGTATTTATCTCACGAAACATCTCAAAATAGCTCTTAGCGTCATACATCGGCCTTGGATCTGGGCTAAATCTTAAAAGATGTTTTTTAAAGCCACCACTGCCACGTTCTAGCCACTGCTTTTCAGCCTTGCTCTCTAAAAAGTGTGTGCTTACAAGTAGCTCATCTTTTTTAGCCATTTCAAGGGCAGCTTTGGCAAGCTTGGGGTGCACAGAGTAGGGCGAGTGCAGCGAGATGGCTGGGGTGAAATTTTTGTTTTTATAGCCCTTTGTCTTTTCAAATTTGGCTAAGAAATTTTGCAAATTTTGTTCGCACATCTTCTCGCTTGAGCCTAAAATTTCACTAAAAAGCACGACTTTTAATGGGCTGCTGGCTAAAATTTCAAGATCCGAGCCAAAGCTAGAGATCTCGCCAATAGTGCAAACTCCACTTTTAAGCAGTGAATTTATAGCCCCGTTCATCGCTTTTTTGGCGTCCATTTTGGCTAGTTCGCTCCCTTTGTCGATGATAGAGCCAAGCCATTTTATAAAGTCGCCGTATTTTAGGGTGCTGACGTTTGAGCTAAACTCTAAATGAACGTGAGTATTTACGAAGGCCGGGGCGATCACGCTATCACTAAAGTCACAAATTTTTGCCTCTTTAAATTTCTTAATCGCTGTTTTTTCGCTTAAAATTTCTAAAATTTTATCGTCATCGATGACAACACAAGAATTTCTTAAAATTTTTGGATTTTCTCCGCCAGTGATGATCTTTTTTGCTTTTAGAATTTCCATTTTTGGCCTTAAATTTTTGTTATTGTAGCGAAAATTTAGGAACGAAAATGTATAATTTAGGCTATTTAATCAAAAAGGAGTGACATGGATAAGAAGCTAAAAATAATGGTTATCCAAGGCCCAAATATCAACATGCTTGGCGCTAGAGAGCCAGGAATTTACGGCGTTATGAAGATGGAGGACATCCACTCTCAAATGAAGATTGTCGCCGATCAAAACGACGTCGAGATTGAGTTTTTTCAAAGCAACCTTGAGGGTGAGCTAGTTGATAAGATACAAGAGTGCTTGGGCGATGCTGACGGCATCATCATAAACCCAGCTGCTTACACTCACACATCAATAGCTATCCGTGATGCGCTAAGTGCGGTTGCGCTGCCAGTTATCGAGGTGCATATCAGCAATGTTTATAGAAGAGAAGAATTCCGCCACAAAAGCCTTATAGCGCCAGTTGCAGCAGGCCAGATCGTGGGCTTTGGACCAGTTGGCTATCATTTAGCAATGATAGGAATGCTTCAAATTTTTGAGCAGATAAAAGCAGTAAGAGCAAATCAAAAAGCACAATGAATTTCATCTTAAAGGACGAAAACGCCGTATATTATGAGTGTGGCTACAGCTGCGACAATGAATTTTTGCTATGCCTTGATGGCGTGAAGTACTTTTTCACGGACGCGAGGTATTACTTCGAGGCAAAAAGCTGCGTAAATGCTGGCGTGGTCGTTCTTTTAGCGCAGAGAAATTTAATAAGCGAGGTCAGGGTATTTTTAAGGAAAATGAAGCCAAGTAGCCTCGTTTTTAACCCTGACGAGTTAAGCTTAAGCGAGTTTAATGCACTTAGCAAGGGTTTTAAGATAAATTTCAAGCCAAAGGCAAATTTCTCTAGACTAAAGAGAATTTGCAAAAGTGAGGATGAGATAAAAATTTTAAAAAAAGCTAGCGAATTTGGAGCAAAATGCTTTGATGAATTTGCCAAATTTGTCCGTGAAAATGGCGAAGGAATGAGCGAAAAAGAGCTTCATTTTAATGCTTCGCTCATATTTAGGCAAAAAAACGAGCTAGGTCTTAGCTTTGATCCGATCGTGGCGATAAACGAAAATGCCGCAAAGGCGCATGCGCTGCCTGGGGATAAAATTTTAAAAAAGGGCGATTTGTTGCTACTTGATGCTGGGGTTAAATTTAACCGCTACTGCTCT
Source organism: Campylobacter concisus (assembly GCF_001298465.1). NCBI lineage: Bacteria > Pseudomonadati > Campylobacterota > Epsilonproteobacteria > Campylobacterales > Campylobacteraceae > Campylobacter > Campylobacter concisus. Next base: position 526,166 of record NZ_CP012541.1, read on the forward strand.
GATCGCACGAGAACTGCTTGCTTTGATGAAAATTTTAACTTCTCAAAGGAGCAAAAATTTAAAAACGCCAAGATGCAAGAAATTTACGATATCGTAAAAGAGGCTCAGGCTGCTGCGATAAAGGTCGCTAGAGCTGGCGTTAAGGCGTGCGAGATAGACCTTGCAGCAAGAGATGTGATAGCAAGGGCTGGATATGAAAAGGCTTTTTTTCACTCGACAGGACACGGAGTGGGTGTAGATATACACGAGCTTCCAGTCGTCTCAGCAAGGAGTGAAACGCTCATAAAAGAGGGTATGGTCTTTAGTATAGAGCCTGGAATTTATCTAGAAAATGAATTTGGCGTGCGTATCGAGGACGTGGTGGTCGCAAGAGAAGGTGGGTGCGAGATTTTATGAAGCTAGCTGGAGCAAGAAAGATCGTAAAAAGCCGTTTTTGCCCTAGCTTTTTTCATAAAAGAGATGAGTTTAAGTATGAGGCGCTAGTTGGTATGGGTGGCAACATCGGTGACAGCGCAAAGAGGTTTGATAAATTTATAAGAGCGATTAAAAGTGATAGTAGGTTTCATGTAGTTGAAGTCTCGCCGATCCTTATAAATGCGGCGTTTGGCTACAAAGCGCAGGATGATTTTAGTAACGCTGTTATAAATTTACAAACATCTATGAGCCCTAGAGAAACTCTAAAAATTTTGGGGCACTATGAGAGTAAATTTAAGCGCGTGAGGACGTTTAAAAATGCACCACGTACGCTTGATCTGGATATTTTGTATTTTAGTAAAAAAGTCTATAAGACGCCGCGCCTTATCGTCCCGCACCCAGGAGCTGATAAGAGGCTTAGCGTTATCGTGCCACTAGGGCTTATGAGAAGTTAAAGGATATAAATGGCTACAAAATTTCATACTTTTACAGGTGAGAGTACCATTGAGGCTTTGAAAAAGGCTCAAGAGACGTGCGGCGAAAAGGCCATACTAGTTACTACAAAGCAAATTCAAGCCAAAACAATAAACAAAAAGCCACTTTATGAGATTTTAGTAAGTGTCGAAGAGGACGACGTTAAACAGCCTCCAAAGCCAAATGCAAAAGCCATAAACTACGAAAATGCCTATTCTAAATTTAATAAAAACTATGAACCTACTAAGCCAAAATTTGAGATAAAAGAAGAACCGGCTAAATTTGAGGCAAAGACAGCGTCGCCCGAGCCTTACGATCCAAATGAGAGCGTGCTTCTAAATATCTCAGCTGCTGCAAAAGAGATAAGCACGATCGCAAATGTAAATATCGATGACGTCAAAGATAAAGAGTCGAGCATACCAAATGGTATGAATAAAAAAATAGACGATGTGGCAAAGCAAGTAAGCGTGTTAAGCGAAAAAATAGGGCTCATAACTGACATGATCTGGGATGAAAAAGCCCCAAATCGCAATAATCTCTCGATCCCGCCAGAATTTGCTAGCATCTATAAGCTCGCAAAACAAAGCGGTATGAAAGAGGAGCATTTAGAGGCGATCATGCAAACGACGCTTGAAAATTTGCCAGTCTCGATGAAGAGCAATCCAACCGCAGTAAAGAGATATTTCTATTCGCTTTTGCGGAATATGCTGCCATGCAGAAAAGAGCCAAGCGATAAAAAACAACGTATCATGATGCTAGTTGGCCCAACTGGAGTTGGTAAGACTACGACTCTTGCAAAGCTAGCGGCTCGTTTTGCTTACGGCAATGAAAAGCGGTATAAAACAGGCATCATCACGCTTGATACGTACCGTATCGGAGCGGTTGAGCAGCTATTTCAATACGCTAAAATGATGAAGCTGCCCATTCTCGATGTTATCGAGATAGATGACTTTCAAAATGCTATCAAACAGCTTAATTATTGTGATGTGATACTTATTGATACGACTGGAAATTCGCAGTATGACAAAGAAAAGCTTGAAAGGCTTGATAAATTTTTAAAGCATAGCGGTGCAAAGATAGATGTAAATTTGGTTCTTTCGGCTGGCTCAAAGGTTGAGGATCTAATAGAAATTTATAATGGATTTTCATTTTTGGATATTGACACGCTGATAATCACCAAATTTGATGAGACAAAAATTTTTGGCAACGTCTTTTCGCTGATATATGAGACAAATACACCAGTGAGCTACTTTAGCGTGGGTCAAGAGGTACCTGATGATCTTGTGGAGGCAAAGAGCGAATTTTTAGTAGAGTGCGTGTTTGACGGCTTTATAAAGCAAAAGGCTAGCGATGAATAATCAAGCGCAAAAATTACAAAGTTTAGTCCAGTCTCAAAGCAAGAGCAAAAATACACATTTTATTGCGATAACTAGCGGCAAAGGTGGTGTTGGTAAGAGCACGATAAGTGCAAATTTGGCAAATGTTTTATCAAAAAATGGCTACAAAGTAGGGCTATTTGACGCTGATATCGGCCTTGCAAACCTTGACGTCATCTTAAATGTAAAAATGGGTAAAAATTTACTTCACGTGCTAAAAGGTGAGTGCAGCCTAAAAGATATCTTGATACCCATAAATAAAAATTTGATCCTCATTCCTGGCGAGAGCGGCGATGAAATTTTAAAATTTAACAATCAATTTTTATTTGAGAGGTTTTTAGATGAGGCGAGCGAGCTTGATGAGCTTGATTTTTTGATCATTGACACCGGAGCTGGCATAGGCGGTAGTACGCAGCTATTTTTAGAGGCGGCTGATGAGGTTGTAGTGGTGACAGTGCCTGATCCTGCAGCGATAACCGATGCATACGCTGTCATAAAGATCGTCTCAAGGTTTAAAAATAGTGAGCTTTTGCTTTTAAATATGGTAAAAAATGAAGCAGAAGCGACTAGAATTTATGAAAATATAAAACGCGTTGCTAATGCAAATATCGGGCCTAGCTTAAATTTAGAGCTTATAGGATTTGTGGCTTCTGATAAGAATGTTTCAAGAAGCATAAAACAACGAACGCTTTTTACAGACGACGCTGCTTATGCTGAGCCTAGTGCTCAGATAAAACAGATAGCTTCGAATTTACTTTATAGGTTGGAACGAAAAGTGCTTGACGATGAGCAAAGCAGGAGCTTTGGGGGCTTCTTTAAGCGTTTGATAGAACAATTTTAATGGAGATTGAGCTTTGCGTGCAGAAAATTTTATAGCATTTTTTACGGTTTGTGGCTTTTTTGTAGGTATAGTTTTTACCTTGCTAAAGGTGAGTGAGCCTATCGAAATGCTAGTTTATACACTAGTTATTACTTTGTTTTTTTATCTTATAATTCACATTGTTATCATGAACTACATCGATGTGAAAAGGGCTTTAACTAAAATTTTTGACAAACAAAAACACGAAGAGATCGCAGACTATCTCATCTCTGAGCTAAATACTAGAGAAAAGCGTATGGAAAATATAATGGTAAAAATGACTGCTGAAAATTTTGATTCTGGTAAACGAAATGCACGAGTTAAAGCAAAAGCAGCTTAACGCTTATAAAAACACGATAAAAAAGGAACAAGACGAAATCGTCTTAAAATATATGCCAGCACTGCGTGCAATGGCGTTTAGACTTAAAGAGAGGTTGCCATCAAGCATAGATACAAATGACCTAATAAGCATTGGCGTTGAGGAGATGATAAAACTTAGCAGGAAGTATGACAAGGAGCAAAATGACTCTTTTTGGGGTTATGGCAAAAAGAGAATTTATGGCTCTATGCTTGATTATCTAAGGACGCTTGATGTTGTTAGCAGAAGCGATAGAAAGCTAGTAAAGAGCATAAATACCGAGATAGATAACTACTTTAATGAATTTGAAGAAGAGCCAAGCGATGAGTATTTGGCCGAAAAGCTTAATGAAGATATTGAGAAGATAAGAGAGGCAAGAGGCGTTAGCGGTATTATCACTATTTTGCCAATAGACGAGCAAATGGAGCTAATTGGTCAAAATGACGTCGAGAAAAGCATTGAGAGAGAGGATCTCATTTTAAAAATAGAAGAAGCTTTAAAAGATTTTGACGAAAGAGATCAGATGTTGGTTCAGCTTTATTATTATGAAGAGCTAAATTTAAAAGAGATAAGCCAGATCATGAATATCAGCGAGAGTAGAATTTCACAAATTCATAAACGTTTGCTTGATCGTATCAGGCGTAGCTTGGGGGTTTAATGGCTGATATTTTAAGTCAAGAAGAGATAGACGCGCTACTTGAAGTTGTCGATGAAGATGGCGATACGAGTAATATTGAGGTCGAAGAGAGATCGCAGGGCGAACAAAAGCAGATCATTATTTATGATTTTAAGCGCCCAAACCGTGTTAGTAAAGAGCAACTTCGTGCGATAAAAGGTATCCATGACAAGCTTGCTAGAAACTTAGCTAGTCAAATTTCTAGTGTGATGAGAAGTATTGTCGAGATCAGACTTCATAGTGTTGATCAAATGACTTATGGTGAATTTCTGATGAGTTTGCCAAGTCCAACTAGTTTTAATGTCTTTTCTATAAAACCACTTGATGGAAACTGTGTTTTGGAGATAAATCCAAGCATTGCTTTTCCAATGATAGATCGTTTGCTTGGCGGAACTGGTGAAAATTTTGAAGCAAATAGAGAACTAACTGACATTGAGGTAAATTTACTTGATGCGGTGCTTAGAATGATCATGCAGCGTCTAAAAGAGAGCTGGTCAATGATAACTGATATGTACCCAAATGTGGAAGCTAAGGAGAGCAGTCCAAATGTCGTACAGATCGTCTCTCAAAATGAGATCGTCATCATGGTCGTTATGGAGATCATAGTTGGCGGATCAAGCGGTATGATAAATTTATGCTATCCAGTCATCTATCTTGAACCGATACTCTCACGCCTTGCAAACAGAGATATTATGCTTGGCGAAACAAGTGCAAAAAAAAGTAGAAATAAAGAGCTAAAAACACTTATCGGACGAGCAGAAATTTTATATGAGGCCATACTTGGCAAGTCGATCATTAGCGTAAATGAGTTTTTAAATTTAAAAGAAGGCGATATTTTAAGGCTTGATAGAGGAGCTGATGACAAGGCGATCGTTTGTATCGATAAAAAAGAAGTTTTCTTAGCTGAGGTTGGGCTTCATAGATTTAGAAAATCTATAAGGATTGAACAGTTAATACGCTCTGATAAAGATGAGATCAAAAATATCTTAGAAAAATACGAAGAAGAGCGAAAAGCAAAGCTAATGGCGTATGAAGCTAATGAGCGCAAAATGGAAGAAGAAGAGGACGACGAAGATGATGAATGATTTTTTTAATATATTTTCTAATGAATTAAAAGCTACTATCGAAGGACTTACGGGCAGAGCTCCAGAGGTTGGTGAAAGAAATGAATTTGATGCACCAACGCAAAATGGCATAAAACCGCCGGTAGTGATGGCTAATATCTCTTTAAGTGGCGACATCAATGCTAAAACAGAGATAGTATGCACTCCAGTTTTAATAAGTGCCATTAGCGAATGGATGATGGGCGAAGAGGAAATTTCAAAGAATGAAAATTTAGGCAGTGATGAGCTTGACGCCGCAAAAGAGATATTTTCAAACCTTTTTAGTGCTTTTAGTACATCTTTGGGCGCTCAAAAGGGCATGCCAAAGATAAATTTTGAAGTAATAAATGTAAATTTTTTAGATGAAAATTCTTCGCTTGATTTTAGTGTTTATGAAAAGCTATTTTTATTTAATGTAAAAATCGAAGATCTAAGCGAGCATATCGGTTTTGCTTGCGATCATTCGCTAATGAAATTTTTTGAGCCAACGAAGACTGAAGCACCAGCTGCACCAGCAAGCACTCCTCACATAGCTAAGGGCGATTTTAGCGCTGAAGAGATGAGAAATATCGGTCTTATAATGGACGTTAGGCTACCTATTCGTGTTCGTATCGGCTCAAAAAGAATGCTTTTAAAAGATGTGCTTACTATGGATATTGGCTCAGTTATTGAGCTAAATCAATTAGCAAACGATCCGCTTGAAATTTTGATCGGCGATAAGGTAATAGCTCTTGGCGAAGTCGTCATAATCGATGGAAACTTTGGCATCCAGATCACTCAGATAGGCTCAAAACGCGAGAGGCTTCAACAGTTAAAATAATGAATAATGAATTAGTTAGTGATCTTTTAAATTTTCCAAATGTCTTAAAATATAAAAATAAAAATGTTACCTTCTTTGGCTCGGCTAGATTTGATGAAGAAAATTTCTACTGCAAAAAGGCTTATGAACTAGCTTATAAGCTAAACGCGCTAGGATACGCCATCTTAACTGGTGGCGGAGACGGCATAATGAGAGCCGCAAACAAGGGCGCGTTTGATAGTGCAAAATCGCCAAGCATAGCCTTAAATGTGAGACTTCCGTTTGAACAAAATACAAACCCTTACGTCACAGCAAAATATCTCTTTTCAAATTTAAGCCCAAGAAAATTTGCACTTACCGATCGTTCAGTCGCATTTGTCGTCTTTCCGGGTGGCTTTGGCACTCTTGATGAACTTTTTGAAATTTTAGTACTTGCTCAAGTTGGTAGCAAAAAAGTAAAAATTTTTCTTTTTGGGAGCGAGTTTTGGCAAGGGCTTGATGAGTTTATAAAAAATACGCTAGTTAGCCAAAAAACAATAAAAAAAGAAGATATAAATTTATACAAAATCACCGATGATTTAGAGCTTATTGTAGATGAAATTTTGGCTATTTAAAAATAAGATATAAAATATCCCCTTTTAAATTTCAAAGAGGTAAAAAATATGAAAATAATGGTCGCAATGAGCGGTGGTGTAGATAGCACTATGACGGCTAAATTTCTGCAAGAAGCTGGTCATGAAGTGCAAGGTTGCTATATGATGCTACATCAAAAGCCAGGATATCACGAAGAAAATATCAGAAAAGTAAAAAAAGTAGGCGAGTATCTTGGCATAAAGGTGCATATTTTGGATCTGCAGGAAAAATTTAACGAGTTTGTCTATGATCCTTTTGTGAAGCTTTATAAAGAGGGCAAGACGCCAAATCCTTGTGCTTTGTGCAATAAATTTATAAAGCTTGGTGCGTTGCTTGATTTTGCAAAGGCAAATGGCTGTGAGAAGCTTGCTACTGGGCATTATGTGCAAGTTATTGATGGATTTATCACATGTGCAAAAGATCCTAGCAAAGATCAAAGCTACTTTTTAGCCCAAGTGCCAAAAGAGATATTAAAAGATGTTATTTTCCCGCTTGGGGATAAATTTAAAAAAGATATAAAAGAGCTTGCAAGAAGTGTAAAAGTGCTTGAAGAATTTGCTACGCAGGCAGAAAGTAGTGAAATTTGCTTTGTGGAAGATACTTATATCGAAGTTTTAAATAAGCATTACAATACAAATTTGCCAGGAAACGTAGTTGATAAAGACGGCAAAATAATCGGCCGCCACCAAGGTTATATGCACTATACTATCGGTAAACGCCGTGGTTTTGAGGTTTTCGGCGCCCATGAGCCACATTTTGTTATAAAGATAAATGCCGATAAAAACGAGATCGTCGTAGGAACAAAAGATGACTTGGCTCAAAAGGTAGTCGAGCTTGAAAACGTAAATTTGTTTATAGATAAAGATAAATTTGAGTGCGAAACTAAGATAAGATATAGAAGCCCTAAACTTGATGCTTTTGTTGAGGTTGATAAAGAGGATAAAACAGCGAAACTAACGCTAAATCAAAATGCACTTGGTGTGGCACAAGGCCAGCTTTGTGTTATGTATGATGGCGATAAGGTTATTGCAAGTGGATTTATAAAAGGCTAGTTTTAGCCTTTTATAAAAATTTATTGGGCTCTGTACGATTTTTTCTAAATTAAGCTAAAATTTATTGACAAAACATATCTTTTCGTCTATAATACGAGCTCTTTTCAAGTGTTCCGGATTAGCTCAGCGGTAGAGTAGGTGACTGTTAATCACTTGGTCGCTGGTTCGAACCCAGCATCCGGAGCCATATATACCCAAAAATCCATTTTAAGCCCCGATTTTACCGATATTTCAAGAGCTTTAAGCTTTATTGGTTTATTAAATTGGTTCCTTATTTGTTCCCGAAATTTTTTAATATTCAAATTTCTTACCAAGCTTTCTAAGTTAATCTAAGATACTTTATTTTTGTTTTTAAAAATACGAAAATAATTTTTTACTCTCAATTACTCTAAAATACCCTAAGGAACCATAGGGTATTAAAAATTTTTCGAAAATTACTTAAAAATCATTCAAAAATGCAAAAGTAAACGAAAAGTTGCTGTAATTAGTTATGTAAGAACTAAGCAGAAGGAGAAAAATAATATGCTTAAACTATATAACGACGTAGGGTACAAAACGCTTCTTGAGCACATATCTAGCCAATATAAAGGAAAAGTGGTTTTAGACAGAAAGCAAACCGCAGGGGTTCTTGACATCGGTGTATCTACTCTTGATCTTCGTATATCGCAGAGCAGAGATATTCCACGTTATATCAAAATGAGAGATGCAAAGAATTCTCGCATGGCGTTTGCGATAACCGATATTGCAGCTTATATTTTTCAAAAAAGGGTTAAAACATGCTCTTAATTTCTATAGTAGATAATAAAGAAAAGGATCAAAAATGAGTAATGCCCTTCAAATAGGCGGACACAACATGGTCCTTTGTGTAAGAAGCGAGTTTTTAACCTTAAAGAAGACTGCAACAAGATATGAGCACAATGTTAGAGAGGCTAAGCATGCCTCTAAAATCGGATATCTTAGAGGTAACAGCCGAAATAATAGATACATAGTGCTTAGCGAATATAACGATAACGGCAATATGCGAGAGATCACAGCAGGAGATAAAGAATTTAGTGATAAGAAATATATAAAAGCACTTTTGAGAGAATATCACGAAAAGATGAAAGCCGACTACGAAGCTCAAACTAAAATCTATAAAAACGGCAAGGCGGTAAAGAATCGTTGGCGAAACAATATGGTTGGGTTTTCCTAAGTGATCATAAGTTTCGGCACCGAGCGTCCAAAGACCCCAAAGAAGGACTAAATCAAACCGAAGTTAATTTTGTTAATGCTCAAGTTTCGCTTGACAGAGTTCTTAAATTTGCGAGATCGTACTGTGCAAAATATGGCGAAAGTGTTTATTGATTAGCGAACATAACGACGAAAAGACCAAGCATTATCAGCTTATTTTTACGAACTACCAATTTGAAAACCATAAAAATCTTAGGTTTAACGGCAAAGGCGAGACGTTAAAATTTGACAGAAGTATGCAAGAAATGGGCGGAGCGGCATTTGAAGGCATTGCTCTAAGGGGTGAGATCGGCAGTAAGGCAAGACATAAAAATCTAAAGCAAATACACCTAGACGAAAAAGAGTTTAACGACAAGTAAGAGCTAAAAAATTAAAGGCCCAATTAAACTTAAGCAGATTCTCTCTTATCAATTTTAATAGTTTTTGATATAAGTTTTCCTGTGTAGTTTTAGTATTATATCTAAATTCGCACTCTTTAAGATGAAGCAAGAAATTCTCTTTCTTAATGCCTTTAAATTTAGATAATCTATGCTTGGCATATCCCCAGAAGTTTTCTATGCCATTGATATGATTTTTACCGTTTGCAAATTCATTCTTTGAATGCTTTACTCTATAATGAGCTTTAGCTCCGTAATCAACCAAGCCATCATAGGCCTTCCAACAATCAGAGTAAATAACGCTCTCGTCCAGATCGCTAAATTCTGATAGTATGGGTATTAGTTCATTTGCAGAACAGTTTTTAACTATTTGGGTATAGACCTTACCGTCACGCTTTAACATTTCGAACACCGATGTTTTATTTGCCGCGTTTCTGCCTCTTTTCTCAAAGAGAGCGCAAGCGCAAGACCTCTTACTCCCTTAGCTCCAAAGTAGCTTTCGTCAATCTCTATCTCGCCTGAAAACTTAGATATCTTCTCACGCTCTTTAGACATAAGAATTCTTATTTCTCTAAAGATTTTACATAGGGTTGCTTCTGAAATTTTAGTTAAATTCGATATCTTTGATGCTTCTATATCTTCCGCGAAGTACTTTAGAATTTCTCTAAATTTCTTCTCTGAAATTCGGGAACGGATTATATATTTGTTTTTCATCGAACTCATCGTAACTTAATGCTCCTTTGCGTGAGCTTAAGTTAAAGAGAGCCAAAAATTATAAAGAAAAAATGCTGAAAGAACACACTCTTTTAGCAGTATTTTCTTTGCCTTCGGATGTCTTTCATCCCGGCTCTTCTTCAGTAGCGTGTTGTATGGTTTTTGAATTGGGTGTTAGGTATTCTTACACCCATAAAATATTTTTTGGATATTATAAAGATGATGCTTTTCAAAAAAGAAAAAAATTAGGTAGAGTAGAGAAGGCTGAGGGCTCGTGGGCTGAAACGGAGAAAGAATGGCTTAATCTTTATCGTAAAAAAAATTAAAAAGACGGAATCTCTGTTTTAAAAACAATAAATGCAAATGACGAATGGTTGGCTGAAGCATATATGAAAACAAACTTATTCTAGTATATCAATAAAGAATTTTGAAAAAACCGTAAGAGAATATGCGTCTTTTGTCGTAAAATTAGGAAAAGCAAATCTGAGCAATACTGCACCTAAGATGCAAAAAATAAATAAAAATTTAAATATTTCTAATTGGAAGTATTTTGAATTGGGAACTTTATTTAAAATTGAATCAACAAAAGGAAATAATACTAATAATTTAATAGAGGGGGGGCGAGACGTTGCGTATATAGCTGCAAAAAAAAGAATCAAACGGATACGAATTTATGTGGTCGCTTAATGACAATAAAGAATACATTTCAAGGGGCAATTGTATTATTCATACAACTTGAGCAAGGAAGCGCAGGCTGCTCGCTGTATCAAGGATATGATTTTATCGGAATGAGTGGAAAGACTTTCTGTGGATACAGTGAACGCCTAAATAAATATAATGGATTGTTTTTAACCACTATATTAGACTTAAAAAGAAATAAATTTTCATACAGTAGAAGTTGGACAGGCGATAGGCTCCTAAAAACAAACATTTTGTTGCCAGCCATAAAAATAAACGAAACCGATTTTGAGCCAGATTGGGATTTTATGGAAAATTACATAAAAACACTAAAATTTGCGAACATTATTTAGATTTAATAAAAAAATGAATTTGTGCGGATACTACATAATGCCGAAAAATATCGGAGCCGAAAGAAGAAGCAAAAGTTAAATACGAAATGATAGAAAATTTATAGGATAAGTTAGCTGTATTAGAAAACTTTAAAACGAAGGTTATTAATTTTATCTCAAAAATAAGCAATCTAATACCGAATTTTAGTAGGTTGCTAGATGACGAGCCTAGAGAAATAAAAAATGAGATAAAAGGCAAGATGTATAGTAGGGATGAGATGGGGATATAAGCAAGTTATCGGCAGCAAGAAATCTTTAATAGATTGTTATAGAGTGGGTACCGGTAGGACAAATTTTATCAAAATGACTAATATGTGATTTTTGCTTTCAAAATACGATTTTAAAGGCAAATTTAGCCAAAAAAGGAATATTCTAAATTTACATATTACTTAAATAATTCTTAAAAAAATATACTAATCTTAAAACTAAATTTATATTTGCCGTTGTATAATAATCTCATAATTTTTAGTAATACCAGAAAGGAGCAAAAATGGAAGAGATCGTAAAGACCACCTGTCCATATTGCGGTACGGGCTGCGGCATCGATCTTATCGTGCGAAACGGTAGAATCGTAGATGCCAAACCTAGCAAAGACCACCACGTAAACGACGGCGAGCTTTGCTTAAAAGGAATGTTCGGATGGGAGTTCGTAAACTCTCCTAAACGCTTAAGCCGACCGATGATGAGAAAGCTAAACGGCGTCTACGACAAGCACGGAGAGCTTGAAGAAGTGAGTTTTGAGGAGGTTTATGATTTCCTTGCGGATAAATTTAAATCCACCGTCGCAAAATACGGCCCAAGCTCGATCATGGGCTTTAGCTCTGCGCGCTCAAATAACGAAGATAACTACGTTTTCCAGAAATTTTTCCGCGCTCAGGGCAGCAACAACGTCGATCACTGCGCCCGTCTTTGACACGCTCCTACAGTGGCAGGTCTTGCCAGCACGCTAGGAAACGGAACGATGACGAACGATTTGGTCGAATTTGCGACTGACACGGACGTATTTTTACTCATCGGTACCAACACAAGCGAGTGCCACCCGATCATCGCTATGCAGATGCAGCGCGGCCTTCAGCGCGGCGCAAAGATGATCGTCGTAGATCCAAAGCGCACCGATATGGCTAAAAAAGCCGATATTTTCTTGCAAATCCCGATCGGAGCGAATATCAAAACGCTAAATACGATGATGCATGTCATAATCGCCGAAAATTTGCAAGATAGCGAGTTTATCGAGAAGTACTCCGAGGGATTTGAATATCTAAAAGAAGCGGTTAAGGACTTTACGCCTGAGCGTTTCGAGCGAGAAACCGGTATAAAAAAAGAGCTCGTCATAGAGGCAGCTAGAATGTATGCTAAAGCAGGTGCGGCGGCGATTTGCTACACGATGGGTATCACTCAGTTTAGCGACGGCACGTCAAACGTCTTTTCACTATCAAATTTGGCCGTTTTAACGGGAAATTTAGGCAAAAAGGGTGCCGGCGTAAATCCTCTGCGCGGTCAAAACAACGTCCAAGGCGCATGCGACATGGGCGCGCTGCCTAACGTAATCCCGGCAGGCGCGGTAAATAGCCCTTATGCACAGGAGCAAGCGCGCAAAGTATGGCACTTTGAGCTAAATCCGGTTCCGGGCTTTAAGCTAACGCAAGCGCCGGATAAAATGGATAGCGGCGAGCTAAAAGTCCTCTACGTCTACGGCGAAAACCCCGTAATGAGCGACCCTTGGACCGAGCACTTCGCCCACGCCGTGCATCATCTAGACTGCTTTATAGTGCAGGATTTGTTTTTCACAGAGAGCGCGCATAAGGCCGATGTGGTGCTACCTGCCGCGGGCTGGGGTGAAAAGGACGGAACCTTTATCAACACCTCTCGCCGCGTCCAACGCACGCGCAAGGCTAGTGAGCCCGTTAACGGCGTGGAGCCCGACTGGAAGGTCGTTTGCAACATCGCAAACCGCATGGGGCTAGAGGGGTTTGATTTTGCGAGCCCTGAACAAATTTGGAACGAGCTAAGGGAGCTTATGCCTAAATTTTTCGGCGGTATCAGCTACTATAGACTAGGCAAGCTAGGCGGTATCAGCTGGCCATGCCCGGACGAGGAGCATCCGGGTACGCCGGTGCTTTACGCAGATCACAAGTCCATGCTGCCTGGCGGCAAATTCCGCTTCGCGCCGGTACTTTACGTAGATGATAAAGAGGAGCGCGCAAAGGCTGAGGCTGAATTTAGAGCCAAGATGAATATCCCGGACGGCTACCCAGTCGGTAGCGGCGCGCTTAGTGAAGTGCCTGATGAGGTATATCCGTGCCTATTTACGACCGGACGCAAGGTCTATCACTACCACACCGGCACGATGACTAGAGAGTGTCCGGCTCTTGAATACGGTGCTGGCATCGAGGGCGCGCTCATAGAGGTGAGTCCCGATATCGCTCGCGAGAGGGAGCTAGAGGAGGGCTGCTACGCGCTCGTACAAAACAAACGCGGTCAGATCGCCGCCAAACTGCGAGTAAATCCGGATCTAAAAGAAGGCACGATATTTACGACCTTCCACTACAGCGAGGCCGACGGTAACGAGCTAGCAAACGCCGGCGATCCCGATCCGCTCTCAGGCATCACGCCGCTAAAGATGACGATAGCAAATATCAGGCGTCTAAGCGAAGAGGAATTTATCAAATTTAGAGAGCAAAACGAGATGTCGATGCACTCGGCAAATCCGTATTTATCGCCTGTTAGGGCTTAAATTTAGGGCGGGAGACCGCCCTTTTCTACTTAAATTTTATCTACATATTGATTTCAAATTTATCCGCATTCAAATTTGACGAACTATCTATGTAAATTTAATGAAGCGAAAAGAAGCGTGAGTTAAATTTGACGCAGTCAAACCGCGTCAAATTTGATGAGATTGCTCGCCCCTGCAATCTCGTCAAGAGCGAGCTAAATTTTAAGATTTTATTTTAAGCCTGTCGCCCGCGTAATAAGCAAGCTTCCAGGTCGGAGTTTGTTTTAGGTCTTTAAAGCCGTAGCCGCGAGCCTTGACTCTGTCGCCATAGATTTTTTCTATCATTGCGGATTCGCCTACTAGCAGCGCCTTTGTCGAGCACATCGCCGCACAAACCGGCACTTTGCCTTCGGAAATTCTATCCTGTCCGTACTCTTCACGCTCGGCTTCGCTATTGGTCGGTAGCGGACCGCCTGCGCACATCGTGCACTTATCCATCGAACCTTTGGCTCCAAACACTCCCTCGCGCGGAAACTGAGGCGCGCCGAACGGACACGCGTATAGACAGTATCCGCAGCCGATGCAGATATCTTTGTCGTGTAGCACGACGCCGTCGGCTCTGATGTAAAAACAATCAACCGGGCAAACCAGCGAGCACGGAGCGTCCTCGCAGTGCATGCAAGCTATCGAGGTTGATATTTCCTTACCTGGTACGCCTTCGTTTAGCGTAATGACGCGGCGACGGCGGATGCCAAGAGGCAGCTCGTGAGCCTCGTCGCAAGCTACCGCACAGCCGTTACAGTCGATGCATCTATCGTCGTCGCAGTAAAATTTAAGTCTATTGTTATCGTTAAATTCGCTCATTTTACGCCTTTTCTATGCGGCATAGACCGCTTTTGGTTTCAGGAATCTGAGTGTTTATATCATATCCGTAGTTAGTGACGGTATTTGCGCTCTCGCCTACCGCATAAGGCTTGGTGCCTTCCGGGAAATTACCAGTCATATCAACGCCTTGCATATAACCCGCATAATGAAACGGCATAAAGATGGTGTCGGGTTTAACGGACGGTACCACTCTGGCGCGCACCTTAACCTTAGTGCCTTCAGGCGAATGAACCCAGATGAAATCCCAGTTTTTAATGCCGTGTTTAGCCGCAAGTTCAGGGTGGATATCCGCAAACATCTCAGGCGTCAAGCGGCTTAGATACATACTAGCTCTCGTCTCCATGCCCGCGCCGCTAAAATTTACGAGGCGAGCCGTCGTGAGGATAATAGGAAATTCTTTTGAGTAGTCCTTTGCTAGCTGGACGGATTTAAATTTCGTATCGACGCGGTTTTGAAGTTTCTTATCCTCAAAGCTCGGATACTTCTGCGCTAGATCAAATCTAGGCGTATGCAGCGGCTCTCTGTGAAGAGGAATTTGATCCGCAAAAGTCCAAACGATCGTCCTAGCTCGTGCGTTGCCGTACGGAGCGATGTTTTTCTCCATGCATTTTTTAGCGATGATATTACTATCGTCATGTATCCAGCTGCCGCCTATTTTAGCCTTTTCATCTTCGGTTAGCGTGATGCCTAGCACCTTTTCGATGTTATCTTTTTTGATCTCCGGATATCCGCCCTTGACAAACGAATCTACGGGCGCACTACCGTTTGCGGCTAATTGGCTAACTCCGTTATGCTCTAAGCCGAAGCGGTTTCTAAAACCCATACCGCCTTGCCTAACGGACTTGTTTATATCGTAAAGTATCGGGCTGCCCGGATGATCCTCTGTCCAGCACGGCCACGGCAAGCCGTAGTATTCGCCTTCGACTACGGTGCCCGGTTTTCCTAGACTTGTTTTTTCGTCAAATTTATCCCAGTTTTCTTGGTGCTTTTTGAGCCTTTCCGGAGTCCAGCCCGTCATGCCGATAGTTTTTATTATATTTGCAATCTCGCGCGTAGCGACCTCAGGCCACTCGATCTTACCTTCGGCGTCTCTGATCGTGCGCGTTAGCTCGTCATAGTAGCCTAGCCTTTTGGCAAGCTCGAATAAAATTTCGTGATCCGGCATACTCTCAAACAAAGGCTCTACGACCTGGCTTCTCCACTGGCCGCTGCGGTTTGTCGCTACGACCGTACCGCTGGTTTCAAACTGCGTCGCCGCAGGCAGTATATAGACGTCGTCTTTTTTGTCAGTTATCACGCCGGCATCGTTTACGAAAGGATCTACCAGTACTAAAAGCTCAAGCGCATCTAGGCCTTCTTTTACTTTTACTTGTTGCGCGGTTGATGTGATACCGTTGCCGATTACCACTAAGGCTTTTATACTGTCGCCGGCATTATCTACGGCTTCGTTGCCGTTTTTACCGTCAAGCACGCCCGCCCACCATTTTGATAGCGTAAATCCGGGCTTAAACATCATTTCAGGCTTAACGAAATTCTTTTGGAGCCATTCAAAATCGACCTTCCACATCTTAGCGAAGTATTTCCAGTTGGCTTCGTTTTTTGGATAGTACCCGGGTAGCTCGGTCGGCAAATTCGCCATATCCGTCGCGCCTTGAACGTTGTCGTGGCCGCGAAGGATGTTACAGCCGCCGCCGCTAACGCCCATATTTCCTAGCACTAGTTGCAGGATCGGAGCGATACGGGTATTTGAGCTGCCTATGGTGTGCTGAGTTAGACCCATCGCCCAAACGACCGATCCCGGGCGATTTTTAGCGTAAACTTCGGTTATCTCAAGAAGCGTCTCTTTTTTGATCCCGCAAACATCTGCTACGACTTCAGGTGTCCATTTGGCAGCCTCTTCGCGGATCAGATCCATACCGTAGACGCGGTCGTTTATAAATTCCTTATCTTCCCAGCCGTTTTGAAAGATGATATTCATCATGCCATACATAAAAGGTATATCCGTGCCGGTACGAATTTGAGCAAAATAATCAGCCTTAGCCGCAGTTCTCGTGTATCTTGGATCGACCACGATTAGCTTTGCGCCGTTATTTTCCTTCGCTTTTAGAAAATGTCTAAAGCCGACCGGGTGATTTACCGCCGGATTTGCGCCCACTATAAAGATAGACTTCGCGTTTTGGATATCTCCAAGATGATTTGTCATAGCTCCGTAACCCCAAGTATTCGCCACACCGGCGACTGTAGAGCTGTGTCAAAGACGTGCTTGGTGATCTAGATTATTAGTCCCGAACATCGCTACGAATTTGCTTATATAATAGCTTTGTTCGTTGCAATCTTTTGCAGAGCCTAGAAACATTACTTGCTCTGGATTTTTTTCGCGATACGCTTTTAGTTTGGTGCCGATTTCATCAAGAGCCTCTTTGTAGCTGATGCGTTTCCATTTGCCGCCTACTTTTTTCATCGGGTATTTTACGCGGCAGTGAGAGCGCACCATATCGATGACGTCGCTACCCTTACAGCAGTGGCCACCAGCGCTTACCGGGTGATCTTGAGCTACCTCTTGGCGTACCCAAACGCCGTTTTCTACCTCGGCGCGCACTCCGCATCCAACGGAGCAAACCGTACAAACGGTTTTTACGATTTTAGAGTTTGGAAACGGATTTGCCATTTCTTCTTTTGTGGCGCTTCTAGTTACGCCGCTAGCAGCCAGCCCGCTCATGCCGCCCGCTACGCCTGCTAGCGCGGCCATTTTTAAAAACGATCTTCGCCCGACTGCGTTTGAGTGGGGCATAAGACGTAAATTTGCCTCAGACATATTTATCCTTTCTTAAATTTTTATTATTTTGCTTGTTCGTAGTATAGATCCCAGTTTTTGCTTCTTTTATAAAGCACTTCGGTCTTTTTGCTTTTGCCGTATTTTAGGTTTGACGCCACTGCCGTCGCTACTCCGGCCGTAGCCGCTACAGCTCCGACTAGCCCCGCCTTTTTTAAAAATTCTCGCCTATTTTTTTGCATTTTCTTCCTCCATAGCTTTTAGCTTTCTCACTCGGTTTTTTTGTCTTCTTATAGCCTCAGATCTTGAAACTCCGTCCAAAGTCTTTTTGTTTTCGCCGTGATTTATAGGACGCGGCGCGCTTAAAACTACGCGCTCGAACTCGATAAATCCTTGCAGTAGTACCGCGACGTCTTTGTAAATTTCGCTACTTTCGTGATTAAAAAGACTCTTTATAAACTCATCGATGTTTGGATTTATGACCTCTTTAAAAAGCTGCTCCTCTAGCTCGCCGTATAGCTCACGCTCGCCCTCGCGCGCGATAAATTCGCTCATCAGCGCAAATACAAAGCCCACGTTGTCTTCGTTTTCTTTAAATTTAGCCTCGTCGCGTCTAAGATCGGTGCTGGCTAAAATTTTACGCACTTTCGCGCAAGCATGCCCGACCTCGTAGCCCTCGTCGTAGTACGACAGTGAGTTTCTAAGAGGGCTTGGCGGAGCGTGGAAAATTTCATCGAATTCATCCACTAAATTTTGCGGATTTTTCTCGTCGAATTTTGCCTGTATGCGCATTATGGCAGCGGCCGATTCCTCGTTTAGAGCGTGCGCTGCGGCAAGGTCTAGTATCGCGTTTACGCCTGCAAATCTATCGGCGTCTTGGCTAAAAACGAAAAAACGCGAAAATAGCGAGTAGTAAAGCCCGCGTCCCGCCGCAAATTCGCCCTTGCTAGTCATCGCCTTCCTTTATCATTTTTGTCTATTTTTTGATATTTTTTTCGATCATGAAACTATACTACTTTTTGGCTTACTTCTTATACTTAAAAAAAAATAAATTAAAAAAATTAATATATGCTTAAATATGCCTTAGTTGCATATTACTTACGGCGAATTTTAGGGGATAAAATAAATATGAAATTTCCGCATATATATTGCATTTACGCTTCATTTTGATATTTACTTTTAACTAGGCTCTTTTAACGGGCGTTAAACGAGTCTAAATTTAAAATTTGAAGCGAAATTTGCAAAATTTCAGGGCTCACTCAAGCCCCAAAAACGCTTCCTCGTCAAATTTAAAATAAATCATCTCGCCGACGTTAAAATTTTGCGAATTCTCCGCCAGCGTTTTTATTAAAAAGTCGCCGACTTTGATTTTCACCAAAAGCTCTTTGCCAAGATAGAGCGAAACCGAGTGCAAGATGCCCTCAAGATAGCCTTCTATCAGCGTTTTGCTTAGCGTTATTTTACTTGGATTTACGGCGATCTTTACGGCGTTACGTAAATTTTGCGGTAAATTTACGCTCGCGTTTTCGTCAAATTTTAAAACCCCGTCCCGCGTGTCGAATATATTTTTGTACTCGAATTCGCACACGCGACCTTTGTGCAAAAAGACGTTTTCTTCGGCGATGGCGGTTAGCCATTTGTCGTCGTGGCTAGCGATCACAAAGCCGCAGCCGTATCTTTGCCGCATGTAAAGCACCGCCTTGCCAAACAGCTTTGACGTGCCCACGTCCACGCTATTTGTCGGCTCGTCGAGTAGATAAAGACGCGATCTAAGCGCCAAATTTAACGCAAAGCTAACGCGCTGCGTCTGTCCGGAGCTAAGCTCAAAGTGACGCTTGTTTAAAAAACTCTCGTCAAGCCCGACCAAATTTAACGCCTCGCTCGCTCGCTCGTCAAATTCCCCCAGCACTCCGCGGCTTTTTAAAACGGCCCTAAAATTTTCCCTCACGGAGCGTTTTAAAAGTGCCGGTTCTGGCAACAAAACGCTAACGTCGCGCAGTAAATTTAGACTAGGCGCGCTGCTTTCCCACAGCCGCACCTCGCCGCTAGTTGGCTTTTGTAAAAACGACATTACACGCATCAGCGTGCTTTTGCCGCTGCCGTTGCTGCCCGTTAGCGCGGTGATTTTGGTAACGTCGATATCAAGGCGCGGGATGTTTAAAATCTCGCTCGCGCCGTAGTTTAGGCGTAAATTTCTAACGTTTATCACTTTGCGCCTTTACCGTTAAATTTAAACAAAGGGCTCAAATTTGACGCGCCCAGCCCGCTTTTTGCGATCGTAAAATTTCTAAATTTATCAAATTTCATCTATCAAGCCTTTTTAGCGCATGTATCGCCAAATTTACTGCAAATGCGATAAAAATAAGTACCAAAGCTAGCGCGATACCCATCGCAAACTCGCCCTTGTTCGTCTCCAGCGACACCGCAGTCGTGATCGTGCGGGTAAAATATTTGATATTTCCGCCGATCATCATCGCCACGCCCACCTCAGCCACGATGCGCCCGTACGCCGTCGCTACGACCACCATCAGAGCATACCTTAGCTCGTAAAGCACGCAGCCAACTAGCCGCGGCGCGCTCAGGCGTAAATTTAAGATCGTTAGATAGTGTTTTTTGTCCATATTTTCCACGACGCTAGCGCTTAGCGAGATGATGATAGGTAGTGCTAGCACAAACTGCCCCAGCATCACGGCTTTTAGCGTAAAAAGCAGTCCAAACTCGCCAAACGGACCGTTTCGCGTGATAAATGCGTACAAAATAAGCCCGATCGCGACCGTCGGCATCGCAAGCGCCGTATCGCTGAGCAGTCTCAAAATCCTGCGCCCTTTAAAATCGTAAAATCCCAGCGTAAATCCTAGCGGAAAACCGACTAAAATCGCAAAAAATATCGAAACGCTTGAAGTGTAAAGCGTCGCCCTGATCGCCGAATACGTCTCCTCATCGCCGCTAAAAAGCAGCCTAAAGGCCTCTAAAAATCCGTTTAGTAGAAAGTCCAAATATTATTTCTCCGTATGTTTATATGGTTAATTTAATATGCTATAATAGCATACTTTAAAAAAAGGAGAAAAATGAAAAAAGTAATATTAGGCTCGCTAATCGCGAGCGTTTTGGCGTTTGCAGGCGATAGCGAACTCATCATGGCAACTACAACCAGCACCGATAACACGGGGCTACTAGACGCGATCTATCCTGCGTATAAGGCAAAAACAGGCGTCGATATCAAATGGACCGCCGTAGGCACTGGAGCAGCTTTAAAACTAGGCGAAAACTGCGATGCGGACATACTTTTCGTGCATTCGCCAAAGGTTGAGAAAGAATTCGTAGAAAAAGGCTTTGGCGTCGAGAGAAAACCCGTAATGTACAATGACTTCGTCGTTATCGCTGATAAATCAATCGCTGATAAATTTAAAGGTAAAGATATAAAAGAGAGCTTTGAGCTGATCAAAAAAGAGAATATCAAATTTTTCTCTCGCGGCGATAAATCAGGCACAGACAATAAAGAAAAAGGCATCTGGAAAAAGATCGCTGGTGAAGTCCCTGAAAAAGACGGCTGGTATATGCAAACAGGCCAAGGTATGCTAGCTACGATAAATGCTGCTGCTGAGCAAAAAGGCGTTACATTTACTGATCGTGGTACTTACATTAAATATGAAGCAAACCAAAAAGGTCATCCTGAGATGGTCATCATCAACGAGGGCGACAACGATCTTAAAAACTTCTACTCTCTAATCGCAGTAAATCCAAAACACTGCCCTAAAACTGACATCGAAAATGCAGAGAAATTTATAAAATGGGCTACAAGCGAAGAGGGTCAGAAATTTATAGGTGACTTTAAGCTGCTAGATAAGCCGCTTTTCACGCCTGACGCAAACAGTCGCAAAAACTAATTTTATTTACGCGCAAATTTGAGTCGAATTTATGGCTTAAATTTGCGTGATTCGGGTGCACTTTGCGCCCTTTTTATAAATCAAATTTAAACTCTCCGACGTTATTTTTAAACGTCTCAAAACATTTATTACTAACAACTTCGTCTTTAGTGTATGCTTGATATAATTTTAGTAATTCTAAAGTCGTTATTATTAATATACCTTCACTTTTTGCATAGCTTATTTGATTGGCATGTATCGGCTCCCTTTTGCCAGGCTCTATGTCACGTTGAGGGTTAACTATTAGCAAGCCTTTTACATTGCCAGGAGACTTGGTATCGTCTTCGGCTATTAAATCAGTTACATGTTTCTTGCACTGTGCTATATTGCTATTTTTGACGTTTGTATTTATTCCCTTTATCTCTACCATAAAGTTAACATCTTCAAATTCGAATCTAAAATCTTCTTTTTTCACATCTGTAAAATGACTGTCTGTTAGTTTGAAAATATCTACTAAAATTTCCTTCACTACACCAACTAGCTCATCTCCTGTTGAATATAGGATTGATTTGAATTTATTATTTTCATCAATTTGCCTATCTATATCTTCAATTTGCCGATATATATCCAATAATTTGTTGCGTTTGTTTTTCAGCATTGCATCATCGAAATACTCAAAACCATTAAACCAATCAGGAACATCGGATTTTTGGAATCTAGAAACAATAAATGATACTAAAATTTCTAAATCATTAGTTGCGTTTTTGATAAAAAGAGTAGTCGAATATAGCCTCTCATTATGTTTGACTATTGTGCTCTTACCTCCATTTGACCATTTGATGGTCTCGCCATCCACATTGTCAAATATAAAATCGGAATAAAAATTTTGCTCGTCTATGGTTGTTGTGCTTATTTCATATCTTAACTTTATATTAGACAAAACCAGTGTAGATAATTCCTGGTTAACTTGCTTGAGAATATCTTTAATTGCAACGGTTTGATTTGTATAATATCCAGAATAGTCCACTGATACCTTTATATTTGTAGGCATTATTATGATAAATATACCTCTTTTTGAGTTTCTCATAATTTCTTTTAATGTTTTAAGGTGATATACGGCCTCAGTGCACTTTTGGTATTCTGAGTTAAAACCCCATAAGTTGGAGTTATTTAAATCTATAACATTTATATCAAATTCATCAAAACTCTTAGGACGTTCAAAAGTGCTAATAGTACAAGATATGTGCGGATCATTTATTTTAAATATTGTGGAGTAAGATATTATTTGAATTTTCATTTATTATATTTCCTTAAACTTATTTACTTCCGTTTAACCACTATTGTAAAGCTAAATTTTCCCGCCGAACATCTCATACATCGCCTTTTCCTCGCCCCAGAGCTCGCGGTGCTTTTTGATGCAGGATTTTATCGCGCCCGCGAGATAGCGCACATCGCGCTCGGTGTGCGTGTAGTGCAGGCTCACGCGCACGAAGCCGGGCTTAGCTTCTGGCATGCGCCCCTCTTTGATGCCCAGCAGATCGTGAGCGTACGGCCCCGCGCACATCACGCCCGCGCGCGTCTGGATACCAAAGTCATTACTAAGGCTCGCGGCGAAATCATAAGCCGATACGCCGCGAATGTTAAACGAAAAAATCGGCAGCCGCGGCGCGTCCTTTGGAGCGTAGTTTATGATCTCGTCTATGCCTGCTAGCTCGCGCTCAAAAAGCCGCGCGAGCTCGTCCTCGGCACTTTTTATTTGTTCGAAGCCCACTTCGTTTCGCAGCGCATATGCCAAATTTGCCCGCATAAGCCCGGTGATAGGCGGCGTACCGCCTTCTTCTAGCTGCTCGGGATTTTTTAAAAACACGTGCCCTTCGCGGCTAGCGTATGCAACCGTCCCGCCCGCGGCAAATGTCGGCACGTCACCGTTAAACAGCTCCTTTTTGATCGCCAAAAGCCCGCAGCTAGCAGGTCCGCCAAGTAACTTATGCGGCGAGAGGAAAATAGCGTCGAAATAATCGCAGTCTAAATTTGCGTGCGAGCTCAGCGCCGCGCAGTCAAAAGCGACAATACCGCCCGCAGCTCTGATTAGCTCGCTGATCTTTTTATAGTCGCTAATGACGCCCGTGACGTTTGAGGCGGCGCTAAACGAGCCGATGATGCGGCGTCCGGCATTTAGCTTCAGGATGCGCTCAAGCGCTAGCAGATCGATCTCTCCGCCCTCGCTAAGAGGTACGCGCAGGTAGTCGCAAAGCCCCTCGCGATAGCTAAGCTCGTTTGAGTGGTGTTCGTAGGGCGAAACGAGCACGAGCGGAAGCTGCGCGGTGCGTAAATTTGCCTCGCCGATCGCACTTCTGGTCACAGGCGGCAGGTAGATACCTAGCAGTTCCTGAAATTTCTTGATCGCGGCCGTCGCGCCATGTCCGCAGGCGATGAGACAAAACCGCTCGTCAAGGCCCAGCAGCTTTTTCAGGCTCTCGCGTGCGCCCTCGTAGCGCCTCTGCGTGATGATCGCGCTCGAGCTACTATCGGAGTGGGTGTTGGCATAGGTTTTTAAAACGTCCGCTATCTCGCGCTCTACGGGCTCGTAAGCAAGCCCCGAAGCCGCGAAATCAAAATAGTGCACGCCTTGTTTTAGGATGATATTTTTTCTTATTTCGTCTAAATTTGCCATTTTTACTCTTTAAATTTGATGCGGTAATTATAGTAAATTTTCGCAAATTTGGGACTTTTGCGTTGGAAATGATTTAGTAAATTTGGAGATTAAATTTGAGCAAGCTAAATTTATCCGCAAGGCGGCAAATTTAACTTGATAAAGCACAGAAGCGCGAGCCACAGAGGCTCACGACCATTTTATTATTTGTTTATAAAATTTTTCTCTAGCCACTCGATAGCTTTTGCTTCGGTTTCAAAGCGTCCGCTTTTAGCGACTTGATTTTGCCCCTCATAGAAGCGGATCCTGATACCGTCTTGGACGCTATCTACCTTTACTCTGGTGATCTTATCTTTGTTTAGATAGACCCTATCGTTTAGTTTTACGTACATTTTTTCTCCCTTAAATTGATTTTTTATCTTTTTTGTCGTCTTTAGTTGCGTCATTTTTTTCGCCGTCTTTTTTCAAGAACAACTCCTTAAAGCGCTTATCCGCAAAATCCTCGATGTCGTTTTGAAGCTGCCTATAGGCGTTTATGAGCTCATGCGCGCGCTCGTTTAGCGTCGTACCGGCATTTTCGCCGCCGCCTTGCCTAGTCGTAAAAAGCTCCTCTTTTAGATTTTTTTGCAAAATTTGCAGATGAGTCCAGCATTTTTTATAGTTCATTCCTAGGATTTCGGCGGCCTTTGAGATCGAGCCGACCTCGGCGATGACGTCTAGGACTTCGGTTTTGCCCTTGCCGAATATCAGCTCGCCCTCGTCGTTTTCTATCCAAGTTTTGGTTTTTACTCTCATCTTTTTCCCTTTCTTCTCCTTAAAACACCCCAACTGGCAGTATTTTACGTCGATTTTATAGTCTTTTAGCGTCGATCGGATCGTCTTTAGCCCCACGCCCGCAGCCGCGTCTCTAGCGTCTTTGCACAGTATCCTGTCCTTTTCGTCGGTCATCTGTTTTAGCTGCGTCATCACGGTGTATTTACCGCGTCCGTTTTCTAGCCCGCCAAACTGCCCTAGCTCACAGTTGTCGATTTTTACGCCCATTTTTTCGGCCTCGTCGCTAACCTCGCCGATCTCCACGCCTAGCTTTGCAGCGATCTTAAACGCCGCTCCGCAGTCTAGCCTACCCTTTGGATTTAGCAGCTTGGTTATCAGTTCTCGTATTTGCTCACTCATAGATTCTCTCCGCGCCGCTATATACGTTTATGTTTTCGCCGCGTGCAAAGCCGCACAGCGTGAGGTTAAATTTACGCGCTATCACGACGCCAAGGCTAGTAGGAGCCGTGCGCGAGACGAGCACGGGGATGCCGTGCATGACGGCTTTTGCCACCATCTCGGAGCTTAGCCTTCCGCTCACCATCAAAAACGAATTTTGCAGCTGCGCGCCGGCTAATACCGCCTTGCCGACGGCCTTATCTATCGTGTTGTGCTGGGCGATATCTTCGCCGATGTAAAACTGCTCGCCGCTAACAAAAAGCTTGGCCGTATGCACGCAGCCCGTCATCTCGTAAAGCTCGCACTGCGTGTAAAACTGCCCCATCTGGCGCAAAATTTCGTCTTTGTGAAATTTAACCTCGCCCTTTATCGAGCGCGCCGCCATCGCCCCCGGGTCGATATTTGCCGTAGAGCTGCGCCCGCAGCCGCTGATTATCACCTTTTCCTCGTCAAACTGCTCGAGGCGCTTTTCGTTGATTTTAGCCTTTACCCGCACGCTTAAAGCGTCATCTGAGAGCTCGATACTCTCGATATCCTCGGGGCTCGCGATCAAATTTTCGCTGATTAGATAGCCTGCAGCTAGTGCCTCCTGATCGGTTGGAGTAGCCATCAGTGCGCCGAAACGCTTGTCGTTTATGTAGATCTCAAGCTTGATCTCACGCACCAAAATATCATCCACGGCGCTTTTTTGCGCGCCTTTAAATTTGATGATTTGCGTCGTAAAAATAGGTTGCATGATTTTCCTTAATTTTTGCGAAATGATAGCTTGAAAATCTAAATTTAGGATTTGATTGTAGTGAAATCTTGCTTAAATCAAGCAAAAACTTAAACTATTTTTAGTACGATTTTATCGGTATCTGATGATGATTTATATATGCGGATTTAGCATATATCTTAAGATATTTTTTGACTAAGATTTTATCATTATCTATTATTTGTATAAGAAATAAAAGAATAGTAAAAATAGTATAAGGCTAGAATTAGATCGCACATAACTTGCTGCATATGTAGATTAAATCTTGAAAAATTATAAATATAATTTGCGGCCTGACGTAAGACCGAGAAGGAAATTTATATTATAGAGTCAAGTCAAAAAAACTAATTTTTGTCAAGCTGTATTTTACTGTTATATAGTCCGTGCACGACTCAAACACGCCGACCGTATATAAAAAGCCCTTAATTATATTCATTAAGGGCTTTTTATATGAAAACTTAGACATTTTGCCGATGAAAAATCATTTTCGAGCGATAAGGTTTCGTCTAAGTTTTTATATTTTTCTTTTGCCTAGACAAAGAAAAATATCGGCCGTTTGCCAAGACCTTACAGCAAACTCATTTGAGTTTGCTAAGTAAGTATTAACATATTGCCTATGTAGGGATTGTTTGTTCTTAATATTTTGATAAATGATATTAAGCTCTAAGACTATACGATGGAATTAGAAGCTGTTATTTTTTATTAAGTTAAAGTAAATTTTGGTTTATAGGGAAATTTACTTTTGTTTTTTTATTTGGTATTTTAGCGCAAATTTTAAAAATTGAGATTTTGTTGGTTTTTATATAGCATAAATAAAGATTAAAGTAGAGATTGTTTTTTGAGCAAGAAATAAAAATCAAAAAGAAGAGTATTTTTGTGCGGGATTAAGATTATTTAATAAAACAAGCGTCGCTATAATATAGCCGTATTAGTTTTCGCAGTCGTATTAACCCCTCGATTTAGTTGCGTTTTGAATATGCCCATGTTATAAGAGCCTTATTTTTCCAAATCCTAACTATCGTATCCGCAAGAATCCCGTCTTGAGAATCGACAAAGCTTAATAATTTACGGCGAAGAGATAGATTTGCTTATCGTCGTGGATAAGCTTTTAACGGGCTTTGACGCGCCAAGAGCAAGCACACTTTATATAGATAAACAGCTAAAAGAGCATAATCTGCTTCAAGCAATAGCTAGAGTAAATAGGCTTTATGACGGAAAAGATTATGGCTATATTATTGATTATAGAGGGCTTTTGGGCGAGCTTGATCAGGCGCTTACTAGCTATGCTTCGCTAAGTGGCTTTGACCCAGAGGATATAACTGGAGCCGTGATAGACGTAAGAAGCGAGATAATAAAGGCAAAGACTTACTATACTCATCTGGACGATCTTTTTAGCGGCGTGAAATTTAAAGACGATCTAGAATGCTACGTGGCGGTTTTAGAGGACGTGCAAAAACGAGACGACTTTAAAGAGTGGCTATCGCAGTTTGCTAGGGCATTTAAACTAGCGCTTTCAAGTGAGAAAATTTATGACATATTAAGTGAAGAGGAGATCAAAGCTTATAAGCAGAGGGTTAAATTTTATAACGAGCTAAGAAAGGCTGTGCAACTAAGGTATCACGAGGCTTGTGACTTTGGCAAATACGAAGCGCAGATGCAAAAGCTGCTCGATACTTACGTAAATGCACAAGGGGTCAATGAGCTTACGAGGCTTGTAAATATCTTTGAGACAGAATTTGACGATGAGGTGCAAAGGATAGAGGGCAAAAACGCAAAGGCTGATACGATCATTAGCGCCGTAAGCGCGGTGGTAAAAGAGAAAATGGACTCAAATCCAGCGTTTTATAAATCAATAGCGCAGCAGATACAAGATATCATCGACGAATACAAGGCAAAAAGGCTAAGCGAGGAAGAAAAGCTTGCCAAAGCAAAACTGCTAAAAGACCTCATAACTGGCGCTTTAAAGTCAAATGAAGATAAGTATCCAAAAGAATTTAATGGTAAGAAAATTTTATTTGCTATTTATGACAATTTGCTTGACATTTTGGCAGATGTGGAGCTTGTGGATGTTGAGGTGGTCGCTAGAAATTTGAGCGAGAAATTTTATGAAATTTACGAAGATGCCTCAAAAAAACCAGAATGGCACAAAAATAAAGACGTAGAAAATGAGATAACAAGCGCTATGGAGGACGCTCTTTGGGAGGTAGAGGACGAATACGGCGTTTCTATCGATGAGAAGGAGAAAATTTACCAAACTATCCGTGGAATAGAGATAAGCTTTTATGTTAAATGAGGTGAAAATCATCAAAAAAGAGGTGAAAAATATCACCTTAAAAGTTAGACCAAATGGCGAAGCGATCCTAACTGCGCCAAAAGCCGCAAGCGATGAGCATATAAAATTTATCATAAAAAAAAGAGCTAAATGGATAGCACAAAAGCGTGCGTTTTTTGCCTCATTTAAGACGCCCAAAAAAGAATACGTAAGCGGCGAGGACTTTAAATATCTTGGACGAAGTTATCGGCTAAAAGTGGTGCAGTCTAAAGAGGAGCGCGTAAAGTTACAAAGAGGCTATCTTGAGCTATTTGTAAAAGATAAAGGCGATATAAAACGAAAAGAAAATTTGATTTATGAGTGGTATCATGAAAAGGCGAGGTTATACTTTTTTAATATCTTGCAAGAATTTAACAAGATAGTAAAACAAGATATCAAAAGCGTAAAAATAAGGCAGATGAAAACGAGATGGGGGAGTTGCAATCCTTATAAATCATATATAAATTTAAACATAGAGCTTATCAAAAAGCCAAGAGTGTGTATCGAGTATGTCGTATTTCACGAGCTTGCTCACCTGCTGTATCCAAATCACTCAAAGAAATTTTATGACTATCTGACGCTTTATATGCCTGACTGGCAAAAACGCAAGGAAATTTTAGAGAGAGTTTAGAAAATTTGGCTTAAATTTTGGACTATTAAACATTTTTGTATTTTAAAAGTATTTTAAAATCTAAGGAAAAGTGATGAAAAATTTTTAATTTTTTAGTGTTGATAAAGTAGGTGGTGGGTTCACCAGGACTCGAACCTGGGACCATCCGGTTATGAGCCGGATGCTCTAACCAACTGAGCTATGAACCCACAGTTGAAAGAAAATCGTATTATACAAGAAAAAGCTTATCTAAATATAAAAAATAGCCTTTTTATGTGGAGTATAAAACGAACAAATTTAAAAAGAAAAGCCCTAAAATAGGGCTTATAAATTATTTATAATTTTTTATCGCAGCGTCTAAAATCTCTTTTGCAGTATTTGCATCTTTAAATTCTTTCACCTTAACCCATTTGTTTGGCTCAAGAATTTTATAAGTTTCAAAGAAATTTTTGATCTTATTTAGCGTTGCAACTGGTAAGTCTTCGTAGCTTTTTATCGCATCATATCTTGGATCGATCTTTGTAACTGGAACAGCCAAAAGCTTCTCGTCCATGCCTGCTTCATCTTCCATCACCAAAACACCTATTAAGCGGCAAGGAATGACGCTACCAGCTTGGAGTGGATACTCGTTTAGCACTAAAATATCAGCTGGATCGCCATCGGCTGCAAGTGTATTTGGCACAAAGCCGTAGTTTGCTGGATAAAACATCGCTGAGTAGAGCACACGATCAACTACAACCGCACCGCTATCTTTGTCGATCTCGTATTTGATATTTGAGCCATAAGGTATTTCGATTACGGCATTGATTTTGTCTGGGTTTGAACCAGCTTTGATCTTTGAAACGTCCATATATTCGTCCTTTTTATTAGAAATTTTCGTGATTTTAGTATTTTTTGCATTAAATACGCGTAAAATTTAACTACTTTATAACCTCTACGCTATCGACATCGATCTCTGTTTTCATAAGGTCTTTATCCACCTCGCCTCTTATTCTCAAAAGCGTATCTTCGTTGGCTGTTATGTTGCCCCATTTTTTGTTATCGATCTCAATAATAATGACATCGCCATTTTTATCAATAAATTCATATTTGTCTGATTTTATATGTGATTTTATTTTGCCCTCAAGTACGACTTTAGCGTCGTCTTTCAGTTTCAAAGCCTCTTTTACGCTTATCGTTTCGCTTAAGTGCTTTGATGTGAAGCCTCCAGCCATTGCGATGCTAGCAGCTAGTGAAGCGATTATAATTTTTTTCATTTTTATCCTTTTGGAATTTATTGTAAAAATTTAAAAAGATATTACATTTTTGATGTTAATGAAAAGTAAGTTTTAAAACCTTGCACCTTTTGATGCAAGGTCTGTAAATTTATAAAAGTTTAGCTAGTAAATTTTTGATATCAGCTACGATCTCGTCGATGCCACGCTCACCGTTTACTACGTGAAGCAGCTCTTTTTTGCTATAAAATTCACGGATAGAAACAATCGGATCAAGATATACTTTCATTCGGTTGTTAAATACTTCGTTGTTGTCATCAGCACCTCTTGCACGGCCGAGCACCCTTGCCCTTGCCACATCTTCGCTAACATCTACTTCGATGACGCCTTTTAGAGAAATTTCTTTTTGTTCGCTTAATACTTTGTCAAGCTCTGTCATTTGCTCAACGCTTCTTGGGTATCCGTCTATTATGATGTTTGATTTTTCTGAGCCTTTAATGGCTGATACGATCGCATTTACGACAACGTCAAGCGGAACCAAATTTCCTTTTGAGATAAAGCCATCTATTAGCTTACCAAGCTCGCTACCGCTAGCAACCTCAGCTCTTAAAAGATCGCCAGTTGAGAAGTGTGCAAATTTTTCATCTTGCTGCGCGATAAGTGATGCGTCTGTTGTTTTTCCGCTACCTGGAGCGCCTATGATTAAAAATAAATTCTTCATTCTTTCCCTTTTTTGTATTTTTTGAGTGTCTTTGAATGAGTTTGAAAATTTCTACGCAACATCCAAAATCATCTCAAAAATTTAATCTTTAAATAAAATAACTCAAATTTAGACATCTAAAAGTCTAAATTTATTGCAAAAATTTTAATTCTTTTGCTCTTTTTCTCTTATCCTTAGTCCTAGCTCCCTAAGCTGTTCGTTACTAGCGTGGCTTGGTGCCTTTGTTAGTGGGCACTGAGCACGTTGTGTTTTAGGGAAGGCTATGACGTCACGGATCGAGCTTGCTTTATTTACAAGCATGTTTAGCCTGTCAAATCCGATCGCGATACCACCATGTGGAGGCGCGCCAAACGTCAAGGCATCAAGCAAGAAGCCAAATTTCTCACGTTGCTCTTCCTCATCTATGCCAAGGAGCTTAAATACCTTTTGCTGGATGTCATTTTTATGAATTCTTATACTTCCGCCGCCAAGCTCAAAGCCGTTTAGTACGACGTCGTGAGCGATAGAGAGGATATCCTCAAGATCAGGCTCGTCTATATTTTTTGGCATTGTGAATGGATGGTGCATCGCTGAGTAGCTGCCATCATCATTTTGCTCAAACATTGGGAAGTCAAGCACCCATAAAAACTCAAGTTTGTCTTGATCGATGATATTCATTTGCTCGGCTAGAAAAATTCTAAATCTTCCCATATAATCAAGTACTACTTTTTTCTTACCAGCGCCAAAGAATACAACATCACCGACTTTTAGTTCACATCTTGAGACGATCTCGTCAAGATCGCTTTGCTCGAAAAATTTACAAAGTGGGCCTTTTAGTCCTTCTTCTTTCATTTGGAAGTAGCCAAGACCTTGTGCACCAAATTTACGTACAAATTCTTCAAATCTATTCATCTCACGCTTACTAAAGATGTTGTCGCCATTTGGTACTTTTAGCGCTTTGATTCGGTTTTTCTTCTTATCTTTTGCAATAGAACTAAAAATTTCATTACTTGAGCGTTCAAAAATATCGATAACATCGATCATTTTTAGATCGTATCTAAGATCAGGCTTGTCTGAGCCGTAAGTCTCAGTGGCCTCTTTGTAGCTCATGCGTCTAAATGGCGTTTTGATGTCGTGTCCGCAGGCTTTAAAGATATCTTTTAGCATCGTCTCAGCCATATTTATGATATCTTCTTGCTCGACAAAGCTCATTTCGATATCTATTTGAGTAAATTCTGGTTGGCGATCAGCCCTTAAGTCTTCGTCGCGGAAGCATTTTGCGATTTGGAAATATTTATCAAAGCCAGAACACATCAAAAGCTGTTTAAATAGCTGTGGGCTTTGTGGGAGTGCATAGAACTGGCCCGGATATACGCGACTTGGCACTAGGTAGTCTCTCGCACCTTCTGGAGTTGCGCGTGTTAAAACCGGAGTTTCAAACTCGATAAAGCCCATTTTATCTAGGCTGTTTCTAGCTGCGATCGCCGCACGAGAACGCATTTTAAATATATTTTGCAAGCGTTCACTTCTAAGGTCTAAAAAGCGGTATTTTAGCCTAATGTCCTCATTTACGCTCTCATCGCCTATCATAAATGGTAGCGGCTCGCTTGGATTTTCGATGATTAGCTCACTTACTATTACTTCTATCTCGCCAGTTTTTAGCTTTGGATTGGTTAGCCCTTCGCCTCTAGCTCTTACTTTTCCTTTTGCTTTTAAGACATATTCATCTCTTACTTTTGCAGCCACGTCATGTGCTTCTTTGCTATCAGCCGGATCGCAAACTAACTGTATAAGCCCACTAACGTCTCTTAAGTCGATGAAAACAACGCCGCCGTGGTCTCTATATGTGTTTGCCCAGCCACAAAGTATTACTTCTTTACCGATATCAGCTTTGCTAAGATCGGTGCAATAATGACTTCGCATAAAATGCTCCTTTGCAATGTTTTTTAGGCAATTATAGTCGCTTTTTTCTTTTGAAAAGCTTTGTTAAAATAAAATATGTTACAATCATTTACATGAAAAATGAACAAAAATCTAATACTTTTTGCACAAAAAAAGTAGGACTTATTGCTAAAGATTATCCATTATTTAGGCAAGATTTAGAAAAATTAGAAAAAATTTTAAAAAAGTATAACGCAGAAATTTTGCTTGAAAAAAATTGTGCTAAGCGCATAGAAAAAAGTGGTTTTGAGCTTATAAAATTGGCCAAAGAGTGTGAATTTCTGATCACTCTTGGCGGAGATGGCACGATCATTTCAACTTGTAGAAAGCTAGCCCACATCTCGCCACTTGTCCTTGGCATACACGCTGGTAGACTCGGATTTCTAACTGACATAATGATTAATGAGAGTGAGAAATTTTTTAAAGACTTTTTTGATGGTAAATTTGAGGTAGAAATGCCTTTTATGCTCGATGTCACGCTTCACAAAAATGATGGCAAAACTGAGCAAAAAATAGCATTTAACGATGCAGTCATCGTTAGTAAAAATGGCGGTTCGATGACACATATCGAGGCACTTTTAAATGAAAAATATTTTAACTCATATTTTGGAGACGGCGTTATAGTGGCGACACCTGCTGGAACAACGGCATATAACATGAGCGCAAATGGCCCTATTATCTATCCATTAAGCGAGGTTTTTACAGTAACTCCTATCTGCTCGCACTCACTCACGCAACGTCCAGTTGTGCTTACCAAAAATCACACGGTTAAATTTAGAACAAAAAGCGACGCCATTTTAGTAATAGACGGCCAGGACCGCTTCGATATGAGTAAAATTTCAGCCGTTAGCATGAGCCTTAGCGATAAAAAAGCGAGGCTGATACGCCATATTGGTAGGGATTATTTTCAAATTTTAAAAGAGAAACTTCACTGGGGTTATAATGATTGATCGAATTTTGATTAAAGATTATCTAAATTTTAAAAATGTCGAGCTAAATTTCAAAGAGGGTCTCAGCGTATTTACGGGCGTTAGTGGTGCAGGCAAGTCCGTGCTAATGAGCGCGATCATGGCTGTTTTTGGGCTAAAAGATAGCGATGCAAGGCTCATTGAGGCTGACGTGGAGCATAAATTTGAGCTTGATGAGTTTGGCATAGAAAACGAAGAAGTTAATATCTTTAAGCTTTTAAAAGATAAAAGCACGAGATATTTTATAAATCAACAAGCCATCTCAAAGAAAAATTTAGCCCAGGTAGCGCGTGAGCATATCAAATATCTCTCGGCAAAAGAGGCAAACGAGTTTGAAAATGAGAAATTTCTAAATTTGCTTGACAGGCTAGAAATTTCGAAAAATGAGAAATTTAAAGAGACAAAGCAGGAATTTGAAGAGGCCTTTTTGGAATTTTCTAAAATTTCAAAAGAGCTAGCCACCATAAAAGAGGAAGAGAAAAAGGTCGAGGAGCTAAAGGAGCTTGCTAGCTTTGAGATCGAGAAGATAAGAAGCGTTGGGCCTAAAAAAGGCGAGTTTGAAGAGCTTATGGAGACTAAAAAAAGGCTTAGTAAAAAAGATAAGATAAATGAGGCGTGGGCTAGAGCTGATCGGATATTTGAGTTAGAGCATAGCGTAAATGAGGCGCTAAGTATCAGCGACCTTGATAATGGCTTTTTTGAAGATGCAATGAACGAACTAAGGGTTGCAAGAGATAGCCTAAATATGGAGGAGCTTGACGATATTGACGTGGAGAGCGTGCTTGATAGGATAGAAGCTCTTAATGCCATTATTAGGCGTTATGGCAGCGAAGAAGAGGCCTTAGAAGTGCTTGATAAAAAGGAAAAAGAGCTTGCCAGATATGAAAATTTAAGCTTTGAAAAGAGTGAGCTTGAGAAGAAATTTGAAATTTTAAGTAAAAAGGCAAATGAGCTTGCCAGCGCTTTAAGCAGGGCAAGGGGCGTAAATTTAAAAGAGCTTGAGGCGATGATAAATTTATACCTAAAAGAGCTTTATATGCCAGATATTACGCTGAGTATTGAGGCTAAAAAGCTTGATATCTTGGGCGCTGATGAAATTTGTCTAAATTTAAACGAGACCTCACTTAAAAATTTAAGCTCAGGCGAGCTAAACCGCCTAAGGCTAGCCTTCATATCTGCCTCTAGCGAGATCACAAAAACTGGCGGTGATGTCATCATTTTAGATGAAATAGATGCAAATTTAAGCGGAAAAGAGGCGATGAGCATCGCAAATGTCTTGCTTAAGCTTGCAAATTTTTATCAAATTTTTGCCATTTCACATCAGCCGCAGCTCAGCTCAAAGGCAAATTCGCACTTTTTAGTAGAGCGTCATGGAGAAAACTCGGTCGTAAGAGAGCTTGATAAAGATGAACGAGTGAGCGAATTAGCACGTATGATAAGCGGTGAGCACATAAGTGAAGAGGCAATAAATTTTGCTAAAGGGCTTTTAAAGTAGCTTAATTTAAATTATTAATTTAAGCTTTGTAAATAAATTTATTTGATAAAATCGCCACTAATTTGATAAAAAATTTTGTAGGAATAATATGGAAAGAATCCTTGTAGTTGATGATAATAAGGCGTTAGCAAAGCTGATTGTTATGCAAATGGAAAAGACCATTGATGAGATGGCAATTGATGTCGCATATAGTTTTGCCGAGGCTCAAATGCTAATTAATGAGCATGACAAAGATTATTTTATGACTATTTTGGATTTAAATTTGCCAGATGCTCCAAATGGCGAGATCGTTGATTATGCACTTTCCAAAGGGCTTTCGGCTATCGTTTTAACAGGTAGCATTGATGATGAAACAAGGCAAAATTTTATAAATAAAGATATTGTGGATTATGTTTATAAAGGAAATATGGACGATATCAACTATATCTTCCAAATGATAAATAGACTGAGCAAAAATAGACAATACAAGGTTTTGGTTGTTGAAGACTCGCTTCCTTTTAGAAATATGATAAAAAAGATATTAACCAGCCTTCAGTTTAAGGTTTTGGCCGCAGCTCACGGCGAAGAGGCAATGAACTATTTTGCGGATAATCCTGATATAAATCTTATAATAACTGATTATAGAATGCCGGTAAAAGACGGTCTTGAAGTTTTAAAAGAGGTTAGAAAAGAAAAAGATAAAAATAGTCTTGGTGTAATCGTTATGACATCGCCTAGCGAAAAGACTGACGCATCAATATTTTTAAAAAATGGTGCGAGCGATTTTATAGCAAAACCATTTTCAAAAGAAGAGCTGATATGTCGTGTTAATAATACGATTGAAGCGATGGAAAATATAAATAAGATAGCAAATTTTGCAAATCGTGACTTCTTGACCGGGGTTTATAATAGAAGATTTTTTTATTCTGACGTGGAAGAGTATATCCAAGCAGCTGAAGAGACCAATGAGCCTTATGCTTTTGCAATGATTGATGTTGATTATTTTAAGAAGATAAATGATACATATGGCCATGATGGCGGAGATAGGATACTAAAATCAATCGCAAAAATTTTAAATGACAATACAAAAGGAAGTGATATCGTTGCTAGATTTGGTGGCGAAGAGTTTTGTGTTGTACTTAAAAAGATAAGCCAAGAAGAAGCTGTCAAATTTTTTGTAAATTTACGAGCCAAAGTGGCTGAAAATGAGGTAGTTATAAAAAAACAAAAAATAAGAGTTACTATATCTATAGGTGTATCTTTTGGCAATGGGCATTGCGAGATAGACGATATGCTTGAGGCTTGCGATTCGGCACTTTACACCGCAAAAGAAAATGGTAGAAACAGAGTAGAAATAGCATTATGATTATAGATACACATTGTCATTTGGATAGTAAAATTTACGATCCTGACCTTGATAAAATTTTAGATGAAGCTAGAAATTTAGGGCTAAAAGGCTTTATTATCCCGGGAGCTGATATCAATGATTTACCAAAAGCGGCTAAAATAGCGCATGAAAATTCTGACATTTTCTTTGCCGCTGGAGTTCATCCATATGATAAAGAGAGTTTTAGTATTGAAATTTTAAGAAATTTTGCCAAAGATGAAAAGTGTGTGGCGATTGGTGAATGTGGTCTTGACTACTTTCGCTTACCAAAAGATGAAAATGAAAAGATAAAAGAAAAAGAGGATCAAAAACGTATTTTTTTAGCTCAACTTGATTTGGCTGTTGAGTTAAAAAAACCCGTTATTCTTCACATTAGGGAGGCTAATGAGGACTCTTTTAATATCTTAAAAGAGTATGCACCAAAGCTTGAAGCTGGAGCGATTTTGCATTGTTATAATGCTTCACCACTTCTTTTAGAGCTTTGTAAATTTGGGAATTTTTACTTTGGCATAGGCGGTGTTTTAACATTTAAAAATGCTAAAAATTTAGTCGAAATCTTGCCAAAAATCCCATTTGATAGGATAGTTATTGAAACTGACGCTCCTTACCTCACGCCAGAACCAAATCGCGGCAAGAGAAATGAGCCGGCGTTTACGACATTTGTTGCTAAAAAGATAGCTGAAATTTTAAACCTTGAGTTTGAAGTTGTTTGTGAAAAAACTTCAAATAATGCCAAAAGGTTGTTTAAGTGCTTTGCTTAAATTTTGAGCGTTGCACTTGTTTAAGATGCTAGCATCTTAAGTTTTGACACGAAAAAGGATAGAAATGAAAGCAATGCTTAAAATATTTTTAATGTTTGCATGTAGTACCTTGCTACTAGCAAATACGCCTGAAAAGAGCTCATACGACACTCAGGTAAAAATTTTAAAAGAGCTGGATATTGACGCTAGCTTTATGAAGACTTCTCACTATGCAAAGATGAGGCAAGGTATCAAACAATCACAACTTGAAACATTTGCAGAAGCTCTAAAAAATGGTTATATGTATATACCGATGGTAAAAGAGCAGATCAAAAAATCAGGCGTACCTGAGTCATTCTTTTATCTAGCTATGATAGAATCAGGCTTTTCAAATCACACAGTCTCAAACGCAAAAGCTACTGGCAT
Source organism: Campylobacter concisus (assembly GCF_001298465.1). Taxonomy (NCBI): domain Bacteria; kingdom Pseudomonadati; phylum Campylobacterota; class Epsilonproteobacteria; order Campylobacterales; family Campylobacteraceae; genus Campylobacter; species Campylobacter concisus. The sequence goes on from NZ_CP012541.1 coordinate 563,928, forward strand.
GTGGCAGTTTATGGAGCAAACGGCTAGACTGCATGGTCTAAAGGTAGGACAGTATGTCGATGAGAGAAAAGATCCAGTAGAGTCTACTATTGCAGCAACAAATTATCTAAAGTCGCTTAAAAATCAATTTGGCAAGTGGTATCTAGCAGCTATGGCCTATAACTGTGGCGATGGAGCCTTAAAAAGAGCCATACAAAAAGCTGGCACAGATGACCTTGTAACGCTTCTTGACGCAGAGAAAAAATACCTTCCAGCCGAAACTAGAAATTTTGTTATCAAAATTTTAAGAGCAGCATATACCGCAAAAGACGCGGACTTCTTGATGTCTAAAGATTCATCTTTATTGAACATAAACGGAGGACTAAAGCTTGTAAAAGTAAAAGTACCTGGCGGTACAAATTTAGCTCAAATAGGCGATAGTATCGGCCTTAGTACAAAAAAGATGAAAAATAACAACCCGCATTTAAAATTTGTATTTACTCCACCAACTCTAAAAGATTATTATGTTTATATCCCTGAAAATAAAAAACAGCTTTTTGCAGAAAATTTCAAGCCATTTAACGGTAAAAATAATTTTTATACCTACGTTGTAAAAAAAGGCGAAACATTACTTTCTATCTCTAAAAAAACAGGTGTTAGCCATAGGGCGATTAAAGATTATAATGATCTTAGTACAAATGCGGTAAGTTATAATCAAAAACTAATTATTCCATTTTCCGCACAAAATAAATCTCAAAACTATATAGTCCAAACTGGTGATACGATAGCTTCTTTATCTAAGAAATTTAATGTGAGCGAAAAAGATTTAAAAGATGCAAATTCTTTTGCTAGTTCAAATTTAAATGTTGGAGCAAATATTGTCATACCATAAGAGCCTAAAATTTTATATAGGACTAAGTTTTACTCTTCTAGTTACTGGTTGCTCTTGGAGCGGGGCACCATTTACACCAAGTGGCCCAACTAATGTAAGGGGCAACAATTCAGCTTCTATCCAAAAAGCAACAATGAGACCTTACACGATAAATGGCAAAACATACTACCCAACCGTTGTAAGTGTGGGTGATAAGGCAAGTGGCACAGCAAGCTGGTATGGTCCAAATTTTCATGGTAAAACAACCTCAAACGGCGAAATTTATAATATGTACAATATGACTGCAGCACACAAAACTTTGCCGATGAATACGATCCTTAAAGTAACAAATTTAAGAAATCAAAAAAGTGTTATTGTGCGTGTAAACGATCGTGGACCTTTTGTGGCTGATAGAGTTTTAGACCTTTCAAAGGCGGCTGCAACCAAACTTGATATTATCGGTACAGGTACAGCTCCAGTCAGTATGGAAGTCATAGGCTTTAATGAAGATATAAATGCTGTTGCAAGCATTAACACTCAAACAAAACCGACAAGCACTGGCATAAAAGTGCCAAATCCAGTCTCACCCACAGCCCCAACTGGAGGCATCGTGATCTCATCAGAGCAGAGAGTCGTGGGTGGAGATTTTATGGTGCAAATTGGCTCATTTAAAAACATTGAGGGCGCAAACAGATATCAAAGAGAGCATCAAAGCATAGATGGCTACAAGTCGGTAGTCAGGACATTTACTATAGACGGCTCGACCATTTATAGGGTATTTTTGAATGGCTTTAGAAGCGAGGACGAGGCTAGGGATTACGCAAGAAGCGGTAAATTCCAAGGTGCATTTATAGTAAGAGGTTAGGACGTGAGAGAAGGAATTTTAGAACTAACTAGAAACACAAAAGAGACTCAAATTTCAATGAAGCTTAAAATTTACGGCTCTGGAGTTGCAAAAATAAGCACTGGCATAGGTTTTTTTGACCACATGCTTGAGGCATTTACCAAACACTCATTGCTCGATCTTGAAATTTCATGCAAGGGCGATACGCATGTTGATTTTCATCACAGCGTTGAGGATGTCGGCATAGTTTTGGGTCAGCTTTTAAAAGAGGCCTTATATCCTTTAAGTGGCGTTGAGAGATTTGGCGAGGCGAGCGTTGTTATGGATGAGGCAGCTGTTTTTTGCGCGCTAGATCTTAGCAATAGAGCCTACCTTGTATATGAAAATTTTATACAAAATGCCAAAGTAGGAGAGTTTGACACTGAGCTTGTGGAGGAATTTTTTAGGGCAGTTGCTGTAAATTCTGGTATCACGCTTCATCTAAATCAAATTCGTGGTAAAAATACTCACCACATCATTGAGGCTACTTTTAAATCATTTGCCGTCGCACTTCGCAGAGCGCTTGCTAAAAACGTAAGGATTGGCACACCAAGCACAAAGGGTGTTTTATGATAGAGATTATATTTTTAGATGTTGATGGCTGCCTAACTGATGGCAAGATCATCTATAATGCAAACGGCGAAGAGCTTAAATTTTTTGATGTAAAAGATGGCTATGCGATAGAAAGCTGGCTAAAGCTTGGCAAAAAGGTGGCTATTATCACTGGTAGAAAGTCAGCCATCGTTGAGCGAAGAGCAGAGGATCTAAAGATAAATCACGTCTATCAAGGTGTTAGTGATAAATTTGAAGTGGCGAGTGAGATATTAAAATTTGAAGGGCTTAACTTTAAAAACGCAGCAGCTATCGGCGATGACTACAATGACTATAAAATTTTAAATGCAGTTGCTTGGAGCTTTAAGCCAAAAGATGCGATAAAAGAGCTTGATGTAAAGACAAAACTAAAGCACAAAGGTGGCAATGGCGCGGTTAGAGAGATGATCGAGCTTATTATAAAATCAGAAAATTTATATGACGAGTGGTCGAAGCGTTGGTTGTAAAAATTTTCTACTTCGTCGTGGCTATTTTTAGTGTCGTGATGATATTTTTGGCGGCTCAAGATCCATATCTTGCAAATGTTTTAAAGATCGATACAAAGATATCAAATATGCAGATAAATGATGTGATAGATTATGAGATAAATTCCACAAAAATAAGCGGAGTCTATGAGGCTGACGAGCTAAATAGATACAATGATAAAGATGAATTTTTGAGTTTTAAAGCAAAAATTTTAAGAGGAAATTTAAAACATTTTCTAAGCTCAGACAAAGCAATCTCACAAAATAATGAAATCATCTTTCAAAAGAATGCGAACTATGAAAACAACGATAGTTTGAGATTTATAAGTGACGAAGTGATATATGGAACAAAAACAAAAATAGTAAGATCTGAAGCAAATTTCACAGTCACTAGAAACGGCGATAAGGCACTAGGTGAGAGCGGAAGCTACGATCTAAATAAAAAACAAACGCAGATAAAAGGGTTAAGGGCATGGGTAGAAGAAAATCAGCGATTTTAGCGGTGATATTGGGTTTTACATTTTTAAATGCAGAGCAAGTTGAAATCACATCAAATGATTTTTTTGCAGATGAGAATAAGCAAACTAGTGAATTTATAGGTAATGTAAATATCAAAAAGGGCTCATTTGATGAGCTTAAGGCAGATAAGGTGGTCGTCTATTTTGACAAAAAACGCCAACCTATAAAATATGTGGCTACTGGCAATGCAAGAGCTAAAATTTTTATAAAAGATAAGCACTACGACGGCAAAGGCAATACTCTTACATATGAGCCAGTAAAACAGATCTATACTGTTAGTGGAAATGGCTATTTGCATGAAGTAGAAACTGATAAGAATGTTTATGGTGAAAAGATCGTTGTCAATCAAAAAGATGGCACGTATAGTGTAAATAGTGATGAGAAAAAACCTGTTAAATTTATCTTTCAGGTAGAGGAAAAAGATAAGTGATAAGGCCACTAAGTGCTAAATTTATCACATCAAGTCCAAGTATAAAAGAGGCTCCAAGCTTCGTAACAAGCGAAGCCGTCTTTTTGGGTAGATCAAATGTTGGTAAAAGCAGCCTCATAAATATACTTGTAAATCAAAAAAATCTAGCCAAAAGCTCATCGACTCCTGGCAAAACTCAGCTTATAAATTTCTTTGAGGCCGAGTTTTATGAGCAAAAAGATGAACAGGAGGAAAAAGATAAATTTAAGCTCATTTTGGTTGATTTGCCAGGCTTTGGCTATGCAAAAGTGGCAAAGTCAAAGCATGATGAATGGCGTAAAAATTTAGATGAGTTTTTGAAATTTAGAAGCGACATTAGACTTTTTATACACCTAATTGATGCTAGGCATTTTAATTTAGACATAGACGTAAATGTGGATGCTTATCTAAAAAGCTTTTTAAGGGCTGATCAGAAAATTTTAAATTTATATACAAAAAGCGATAAGCTAAATCAAAGTCAAAAGAGTGCGGTAATGAAATTTGATCCAAGCGGCATCTTGGTCTCAACTCTTAATAAAAGCGGTATTGAAAAGGCTAGAGAAGCTATCATAAATAACGCTCTTGGTAGATAAAATGCAAACCATAAGTAGCTTAGATATTAAAATTTTTAAAGAATTTTGGTGGGCTATTTTTTTATTCTCATATGAGATCGCAACTACGCAATTTGGCTTTTTGCCGCCACTCATTGGCATTTTTTTTACTTATATGATTTTGGAGTATTCAAGAAAACAAAAGCAATACGACGAGTTTAAGCACAATTGGTACTTTGCGATAATTTTTATAATATTTGCTGAGCAAATTCATGGATTTCATCTTTTTTCAACGATTATTGCATTTTTGCTTTTTTATAATTTTATTTTAGACTGGCTATATACCACGATGAAGTGGCGAAACTGCCTACTTATCATCTTTGTAGCAGCTGGATACGCTTTAACCTTTCTTGTAAATAATCTATTTGCTTACGTTTTAAACGAGCAAAATTTAGCATTTTCGTCTGAATATCTATTTTTTATAGCATTTGAAAGTATCCTTGCTATCGTTCTTTTTAGGGATAAAGTGCTATGAGAATGCGCATCGTCTTTAGTGTGATCGCTCTTTTTTGGATTATACTTTTGGGACGAATTTATCACCTAAGCATAAACTCAAATACTTACTACAACGAGATTGCAGAACAAAACGCGATAAAGACTATTTATATTCCGCCAGTTAGGGGTATTATTTTTGACGCACATGATAAGCCAATGGCTGTTAATCGTCTTGGCTTTTCGGTATCCATTAGGCCTCATTTAAGTGCTAATAAAAAGGTAAAAATTTTAGATGATGAGCTAGCTTACATTGGCTCACTATTTAGCGATCTAAATGTTACAAAGCTTAAAAATGAATACATAAAAAATGACTCAGCTTATAACCAAGATTTTATAAATGTGGTCGAATTTATTGATTATGATAAATTTTTACCATTTTTTGCATCACTTTCTTTGCGTGAAAATTTAGAGATAAGGCCCGCTTCAAAACGCCACTATCCGTATAACGATCTAGCTTCTCACATCATCGGCTACGTTGGTAGGGCAAATCAAAAAGATATGGATAATGATCCTTTGACAAAGCTTACAAATTATATTGGAAGAAGTGGCGTGGAACGGTTTTATAATCCGATCTTACAAGGAATTCAGGGATTTAAAAAGATAAAGGTAAATGCCTTAAATGAAGAGATCGAGCAGATAAACTATCAAGCACCACAAAGTCAAAATATCAAGCTTGCAGTCGATCTTGAGCTTCAGCAGTTTGTGGCTGATGTCTTTGGTAAGGATGCAGGAAGCGTTATCGTTATGAGTCTAAAAGATGGTGCTATCATAGCTGCTGGTAGCTTTCCAGAGTACGATCTAAACCCATTTGTGCTTGGAATTTCTCAGCCTGAATGGGAAGAGCTTGTAAAAAACGTCGATCATCCTTTTACAAACAAGCTAATAAACGGCCTTTATCCGCCAGGTTCTGTCGTAAAAATGGGTATGGCGCTTGCGTTCTTGGATAATGGCATGAGTAAATACGATAGCTTTTTTTGTAGTGGTTCGTATGAGCTTGGAGGACGTAAATTTCGCTGCTGGAACTCTCATGGACATGGAAATGTTAATATGAATACGGCAATTAGAGAGAGCTGTGATGATTATTTTTATAAAGGTAGTCAAAAGATAGGCATAGATGCCATAGTGCCGATACTTGAGCGTATGGGCTTTGGTAGAAAAACCGAGGTTGATTTGCCAAATGAGTTTGTGGGGACTTTACCAAGTAGAGAGTGGAAGATGAGGAAGTATGGCAAAGCGTGGTTTCAAGGCGAGACCCTCATCACTTCTATCGGCCAGGGAAATTTCTTGGTCACGCCTATGCAAGTGGCAAAATATACAGCGGGCCTTGCAACTGGGCTAAATGTGACTCCACATTTTTTAAAGAGCATTGATGGCAAGGATGTTGATTTTACGCCAACAGATGATGCTTTTACGCCGTTTGAGAAGTCGCAGTTACCAGCCATTAGGCATGCAATGTATGAAGTGGCAAACCACCCAAGAGGAACGGCAAATAGGCATTTTATTGGAAGCCTAGTTAAAGTTGCTGCAAAGACCGGTACTGCCCAGGTCGTTGGAATTTCTCAAACTGAAAAGAAACGTATGAAAGAGGAGGATATGGCGTATTTGCAAAGATCTCATGCATGGATGACCACATATGCGCCTTATGAAGATCCGCAATATGTCATCACAATGGTTATCGAGCATGGTGGCCATGGTGGAAGTGCGGCTGGGCCAAAAATTGCTCAAATTTATAATAAACTCGTTGAAATGGGATATATAAATTTAGAAAAAATCCAAAGCGATCAAAATAAGAAACAAGATAATAAGAAAAAATAAAGATCACTAAAAAGTCGTGGTAGCGATCGCTTACTTAGAAATTTTTACTGTACCCTTGGCTAAATTTATTAACTACTTTTCAATCCTCCTTATTAAATTTTTGGCAAGCTTGATCGAGAATTTATGTTTTTGGTAGCTAGCAAGAGTCTAAGCGTTGATATATCTTTAAATTTGTTAAATGCCCTTGTTTTAGAGACTCATAAGGAAAATTTTTGATTTTTATATGCGATTTTATCAGTGGCGTTTGCCTTTTTAAAGCCATTTAGCCTTAGCCTGCAGCTATCGCAAAGTCCGCATGCCTCGTCCCCGCTCTCGTAGCAGCTCCAGGTTAGCTCTAGTGGCGAGCCAAGCTCAAGCGATTTTGCTACGATGTCAGCCTTGCTTAAATTTACAAGTGGAGTAATTATCTCACACGAAAAACTAGGTGATGTGCCTAAATTTATGGACCCGTTTATACTTTTTATGAAGCTTTCTTTGCAGTCAGGATAGCCTGAACTATCTTCTTCTACGACACCGATATAGATAGCTTGTGCATTTTCTTTTTCAGCAAGTGCGGCAGCGACCGAGATAAAAATACCATTTCGAAAAGGCACGTAAGTATTTGGCACATCTTTTTCCACTCCATCTTTTCTTATTTGCAAGCTTTTATCGGTTAAAGAATTTCCGCCTATTTGGGCAATAAAGCTAACATCCAAACTCATCTTTTTTGCAATGCCTAGTCTTTCGCAAATTTTGTTAAATGCACGTTTTTCGCGTTTCATCGTTCTTTGGCCATAGTCAAAATGAAGCGCTACGATATCATATCCAGCCTTTTTTGCCATTACAGCACAAAGCGTACTATCCATGCCGCCACTCATTACACAAACTGCTTTTTTCATATTTTGCCTTTTATTTTTGCTAGAATTATACAAAAAGTTACTAAGGAAAGAGCCTAAAATGATACTTTGCGAAGAGAGCTATCCAAAAATTTTAGATGAAATTTGTGAATATTTGACGTTAGGAGAAATCGAACTGGTTTTTGTCGGTAAAGAAGAGATGAGAGAACTGAATAAAACTGAGCGAGGCATTGATAAAACGACAGATGTTTTAAGCTTTCCGCTTGAACTTGTCATTCATGCTCCACTTGGCTCAATCGTTATAAACAAAGATATGGTAAAAGAGAAAGCTACTGAGCTAAATCATAGCGAAGAGGCCGAAACCGCACTACTTTTCACACATGGATTACTTCATATCTTGGGATTTGATCATGAAAAAGATGATGGCGAAATGAGAGAAAAAGAGTGCGAGGTTATCAAGAAATTTGAGCTGCCTAAAAGTCTAATCGTAAGAAGCGAGGATGTTAGGCTAATTGATCTTATAAATAATAAAAATTTAAAAGAGTAGATTTTCTTCAGATATTTTGTGAAGCTCTTCTAAAAGCTCCTCTTTTCGGCATAAAATCAATATATAGATAAAATTTTTAAGCTTTTTTGTCTCGCTTAAATTTTGAAAGTAGATTGCGTTTTGTACTTTTAATAAAGAGCCTTCTGGCAAACAAATTTTTATCTCATCAGGGCTAAATTTTTTATTTAAAAATATACTTTGACTTACAAATAGATCTTCATCGCTTTCAGTAATTATGGCTCTAAAGCTATTTCCAAAACTAGTAGGAATAAAATTTTTATCTATAAAAATCGGGTCAAAATGCCCGTGAATCCTACCTTCATAAGGCTTAAATGAAATTTTATTGCTATCAAGAAATTTTAAAAGTCCATAAAACATCCCAGCAAAAACTCGTGGTATGTTTAAGTTTTGATAGTATGTTTGCTTAAAGACTGTGCTTGTAAAAAATATCGAGCTTGGATTTATCTCTTGCATAGTTGTATCTGTGTAAATGGTCTCAAAAAGAGGCGATATTCTCTGAAGTGTTCTTGTATCATCGCCAAAAAAGATATCAAAGACCTTTGCGTGAAAAATTTGATTAAAAAGCTCAGTGATATTTTTTGACATGACGTGTGCGTTAGAGCCAAGTTTTGATTTTTCCAAAAAGTCATTTATATAAGGATTTACGGCGCAAAATTTTAAATCTTTATGAGTAGCCTCAAATCTCATGAGTTTTATCATGGCAGTTTGTAAGCTACTAACTTTTAAAAAAGCGATCTCTTTGTCGATAATTGGCACATTATCTTCGCTAATTATGGCGTATGCGCCTTGTTTAATCGCTGTTTCTATGTCGCTATCGTTCGCGTTTAAGCAAATATACGCAAAGCCACGTCTTACATGCTTTAGCTCGAAAACAAACTCGCTTACGCTAGTTATCGTCGGTGCATTTAGAGCCTCGGCATTTATTAGACGAGTTAAATTTTCTATTGTCATTTAACCAACGATCGCGCCATTTTTAACTTTACCTTGCGTACCAAGAAGCGTTAGCGAGCCATCAGATGCGCTTAGGATCATGCCTTGAGAGACATATTTTTTCATCATCGTTCGCTCTTTTAAATTTGCTAAAACGCACACTTGCTTGCCGATAAGCGAGCTAGGCTCGTAGTATTTTGCAATGCCAGATAGAATTTGACGCGGCTGCTCCTCGCCAAGGTCTATCTTAAATTTAAGCAGTTTATCGCTGCCCTCGACCCTCTCGCATTCAAGCACTTCGCCTACTTTTATCACCACCTTTGCAAAGTCATCAATGCTAATGATTTCGTCCTCTTTTTTCTCCTCTTTTGGCTCAGCTTTCGCCTCAACCTTTGGCTCATTTGCCTCGCTCATTAGCTCTTTTTCTATCCTTGGGAAAAGTGGCTCGGTAGCTTTTGCTACAAAATTTGAAATTTCATTTTTCAAAACAAGACTTTCATAAGATGTTGTGTCTATGCTAAAGCCAAGCGTGTCAGCTATCTTAGTACAAGTTTTTGGCATAGCTGGACTAAGTAGTATCGCTACTTTTGCAAGTAAATTTGCGCAAAGTGCCACAAGCGCGTTTGCCTCGTCAGTTTTGCCAGCTTTTACAAGTGACCATGGCTCATATTTTGCAACGGCTGCGTTTGCAAGCGTTACGACCTTCCAAAGATCCTCTAAGTAGCGATTTGTAGCTAAATTCTCTAAATTTTTTATAGCCTCATCAAGGTAGCCTTTTGCCTCATCAAGCTCGGCTTTGTGAAATTTGATCACATCTTTTGAATCGATTTTATAGTCGCTATACTTTGCACTCATGCCAACAATGCGGCTTAGCAGATTGCCAAGTCCATTGCCAAGTTCTGAGTTTATACGCTCGATCAAAGCCTTTTGGCTGTAATCGCCATCTTGTCCAAACGGCACCTCTCTAAGCAAAAAATATCTGAAATTTTCAAGTCCGTAAGCATTTGCAACTTCTCTTGGGTTTATAACATTACCCTTACTTTTGCTCATCTTTTCGCCATTTATGGTCCACCAGCCGTGCGCTGCTACGTGTTTTGGTAATGGCAAGCCAAGACTCATCAAAAATGCCGGCCAGTAAACTGCGTGAAAGCGTAAAATATCTTTGCCAACGATGTGAGTAGTGTATGGCCAAAGATCCATTCTAGCGTCATCTCTTGAATATCCTAGTGTTGTTAGGTAGTTTATAAGCGCATCAAGCCAGACGTACATAACGTGCTTTTCATCGTTTGCGCTCTTTGGTAGCTTTATGCCCCAGTCAAAGCTCGTTCTTGTTACTGAAAGATCTTTTAGTCCACCTTTTACAAAGCTTACGACCTCGTTTTTCTTACCTTTTGGGATGACGCAAAGCTCGTCATTTTCGTACCATTTTAAAAGCGCATCTTCATATTTTGAAAGCTTGAAAAAGTAGCTCTCTTCTTTAACTAAAGATGTCACACGGCCGCAGTCTGGACAGCGGTTGTCCTCAAGCAGGTCTCTTTGGTTAAAAAAAGTTTCGCAGCTAACGCAGTAAAATCCCTCATATTCGCCTTTGTAAATGTCGCCATTTGCTTGCATCTTTTCAAAGACATTTTGCACGGTTTGTTTGTGCTCTTCGTCGGTCGTTCTTATAAAATGGTCGTAGCTTATTTCAAACTCATCCCAAAGTGATCTAAATTTCGCACTGATCTCGTCAGCATACTCTTTTGGAGTTTTGCCTCTAGTGCTTGCGGCCTGCTCGATCTTTTGTCCATGCTCGTCCGTGCCTGTCATAAAGTATGTATCTTTGCCTTGTAAGCGATTAAATCTAGCAAGTGTATCGGCGATGATGGTAGTATATGCATGACCAATGTGTGGCACGTCGTTTACATAGTATATTGGGGTCGTTATATAAGCTTTTTCTTTCATATTTTTATCCTTTAAATTTTTAGAAATCAAATCCACCGTCGCTACCCGTATTGCCTTTTGACATCGAGTTATAGCAGCTGTTTACATACTCTTTTCTTGTCTCGCAGTCAAAAAATACTTCGCAGTTAAAGCAGCTTTTTTGCCCTTTTTGTTCTTGGCATTCTTGTAGGATCTTTGCCTTTTGCTTCAAGGCTAGTTCAAATGCGTCCAATTGCTCGCTTTCTTGCATTATTTTTGCTCGTAAAATTTATGCAAAAGAGAAATTTCATCACGTGAGCCAAAGAAGCATGGCGTTATTTGGTGAATTTTTTCTATTTTTATATCAAAAAGTGTCCGGTTTTTACCGTTTGTCGTTGCGCCCTTTGCGTTTTCATATATGAAGGCAAATGGCAATACCTCAAAGACTACTCTTAGCTTGCCATTTGGATGATCGCTCGTTGCTGGATAGCTAAAAAGACCGCCGCCTTTTAGCAAAATTTGGTGCAGGTCGCTCACCATCGCACCTGAGTATCTTAGCCTATATCCTTGGTTGAATAGCTCATTTATGAAATTTCTATGCGTTTGGCTCCAGCCTTTTTGTGTCGCTCCTGTAGCATTTAGCTTGCCTTTTTCTTTTAGCTCAAGCTCTTTTATAAATTTAAACTCGCCATCTTTGCCAAGTCTATAAAATTTAGGCAAAGCACCTTTTTTCTCAGCAATGACAAGCTCAAGTCTTGGACCATATATAGTGTAAGTTGCGGCTATTAATTTTTCTGGTTTTACCTCGTCTTCGTAGATGCCAAAGATCGAGCCAACGGCAAAATTTACATCAACTAGGCTTGAGCCATCAAGTGGATCGTAAGCGATTATAAATTTAGCATTTTTATTTATCTCAAGCTCGTTCTCTTTTTCTTCGCTAATTAGCGCTTTTACGCAATCAAGCTCGCTAAATTTAGCTGTGATGATCTCGTCGCTTTTGACATCAAGTTTTAGTTGCGTGTCGCCAGTCGCGTTTTCGTGGGTTGTGTAGCCAAGATCGGCGTATTTTATCACTTCGCTTATCTCTTTTGCGATCTCTTTTATGGTGTTAAAAATTTGGTTTAATTCTTGCATTATACAGCCTTTGCATTTTCTAATATCCACGCACAAATGGCGTTTGTATCGTCTAAATTGAGATTTTTTATTTCGTAGGGAATTTGCTCTTTATAAGTGGCGATCGCGTCTGAAAAGCTAAGGTAAGATTCGTCAATCTCGCCTTTAAAAACGCTTAGTCTTGGTAGAGGAAGTGTCTTTAGTCCTTCAACCAAGAGCATGTCAAACTCGCCGAGCATTTTAATAACATCACTAATTTCTTGTGAATTTTGTGAAAAATAAGTTGTTCTAGTCGGACTCATCACCACCACATCTGCTCCAGTTTGAGAAAATTTAAAGCTATCCTTGCCTTCAACATCAAATTTGGCCTTGTTGCCTGGATCATGTTTTACTATCGCGACTTTCAAACCATCATCTATAAATTTTTTTGCTACCTTTAAAATAAGAGTCGTTTTTCCGCTATTTGAAGGGCCAGAAAAAGCGATAGCAAGTCTTTTCATAAGAACCTTTTTTGTTAAAATTTCTCGCGATTATAACTTATGTTGGCTTTAAAATTTATGAGTGAAATTTAAAAATTAAAATGCTAAAATGGCAGAAATTTTAGAAATTCAAGAGTTTTTATGAGCAAATTTATATCGTTTTTTGTATTTATTTTGATGATATTTGGCTGTGCTGGTGAAAAAGTAATCGTGCATGAGCCGTTAAAAAATGAGCTTTTGGCTTACACAAGCAAGAGCGAGATCATTGACGGCACCGATAGAACGCTAATTGTAGCAACTTATCTAAATCCTATTTATAACTCAGATTTAGATGCAAGCAAAGAGCACTTTTTGGTGGCCATAAATCCAAAAGAGCACGCTAGTGAGCTAAATAATATCAAGGTAAACAACGACTCAAATGCCACAAATGCAAGGCTGCTTGATGAAAATGATAAGATGCTAAAATTTGTTGGATTTTCGATGCCTTGGGCGCTCTATTATGAAGTGACCGCACCAAGCAAGCAAAGCGATGATCTAGCACTTAGTTTCGAAATTTATCAGTCAAGGCCGGTTTTGTTAAATTTTCGAAAAGTTGCGAAATCTTTATATTGGAACCAGTAAGCGCCATATAGATCACGTAGTTTGCAAGCACCTTTTTGCCATAGTTTCTAGTCTCTGCGACCGGGACAAGCTCGATCGATAAAAACGGCTCAAATTTCCCCTCTTTAAACATATCATCTCGTGTGATAAGCTTTTTGGTAAAGCCGATACCGCCATTATATGCGTATGCGGTAAAGAGAGGATGATAGAGAAATTTATCAAGATAGTTTAGGTGATGGTTTGCAAATTTAAATGCAATATCTGTTTTAAAAAGATCGTCTTCATCAAAATTTGGGATTTTTAACTCTTTTTTGCCGATCGCATTTGCGAGAAATGGCATAAACTGCATCATACCAAGGGCGTATGAAGTAGAAACTACGCTTGGGATAAAGAGGCTCTCTTGTCTAGCCAATGCGTAGATCATCGATTTTCTCTCGTTGCTGATACCCTCAAGCTCAGGAGAACTTGGCATCAAAAAGTATTGTTTCTCCCAACCATGCGCCTTTTGCATGAAATATGCATAGGCACCGATACTTTCGTTTGTATAAAACTTCTTCGCAAATTCGCTTGCTTGCGTGGCATTCATATCCTTTGCAAGGGCTATAGTTTTGTTCCATAAGAACGGATCGCTCACGTCAAAATTTTCGATATTTTGCTTGCTAGGCCTTGGCACGATGACCTCAAGTGACTCGCCACCGATCAAATCTCTTGCGTAAAGTGAGTAGATATTCGCGTCCCTGCTGGCACTTAGCTCTTTTAAAAATCTTTCGTTTTTGCTTATCTGGTACTGCCAAAAGGCCGCATTGTCTCTTTGCCAAGCTCTTTCAAATGTGCTCTTGGCTCTTGCAAAAAGACTAAAAGCGATATCGTCTTGTCCTAGTAAAATCGCATTTAATCCAAGCGTAAAAGCGTCATTTTTTTCAGTGATGGCTGGATCGATGCTTAGCAAATTTCTCCTAAAGCCTTCATATTTTTTATTAAAAACAATATCGTTTAATAAATTTGTAAAGCCCTTTTGCGAGTAGAGCTTGGTCATAAAATTTGTATCAAAACTTTCGCTAAAAAGTGTACTTTTGTTTTGTGGGCTAGAGGCGTTAAATAGCTCTAAAAAGCTCTTTGTATCGTTTAAATTTGCAAAAACTTTAGCCGGATTTGCTTCATTTAATGCGAGTAAAATTTTTGATTTTTCTGGATTTGTCTTTGCAAGATTGGCTGCTAAAATTTCACGAGTATGATTGTCAAGCTTTAAACTAAAAGCAATAGATGTTAGCAAATTTTGGCAGGTTAGATTTGCCTGGGTGATATTTTTTGCATTTACACCAGGACATTTGCTAGGAGCTGCTTTTGGAGGTAAAATTTTATCGATTGATTTTTGAACAAGACCTGCTTTTCTAAATACATCACGAGAAAGATCTGCTATCTGCTCTTTTGTATAACTGCCCTCGTTGATAAGGCGGTTGATGTAGTAGTCTTTTGCTAGGCTTTTTGGCTCGTTTTTTAGCTCTTCATAGGTATAAATTTTGCCCAAAAGAGCAACACAAGCAAGAGAGAGAATACTAAAGTGACGCAGCAAAACCAAATAAAAGCCTTATTAAAAATTGATCTAAAAATTGAAGTGCTAAAAGTACGATAAGCGGAGTAAAGTCGATACCACTAAAATTTGTTTTTATGTAGCGTCTAATAAAGCTATAGACTGGCTCAGTTAGCCTATAAAGTAGCTGTACGACCGGTGAGCTAGGATAAGGTCTGACCCAGCTAATCAGAGCTGCTGCGATGACGACCCAAGTATAGACCGTGATAATAAGGTGCAAAATGTTTGCGATCGCTGAAAATAGAGTGGAAAGTATCATTTTTGCTCCTAGATTAAAATTTTTGCCAGATCATCTTTTATGAGCGGATAGAGCTCGCTTAGCTCAGGACCGTGAAGGTCGTTCGTAAGAAGCGCACGTAGCGGCATGAAAAAGTTTTTGCCTTTTAAATTTGTAGCGCTCATAAGCTCTTTTTTAAACTCATCAAATATTTCGCAAGCTTTTAAATTACGAGCTGCTTTTTTTATGATCTCAAATTCGTTTTTGTACTCATCTGGAGCTATTTTTGGTGAGTATATAGCCTCTACTTTTGCCTTTATCTCAGGCACTAGGGAGCTCTCTTGAGTGTAAAATTTAACTAGCTCAACCTTGTTATCATCCACGCCAAAGATCTCTTTTATGCGCTCTTTTGAAGCAAGCTTGATATGTTCTCTATTTATCTGCTCAAGTTTTTTCACGTCAAATCTAGCTGGAGAGCGTGAAATTTTGGTTATATCAAACCACTTCACCGCCTCTTCGATGGTAAAAATTTCAGTTGGAGTTTTGTTACCAAGAAGTATCAAATAATTTGCGATCGCTTCAGGTAAAAATCCTTGCTCAAAGAGCCATTTTACGCTTGATTCATTCTCGCGCTTGCTCATTTTTTTACCTTCAATATTTAAAAGGATAGGCAAATGCGCGTAGTTCATCTTGCCAGTGTAGCCAAGGCCCTCGCGTATGAGGTCTTGCTTTGGTGTATTGCTCACGTGATCCTCGCCACGTATGACAAAAGTTACGCCCTCAAGCATATCATCGACTGCGCAGGCGAAGTTATAAGTTGGTGTTTTGTCTGCTCTCATGATGACAAAGCTATCAACTGCGTCTGGCTCAAAGCTTAGCTCGCCTTTTATAGCGTCTGTAAAGCTCATAGTGCGTGTTGGCTTTTTCATGCGGATGACAAACGGCTTCTCGCAGTTTAAAACTTCAGTGTCGCTTAGTCTCTCGCAGGTGCCGTCGTATCTATATGCCACGCCTTGCTCTTTTGCTTTTTGTTTTTTTGCCTCAAGCTCTTCTTCGGTGCAAAAGCAAGCAAAGGCCTTTTTGTCAATGAGGAGCTTTGAAGCTAGCTGTCTGTGGAATTTTAAATTTTCACTTTGGATGTAAATTTGCTCTGGCTTTATGCCAAATTTGCTTAAAATTTCTAAGATATCTTTCTCTTTTCCCTCAATATTTCGCTCTTTGTCAGTATCTTCTATGCGTAAAATAAAGCCACTTTTATCTTGTAAAGAACAAATATAATTAAAAATAGCGGCACGTAAATTTCCTATGTGCATATCTCCTGTTGGAGAGGGTGCAAAACGATACATAAGCTCATTCCTTACGTTAAATTTTGAATTTGGATTATAACACCAGCTTGATAAATTTAAAGTTATGTAATTTGATTTTTTTAGCCGAAGCAAAGCATTTCTTGAATAAAATCCGAACAAAAATTTAACATTTTTAGGAGAAACAATGAGTTTTATAAGCGAATTTAAAGAATTTGCGATGCGCGGAAATGTCATAGATATGGCTGTTGGTGTTGTTATAGGTGGCGCGTTTGGAAAGATCGTTTCATCACTAGTTGGTGATGTTATCATGCCAGTTGTTGGCGTTTTAACTGGCGGTGTAAATTTTACTGATCTTAAGCTTACACTAAAAGAAGCGGTGGATGGAGCACCTGCTGTTACGATAAACTATGGCTCATTTATACAAACAATGGTTGATTTTTTAATAATTGCATTTTGCATTTTCTGCGTTATCAAAGCTTTAAATACACTTAAAAATAAATTACCAAAAGAGGAGCCAGCTCCAGCAGAGCCTGAAACTCCAGCCGACATTGCACTTCTAACTGAGATTAGAGATCTACTTAAAAAATAATTTCATAAATTCAAAGGGAAAATTCCCTTTGAAAATCTATTAAAATTTATCTTATTTTTATATGCTAAAATGTTTTTTATTTTAAAAAGTGAGTAAAAATATGATAGAGAAAATCCCATTTTTTCAAGGCTTAAACGAAGAAGATTTAGCCAAACTTGAAGCCATAAGTGTCGTAAAAAAGCATAAAAAGGGTGAATTTTTATTTATAGAAGGTGAGGAGCCAAAATGGTTAATATTTTTAATAAGCGGCTCTGTTAAGCTTTATAAAACCACGGCAAACGGAAAAGAAATTTTTATTCATCAGTTAGCACCTATGAATTTTGTAGCTGAAGTCGTAAATTTTGAAAATATTGTCTACCCGGCTAGTGCCATTTTTACCATATCTGGCGAGGTATTAAAGATAAATTATGAAAAATTTGCAGCAGAATTTTTAATAAAACCAGAAATTTGTATGAAATTTTTAAAATCAATGTCTGAAAAGATAAGAATCACAACAAATCTACTTCATCAAGAGTTAATTTTAAGCTCAGAAGAAAAAGTGGCTAGGTTTATTTTAGATCATGAAGATTTATTTAATGAGCTAAAACATACAAAAATTTCATCAATACTTAATATGACTCCAGAAACTTTTTCAAGGATTTTAAATAAATTTAAAACAAATGGTTTGGTTAAACTTGACGAAAAGAACCAAATTTTGGAAAAAGATGTAGGTGGACTGCAAGAAATTTATTCTTATTGAAAGTTAATATCAAATAAATATTTTTATTTACTTAAAGAAAAAATTTATATATTTTTTGATAGTATTCACTTAAAATTTTCGTAAAAATTTACGATATATTGATAAATTCAGGAGGAGATTTTGGCTGAAGTTAAGAAGAAATTTTTTGTTTGGTCATCTGTTATTATCGGCATTGTGATCGGACTTATTGCGTCTATGGGTATTGCTGATGCACTTCATGCAACTGGTAGCGGCTACATCTGTACCATTTGCCACACTATGGATCCTATGAATGCTGCATATCATGAAGATGTACACGGTGGCAATAACAAGCTTGGCATAAAAGCTGAATGTTCAGCCTGTCACCTAAATCATACAAGTGCCTATACCTATGTACTTACAAAACTTAAAGTATCGATAAATGATGGTTATAAGACATTTTTTACAGATACGGACAAGATCGACTGGCGCAAAAAACGTGAGCATGCATCTCACTTTGTCTATGATAGTGGATGTTTGACTTGCCACTCAAATTTAAAAAATGTTATTCAAGCTGGTAAATCATTCTTACCACATAGAGATTATTTCGTTCTTGGAAATCCTAATAAAAAATCATGTGTTGATTGTCATAATCACGTAGGCCACAAAAATTTAGGACTTCATATAGATAAATTTGAAGCAATTAAAAAACAAGAAAACAATAAAACCAAGTAAGGAGGAGAGATGTTTAAAAAGTCGCTAATGTTATTAGCCTGTCTAATGTCTTTTGGCTTTGCCGCAAACATGGATGCAAATAAATCTGACGCTTTAAACCTTAATGTTGTAAAAAACATTAAAGTTGCTCACAAAATGTCAGACTTATCAAAAAGCTGTGTTGAGTGCCACGCTGAAAAGACACCTGGCATAGTTGCCGATTGGAAAAATAGTCGCCACGCACACGTTGGCGTAAGTTGTATGGATTGCCACTCTGTAAATGCAGATAATCCTATGGCTTCAGTTAAGGTGCATCCAAAAGATTCTAACAACCATGTTTCAATGCTAGTTAGCCCAAAAACTTGTGCTAAGTGTCACGAAAATGAGGTTGAAGAATTCACTAAGAGTGGTCACGCAAGAGGTGCTATGCAAATGTATGCTAACCCTGTGATAGTAAAACTAATGTATCACTATGAAGGTATGGATCATCCAGAATACAAAATGGCTCCAGACGCTACTGGTTGTTCTCAGTGCCACGGAACCGTCATCAAACTAGACGCTGATCACAAACCTACAAAAGAGACTTGGCCAAACTACGGTATAGGTAATGTTTATCCTGATGGTGGCGTAGGCGGATGTAAATCATGCCACAGCGCACACACATTTAGCATAGCTGAAGCTAGAAAACCAGCTGCTTGTGCATCTTGCCACCTTGGACCTGATCACCCAGATATTGAGATCTTTAACAACTCAATGCACGGACATATCTATAATAGCGAAGCTCACAAATGGAATTTTGATGCTGCTCCTGATACATGGGATGTACCAGACTTTAGAGCTCCAACTTGTGCAGCTTGCCACATGAGTGGTGTTGGTGAAACAACAACAACTCACAATGTTTCAAGAAGACTAAAATGGAACCTATGGGGCGTCAGCAGTAAGCTAAGAACAGCTGGTGATGAACAAGCTGCTGTTGTTTACGAAAAAACTGGCAAACTAAACGTAGGAACACCTCTAGCAGGTCATCCAAATGGACCAGAAGCAGCAAGAGCTGAGATGAAGCTAGTTTGTAAAGCTTGCCATACATCAACTCATACAGATAACTTCTTCATTATGGGTGATAAACAAGTAGAGCTTTATAACGTTTACAATGCTGAAGCAACTAAGATGCTTGAAGAGTTGAAAGCTAAAAACCTACTACTAGAAGATGCTTGGTCAGATGAATTCCAAGATGTCTATTATCATATGTGGCACCATGAAGGTCGTCGTATGAGACAAGGCGCTCTAATGGGTGGCCCTGACTACTCACACTGGCATGGTGTATTCGAAGTTAAAAATGATATAAGAAAACTTCGCGAGATCTACAAAAAAAGAATGGAATCTGGTAAAGTAGAGTAATGCTTTTTAAGGTGGGAGTTTTTCCCACCTTTTTATTTTTAAATTCCAAAATTTTATCTTTTAGTTATTATCCTAAAGCAAATACCTTTTAACAATTATTTTTATAAATTTAAATTATAAAATCATACGGCTTAGCACTACAAATTGTTCTAAATAATTAATAAAATCTATAATGTAAATTTAAAAATATAAAATATAATCTTTGTTTTTAAGGAGATATTTTGGGACTTTTTCGGATCATTATCGGGGCATTTATCTTTAGTGTTCTTACAAATTTATACTCATACAAACGTTTTATCAAAAAGGTATCTTTTTTTGCCCCACACCTTAAAAAAATTCGCATATTTTTCTATATTATTAGTGTGTTTGAGTTTGTATTTGTTCTTCAACTAAGATTTTCCTTTTTAAATATAGAGCTCTATCTGATAGCAGGAACGCTCATTGGTTTTTCTCTATTTTTATTTGGCATTAGTTTGTTTTATGATGTTGTTAGATCCATTTGCTCAAAAGCTCATTTTAATCCCACAAGACGAAAATTTATTAAATTTTGCTTTGATGTGACATTTGTTGTTTTTATAGTTGCTTGCTTTTTGAAAGGAATTTTTAATGCACTTACTCCGCCAAAGATCAGACAGGTTAGTATAAAAATAAAAAATTTACAAAGTGATCTAAAAATAGCCATGATAACCGACGTGCATATTGGCGAGTTTTTGCAAAAGGATTTTGTGGCTGAGCTTGTGAAAGAGATAAATTTAGCTAGACCAGACCTGGTGGTGATAGTTGGCGACTTGGTTGATATGAGAGCTGAGCTTATAGGTGATTTTTTAGATCCATTAAAAAATCTTAAAAGCACCTATGGCACTTTTTATGTCCCTGGCAATCACGAATACTACCACGGAGTTGATGGGATATTAGAAAAAATTCGCGCTCTTGGCATTAGGATACTTGGCAATAAAAATGAAAAAATAGCTGGTATAAATTTGGCAGGAGTCTATGATCTAGCTGGCATAAGGTTTAAAAATTTAGAGCCAAATTTAGACGAAGCGCTAGCAGGATGTGACCCAGATCTACCGACCATCCTACTCTCTCATCAGCCAAAATTTATAAAAACTATGCAAAAAGATGTCGATCTAGTCCTTTGTGGTCACACGCATGCTGGACAAATTTTCCCTTTTAGCCTCTTGGTTTTACTTGATCAAGGTTTTTTACATGGGCTTTATAAGATTAATGATAAAATGCAAGCTTATGTTAGTAGTGGCGCAGGATTTTGGGGGCCTCCAGTTAGGATCTTTGCCCCAAGTGAGATCGCTATATTAAATTTAAGCAAGGAATAAAATGAATAGTGACAATCTCTTTTCTCAAATTTTTGGTAAAGTTGCAAAATTAAATTTTTTCAAACCGCTTCAAGAGCTTATCAACTCCTTTTATGTAAAGCTATTTAAGATCGACATGAGCGAGTTTAAGCCGGCAAATGAGTATAAAAATTTAAACGAACTTTTTACTAGAGAGCTCTTAAAGCCAAGAGAATTTGACGCAGCAGATGAGATATTTATAAGTCCGGTTGATGGCACCTGCC
The DNA here is from genome assembly GCF_001298465.1 of Campylobacter concisus. Taxonomy (NCBI): domain Bacteria; kingdom Pseudomonadati; phylum Campylobacterota; class Epsilonproteobacteria; order Campylobacterales; family Campylobacteraceae; genus Campylobacter; species Campylobacter concisus. The sequence goes on from NZ_CP012541.1 coordinate 585,142, forward strand.
TTAGCTTTGGCACTACAAAAGAGCTAGAAGCTTTTAGCATAAAAGGTATGAATTACAGTCTAAAGGAGCTTTTAGGGCAGGGTGAGCTTGAAGGCGAGTTTGACTTTGCCAATATCTATCTTAGCCCAAAAGACTACCACCACTATCATGCACCTTGCGACATTATGATAAAAAAAGCGGTTTATATCCCTGGTAAGCTTTACAGTGTGGCAGTAAAATGGCTTAGCAAGGTCGATAGCCTTTATACTAAAAACGAGCGTGTGGCGCTACTTTGCGAGATGAAAAATGGCAAAAAACTTTGGCTAGTCTTCGTTGGTGCGCTAAACGTTGGCAAGATGAGATTTTGCTTTGATGAGCGCATTCAAACAAATGCTATGGCAAATTTTACGCAAATTTATGAGTATGAAAATTTACATATCAAAAAGGGTGAGCGCATTGGAAATTTTGAGCTTGGTTCGACCATCGTCATACTTAGCGAAAAAGATGCGATCGAATACAATCTCTTTGAAAATAAAGAGCTTAAATTTGCTGAGACCATTGGAATAATAAAATAAATATGCTAGGCATATAAGTAAAATTTTTATACCTTATTCGTGGCCGGTTCCCTATTTGCTCAGACTTTGGTGGTTTTTCATATATTCATTATAATAGCTTAAAACAGTGTCATGTTTTTTATAGTCACAAACTCATAGTTTTCAAAATTTATTATAGGTATGAAAGTTTGTAAAATATAATGAGTGTATTATTTTAAAATTTACTAAATAGTCAATATCGTCAACCTCTGCAACTAAGCTATTATCTTTACTTATAAAACCCCACAAAGCTGATAGCTTTTACATCATTGCTTGTATAGAGAACTTATGTATCAATAAAGATATTAATAAGACGATATAGCTTAGTATATTTTTCAAAAGAATTTATAATAAGGAAGTTTTAATTTACCTTATGTAGCCCAAGGATTAAATATTTTTTGACTATTTAGCCCAAAAGAGGGCTAAATTTAAACATTAAACCTAAAGTGCATAACATCACCATCTTGTACGATGTAATCTTTGCCCTCAAGCCTCATCTTACCAGCCTCTTTGGCTCCGTTTTCGCCGCCATGTGCGATATAGTCGTCGTAGCTTATCACTTCAGCTCTAATGAAGCCCCTCTCAAAGTCATTGTGAATGACGCTTGCTGCTTTCGGCGCTTTCCAGCCTTTTGTGATCGTCCAAGCTCTTACTTCAACGACGCCAGCAGTAAAATAACTTATTAAATTTAGCTTTGCAAAAGACGTTCTTATGATCTTTTCAAGACCGCTCTCGCTCGTACCGATAGATACCAAAAACTCGTGTGCCTCTTCTTCGCTTAGACCTATTAGCTCCTCTTCTACTTTGGCACAAAGCTTGATTACCTCATGATCTGAAGCCTTTGCGTACTCTTTTAGCGCTTTTACAAATTTATTATCTTCGCTAAGTCCCTCTTCATCGACGTTCGCACCATAAACTACCTCTTTGGCGCTTAAAAGTCTTAGTTCTCTATTTAACGCTAAAAATGCCTCACTATCTTTTTGTTCAAAGCTGCTTGCACTTTTACCTTCATTTAGGTGAGCCAAAAGTAAATTTGCTATCTCAAGTGCCTCTTTTGCACCTTTTGCATTTGCCTTCGCCTCTCTTGTGAGCTTTTCTATCTTTTTGTTTAGCTGCTCGATGTCAGCTAGTATCAGCTCGGTTTGGATGATCTCGATGTCTCTTACCGGATCGACGCTGCCCTCGACGTGAGTAATATTTTCATCTTCAAAGCAGCGAACGATGTGTAAGATAAGCTCGGTTTCTCTGATGTTTGATAAAAATTTATTGCCAAGCCCCTCGCCTGAGCTTGCACCCTTTACAAGACCTGCGATATCGACAAATTCGATGGTTGAATACTGAATTTTATTAGGATTAACTATCTTGGCAAGCTCATTTAGGCGCTTATCAGGCACTGGCACGATGGCTTTGTTTGGCTCGATCGTACAAAATGGATAGTTCGCACTCTCGGCATTTTGCGCCTTTGTAAGTGCGTTAAATGTCGTTGATTTACCCACATTTGGTAGGCCTATGATTCCAACTGAAAGTCCCATCAATTCTCCTTGCTAAGTGCTTGTAAAAAGTATAAATTCATCCTCACACCCGCTCCACTCGCACCTGCTTGGTTGTATCCCCAAGCCTTTTCACGGTATGCTGGGCCTGCAATGTCGAGGTGTAGCCACTTATCTTTATACTCATCTTTAATAAATTTATCTAAAAACATGCCAGCTGTGATCGCGCCACCATATCTGCTTGAGGCGCAGTTGCTAACGTCTGCGATCTGGCTTTTAATAAGCTCGCTAAGATAAGGGTTAAAATCAAGCGTAGTCACTAGTTCGCCGCTATCTTTTATCTTATTTTTAAACTCGCTTTTTAGACTCTCACTATTGCCCATGATGCCTGTTGTGTATTCGCCAAGTCCCACGATGCAAGCGCCAGTTAAGGTTGCCATGTCGATTAGGATATCTGGCTTAAAGTCCTGAGCGTAGCTTAGGCAGTCCGCCAACACCAAACGTCCTTCTGCATCAGTATTTCTCACCTCTATACTAATGCCACTTCTTGAAATAAGCACGTCATCAGGCTTGTAGGCGTTGCCTCCAATCATATTTTCAGTTGCACCCAAAATGGCGTGAATTTCAAATGGTAAATTTAGCTCCGCAGCACCTTTTATGATGCCAAGAGCCGCTGCTGCACCGCTTTTGTCTGATTTCATAGTGAGCATGTAGTCAGCCGGCTTTAAGCTAAGGCCACCGCTATCATATGTTAGGCCTTTGCCGACAAAGATGATGCGTTTTTTAGACTTTTTAGGCTTGTAAGTTAGGTGAATTAGTCTTGGTTTATGCACGCTTGCGCGATTTACTGCCAAAAATGCGTTCATATTCTCTTTTGCTAGAAATTTCTCGTCATAGACCTCGCACTTTATGCTTGCGATATTTTTGGCTAAATTTTGCGCGTCCTCGGCCATCTTTTGTGGTGTGTAAATTTCTGGAATTTCATTTACGATATCTTTTGCGAAATTTGTAGCATTTGCTATTATCTCTGCTTCTTTAAAGCCCTCATTTGCTGTCTTTAGATCGACCTTTTTGCCAGCAAATTCTTCAGTAGAAAAGATGATCTCTTTTAGGGTGTATTTTTCTTTTTTTTCTTTATACTTGTTAAATTCATAACTTCCAAGCAAAAAGCCCTCAGCTAGCACCTCAAAGCTTAGTTTTTGGCACTCTGCTACGTAAGAAGCTAGCTTTATACTCTTGATGTTTAGTGACTTTAGTGCATTATAAGCTTTAGCGGCTGCAACTCTTAGCTCGTCAAGATCAAGCTTAGAAAGTGGCACGTAAGCCCTTTTTGCCTCGCTTAGGATAAGGACGCTCTCGCCTTTGTAATTGTTAAATTTAATAGCCTCCTTATCGCCTATAAATTTATGTTTTAAGTCCTTATCTACTACGAAAATTAGTTCAATATCAGCTTTTATATCTTTTAATTTCTTATCAACTATTTGAAACTGCATGTCTTCTGTCTCTCCTTTCGTTTAAAATTTTATTTTCGATGCGCTTAAATGCATATATCAAAAGCCCCATAAATATAGCAACCACTGGGATAGCGACGTACCAGTGCTCTTTTGCTTCTTGCAAAAGCACAAGTATATGCTCGCCAAGTATCCAAGCAGGTATGGTGGTGATCGCCGCCCAGCACCAAGCGCTGATTAAATTTATAAAGGCGTACTTTTTAGCGTCATAGCCAGTAAGTCCTATGCAAAGCGGGATGATGACGCGAAAGCCATACATATAGCGTTGCAAAAAGATGATCGGCCAGCCGTATTTTTTCAGCATTATGTGCGCCACTGCAAATTTTCTCCGCTGCGTGTGAAGCCTTTTTGCGATGTATTTTTTATTATAACGGCCAAGGTAGAAGTAAATTTGATCACCCACAAAACCTCCAAGTCCAGCCACAAAGATAGCAAGAGCGATGTGCATATGTGTGGTGTGAGCGAGAATTCCAGCCATTATTAAGGCCATCTCGCCCTCCATGATACACCAGACAAAAAGTATGATGTAGCCGTACTCTTTAAGCAGCTCTATAAAAAACTCTTCCATTCTAAACCTCTAAAACGCTGTAAATTTTAGTAAGCGACTTTAGCTTTTCGCTACCTTTTAGATCGACTAGATCTATTAGAAAGCACGCCTCTACGCAGGTTGCGTTAGTTTGATTGATAAGCTCTACTGAAGCTTTTGCAGTGCCTCCAGTGGCTATGAGATCGTCCATCAAAAGCACTCTAGCACCTGCTTTTTCTCCAAAAGCATCGATGTGAATTTGCACTTCATCGACGCCATACTCTAGGCTATATTTTTGAGAAAGCGTGATAAAAGGCAGTTTTTTTGGCTTGCGTATCGGCACAAAAGGAAGCCTTAGCCTTGCTGCAAGCGCTGCGCCAAAGATGAAGCCACGAGACTCGATACCAGCGATGTAGTCGATCTTTGCATCCTCATATCTAGCCACTAAATGATCTATCAAAAAGTTAAATGCTTCTTTGTTGTTTAGTAGTGTCGTGATGTCGCGAAAGACTATGCCAGGCTTTGGAAAGTCGTTTATGCAGCGAATAGAGTTTAGTAAAAATTCTCTTCCTTTTTGATCTAAAATTTTCATAAATTTCCTTAAATTTGATGTTATAGTAGCGCTTCGATTTTGCCTTCAAGCTCACGGATGCGTTGTCTTAGCTTGTCGTTTTCTAAGCGGTACTGGGAATTTCTTGTGCGAAGCGAGGTCACGTCGTTTTTAGTTTTGTTTAGCTCGTCTGTTAAGATGTCGATGTTGCCTAGACTTCGTTGCAGTTGGATCTGAAATTTTCTTATGACGACCTCAGTGTCTTGGAGGTTATTTTTCATAAAATCTTTTGTCGCACGCTCTTTTTTAAGAAGCGTTTTGAAGTAAAAAACCATAACAGTTAGGTAGATCGCAGCACAAACAAGAGCGGTAAAAACGATCCACTCGCCTATCATTTGCCTGCCTTATGCTCTATTTTTTTGACTCTTCTTTCGTGTCTGCCGCCTGCAAACTCAGTCTTTAAAAACGCCTCAGCCGCCGATATAGCCACACCTGCGCCAATAACCCTTGCGCCAAAAGCGATGACATTTGCGTTGTTGTGCTCTCTGGCAAGTCTAGCGGTAAATTCGTCGTGGCAAAGGGCGCACCTTACGTTTTCATGCCTGTTTGCAGCTATTGATATGCCTATGCCTGTGCCACAAACTAGCACGCCGTAGCAGTTAGGCTCAAGCTTGCTTGCTAGCAAATGCGCATAATCAGGGTAATCAACGCTATTTTTATCGTTTGTACCAAGATCAACTACTTCGTATCCAAGCCCTTTAATAGCCTCTTTTAGCTCGTTTTTTAACTCAAAACCAGCGTGATCGCTAGCCAAGAAAACTTTGTCTATCTTCATGAAAAGTCCGTTAAATTTTTTGTTGATTATAGTCAAAGTTGCATTAAAATAAAATTTTACTCTCAGCCAAAATGAAGCTATAATTTACCAAAAATTTAAAGGAGAAAATGTGAAAAAAGCGCTCTTTTTAGTGGCTTCTACGCTAGCCCTTGCAAATGAAAATTTGATAGAGATCTACACAGATCAAACCATCATCACTCAAAAATTTAGTGACGCAAATAGCTCTTTTAGCGCCTTTGTGCCAGAGGGTGTGGAGAGTGAGAGCATCACTATAAATGGGGATTGTGATGCGAATGCTAATCTAAAAAAGATCAGCGAAGAAAATAGCCCAAGTTACATAAAATGGAAGCAAGAAGTTATAAGCTTAAACAACAAACTTGAGGCGCTAAATGCAAGAGGCAGGTTTATAGAACAAGCTTTGGTAGGAGAAGATAAAAGTAACGACGTGACAAAAAGAGCTGATGAGTTTTATAAATTTAGCCTAGAAAATATCGAGAAAATTTCAGCTGCTAAAAGTGAGCTTGAAGCGCTTAAAGAAAATGAGCCAAAGAGCGAGATGGCTGGATTTTTGCAGCTTGATATGAAATTTACTTGCGACCCAAAAGAGGCGATGCTTTCATATATGGATGATGAGGCGCCAAAGACGCTAAATGAAATTTATGCAGATACAAAAAACAAAAATATCTTAATAAAACAAGAAATTTTGCTCACCAACCCATTTGCCAGCGATGTTAAAAATTTAAAGCTCGCTATCTATCCGACCAGATACCAAAAGGCGCTTGCTCCAAGCAAGTTTTACCCTTGGTATGAGGAGAGCGAGGCGGAGGCTGATGGTTACGACGTTTCAAAAAATATGCTAAGAGCTGCGAAAGTCACTGCTGAGGTCGCTGATATGCGTGTGCAAAGAGATGAAAATGAGTTTGCCAAAATTTGGAAGATAGATGGGATAAATTTAGCAAAAGGCGAGAGCAAATATATAACTTACGACACGCAAAAAATGGATGCAAATTTTAGCGTTTTTGCTGATTTTTACGGCTCACTAAAGGCATATAACGTAGCTAGCTTTAAGCTAAATGATGATCTAACGCCAGCTAAAACGCAGTTTTACGTTAATGGTGTGAGTGTTGGCAGTCCAAGCGAGTTTGAGATGAAAGCTAAAGATGAGCCCACTCAGCTATTTTTGGGGCAAAACGAGCTAATCGAGCTTAAAAAAGAGCGCTTAAATAAATTTAAAAAGAGCTCGCTTCTTGGCAAAGAGCGCATAAGCGAAGAGGGCTATGAGATAAGTGTCAAAAATAATTCAAGTAAAAGTGTCGATGTCACTTTGGTGGAGCGTGTGCCAGTATCTGCCGACGAGGCGGTAAAGGTCGAGATAAAGGGCTTTGATAAAAAAGATATCAGCAAAGATGGCAAGGTGGAGCTTAAATTTAGCCTTGCACCAAAAGAGGAATTTAAAAAAGAGTACTCTTATAAGATCACAAAGCCAAAAATTTAGAGCAAATTTGCTCTAAATTTAGCCATTTATAAAGGAGCTTGCGATATCTAAAACGTATCTTGTCGGATAAAAGATAGTATCTTTTAAAGGCGAGACGAGGATGATGATAAGGATGACAAAGCCGTATCGCGAGATGCCCTCAAGCTTTTCAGCCAGTGCGTGAAAGCCAAAATTTCTAAGCGCATACTCGAGCGCGTGAAAGCCATCAAGTGGCGGGATCGGATAGAGGTTGAAGATGGCTAGCATCAAATTTAAAAGCGCAAGCGTAAATAAAAACTGAAGTAAAATTTCAAAGGTTTCTATATTTAATAAAGCCTTTAGCACAAAAAGCGACAAGATGCCTAAGATGACGTTGTAGCAGATGCCAGCTAGACTTACGTAGATAGCTGCCTTGTAGCCGCCATTTCGCACGACTGTGTAGGTATTTACAGGCACTGGTTTTGCCCAGCCAAACATCATACCAGTGCTTAGGTAAAGTACCAGCGGTACGACGATAGTGCCAACTGGGTCGATGTGTTTTATAGGATTTACGCTAAGCCTGCCAAGGTTTTTTGCAGTGTTGTCGCCAAATTTATAAGCGACATATCCGTGAGCGATCTCGTGACCGACGATAGCGATTATTAAAGAGATGACGATAGTGGCGACTTTAACTATATCTATGTTATCAATGAAGCCCATCTACTTCGCCTTCTTTTAGAGCTTTGTTAGTGAAAAATTCGTCATTTTCTATCGTATCTACAAAGCGTCCGATACGCTCCCAGCGCACATTGTAGTTATTGTCCCAGCTAAAATATATAAACCAAGGCTCTCCGACTATGTCCTTGTAAGTCACGCTTCCCCAAAAACGGCTATCATTTGAGTGATCGCGGTTGTCACCTATCATGAAGTACTCATCCTTTGGCACTTTTACGTAAAATGCGTTAAAGTTAAAATTTGGATTTTGCGGTAGTGAGCTAATGAGCGCTGGCTTCATAAAAACACTATCTTTGTTTGTATTTAGCATGAAAATCATCTGCTCAAATAAATTTACATTTTCATCGTAGTGGATGCCGCTAAATCTATATGGCTCTTTTATGAAAAGCTTACCATCAAGCTCGGCTATATCGTTACATGAGTAGCCAAATTTACTCTCTTTACCATTTAAATTTTCACGGCAGTTTGCCTTTATAAAATCATCTCCCTCTTTTGGACGCAAATACAAGGCTTTTTCGGTAAATACTATCTCATCTTCGCTCGTAGCAAAGCAGCGTTTTACAAAGTGGGTCTTTTCATCTTTTGGATAACGAAAGACGACTATATCGCCTCTTGCCGGACCATCACCTGTTATAAGATGTCCATTGTCATTTAGCTCGGGTAAAATTTTTACCTCAAGCCATGGAATTCTTGGTGTTGGTATGCCATAAACAAATTTTTTTGCAAATAAAAAATCACCAACCAAAAGCGTATTTTTCATCGAACCAGACGGGATAACAAAGGCTTGAGCTATGAAAAATATAACAAAAAGTACGATGATGACCGTGCCTGTCCAGCTCGAGCAAAAGTCATAAAATTTAGTAAAAAATTTTTTCATTATTAGGCTCTTTTTTGGCTAGTTATCTTAGCTTGAGCTGCAAGGATGGTGTTGTTTAAAAGCATGGCTATGGTCATCGGACCAACGCCCCCAGGAACAGGCGTGATGTATGAGCATTTTGGTGCGACCTCGTCAAAGTCCACATCGCCTACAAGCCTGCCATCATCAAGTCTATTTATGCCCACATCAACGACTACTGCGCCATCTTTTACCATGTCAGCCTTTAAGAAAAATGGCTTACCAATGGCTGCGACGATGAGGTCGGCATTTTTGCAAATTTCTTTTAAATTTTTAGTCTTGCTGTGAGTCACGGTAACGGTTGCTGACGCGTTTAAAAGCAAATTTGCCATAGGTTTGCCAACGATATTACTTCTACCTATAACAACCGCGTTTAGCCCAGCTACTTCTATGTCATACTCTTTTAAAATTTCCATCACGCCAAGCGGTGTGCAAGGCACAAAGCCATCAAGGCCGCTAACAAGTTTGCCGACATTTACAGCGTGAAAGCCATCTACGTCTTTTGCTGGATCGATCGTTGCTAAAACGGTGTTTGTATCTATATGTTTTGGAAGTGGCAACTGTACTAAAATTCCATGGATGCTATCGTCTAAATTTAGCACATTTATAAGCGCTAGAAGCTCTGCTTGGGTTGTATTTTCGCTTAGACGGTGAGCTACGCTTTTTATGCCGTATTCGTTGCAAGCTTTTTCTTTGGCTCTAACGTATGTTTGAGATGCTTTGTCTTCGCCTACTAAGATAACAGCTAGGGTTGGTTCTACGCCAAATTTTTTTAGTTCTTCAGCTCTTACTTTTACGCTTTCTTTAACCTTTAAAGATACGGCTTTGCCGTCTAAAGTTTTCATATTGGATCCTTATTTAAAAGCTTTTTTAATCACAAGGGTGGTATCATACCTAAAATTAAATTAAAATTTTTAAAGAGAGGTTTATGCGGTCTGTTTTTTTGATTTTGCTTTTTTGTGTGGCGATTTTTGGAGCTGATTTTATCACAAAGACCGAATACGCCAAGATGCTCTACCTAAATCCACGTGGCATAGGATGCGATAAATGTCACGGCACAAAGGGCGAGGGCAGTCTAATCTCCAAATACAAACACTTTGATAAAAAGGCAAACAAAACGGTTGACGATGAGCTTAGAGCACCAAAGATAAACGATATAGAATTTGAAAGCTTTAAAGCCGCTCTAACAAAGCCAAAAGGTGTCATGCCAAGCTACTTTTTGACAGACGAGGAGACTACGATTCTTTATGAATACATTACAAATAAGATAAATACTCCTTCAAAAGCAGCAAAAGCGCAAAATTTAACCAAGCCTGCAGTACCTGCTGTTACACAAAAACAGCCAGAACAGCCAGCCAAAGTTGCTCCTGTTGCAAAGGCTACAGAGCCAGCTAAAACTGCCCCAGCAAAACCAGCTGAGCCAGCAAAAGCTGTTACACAAGTGGCAAAAACACCAGCAAAACCAGCTACAAACCCAAAAGATAATCAAAAAACAAATTTAAAAACACAAAATCAAAAGGATAAAAAATGACAAATAAAGAGGCATTTAATGAAGCCAAAAAATATATCCCAGGTGGCGTAAATTCGCCTGTTCGTGCATTTGGCAGCGTTGGTGGTGAGCCTGTAATGATCGATCACGCAAAGGGAGCTTATCTATACGACGTCGAGGGTAAAAAATATCTTGACTTTATCCAAAGCTGGGGACCGCTAATCTTTGGCCACTGCGACAAAGATATAGAAGAAGCTATCATCTCTGCTGTAAAACAAGGCGTATCTTACGGCGCGCCATCTCCAAAAGAGACAGCTCTTGCAAAGCTAATATGTGATGAGTTTAAACAAATAGATAAAATTCGCTTCGTAAGCTCTGGCACAGAGGCCACTATGAGCGCTATCAGAGTGGCTAGAGGATATGCTAAAAAAGATGGACTAATAAAATTTGAAGGCTGCTATCACGGACACAGCGATGCACTTCTTATAAAAGCAGGAAGTGGCGCTACGACATACGGCAACGCTTCAAGCAGCGGCGTGCCACAAGATGTTGTGAAAAACACTTATCTAGCAGTTTATAACGATATCGAGAGCGTAAAAGCCATCTTTGAAAACAATAAAGACAAAATCGGCGTCGTCATAATCGAGCCAATTGCAGGAAATATGGGGCTTGTGCCAGCTGATAAGAAATTCTTACGTGAGCTTAGAGCGCTTTGCGATAAATTTGGCGCTGTGCTTATCCTTGATGAGGTTATGAGTGGCTTTAGAGCCTCACGCCTTGGCTCATATCCATTTCACGAAGTGGGCGCTGATATTATAACATTTGGTAAGGTTATAGGCGGAGGCATGAACGTTGCTGCATTTGGCGGTAAGGCTGAAATTATGGACTGCTTAAGCCCAGAGGGTGCTGTATATCAAGCAGGCACGCTAAGTGGCAACCCAGTGGCTATGAGCGCTGGTATAGCGGCTATTTCTAAGATAAATAGTGATCCAGATTTATACGCTAGACTCGAAAAGCTTGCTACAAAACTAATGAACGGCTTTAAAGAAGCTGCAAAAAGCGCTGGCATCACCATCCAAACTGATGTTCGTGGCTCGATGTTTGGCTACTTTTTTACAGATCACGCTGTGAAAAACTACGAGGATGCGCTAAAAAGCGACACAAAACTCTTTGCTAAATTTCACCAGGCGATGCTTAAGCGCGGAATTTATCTAGCACCTAGTCAGTTTGAGACTGGATTTATTTGCGATGCGATGAGTGAAGCCGACATTGATCTAGCTATAAATGCAGCTAAAGATGCATTTTTAGAGATAAAAGCCTAATGGCAAAGTTAAAAGTAAAAGATATCGTAGTTGGTGCTGAGCAGCTAAGTCTTGGTATCTCGATGGTTGTGGCTGTGGTAATCGGCACTGGACTAGGATATCTTGTAAAAAAGGCTACAAATTTTACGCCAGCACTTTGGATAGGCTTTGCTATCGGTATTGCAGCTGCTATTTTAAATGTCTATAAAGCTTACAAAGCACAGATAAAAAGCCTAGATGAGCTAAAAGATGAAAGCAGATACAAAGGCTACACAAAAGACGATGATGAGGATGATTAGTAGGCTTTTGATTTGCTATTTTGCGCTTTGGCTAGCTCTTAGCGCGGTTGGCAAATTTATATCAAATTCATTTTTTATAAGCTCACAAATTTCATTTTTTGCTTCGCTTATCATCTTAACGGCTAGTTTTTTTGCATATAAAAACCGCATAAATTCTCGGCTAGAGAGTGCTAGAGATGAAATTTTAGTCAAGATAGAAGAAGAGGATGAAGAGGATGATGAAATTTTGCCCCAAAATGAGGTAAAAGAATTTAGCTTAAAAGACGAAAAAGCAAGGCTAAAAAAGCAGAAATTTTCATTTAAAGATAAAAGTTTCGCAGCAGCCTTTATGCCTTACCGTTTGGTGGCTTATGCGATACTTTTTTTTGGATTTATTTTTTTAAAAAATGAAAATTTACTAAACGTGCCTGGCTTTTTAGTGGGGCTTGCTCCGATGCCTATTGGTGCTTTTGTTTTTGGGCTTATGGAGAATAAATTTAATACTGCAAAGGACACTGATGGCAAGTAGCTTTAGGATCATCCGTTCGATGGGGCCGCTATTTTTGGGCATGAGTTTGCTTTTTATCGGAAATGGCCTAGTCATCGCATCTTGCAGCGCACTTCTTAAGCAAAATGGAGTGGGCGAGCTAGAGATTGGATTAATTAACACGGGCTTTTTTGTAGGTGCGTTAATTAGTACCATTACAGCTCACAGAGTCATCTCAACTACTGGCCACATTAGAGCCTTTGCCATCTTTTCAGCCATTTTTGCAGTCTCAGCTATGCTTCATGCGGTAAATCAAAATTTAGTATTTTGGGCGATATTGCGTGCATTTTTGGGATATTGCTACTACGCGCTTTTGATGGTTATAGAAAGCTGGCTAAATGCAAAAATTCCAAATAAAATAAGATCTCGCGTGATAGCCTTTTATGAAGGCGTTTTTTACACGAGTTTTGGACTTGGCATTTTGATCTTAGCACTTAATCTGAATACCTTTGAAATTTTCATCATAAGCGCAGCTTTTATCATGCTTTCAAGCATTCCATTAAATTTGATCCGTATAAATCAGCCCCAAATCCCAGAGCGTCAGCCAATAAACATCCCAAAAATTTTTGGTATCGTCCCGCTTGCTCTTGTTGGCGCGCTCATTGCAGGCTTAGCAATAAATGGCTTTTTTTCGATGGCAAGCCTTTTTGTTTTGCTTCAAGGATACGGTACAAAAGAGGCGTCATTTTTTATGACGGTTGCGATGATCGGAGGCTTTTTAGCTCAAGTTTTTATCGGTAGTTTCTCTGATAGATATGGCAGAAGGCCAGCTATTTTGCTTTGTAGTAGCGTGGCTTTAATAAGTGCGGTTTTGTTTTTACTAAATGGCAAAAATTTAACGGTTGAATATCTGCTTTCATTCTTTTTTGGGGCTGGAATTTTTTGCACATATGGACTTTCGCTCGCTAGGGCAAATGACGAGATCACAGACAAAACAAAGAGCGTGCAAGTCGCACGTGCTTTGCTATTTAGCTACTCTTTGGCTTCGCTTTTCTCGCCGCTTCTTATGAGCTATGCGATGAAAATTTTTGGAGCATTTGGCTTTATCTATGTTTATTTGGTACTTTTTGCTGGGCTTATTTTATTTGCACTAACGCAAAAGACAATACCACAGCACATGAGAAAAGAGTACAACGATAGGCTCGTTGCAAGGACGGCTGGCATCGCTACTATTGAGCAAAATGGAAATTTTGCCGATAGAAAAAATAAAAAGTAAAAAATGGACGTAGGAAATTCTTTGAATATATCAAACACTTCGGTTCAGACCGGGCAAAATGCTATTCAAAATGTGCCAGTTCGTAAAAATGAAGGCTCGCTTTTTAAAAATCAGCCAAGCGTACAAACGCCTAGTGAACAGAGCATTTCAGAGACACTTGATAATGTTGGAAAACTCGTTGCAAGAGTGCTTGATGATCTAAAAAGCGCTTCAAGTCTTAGCAAGGCTGAACAAATTTTATCTCAAGCAAAAGATACAAAAATCGCTCCAAATTTAGTGGGCGAGCTATCAGACCTTGCAAAAAGTTTAGAAGCAGAAGCAACGCAAAATGAAAGCCCTGAGATAAAGAACCTTGCACTAAAGCTAAAAGAATTTCTAAAACCAATAGCTGATTTAAAAGCCGGCTCACTAAATGATCAGATCAAAAACTCAGGCGTAATGCTTGAAGCAAATTTAAAAGACGCACTTAGCCCAGAAAAGCTTCCAAGCTCGGTTCAGAAGCTGCTAAGCGATATAAAAAATCTCTCAAGCGGGAATTTGCTAAATCAAATTTTAACCCTAAATGATGAAAAATTAGACAATCAAAACTCTTTTTCAAAACTTGCTTCTATACTTGAAAAAGCAGGTAGTGACGCAAAAAACATCCTTGATAACTCAAACATAAAAACCCTTTTAAAAGATGTTGATAAGCTTGATAATGTGGTTAAATTTTTAGATAAAAATTTTTCAAAAGATCAAAATGGCGAGCTAGTAAAAAATCAAATAGGCAAAATGCAAAATTTTATCTCAAATCTAAGCGAGAAAGTCGCAAGCCTAGCAAATGAAAAGCTAAATCAAAATTTTGGTTTTAGCCAAAATCACAAAGAGCTAAAAACTATCCTTGATAGCATAAAAAATGATCTAAAAACGCTAAATAACATAGGCGATGAAGTGGGGCTTGTAAAAGCGTTTAATGAGATGAGTGATGTTTCAAAGGATGGCAGCTTACAAGATAAGCTTCAAAGTGCGGCGAGACGTCTTGCTCATAGCCTAAGTCTTGCTGATGCTAAGGCAAGTTTGGCTAAAAATGAGCTAAGTGAGAGCAAGGCGCTTTTAAAGCAGTTAAATCTCGCCACAAACGATATAAATAACATTACGACTAAAAATAGCAGCGAAATTTCAAAGGTGCTAAGCCAAGATATAAAAAGTACGCTTTTAAATATTAGTGAAAAGAGTCAAAACCCGCAAAGCGTAAATGCTGCAAATAAGATGATTTCGCAGATCGAGATGCATCAAATGATATCAAGCCTTCAAGGCGGGATCCAAACTTATATGCCTTATATTTGGGACGGCGTTGAGGGTGGAAATATCGCATTTAAGCAAGGCAAAAAGGATAAATTTTACGCTCAGATCGATCTAAATTTTAAGAAATTTGGACAGATAAATGTGATGGTTGGACTTATTGATAAAAGATACATCGATCTTTCGGTGGCTACGCAAACAAATGATTTTAAGGAGCTAATCCTCTCAAACTCTAGCGAATTAAAACAAGCAATATCAAAGCTTGGACTTATAGTTTCAAACTTTAATATCAAAACTTTGTCAAAAGTAAAGCTAAATGATAGATTTAAAAAATTTGGCGGCCTTGATGTGGGCTTTGATAAGAAAATTTAATGCAAGTAAATAAGAAAAAAGCAGTAGCTCTTGGCTACAACAGATCTAAAGATAATGCTCCAAGAGTGCTGGCTAGTGGCGCTGGAGAGATAGCAAATAGAATAATTGATCTTGCAAAAGAGCATGATATACCGATCAAAGAGGATCCTGATCTTATTGAAATTTTAAGCAAGGTTGAAGTTGATCAAGAAATTCCACCAAATTTATATAAAGCTGTTGCTGAAATTTTTAGCTTTTTATATAAGATCACAAAGAAATGATCTATAAATTTGCTTAAAAGTTAGCAAGGCATATAAAGAGTGGCAAGGATATTGACGATATACAAAAAAGTGGCGTAAGCTAAATATTAAATTAAAATTTTAAAGGCTATTTGTGGCACAAAAATTAATATTAATAGGGGCGTCTACTGGCGGGCCTGGGCATTTAAAAAAGTTATTAAAAAACGTAAAACTAAATGGGGCTATCATCGTGATAGCCCAGCACATGAATAAAATGTTTATAAACTCTTTTGCTATGCAAATTGGAAAAGAGTGTGGCTTGGATGTTGAAATTTTAAATGAGAGGAAAATTTTAAAAGAAAATACCGTATATGTCTGCGAGCAAAATATAGTGGTGTCACCAAATTTACCAATCAGCGCAAAGCCAAATACAGAGGAAAAGACTATATATACGCCAAATGTTGATGTGTTGTTTAAATCTGGAGTTGGAATTTGCAAAAGCGCAAATGTCCTAGCTATCTTGCTAACTGGCATCGGAGATGATGGTGCATCTGGGCTTGATAAGCTTTATAAGGCTGGAGCAAAATGTATAGCTGAAAATGAAGAGAGCGCGATAGTTTATGGCATGCCAAAACGTGCAAAAGAGCTAAATCAAAGCTTAAAATCATTAAATCTAACTATGATAAAAAAAGAGCTGGAGGATTTTTTAAATGCTATTAACTAATGACGCAAAAGATACAAAAACAATGCAAACAAATACTTCACAAGATATGGATAGTTTTAATGAATTTATGAATGTTATCAAAACTCTTTGCGGAGTTGATCTGGAGCCAAAAAGAGATATCACATTGCAGCGAATTACCATTTTTATTAGAGATCGCCAGATAAAAAGCTTTAAAGATCTTGTTTCGATGATAAGATATAACTCAAGCTTGCGACAAGACATTTTAAATCTAGTAACTGTAAATGAGACTTATTTTTATAGGGAGTTGCCTCAGCTTAAAGATGTGATCTATTACGCAAAGGAGCTTGGAGGAGCTAGAATTTTGTGCGCCCCTTGCTCTACTGGAGATGAGTCATATTCGCTTGCGATGCTTGCTTATGAGATGGGATTTAAACAGCATGAAATTTCAATCGTAGGTATAGACATAAACTCAGAAGCCATAGCAAGCTGTCAAAATGGTATTTTTAGTGAGAGGAGCTTGCATAGGTTAAGCGATTTTCAAAAAGAGAGATTTTTTACAAAAGTCGATGATAAATTTAAGATAAAAAAAGAAAATTTACCAAGGTGTGAGTTTAAAATTTTAAATGTTTTTGATGATGCTATTTTTAATCTAGGAAAATTTGATATCGTGCTTTCAAGAAATATGATGATCTATTTTGATGATGATTTTAGATTAAAATGCGTTGAGAGGCTTCATAAATTGCTTAAGCCAGATGGTAGGCTTTACGCTGGGCACGCTGATCTTGTGCCTTACACTCCAGCTTATGAAAAGCGCTTTTCAAATGGAACTACCTACTATCTAAAAAAATAAAAATTTGCCAAGTCGCCTTTTAACTTAGGCGACTTAATTTAAAATCAATTATCTTATTTTGTAGCTTTTTAATACGATGTGATAGTAAAAAGCCCCTACAAAAAAGAGGCTTCCCATAAAACTTGCAATCATCTCAACGCTAAATCCAATATCATAAAGCAGACCAATGATAAATGAAATGAGAGCGCTAAAGCCAAGAAAAATCATATCGTTATATGCAATCACTCGGCCATAGAATTCTTTTTTGCAGTTTTGCTGAAGCATTGTATAGGTGTAGCTCCAAAGACTTGATGTGCAAAATCCAGCGAAGATAATGCCAATAAGCGATAGATAAAAATTCCAAAGCGATAAAGCCCAAATAATGATACCAAGGCCTTGACCGATATATACGAAAATAAGCGTATTTTTATTTATAAATTTACTAAGTATAGCTGGAGCAAACATAAGTGAAATGGATCTTGAAGTATTTAATAGTCCTATAACTAGCGATGTCGAGAGTAAATTTGCATATTTGTAATCAGCCAAAAGTGCGATCAATGCGTCATAAGCAGTAATGCCAACAAAGGCATGTAAAAATATAAGATGCACGATGAGTCTATTTTCTTTTAAATACACAAGGCCATTTTTTAGCATTTTTAGAGGCTTTTCTATAAATTCTGGCTTTAGGCTTTGTAAATTTAAAAAATATAAAAATCCAAAGCTAAGAATGTATAGTATGCCATCAAGCAAAAAGGCGCTTTTAATACCAAAAAAGTGTATATAAACTCCCGCTAGCCCCATGCCAGCAGTGTATGAGACTGCCCAGATGATAGAGTGGATCTCATTTGCGAGTTTGAGATTTTCTTTGCTTAAAATTTTTGGCAGTACGCTCATCTCTACTTGAAAATACATTCCACCGGTGCCATTTCTAACAAAAATGATAAGTAAAAGTAGCCATAAAAAATCAAGTGAGTCTATAAAAAGAAGCATGAAAACGCTTATCGTCTCAACTGCCATCATGATGACAAGCATCGGTTTTGGGCTAAATTTATCAACTAAAATTCCACTAAAAGGAGCTATGACAACACCTGGGATAAATGCCATCGCTGCACTTAGCGTAATCGCCCAAACAGGAGCGTCAAGCTTGATAAGAAGGGTAAAAATACCTGTGTGCGAAAACCATACGCCAAAATAACATATAAGCTGAATGATGCTTAAGAGGCGAAAATTTTTCTCTTCTTTTAAAAGTTTAAGATATTCTTTCAACTTATTGATTCCACATTAGCGTTATTTGTTCTATCTTTGTTTCATCTGGTATATCGTTTAGGCTTGTTATATCTTTGGCAAGTGGATTTTTTAGTGTGATTAGCATATCGTGGCTATCTATTTTTAGGTAGATATTGTTTTTGTCACTACTAAATTTAGAGATAACAAGAGAATTTTTTATATCTTTGAAATTTGATTTAAGACTGATATTTTCTGGAGTTTTAAACTCGTTTGAGTAAATTTCAATGCTTGTGATAATGCCATTTAGCAAGGTGTATTCAAAAATTCTTTCATTTTTGTTTGTTACGATGTAGCTGTTTTCTTTTTTTGTGTTATCTCGTTTTATGTTTTTTGAGCCGTAAATTTTTATCACATCTCTATTTGCTGATTCGTTTGTCAGCTCTGCAAAAAAGCCTTTACCAAAGAGATTTTTTTGATCTTTATCTTTTTTATATCGTCCGCTTATGTGAGCATTTTTACAAATTTTGTCATTTGCTACTAGAAAAATTGCATTATTTATTCTGTGTATGCTTAGGGCGATGCCTTTTTCATCTAAAAGGTAAAAAATTCCTTTATCGTAAAGTAGCTCAGAGCTAAACTCGCAAAGTGGTGAGCCATTTTTTAATGATGAATAAAAATTTATTTTCGCGCCATTTTTACTTGGCACGATTACGATATCTAAAAAGTTATCTTTGTTTTTAAATTTATAAAATTTAGCAAAAAAACTATCTTTGTAAGCTTTATTTACCGGTTCAAAATTATAAATTTGAGCTAGCACGCCAACTCGCTTATTTTTCTTATCATCAAGCTGAAGAAGTGAGTTTTTATTTGGTGCGAAATAGCTAAGATTGCCATTTTCATCTTTTAAAATGATAGCACTATCATCAACATCAAATGTGCCATTTTTTTCAACCAAGCTTACTTCTTTATCCATAGTAAGCATTGTTTTTGTGTAGGTTTTATCTTTATTTAGCGTAATGATAGTTTTTATGCCTTCGCAATTTGGGCAAGGCAAAATAGTGTGAAAACTGCTATAAATTGAGTTTGGAAGTATTAGCTTTTCTGGCTTTTTGGGTGTATTTACTTGAACTAGCGGCTTGTCTTCTTTTACTGTATTTTGTGTGTTTTGTTTTGGCTCTAAATTTTCATTTTTTGCGCAGCCAAGGATGAAAAATGAGATAAGTATGGCAAAAAGATATTTCATTTGCAACTCCTTAAAAATTGTAAAATTATATCATTTTGCCTTTAAAATTTATTTTACGCGTTTAAAGATGTATTTATCTTTTAGCTCGCCAGTGACCTCTTTTTGATCCATATCTAGCATTTTTAGGTTCTCGCCTTCTATTTTATAAAAGCTCTTTTCTTTATACTCATCAATCGTTGTTATCACACCATTTTCGATTGAGTATTTGCCTTTGCTAACGGCTTTGTAGTTGTCTTTTGACTTATAGTCCATCACGCTTTCAAATGTGCCATCTTTTTTTAATGTTAAGCGTGAATCAACACCCATGCAACTAGCGCAAGGTAAAAATGCTTTATAAGTGCCCTCGATGCTGTTAATTGCAGCTTCGCAGCTACTTTTTACTTCACATTTGCCTTGTGGGACGTTTGCGTTTTGGCTAGATGAGGCACAACCTGCCAAAAGTAGAGCCGCACTTAGTGCAAATATAAAATTTTTCATGCTAATCCTTTTTGAAAATAAAATTTAAAATGTATTATAATACTTAAGAAAATAACAAATTATAAATTAAAGGAGTAAAAATGCAAATCGAAGCATTTGGCGTTTTAGTCGTAGTTCTGGTTATCTTTGCGTTCTTGTTTTTAAAGGCTGGTATCAAGATCGTCTCACAAGCTGATAATCTACTCATCGAGCGACTTGGTAAATTCCATAAAGTGCTTGACGGCGGATTTCACATAATCATACCATTTGTCGATCAAATAAGAGCGATAATCACCGTAAAAGAGCAGCTTGTAGACATCACAAAACAGCAAGTCATCACAAAAGATAACGTAAACATAAGCGTCGATGGTATCGTCTTTTTAAAGGTTTTTGATGCAAAAATGGCAGTTTATAATGTCGATAACTACAAGCGTGCCATTGCAAATTTAGCCATGACTACGCTTCGTGGCGAGATAGGCGCGATGAATCTTGACGATACACTAAGCTCACGTGACCGCCTAAATGCCGCACTTCAAGTGGCTCTTGGCGACGCTGCTGGCAACTGGGGCGTAAAGATCATGCGTGTAGAAATTTCTGAAATTTCTGTCCCACTTGGCATCGAAGAGGCGATGAATATGCAGATGAAAGCCGAGCGTGAAAAACGTGCGATCGAGCTAAAAGCATTGGCTGAAAAAGAGGCACTAATACGCAATGCCGAAGCACTAAAACAAGAAAAAGTGCTTCAAGCAGAGGCGATAGAGCGTATGGCTGATGCGAAAAAATACGAACAAATCGCTATCGCAACGGCTCAAAAAGAGGCCATGGATATGATAAATGATAGTATGAGCAAAAACGCAAATGCAGCAGAATTTTTGCTCGCTCGCGATAGAGTCGGGGCATTTAGCGAGCTGGCTAAAAATAGCTCAAAAGATAAAATTTTGGTCCCTTATGAGGCAACTGAGCTTATTGGCTCCCTTAGTGTTTTGAAAAATTTCCTAGCTAAGGATAAGGCGTGATCAGCCCTTTTATAATGATAGCAATCGGTGTGGTTTTATGCATCACCGAGTTTATCTTTTTTTCATTTTATTTGCTATTTTTTGGCATAGCTTTTATCGTAGTTGGAGCTATAAATTTTGGTTTTAGTTTTGCTTGGAGCTATCAAATTTTAATTACAGCAGCGATTGCGATCGTGCTCCTTGTGCTTTTAAAAGCGCCGTTAAAGAGTAAATTTATGTCCAGAAAAGAGAGCTTTAACGAGGAATTTTTAGACGAAGCCGGCGTTGGCGAGATCAGAGAAAATATGGTCTATTTCAAAGGTACACTTTGGAAATATGACGGAAATTTAGCTAACGGAGAGAAGGTGACGGTTCTTGGCACCAAAGGTGACAAGGTGATATTAAAATAAAAGTGCCTTTTTGGCACTTTTACTATTTTGCGCGAGCTGGGCAGCCTGCTGGCATTTGCTCATGCATCGCCCCTTGCATGCCATGATGTGGGCAGCTTGGCATATTTTCTTGCATCATTTTTTGATGATGAGCACATCCGCAACTTGCACCTTGAAGCCCTGCTGGCTTTGGCTCGTTTTTAGCACAACCAACCAAAAATAGTCCGCAAATAACGGCAAATACTATCTTTTTCATAACTTGCTCCTTTAAAGAATTTCTCACATTTTAGCCTTTAAAAATTAATTTTTCATAACGCTTGATTTATCATATTTAAAAGCATTTTTGGCTAAACTCTCGCCCAAAAATAAGCAAAATAAAAGGTTAAATTTGAAAAGACTTAGTGTAAATGAAGCCATCGATCTTATAGAAAATGCACCGCTTCACGAGCTTGGCAAGATGGCGCTAGCTAGAAAAAAAGAGCTTCATCCAGAAGGCATTACGACCTTCATCGTAGATCGCAACATCAACTATACAAATGTTTGCTGGGTGGATTGTAAATTTTGCGCATTTTACCGCCACGCAAAAGAAGAAGACGCTTATGTGCTAAGTTTTGAGGAGATCGGCAAGAAGATCGAGGAGCTAATCGCCATTGGTGGTACGCAAATTTTATTTCAAGGTGGCGTTCATCCAAAGCTAGAGATCGAGTGGTACGAGGAGCTTGTAAGCTACATCAGCAAGCACTATCCAAGCATCACGATACATGGCTTTTCTGCCGTTGAGATCGACTACATCGCAAGAGTTTCAAAAATTTCTACAAAAGAGGTCTTAAGACGCCTAAACGAAAAGGGCTTATACTCGATGCCAGGGGCTGGAGCGGAGATTTTAAGCGATAGAGTGCGTGACATCATCGCCCCAAAAAAATGCGACACCGCAGACTGGCTTCGCATACACAAAGAGGCGCACGAGCTTGGCATGAAAACGACTGCCACGATGATGTTTGGCACGGTTGAGAGCACTCGCGAGATCGTAGAGCACTGGGAGCACGTCAGAAATTTACAAGATGAAACGGCTGGATTTAGGGCATTTATACTTTGGAGCTTTCAAGGGCTAAATACAAAGCTCATGCAGGAATTCCCAGAGATCAAAAAGCAAAGCTCAAACGTCTATCTAAGACTTCTTGCGGTCTCAAGGCTCTTTTTGGATAACTTTAAAAATATCCAAAGCAGCTGGGTCACGCAGGGCAGCTACGTTGGTCAGCTAGCGCTTCTTTTTGGCGCAAACGACCTTGGCAGCACAATGATGGAAGAAAACGTCGTAAAAGCCGCAGGAGCGAGCTTTAGGATGAATCAAGATCAGATGATCGAGCTTATAAAAGATGTCGGAGAAATCCCAGCTAAGCGCAACACAAACTACGATATTTTGGAGAAATTTTAGATGAAAATTTTAGATATCAATGTAAAAAATATAAAAATCCCGGTCGTTTTCGAAAGCTCAAAAGCGATGCCAGTAGTGAGCCTCAGACTTGTTTTTAAAGCAGCTGGTAGCTCTCAAAATGGTAAGCTAGCAGGCCTAGCTAGGCTAAGCGCAAATTTACTAAACGAGGGCGATATAAAGCTAGGCTCGGCTAAATTTGCCAAAGAGCTTGAGGTGCGGGCGATTAGCCTAAATGCAAGCTGCGGCTTTGAGACATTTTGCATCGATCTAAACTGCCTAAAAGAACATTTTGCCTTTGCGTGCGGCAAGCTAAAAGAGCTACTACTCGCTCCAAATTTAACAGATGAGATCCTAAATAGGTGCAAGACCGTCACTCTTGGCGAGATCGCGGCAAATGAAAACGACTTTGACTACGTGGCAAGGCAAGGGCTTTTTGAGATTTTATACCCAAAAAGCGTGCTTGCTCAGCCAAGTATCGGCACTAAAAAGAGCATTAAAGCTATAACGCTTGAAGACGTGAGGAAATTTTTAAACGAGCACTTAGACCTTTCAAATTTGCTCTGTGTGCTTGGTGGCGACATCGACGAGAGGCAGACAAAAGAGCTTGCTAGCGTTTTAGAAATTTTAAAACCTGGCAAGGTGCGAAAGCTAGAGCGCTTTAGCCCAAGCAACAAATGTGAAACCAGCGAGATCATAAGGCAAAGCGAGCAGGCATATATCTACTTTGGTGCGCCGTTTAATGTAAAACCTGAAGAGAAATATAAGGTGGCAGTGGCGACATTTATCCTAGGCGAGGGTGGCTTTGGCTCGAGGCTCATGGAGGAGATCCGCGTGAAAAGAGGGCTTGCATACAGCGCCTACGCTAGAAATTTACTAAATCTCTCTTACAGCCAGCTTTATGGCTACATGCAGACAAAAAATGAGAAAAAAGATGAGGCCATCGCTGTTATAAAAGAGGAAATTTTAAAATTTAGTAAAAAAGGCGTTAGCAAGGCCGAGCTTGAGCAGGCGAAGAAATTTTTGCTTGGTTCGTTGCCACTTAGACTTGAGACGCTATTTAAGCGCCTTGACATCGCGCAGGGCGAGTTTTATGAGCATGGCGAGCTTGGGGCATTTTTAAAGGATTTGGATAAAATTTCAGCCCTTTCACTAAGCGAGCTAAATAGCTTCATAAAAGCCCACGCAGAGATCAATCAGCTAAGTTTTTGCGTTTTAAAAAATGAAATTTGAAGCAAGCGATAGAGCAAAACTTCTAAAAATAGGCGTGCTTAGCCTGCTTGACCTTGCTCTCGTGCTACCAAAGGGCTTTGAGGATACGACGATCGCTAAGAGCCCAAGAGAAGGGCAGGTCTGCATAAATGTAAAGATCACCTCACTCGCCTCGCGCCCTGGCATGCTAACGGCGCTTGCCTTTTGTGAGCAGTGGCAAAGTAGCATAAAGATCGTCATTTTTAATGCAAAGTCCTGGCACTATGGCGCTTTTAAGACAGGCAAAGAGATGGCGATATATGGGCTTTGCTCCTACGCCTTTGGCTCGTGGCAGATAGTAAATCCAAAAATTACCACAAAAATAGGTCAGATCGTGCCTAAATTTAAGACCGAGCTAAAAGATGAGGAAGTCAAAAAACTTGTTTTAAAATATATAAATTTACAAAATTTACTGGCTGAGGGCTTAAGTGAGCGAGAGGCTAAATTTCTAGCTGAGCTGCAAAGACTAGACGAGCAAAGTGTACAAATTTTATACCGCCTAAAAAACGATAATGAGGGCGTGCAGATCTTAAAATTTGTAGAAATTTTTAACTACATAAAAAAGCTAAGTGCCAAAAAAATCTACTTTAAAAGTCCTAAAATAGAGCTTTTTGATATAAGCTCTTGGCTTAAAAGCTTGCCATTTACGCCGACAAACGACCAACTAAATGCTATAAACGACATCAGAGACGACCTTGGTGCTGTGCAGGCAAAAAGACGCGTGATAATGGGTGACGTGGGAAGTGGCAAGACGCTAGTGATCCTAGCAGCAGCACTCAGCGTCTATCCACAAAGTACCATTTTGATGGCGCCAACAAGCATCTTAAGTGAGCAAATTTATAATGAAGCAAAGAGGCTTTTGCCTGCTTTTATGAATGTGATGCTGGTGCGAAGCGGGGAGAAAAAGATAGACTTTAGCGGGGTAAATTTGATCATCGGTACGCATGCGCTGCTCTTTCACGAGCTGCCAAACTCGCCACTTGTCATGGTCGATGAGCAGCACCGCTTTGGCTCAAATCAGCGCAAAAAGATAGAGGAGCTTGCCTCAAACGAGGAGGAGCGAGCAAATTTCGTGCAGTTTTCAGCTACACCTATACCAAGGACGCTAAGTTTAATTCAGTCTGAGATCGTAAATTTTAGCTTTTTAAAGCAGATGCCGTTTAAGAAAAATATAACGAGCCAAATTTTAGGCGCTAGCGAGTTTGGCTACCTGCTCGCTCACATCAAAAAGCAGCTTGCGGGCGGCTTTCAAGTAGCCATCATCTATCCGCTAGTTGAGAGCAGCGAGAGTTCAAACTACCAAAGTCTAAGCGAGGCGCAGGGCTTTTGGCTAAAGAATTTCAAAAATGTCTTCGTCACGCACGGCAAGGACAAAGAAAAAGAGGAAATTTTAAGGAGATTTAGAGAAGAGGGCGAAATTTTGCTCTCAACCACTGTTGTTGAGGTTGGGATCTCGCTGCCAAGGCTAAATACGATAGTGATCGTGGGTGCTGAGCGGCTAGGGCTTGCCACGCTTCATCAGCTGCGCGGCAGAGTAGGGCGAAACGGTGGCGATGGATACTGCTTTTTATTTACCAAGCTAAAAGAGGCGCCAACAAGACTAAAAGAATTTTGTGCGACAAATGACGGCTTTAAGGTGGCCGAGCTTGATCTTAAAAACCGACAAAGTGGTGACATACTAAACGGCTTTGTCCAGCATGGAGCGACATTTAACTTCTACGACTACGAGGATGATATCACACAGGCTGCAAAGGCTAGAGTGGCGGCACTTGCTAAAAATAATGCCTAGTTGCTTTTAATTTAACTTAAATTTTTGATTTGATTTTGTTGGCTTTAAAATTTAGCGGAGTAAATTTTAATAAAATTATTTTTCTACTCTATGTTCTTTGCATACATTCTCGCATGGTATGCCGTCACGATCACGATCAAACCCACTGCGTCCGCATTTTCTTAGATAGTGATATGCCTCTTCGCAACTTTTCATCTCTTTGCAGTAGCGTTTAGAACAATCAAATTTATCCGCCGCGTTTGCCATCAATGCAAAAAATAAAATCAAAACTACTTTTTTCATTTTTACTCCAAAGGCAGTATTAAATAAGAAAAATAATACAAAAAGCGCTCTCAAAAGAATTTCTCTTTTGAGAGTATAAATTTAAAGAGGATATGTTAAACAGCACTCTCTTTTTACTTCGTCGATGTAGCTCACGTTTAAATTTAGTCCGTAAAGCTTGCTTAAATTTTCGCTTCTGATGATCTCATCAACCGTGCCAAATCCAACCTCGCCATCACCCTTTACAAGTGCTACATATCCGCCAAGAAGTACGGCAAAGTCAGGGTTGTGAGTGGTTAGCACGACTGAGTAGCCAATCTCTTTTAGCCACTTGAGTGTGCGTAAAAATTTATACTGGTTGCCGTAGTCAAGCGCGCTCGTTGGCTCGTCAAATATGATCATTTTTGGTTGCGCAGCCATCGCACGAGCGATCATACACATCTGCTTTTGACCGCCACTCATTTGAGTGATAAATTTCTCTTCAAGGTGCTCGATCTCAAGCTTTTTGGTGTAAATTCTAGCGATCTCCTCATCCTCTTTGCTAGGTCTTGCAAAGATGCCAAGGTGCGCCGCGCGTCCCATTGTTATAAATTCGAGTCCAGTGTAGTCATACTCGGTAACCTCGCTTTGAGCGACATACGCCATGATCTTAGCGCGCTCTTTGTTGCTTAGGCTATCAACGTTTTTGCCATCAAGGAAAATTTCTCCAGAAACTGGCTTTAGCGAGCCACTTATCAAGCCTAGGGTTGTTGATTTGCCAGCTCCATTTCGACCAAGAATGGTTAAAATCTCACCTGCACCTATCTTTAAATTTACATTTTCTAGTTTGCCAGCCCCATTTGGGTAGCTAAAGTTTAAATTTCTAACTTCAAGCATCACGCAACCTTTTTATTTCGCCATAAAACCCAGACGAAAAATACTGTGCCGATAAAGCCGGTAAGTACGCCAAGAGGCACTTCGCTCACGCTTATGCTACGAGCTAATGTATCTACAAATAGTAAAAACATCGCACCCATAAATATGCTTGCTGGCATGCTTTTTATGTTGTTTGCACCAACTAGCATACGCGCTAAGTGAGGCATGAGAAGTCCCACCCAAGCGACTATACCGCTTATGCAGACGCTGCAGGCTGTAAGAAGCGTAGCGCAGATGATGATGACAGCGCGCTCAAAAGCCACATTTACGCCTAGTCTTGCCGCACTCTCGTCGCCAAGAGAGAGCAAATTTATACGCCAGCTCATGGCTATTAGCAAAACGGCGCAGATGATCATCACTGGGGCGATGTATATTAAGTTATCGCTATCAAGCTTAGCAAGGCTACCAAGCTGCCAATAAACAATGTCAGGTAGCTTTGTCTCAGGGTCTGCGACATATTTTAAAAAGCCGATTATTGAACCCATGAGGCCACTTACGATGATACCAGAAAGAACCAGCATAAGCGTGCTCGTGCGCCCCATCATCTTAGGTATGGCTAGAGTGATAGCAACGGCTGCTAGGCCAAAGCCAAATGCAAAAGCCTGCACCCAAAATAGCGATAGATCAAAGATGATCGCAGTGGCAGCTCCCACGCAAGCACCAGCCGAGACGCCTAGAAGATCAGGGCTTACTAGCTGGTTCTTAAAGACGCCTTGATAGGCAGCACCGCTCACGCTAAGAGCGGCACCGACTAAAATGGCTGCAATGATGCGAGGTATGCGCAAATTTTCTATCACGTTTGTGATGTTACTAGCTGCCCCATCGCCAAAGCCAAAGCCGTGAGCTAGCACGCTAAAGACATCGCTAAAAGGTATATAAAACCTACCAACGCCAAGTGCGACAAATGCGCAAATAAGCGTCAGTATGGCTAAAAATATAGCAACTAATGAAAAATTTGCGTTTTTCATAATCTTACTTGCTGCTACCGTCTGGATTTAGAGCTTTTAAGATATAGCCATACTCTTTGTCACTAAGATCGTGATTTAAAAACTCTTTATAAAACTCTTTTGTTTTTACTTTCATATCGACATCTTTAAATAGATCTGGTTGGATAGTTTTTGCTGCCCATAAAATTTGAAGAATGCTTTCAGCACCATATCTATCCCAGCTCCATACACCTTTTGGGTTGCCGTAAATTTTGCCGTTTTTAACAGCGTTTGAGCCAGAGAATGCGGGGTGCTCTTTTATCTTTTTGATCTGTGCGTCTGTGTCATTGCCGCCAACGATGATGATATCAGGGTTTGCATTGATGATCTCTTCAGCGCTAACTTCGATCATAAAACCCTCAGTATTGATAGCATTTACGCCGCCACCTAGCTTGATCCAAGTGTTTTGGATAGTGTTTGTGCCATCAACTTTTAGCAAATTTGCGCCACCAAGCAAGTGAAGTACTTTTGGACGTTTA